>CAWDBJ010000012.1:0-46526 GCA_963800545.1 uncultured Solirubrobacteraceae bacterium
CCCGATCTCTCGTGCTCCTATGCGGCGCGCCAGATCGCCAGCTGGGGCGGGACAACCGGCCGCAAGATGCCGCTCGACAAGCTGACGCGGGATGTCGTCACCGCCTTCACCGGCTGCGACATCGCCACCGTGCAGATCGACGTCGTGCCCAAGAGCGACGGCGACGACCCGCGCGCGGACGCCATCGGCCAGGCCGAGACGATCCGCAACGCCCTGATCCAGTGGATCGGGCCCACAAGTTCTCCGAGAACCGCTTCAAGACCGGCCTGTCGAGCGGCAGCGACGACGGAGCCGAGGTGGAGGTGTGGCTGTCCGGTGAGAACCCGTACACCTCGAGCTCCTCGATGCGTCGGGCTCGGCTACGGGGGCGGCGGGGCCGGGGCACCGGCGCCCTCGGGCCGGTGGGTGCCGGCGGCCCGGCGACGCGCAAGAAGGACGACCCCGAGCACCTGCAGGTGCAGGGGGGCGTGGGCGACGTCCGCCATTACTACACCTCGCCCCACGGGGCCAACGACGCCCTGCACGAATGGGTCACCCAGGTGGTCGGCCGCCTACACCGTGCAGCGCCACCAGAACGACGAGAGCGGCGAGGAGCACCAGATCTTCGCCCAGGTGCAGTACAGCCTGACCACCGCCAGTTCACGGTCAGCTTCGGGGGCCAGGAGTCCTACGTGTTCGCGCTGCCAGCCAACCTGCAGCTCAGCTTCTGGGCGCAGCTGACCGCCGGCCAGAACGTCAGCGGGGGCACCACCCAGGAGTCGCTGGCGGCCGGCACCCAGCTCGCCTGGCAGCCGGCCGACTGGCTGTCGTTCGGCGTGCAGGGCGGGGTCGGCCCGACCGTCCAGTCCCAGGGCCCGAGCTCGATCGACCGCAGCGGGCTGATCTTCTTCCAGATCCAGCAGTGACGGCCCGCCGGGTCAGCGGCCGGAGGCCAGCGGCGTGGCGTAGTAGAGGGCGATCGGCCCCGCAGATGGCGAGCGTCACGTACGTGGAGACGAAGGCCAGGGCGGTGGCGATCACGTAGGGCACCACCCCGGTGGCGGCCCGGCGGAAGATCTGGCGGCGCTGGTCGAGCGGCATGGGCTCGGCGAGCAGGTGGCCGCGGACGATCAGCACCTGGCGGTTGAGCAGCGAGAAGACGAGCGCCATCAGCGTGAAGCAGCCGCTGTAGATGGCGGCCGCCAGGTGCTCGTGGCGATGCTTGGCGATCAGGTCGGTGGCGAACGGCAGGATCCCGATCGTCATCAGCAGCAGCAGGTTGAGGATCAGGATCGTGTGGTCGGCCTCGCGCAGGCGGCCGATCATCGCGTGGTGGTTGATCCAGATGATCCCGATGGTCAGGAACGAGATCACGTAGGCGACGTACTCGGGCCACTGGTGGCCGAGGTCGTGGGCCAGGTGCTGCGAGCCCTCCCGCGGAACCGAGATCCCCAGCACCAGGAGGGTGATCGCCACCGCGATCACGCCGTCGGAGAACGACTCCAGGCGGTTGGTCCCCATGGGTGCGGGGTTCGCCGGGGGTGCCGGCGATCCTGTCGGCGGCGCCGCCGCAAATCCCCATAAGATCTGTGGCCTTAACGCCACCGATCCAGGAGGAGAGAGCCCAATGAGCGAGCAAGCGGACCGGGTTACGCGTCCCCCGAGGTCGCCCGGCAGACAGATCCCGAGAAGGTCATCTACGTCGCCGCGCTGTACGAGGGGACCGGCATCGACAAGCCCGACTTCGTCGCCGTCGTCGACGTCGACCCCGCCTCGGACAGCTACGGCGAGGTCGTCGGCCGCACGGACATGCCCAACGTCGGCGACGAACTGCACCACTTCGGCTTCAACGCCTGCTCGAGCGCCTGCCACTCGCAGCTGAGCCGCGACACGCTGGTCGTCCCCGGCTTTCGTTCCAGCCGGATCCACATGCTCGACATCTCCGATCCGCGCAACCCGACGATCAAGAACGTCATCGAGCGCGAGGAGATCAAGGAGAAGCTCGGGCCTCAGCGCTCCCCACACGGTGCACTGCATGCCCGGCGACATCATCACCATCTCGATGCTGGGCGACGCCGAGGGCAACAGCCCCGGCGGCTTCGCCATCCTCGACGCGCGCGACTTCTCGATCGCCGGCCGCTGGGAGGCAGAGAAGCCCGCGGACCTGGAGTTCATGTACGACTTCTGGTACCAGCCGCGCCAGAACACGCTCGTCTCCAGCGAATGGGGCGCCCCCAACACCTTCCAGGGCGGCTTTGACCCCGCCGACGTGGCCGCCGGCAAGTACGGGCGCAAGCTGCACTTCTGGGACCTCGGAGCAGCGCAAGCAGGTCCAGACCCTTGACCTCGGCGACGACGGCTGGATCCCGCTGGAGCTGCGCTGGCAGCACAATCCCGACAGCAACCAGGGGTTCGTCGGCGTCACCCTCTCAAGCGTCATCAAGCGGTTCTTCAAGGACAACGGCTCGTGGGAGGCCGAGACGGTCATCGACGTCCCCAACGAGCCGCTCGAGGGATGGCCGCTGGAGGGCGGCGTCCCCGGCCTGATCACCGACCAGGTGCTGTCGCTCGACGACAAGGACCTGTTCTTCTCCAACTGGCTGCACGGCGACCTGCGCCACTACGACGTCTCGGACCCGCGCAATCCGCAGCTGCGCTCCCAGGTGTGGCTGGGCGGACTGCTCGGGCGCGACGGCGGCCACCCCAAGGCCGCCGGACCGTTCACCGGCGCGCCCCAGATGCTGCAGAACTCGCTCGACGGCGAGCGCGTCTACGTCTCCAACTCGCTCTACTCGACCTGGGACAACCAGTTCTATCCCGAGTTCAAGGGCTGGATCGACGATGCTGCGCCGCTCGTCGGACGGCACCTACGCGCTCGACGAGGACTTCTTCGTCGACTTCCACGAGCAGACCGACGGCGCCCGGCCCCACGAGATCCACCTGCCCGGGGGCGACTGCACACGGAGATCTTCCAGTAGGCGGCGGACGAGCGGATCCGGCAGCACGCCGGCGGTCAGTGAGGCGGCCGCCGGCGATCGTCGCCTCCCACAGGGCGGGCGGGCTGTGGCCGCGCAGGTAGAGCAGTGGGTTCGTCCGTCCAGCGAGCGGCAGATGCCTTGCCGAAGGTGCTCGACACGTCGACGGGCAGCTCCCAGGCCGCGGGCGGGCGGGACGATGCGAGGATCACAGTCCGCGACGCAGCCGCACGGTTAGGATCGTGGCATGGATCTCAGGGCGCTGGGCGACCAGGCGTGGCCGGTGCTCAACCGGCTGGTGGGCGTCCACACCCGGGTGTATCGGCTGACCGGCGGGCGGATCGGCCATCGCGTCCCGGGGGCGCCGCCGATGCTGCTGCTCGAGCACACCGGGGCGCGCAGCGGCAAGCGGCGGGTCAGCCCGCTCGCCTACGTGGCCGACGGGGTCGACGTCGTGCTCGTCGCCTCCAAGGGCGGCGCTCCGCGCAACCCGGCGTGGTTTCACAACCTGATGGCCCATCCCGACACGACGGTGCAGATCGGCTCCGAGCGCCGCGCGGTCCACGCGCGCGCAGGCCTCAGAGGCCGAGCGCAAGCGGCTGTGGCCGATGGCGCTGGAGACGTACGCGGGCTACGAGGGCTATCAGGAGCGCACGGGCCGGGAGATCCCGCTTCGGTCGTCCTCGAGCCGCGCTAGCCCAGCAAGTCGCGCAGCTCGGCGGCGTTGCGGACGCCGTAGTCGCGGTAGCAGTTGTTCATCAGCAGGTGTGACTCGTGCGCCTCGGCGGCCGTCTGCGCGATCGGCCCGGCGAGCTCGCGCAGCTCGTCCTCGGAGTACAGGTAGCGAAAGCGCTCGGCGGCCGTGCGGGCGCCGCACTTCCACGTGCTGTCCGAGCGGCCGTGGAAGCGCACGACGAACAGGTCGGGCGTGGTCAGCGCGAACAGACGCGGGAGCTCCGAGGCCTCCGGGGCGTCGACGCACACGAAGGTCAGCTCCCGCATCCTCGAGCAGGCCCAGCGTCCGCTCGCGGTCGCGCTCCTGCGCCAGCCATCGGGGCGAGCGCAGCTCGACGCACACGCGATAGTCCGGCAACCGGTCGCGGAGCGCCTCGATCTCGGCGCGGTTGTCCCTGCGCGGGTCCGAAACCACGGCGGGTACTGAAAGAGCACGGCGCCCAGCCGGCCGGCCTCGTGCAGCGGGCGCAGGGCGGCCTCGAAGCGGCGCCACGCCTCGTCCATCGCCTCGGGGCTGAGGTGCTTGGCGTACAGGTTGCGCTTCTCGGTGACCTCCTCGGGCAGCTCGTCGCGCAGGTCCTTCCACAGGCTCTGGACCTTGGTCGGGTGCCCGGTGAGCAGCGAGTAGGCCTTGACGTCGAAGCGAAAGCCCTCCGGGGTCCGCTGCGCCCACAATGCCGCCTGCTGCTCGGCCGGGGGCGCGTAGTAGGTGGAGTCGATCTCGGTCAGCGGGAACTGCGCGGCGTAGTAGCGCAGCCGTTCCTCGCGCCGACATCGTCCGCTCCGGATACCAGTCGGTCTCCTGCACGAGCGTCTTGTCCGTCCACGAGCAGGTGCCGCACGAGGACGTCGTGTCCGGCGATCGTCGACGCGGTCTCCGATGTCGCTCATCTCTGTGACTTTTTGACGCTAGCGGGGGTGATCCGCAGGGCGTGGCAGGCTAGTACCCATATGAGCACCACCACCTTTGCCGCGGAGGCGCTGCGTCACCTGCGCACGCTGACCGCCGATCCCGCGGCCGATTTCCGCGACGGGCAGTTGGAGGCGATCCACGACGTCGCCGTCGATCGCGCGCGGGTGCTGTGCGTGCAGCGCACCGGCTGGGGGAAGTCGGCCGTCTATTTCGTGGCCACCGCGCTGCTGCGCGCCGACCGCCGGCCCGGGCCGACGCTGATCGTCTCTCCGCTGCTGGCGCTGATGCGCAACCAGCTGGCGGCCGCCCGGCGGCTGGGGCTGAGCGCCCACACGATCAACTCGACCAATCGCGACGAGTGGGACGAGGTGGCGGCGCGGCTGGCCGCCGACGATCTCGACCTGCTGCTGATCAGCCCCGAGCGTCTCAACAATCCCCGCTTTCGCGACGAGATGCTGCCCCTGTTCGCCAGCTCGGTCGGGCTGCTGGTCATCGACGAGGCGCACTGCATCTCGGACTGGGGCCACGACTTCCGGCCCGACTACCGGCGGGTGCGCGACATGCTCGAGCGCCTCGGCGACGGCGTGGCGGTGCTCGGGACGACTGCCACCGCCAATGATCGCGTCGTCGCCGACGTGGTCGAGCAGATGGCCGCGGGCGATGACCAGCCGTTGCGCACCTACCGCGGGCCCGTTGGCCCGGACGAGCCTGCGGCTGGAGGTCGTCGAGTTGCCGCGTCCCGCTGAGCGGCTGGCGTGGCTGGTCGAGCATCTCCCGGACTTTCCAGGCTCGGGAATCGTCTACACGCTCACCAAGCGCGACGCCGACCAGGTGGCGGCGTTCCTGTCGGCCAACGGGGTGCCCGCCGTCGCCTACAGCGGCGACCAGCAGAGCGAGGAGCGGGTGCGGACCGAGGAGCGGCTGCTGGCCAACGAGATCAAGGCGGTGGTGGCCACCAGCGCGCTCGGGATGGGCTACGACAAGGCCGACCTGACGTTCGTCGTGCACTACCAGGCGCCGGGCTCGGTCGTGTCCTACTACCAGCAGGTCGGGCGCGCCGGCCGCGGCGTCGAGCACGCCGACGTCGTCCTGCTGCGCGGCGGCGAGGACCGGCGGATCCAGGACTTCTTCATCGAGCAGTCGTTTCCCGCGCGCGAGCGCGTCGACGCCGTGCTCAGCGACCTCGAGTCGGCCGGCGTTTCCGGGCGCACGACGCGCGAGCTGATGGCCGTGGTCAACCTCGGCATGGGTCGGCTGGAGGCGATGCTGAAGATCCTCGACGTCGAGGGGGCGGTGCGGCGCGACGGCTCGCGCTGGCTGGGCGTGCCCGGACCCCGACTGGACCTACGACGGGGAGCGCTATGCCCGCGTCACCGCGCTGCGGCGGGCCGAGCAGGCCGCGATGGCGCGCTTCGGAGCCGACGGGCGCTGCCTGATGCGGGCGCTGCAGGAGGAGCTCGACGATCCGGACCCCCGCGGATTGCGGCCGCTGCGCGGTGTGCACCGCGCCGCGCTTCGCCGAGCCGCGCCGACCCGGCGCTCGTCGAGCAGGCCGGGCGCCATCTGCGCTCGCGGCCGATCGAGCTCGAGGTCAAGAAGATGGCGCCCGATGCCCAGGGGACGATGCGCAAGATCCCCGACGGGGTGCGGATCGACCCCGGCTGGTCACTGGCCCGCTTCGGCGACGGCGGGTGGTGGCCGGCGGTCGAGCGCGGGCTGTCGGCGGGCGAGTTCGAGGACGACGTAGTGGAGCGCTCTGGCGGACATCGTGCGCGGCGGCGGGGTCGCGGTCGGCGTGGCTGACGTCGGTGCCGAGCGTCCGGCTGGGCGCGGTGATCGCCCGCCTCGGCGAGCGGGTGGCGCGGCGCTGGCGGTGCGCCTACGTGGAGCTGCTGGAGCGCGTCGACGAGCGGCCGCCGCAGCGGGAGATGGCCAACGCGGTCTCCCAGGCGGCCAACGTCCGCGGCGCCTTCCGGGTCGTCCGGCCGCCCGCCGCCCGGAGGCGGCGTGCTGCTCGACGACCGGCGCAGCTCGGGCTGGACGCTGGCGATGGCCGGCGGTCAGCTGCGCATGGCGGGCGCTGAGCGGGTGGTGCCGCTGGTGCTGGGCACGCTCGGCTGACCGCCTCGGTCATTCGTCCAGAGGCGTCCTGGGTCGTTTGTCCAAAGATGCGCGGAGGGTTCGGGGCGAGGGTGAGGCGGCGCCGACTCCGAGGGGCATGCCCGCCACCCCCCTTCACTTCCGAAACCTTCTTCGCAACACGCTCCTCTGCCTGTGCGCCCTGCTCGTGACCGCCGCTGCGACCCTCGCCGGACACGCCCAGGCCGCAGCCAGGTGCCCCAGGCCCACGGCGCCCAGCAGTGCGACGAGCCTACTCCGACCAGCGCGATCCGTCCAACCCGCTCGAGCTCCCCCAGGCGCCCGGCGCCAACCCGCTGACCGGAGCCCGGTTCTTCACCCCCGGTCCGGCCAAGGGCTCCGCCGCCAGCGCGATCGCCGCAGCTGCTCGGCCTCAACCCCGCCACGATGCCGGTCGACGAGTCCTGGGCGTCGTTCTCCCAGCAGCTCGCCTTCGGCCCGCTGCACGACAAGCTCGTCGCCAACCCGTCGCTGGCCCGCCAGGTGGCCCTGCTGTCCAAGATCGCCAGCCAGCCGGAGGCGCAGCGGATCTCCAGCTACTCATGGGGCGGCACGCCCGACGGCATCTTCAAGCAGACGCAGAAGATCATCTGCCAGAACATGACCGCCGACCCGGGCTCGATCCCGATCTTCAACACCTACTTCCTGCACGCCACCCTCGGCGGCTCGCCGACCCCCGCCCAGATGGCGGCCTACGCCCCGCTGTTCCGGGCCGCGTCGACGCGATGGCGCAGGCCATCGACCGCCGGCCGGCCGTCGTCCTGCTCGAGGTCGATGGACTCGGTTCGACGCGCGGCGTGCAGAAGATGGGCTCGCTGCCCCAGTGGGAGGCCGACCTGCGCTACGAGATCAACGCCATGCAGGCGCTGCCCCACACCGTCGTCTACGTCGAGGGCGGCTACTCGGACTCCAACTCCGTGGCCTACACCGCCAAGGTCCTCAACGCCATCGGCGTCGACCAGATCCGCGGCTTCTTCACCAACGACACGCATGAGGCCTGGACGGTCGACGAGGCCCGCTGGGCCACCGCCATCGCCAAGCGCACCCACGGCTCGCACTTCATCGTCGACACCGCCGACAACGGACGCGGACCGCTCTACAACCACGTCAAGGTCGGCAACGGTGTCGAGGACCTGTGCAACCCGCCCAAGCGCGGCCTCGGTCCCCGCAACACCACGCAGACGCCGGCTACGCCTTCGCCGACGCCTGGATGTGGACCCACCCGCCCGGAAACTCGAGCGGCTGCGGCGGCGGACCTCCCGGTGGAGTGTTCTGGCCCGCCCGCGCCGAGACCGAGGCTCAGCTGGCCAACAACCAGCTCGGCCCGAACTTCGCCTCAAGCCCCTACTGATCCCGGTCTGACGTCAGGCGACGCGCCGGCCACGACGGCCGGTGCGCGCCAGAGCCGCCCGGTAGCCGCCGGCCAGCTGTCCGAGCGACGCCGGCCAGGTGCGCTCCTGAACAGCGGCCAACCCCGCCTGGCGCAGGCGGCGGGCCAGCAGGGGGGTGCCGGTCACCGCGAGCAGGGCGGCGGCCAGCGCCTGGGGCTCAGGGCGCAGTGAGCAGCCCGGTCTCGCCGGAGGCGATCAGCGAGGCCGGGCCCGCCGGCGTCCACCGCCACCACCGGCAAGGCCGCTCGCCTGGGCCTCGAGGATCACCTGACCGAAGGTGTCCGTCTGGCTGGCGAACAGGAACGCGTCGGCGCTGGCGTAGGCACGGGCCAGCTCGTCGCCCCCCAGCCATCCGAGGAAGGTGGCCGTCTCGCCGAGGCGCTCGCGCAGCGCCCGCTCCTCGGGACCGCCGCCGGCCAGCACCAGGTGCAGGCGGGGGTCACGCTCATGGGCCGCCGCGAAGGCGTCGGCCAGCAGCCCCATGCCCTTCTCCCGGGTCAGCCGCCCGGCATAGAGCACGTTGACCGCCCCGCGATGCAGGCCCTCGACCCGTCGATCCGGGTGGAAGCGAGTGAGGTCCACGCCGCGCTCCCAGCGGCCGATGCGCTCGGCGGTGATCCCCAGCCGGAGCAGCCGTGCGTCGCTGTCGGGGCTGGGGGAGAGCACCCCGTCGCAGCCGCCGTAGAACCCGGCCAGCGCGGCGGCGGCCAGCGCCTCCAGCTGGGCATCGCCGGAGCGCATCCCCGCGTAGGTGGCCAGCTCGGTGTGGTAGCTGCCGATCACCGGGAGCTCGAGCACGCGGGCCACCAGCCACGCGCCGATGCCGGCCGGCCCGGGCGAGCAGAGGTGGACGAGGTCGTAGCGGCCCTCGGCGAGCGCCTCGACGATCGCCGGCAGGCTGGGCACGCCGAGCGTCATCCCCTTGTCAAACGGCACCGGGATATCCGTCACGGAGCTCAGCCGCCGGTCGACGTCGGCGTCGGTGCCGATCACCTCGACCTCGTAGCCGGGCACGCCGCGGTCGCGGATCTGCTGGATCGTGTGGGTGACGCCGTGCATCGCTCCCAGGCCGTCGGCCACGAGGGCCACCCGGGGCCGGTCGCCGTCGGAGCGGGTCAGCTTGAACTTCTCGCGTCCCAGGAAGGCGCCGGCGGCGGCGTAGGGGATCGCGGGAATGCAGGCGGCGAACAGCTCGGCGCCGTGGCGGCTGAGCTGCAGGTCGCCGCCGGAGATCCCCTCGGTCAGGCCGCAGACGGCGCCCGCCAGCTTCCGTTCGTGCAGGCGGCGGGCCCGGCGCTGCAGGTCGGGGTGGCTGAGCTCCCCGCTCTGCAGGCGGAGCAGGAGCTCGTCCTCGTCGATCTGGAGGTCCATCGCCTCAAGCCACGCCCGCAGCAGGGCGCGGCCGTCGGCGGGACCGAGGTCAGAACTGACCGAGCCATGACGGACGTCACCTTCGCCCATCACCCGCTCGACGATCGCCATCACCGCCATCGGGTCCGGCGCGGCGGCGAGATCAGTGCGATCGCCGAGGCTGCGGATGGCCAGCGCCATGGCGGCGTGCGCCCACTTGGCGGCGCTGCCCTGGACGCCGTGGGCCTCGGCGCGGCCGGCCCGCACGTGGTCCAGGAACTCCCGGGGGCCGCCGGACCGCGGCGTCTGGGTGAAGGTGCGCCCGACGTCGATGCCCGCGTGGTCATCCGAACCGCCGATGGCGGTGCCCCCGTGGGTCTCGATGTACACGAACGCCGGCAGGTTGAGCTCCTTGGCGCGTGACCCGTTGCGGGTCTCCCAGATCGGGAACAGCTGGGCCAGGCGGCGGCGGTGGCGGGCGGTCAGCGGCGCCTGCACGGCGTAGAAGGGGTGCGCGAGAGCGGCGGTGATCTCGTGCTCCTGCAGATAGGCCGCGCAGGTCTCGACATCGTCGCTGTGGCGTTGGAGCCACTCGTGATCGGCGGGCGTGATGCCGTAGCAGAGGACATGGACCGCCTGGGGCTCGCCCTTGAACGAGGCGGTCAGCTCCTCGGAGATGAAGGTGTCGGGAAGATGGCTGATCGACTCGGCGCCGGCGATGGTGTCGTGATCTGTGATGGTCACGAAATCCATCCCCTGCTGCTTGGCCAGCTCGTAGACCTCCCACGGCTCAGTGGCGCACTCCGGCAGGCTCAGGGACCGCTGGATCCCGAGCTTCGACAGCTCCGACGCTGTCGAGTGCACATGCATGTCGCATCGGCTGTTCTCGTTCATGCGGTAAAGGATCTTCCTGCAAACGAGGGGATTCGTGAAGAACGCGCTCACCTTCCGTGATGATTCTGTGAACGACCGGATGACCGGGCGCCCGGCCGAGAACCATGGGCGGAATGCTCGAGACCGATCGCGCGGACGCCCTCACGCTGCAATCCGGGCCGCTGGGGGTGGAGATCGCCCTGCGGCCCTTCACCTTCACGGTGCGCCGCAACGGACGCTCGCTGCTGCGGGCCGGCGGCGCCTGGGTGGTCGACGGCCAGGTCCGCGACCAGTTCCTGCAGTTCACCGAGGGGGTGCTGGCGATGGAGGACCGGGCGGCCGTCCAGCGGGCCCTCAGCGCGACGGTGTCTGGAGCGCCGGCCGGCGGGGGCTGACGCTGGCGCTGGCCATGGACGGCGGCCGTGATGCCCGCCTGACCATCGAGCTGACCGGCGAGGAGCGGGTGTCGCTGACGCTCGTCGCCGACCCGCGGCCGCTGCGGCTGGCGCTCGACTGGGAGCGGCGCGCCGACGAACGGCTGATCGGCCTGGGGCTGCGCCACCACCCCCGCCTGGACCAGGCGGGGCGCGACATCCAGCTGGGCGCCGACCGCCGCTACACCGGTCCTGACTGCCCGCCGGAGATGCTTGCGGAGGGCGGGATCCCGCAGGGGGACTGCGCGCCCGTGCCGTGGCTGCTCTCCAGCCGGGGCTACGGGGTGTGGTGCCGGGGCCACGGCAACGGAACCTGCTTTGACCTTGCCTCAGAGCGCATCTCCGTCTCCACCCGCGCGCACGCCGGCCCCCTGCGACTGGAGCTGCCCTGCGGGCGCACCCCGGCGGCGCGGCTGCGGGCGCTGTGCCGGTGGTCGGGGTTCCCCGGGCTGCTGCCCGAGTGGGGCTACGGCTTCTGGAAGAGCCGCGACGTCCACGAGCACCAGGACGACGTGCTCGACGACTTCCTCGGCTTCCGCCGTCACCACATCCCGCTGGACGCGATCGTCATCGACTCGCCGTGGGCCACCCAGTACAACACCTGGGAGTTCAACCCCCACCAGTTCCCCGACGCCGCCTGGATGATCTCCTCGATGCGGGCCGCCGGGGTGCGCACCGTGGTGTGGGTCACGCCGTGGGTCAACCTGGACTCCCGCGGCGGGCAGATCGCCGCCCCAGGCCGAGTCAGAGCGCCTCCACGCGGCGCCGGCGCCCAACTACGCGCCCGCGGCCGCCGCCGGGTACTTCGTGCGCGAGCCCTCCGACGGGCGCCCCTTCGTCTCGCAATGGTGGATGGGCACCGGCTCGCCGGTCGACTTCACCAATCCCGAGGCCGAGGCGTGGTGGCGGGAGTCGGCCAAGCGGATCCTCGAGCTCGGCGTCGAGGGGATCAAGGCCGACGACGGCGACGGGTACTACATCCCCGACCGGGTGCGGCTGGCCGACGGGCGCACCGGCGCGCAGGCGGCCTGGGACCTGGGCGGCCTGCACCGGCGCTGCCTGCAGCGCGCGCTCGACGAGGCCCACCCGGGCCAGGGGGTGCTCTTCGGCCGCAGCGGCTGGAGCGGCCAGAACGCCTATGGGCTGACCTGGGGCGGCGATCAGGTGTCTGACTTCTGGTCGCTGCGGGTGCTCGTGGTGGCCGCCCTCAGCGCCGCCGCCAGCGGCATCTCGAACTTCTCCCACGACATCGGCGGCTACCTCGGCCACCGGCTGGTGCAGCGCTGCCCGCCGGAGCTGCTCGTGCGCTGGCTGCAGGTCGGCTGCTTCACGCCGCTGATGCATGCCCACTCGCGGATGCCCCAGGAGCCGTGGCACTACGGCGAGCGGGTGATGGACCTCTACCGCGGCTACGTCCTGCTCCATGAGCAGCTCGTGCCCTACATCCGGGCGGCGGCGCGGACGGCGTCGCGCACCGGGCTGCCGATCATGCGCCCCCTGTGCCTGATCGACCCAGACGATTCCCGCGGCTGGACGGTGGGCGACGCCTACGGCTTCGGGCCGGCGCTGTGGGTGGCGCCGGTGCTCGACGACCGGGCGCGCCAGCGCGAGGTGCCGCTGCCGCGCGGCGACTGGATCGAGACCTGGTCTGGCCGCCACGTCCGCGGCGGCGGCGAGGTGATCGTCGACGCCCCGCTGGAGCGGATCCCCGTGTGGGTGCGGGCCGGCTCGATCATCGTCTCCCATCCCGCCTGGCACGTGGCCGACGGCCTGGGTGACGTGCCCGAGACCGAGCGCCCGCTGGTGGCCACGCTGTGGGGGCTGCCCCGGCTCGGGCGGACGGCCGTGCGGCTGGCCGACGGGGCCCGGGTGGGGTGGCACGACGGCCGCTGGAGGCTGCCGGCGGGACGGGACGTGCGGGTGCTCGAGCGTTCGCTGGCCTGAGCGGCGCCGCCCGGCGGCGTCTATTCTCGCCGCGTGCATTTCGACCAGCTCACCGCGGTGGAGCAGCGCGTGCTCGGCTGCCTGATCGAGAAGCGCTGGACGACGCCCGAGCAGTACCCGCTGTCGCTCAACGCCCTGCGGCTGGCCTGCAACCAGTCGACCAACCGCGACCCGGTCACCCACTACGACGAGAGCGAGATCCGCGAGGCCGCTCAGCGGCTGTCGAAGTACGGCCTCGCCCGGCTGGCCAGCGGCCACCAGTCACGGGCCATCAAGTACCGCCACCTCGCCGAGGAGGCCCTGGGCCTGGACCGCGAGCAGCTGGCGGTGCTCGCGCGTGCTCCTGCTGCGCGGCCCGCAGACGCCCGGCGAGCTCAAGCAGCGGGCGGAGCGACTGGCGCCGGTGGCCACCCTGGCCGACATCGAGCGGATCCTCTCAGAGCTCGGTCAGCGGGGGTACGCGGCGCGGCTGGAGCGCCGGCCCGGCCAGAAGGAGGACCGCTTCCTGCACCTGCTGGGCGGCGGGACGCTCCCCGAGGAGGCGCCCCCCGCCGTCACCTTCGCCGCCCGCCGCCCCGTCGCCCCCGTCCGCCCCGCCGCCTCAGTCCGCTCCGCCGGCTCCCCCGGGGCCCGACGTGGCGCAGCTCGAGGCCCGGGTCAGCGCCCTGGAGGCCGACCTGGCCGCCCTGCGCGCGCAGCTGTGCCGACCTGCTCAGCTGACCCCCCCGAGCGCACGGCTGCGCGCTCAGGTGGGCAGCGCCAGGCCGACCAGGTAGGTGGCGCCACCGACGATCACCCCGGCGAGGGTCATCTCCAGACCCGCCGACCACCAGCTGCGCAGGGTGACCAGCGACTTGGCGGCGCCGACGAGGAAATGGGCGATCAGGGAGACGACGGCCGCGGCGACGATCGCCACCGTGCCGGTGGTGATCATGAAGGGGATCACCGGGACGATCGCGCCCAGGCCGGTGGAGATGCCGGCGGCGAGGGCCGCCTGGCCGGGGTCGTTGCCGCCCCCCACGGCGACGCCGAACTCCTCAGTGGCCAGCGCCTGGAGCATCGCATCGGGGCGGCGCGACATCTGCTCGGCGAGCTCGTCGGCGGTCGCCTCGTCGATCCCCTTGAGCTGGTAGAAGAGCGACAGCTCCTCCTTCTCCTCCTCCGGGTGCTCGGCGATCTCCTGGCGCTCACGCTCGATGTTGGCGGCCGCCACCTCGTTCTCGGAGCGCTCGGCGAGGAACGCTCCGGTGGCCATCGACAGCGCCGAGGCCACCGCGGCCGCCAGGCCGGCGGTCAGCACCGCTCCCGAGCCGCCGGTCGCGCCCGACACGCCGGCCACGATCCCGAACACCGCCGCCAGGCCGTCGTTGGCGCCATAGATGGCGCCCGAGATCCAGCTCGCGCCGCTCGAGTGCCACTTCTCGCGGCCGAGGATGCGGTCCAGCCGCGCCTGGGGTCCGGGACCTGCGCCCGGGGTGCCGTTGCCGCCGCGCAGCGCGGCCGGCCCCGCGACCGCCGCCGCCGTCGATGGCTCGCCGGCCACGGGATCCGACGTGCCGCCGGAGCGCATCTCGGCCACCGCCATCGAGTGGGAGCGCTCCTCCTTGCGGATCTCGCGCAGCAGCCGGTCGGTCTCGGCATCGCCGGTCGAGCGCTTGTAGAGGTCGTCGACCTCCTCGTCCTCGGCGGCCTCGCGCGCGGCCAGCAGTCGATCGACGGGCGCGATCCGCGCCTGCAGGCGCAGCCACAGCGGCACGGTGACGGCGTTGGGGTCCGGGATGGTGATCCCCAGCTCGGTCATGCGCTCCTCCAGGCGCCGGCGGTGCCCGGACTCGGCGTCGGCCATGCGGCGCAGGATGTCGGCCTCGCGCTCGGCCAGCCGGCGGGCGATGAGGCCGTAGACGGCTCCGGCGAGGATCTCGCCCCGCCACGCGGTGAGCAGCCGCTTGGAGACCTCGGGGGGCGGGGGCGCCATGCCCCGAGCCTACCGTCGCGCTTAGTAGCGTTGACCGGCGCGATGACCGCGACCCCACCGATCACCTTTCGCCCCGCCGCGTTTGACACCGGCGCGGGAGCGACCCTCCTGCAGGCGATGCGCGACGAGATGCGCGAGGTCTACGAGGGTCTGGACATGGACGCCGATGACATGCCCCGCGCCGGCGCGGCCGAACTCGGTCCCCCGCACGGCGCCCTGCTCGTCGGCTGGATCGACGAGCAGCCGGCGTGCGTGGGCGGCGTGAAGCGCCTGGATGACCATGCCTGTGAGATCAAGCGCATGTACGTGGCGCCTGCCTACCGGGGCCGGGGGGTCGCCCGGGCGCTCCTGCACGAGCTCGAGGCCACCGCCCGGGACCTGGGATACGCGATCGCCCGCCTGGACACCGGGCCGCGCCAGGCCGGAGCGCGGGCCCTCTACGTCTCGGCCGGCTACGCCGAGATCGGGAACTTCAACGCCAATCCCGTCGCCTCCTTCTGGGGTGAGAAGCCGCTGTAGCGCAGCGCGCCGGCCCCGGCCGCTCGCGTCTCCCACACGGCGGCCCGGCGGGGATAGGATCGCGGCCGATGCGACGGAGCGTCGCGGTGCTGGGGCGGGTGCTGCGCAACGGGCGGCTGCGGCGGGTGGAGCTCGCCTTCTTCGGGTTCTCGCTGGCCGAGTACGGCGTGTGGACGGCGATCCTCGTCTACGCCTACGCCCGCGGGGGGACGACGACCGCCGGACTGATCGCCGTCCTGCAGCTGGTGCCGGCGGCCGTGGTGGCGCCGCCGGCGGCGGCGCTCGCCGACCGGCACGGGGGAGCCTTCTCCCTGATCCTCGGCTACGGGCTGCAGGCGGCGACGATGGGCGCCACCGGTCTGCTCGATGCTCCTCGGCGCCCCGCCGGCCGCCGTCTACGCGCTGGCGGTGCTGGCCGCCTCGGCGGTGACGCTGACCCGGCCCGCCCAGGCATCCGCCCTCTCCTCGCTCGTCGACCGTCCCGACGAGCTGACCGCTGCCACCGCCGTCTCGGGCTGGATGGACGCCGCCAGCGCGCTCGGCGGGCCGGCGCTGGCGGGCCTGCTGATCGCCCTCGACGGGCCGGGCGTCGTCTTCGTCGGTGTTCGCCGCCGCGGTCACCGGATCACTGCTGCTCGTCGCCCGGCTGCACGGCCGGGCGCCCGACGGGCGCTGCCGCGGAGCACGCGGACGAGCCGCCGCTTGACGAGGGCGTCCTCGCCGGCCTGCGCATCCTCCGCCGACGATCCCGCGCCGCGGGCCCTGGTGGCGGTGATCGCCGCCGAGCACCTGGCCATCGGCGCGCTTGACGTGCTCGTCGTCGTGCTGGCGGTGAGCACGCTGGGCCTCGGTGCGCCGGCCGCCGGCTATCTCAACGGCGCCTTCGGCCTGGGAGCGACGGTCGGCGGGATCCTGGCCCTCGGCCTGGTGGGCGCCCGCAGCCTCTCCCGCCCGGTTGTCGCAGCGGCCGTCGCCTGGGGCGTGGCCTTTGTGGCTCTCGGCCTCCTGCGCACCGTGCCGGCGGCCTTCCTGCTCCTGCCGGTCGCCGGCATCTGCCAGGCGCTGGTCGACACCGGCGGCCGGGCGCTGCTGGCCCGCGTCACACCGCACGCCGTGCTGGCCCGGGTCTTCGGTGCGCTCGAGGGCGTGACGATGGCGGCGCTGGCCGCCGGCTCGCTGCTCGTGTCCGTTCTGGTGGCCGCCGGCGGGGTCCGCCTGGCGCTGATCGGCGTCGCCGCC
The DNA here is from genome assembly GCA_963800545.1 of uncultured Solirubrobacteraceae bacterium. Lineage (GTDB taxonomy): Bacteria > Actinomycetota > Thermoleophilia > Solirubrobacterales > Solirubrobacteraceae > Palsa-465. The sequence continues at coordinate 16,467 of CAWDBJ010000012.1, forward strand.
GTGCTCGTCGCCGCCGTCCTGCTGCCGCTGGCCACGCTGCGCGCCGTCGCCCGGGCGGTGCCGGGGGCCGATGCCATGCGCCTGCTGCGCGGCCATGAGCTGTTCTCGGCGCTGCCGGCACCGGTGCTCGAAGGCCTGGCGCGCGAGCTGGAGGCCGACCCGGTGCGCGACGGCCGGGTGGTCATCGCCGAGGGGGCCGCGGGCGATCGCTTCTACCTCATCGCCGACGGCCGCTTCGAGGTGTCCGTCGCCGGCAGCTTCCTGCGGTTCCTGGGTCCCGGCGACGGGTTCGGCGAGATCGCCCTGCTGCGCGACGTGCCGCGGACGGCGACCGTCACCGCGGTCGCCGACGGCCTGCTCTACGGCCTCGAGCGCCGGCCGTTCCTCGACGCCCTGCGCCCCGCGATCTGACCGGGGCGGACGAGGGCAGCCTCCTCGATTACAGGATGCCGATCTCGGAGTTGTCGCCCACCATGAAGCGGTAGGCCCGGGGCTGGCGGGCGGCGCGGGCGATCTTGACGTTGCGCCCCAACAGGCTTGACTCCATCCGCCCACCGAGGTCCTGGACGGTGCAGCCGGCCAAGCAGGATCGAGTGCTCGACCTCGGCGTTGACGATCACGCAGTCCTCGCCGATGGCGGTGTAGGGCCCCACGTAGCTGTCAGTCAGCTGCGCCCCGGCACCGATGATCGCCGGCCCCCGCACCGCGCAGCGCTCCAGGCGCGCCCCCGCCTCGATGACCACCCGGCCGTCGACCTGGGAGTCGATCAGCTCACCCTCCTGGCGCGACTGGATGGTGTCGAGCACCAGCCGGTTGGCGGCCAGCATGTCCTCGAGGCGGCCGGTGTCCTTCCACCACCCCTGCACGATGTGGGGCTGGACCCGCATCCCCACATCGACCATGCGCTGGATCGCGTCGGTGATCTCAAGCTCACCGCGCGCCGGAGGGCTCGATCGCCCGCGCGGCGGCATGCACGGAGGCGCGGAACATGTAGACGCCCACCAGCGCCAGATCCGTCTTGGGCTGCGCCGGCTTCTCCACCAGGCGCACCACGGAGCCGTTCTCGAGCTCGGCCACCCCGTAGTGCTGGGGATCGGGAACCTGCGTGAGCAGGATCAGCGCATCGGGCCCGTCGGCGTGAAACGCCGTGACGAGATCGGAGATGCCGCCCTGCAACAGGTTGTCGCCCAGGTACATGACAAACGGGGACTCGCCGAGAAACGGCTCGGCGGTCAGCACCGCGTGGGCCAGCCCCGCCGGCTGGTCCTGCACGATGTAGGTCAGCCGCACCCCGAAGGCCGAGCCGTCACCCGCCGCCTGGCGGATCTCCTCGCCGGTCTCGGGCGCGATGATGATCCCGACCTCCTCGATCCCGGCTTCCGCCATCGCCTGGATGCCGTAGAACAGCACCGGCTTGTTGGCCACCGGCACCAGCTGCTTGGCGCTGGTATGGGTGATCGGCCGCAGCCGCGTGCCCTTGCCGCCCGACAGGATCAGGCCTTTCAGTGCCTCCGTCACCGCGGGGAGCGTACACGGCGTAGATTGGCCGGCGATGTTCGATCTCGACGCCTACCTGGAGCGCCTCGGGCTCGACGGCCGGCCGGGGCTGGCCGAGCTGCACCGCGCCCACGTCAGCACGATCCCCTTCGAGAACCTCGACCCCTACCGCGGTCAGGCGGTGTCGCTGGACCTCGCCGATCTGCAGCGCAAGCTCGTCCACGAGCGCCGGGGCGGCTACTGCTTCGAGCACAACCTCCTGTTCAAGGCCGCCCTGGAGGAGCTCGGCGCCGAGGTGGAGCCGATCCTCGCCCGCGTCGGCGACCGGGGGACGGAGCGCTCGCGCACCCACCTGCTGCTCCGCGTCCACTCAGACGGCGCCGTCTGGCACGCCGACGTCGGCTTCGGCCGCGGGACCCTGCTGGCTCCGATCCCCTTCGGCCCCGGAGACCGAGCACGTCCAGGAGGGCTGGCGCTTCCGGGTGATCGCCGACGGGCCCGAGCTCGTCCTGCAGACCGTGACCGACGGCGAGTGGGTCGACGGCTACACCTTCATCCCCGAGCCGGTGCCGCACATCGACATCGAGACGAGCAACTGGTACACGTCGACCCATCCGCGCTCGCCGTTCACCTCGCTGGGCATCTCGGCGGCCATCTACGACGAGCGCGCCGTGGCGGTGTCGCTGAGCGACTGGTCGGGGTCGCTCATCCTCACAGAGCTCACTCAGGAGAGCCGGGCCGTCACCCCGGTGACGCCCGAGCAGGTGAGCGAGCTGTTGTCAGCGCGCTTCGGCCTGGACGGCTTCGTGCTGGCCGCCGACGGGCGGCTGACCGCTCAGTAGGCGCCGGCGAGCTTGCGGTGATCCCAGCTGACCGTCTTTGAGGCGACGAACTGGAGAGCGACGCGCTTGGGGGCCTGGGCGCGGATGGCCGCCTCCATGTCGCCCGACGAGGAGCCGCCGGCGTAGCGGGTGAACAGCTCAGTGGCCAGGGCCACCACCGTCTCGAGGTCGCGATGGATCTCAGTCTGGGCCTCGATCATCACCCCCCGCAGCTGGTCGTACTCCGCACCGGTCTCGACCTGGAGGGTCGCTCGCGGGTCGCGCTCGAGGTTGCGGACCTTCTGGGACTTGCCGTACGTCCACGCCCATATCTCCTCGCCGCGCATCACGTACCACAGCGGCATGAGGTGCGGCCAGCCGCGGGGCCCGACGGTGGCGCACACCACCGTCCGCTGCTCGTCGAGGAACGCCGCGCGCTCGGCAGCGCTCATCGTGATCTGGTCGCGCCGGCTCACCTCAGTGCGACGCGAGCGCGCCGGCGCCGATTCGCTCCGCGGCGAGGCGCACCGCCTCCCGCGCATCGGCCGGCTCCAGGACGACCGCGTCACCGGCCTCCTTGAGGGTCTCGCGCACCAGCCAGTCGACGCCGGCGAACCCCAGCTCGACGATGACTGCGCCATCGGCGAGCTCGGCCACGACGTTGCGCTCCTCCCGCGCCCAGCGCGCGCGCTCGGGCGAGATCCACACGCGGGCCCGGCTGGAGGCGGGGACCTCGCCGGTGCGCGGCCAGCCGTCGACGTCGGCGGCGGGATCGACGTCGTCGCGCACCTCGAACGTCTCGTCAGTGACCGTTGCGGACTTGATGCGGTCCAGGCGGAAGTGACGGACGCTGTCGCGGGTCGGGTCCCAGCTGGCCAGATACCACCCCTCGCGGCCGTTGATCAGCGCGTAGGGCTCGACCAGCCGGGTGGAGAACTCGTCCTCGTTCTCCTTGTAGTACTCGAAGGACAGGCGCAGCCGGCGCGAGATCGCCCGGGAGACGACCTGGACGATCTGCTCGTCGCCGCCCCCGGGGGTGGAGAACTGCAGCCCCTCGTGCACGGGGTCCTCGCCGAGGGCGGCGACCACCTTGCCGCGCACGGAGGTCAGCGAGCCCTCGGGGATGTGCTCCCCGATCAGGTCGATGGCGGCGATCAGCGCCTTGGCCTCGACCGGCAGCAGCCGGGCGGGGCGGGCGAAGGAGTCGCCATAGGGCTCGGGATCGACCTCGATCGTCCCGTCGGGGTGGATCTCGGCGTAGAGCACGTACGTGCCGGCTCCGAAGTTGACGACGTTGAGCACCCCGATGTCCTCGCGCAGCTCCTGATCTGAGATCTTGAGCGCGGCGCACACCTCGGGCGAGTTGAGCAGGCGACCGGCGCGTCCGGCCTCGATCAGCATGCTGGCCAGGGTGACCAGCCGGGCGAAGCGCTCCGGGCGGATGGCGGTGTCCGGGCGGCTGCCGTTGGCGCCCGCCGGCTCGTCGGCGCCGTGGCGGTCGCCGTCGGCCGCGCTGCCGGGCACCGGCAGGCCGGCGGGGAGCTCAGCCACGTCGGCACCCGTCCACCCGGCGGTGTGACGCTCGATCAGCAGGGAGACCCGCTCGCGCAGCTCGGCCACCAGCTCCGGGGGACCGGTGATGCGCGCGTTGTCGCCCAGACCGAGCGCCCAGGCGATCAGCTGGCGGGCGTTGGCGTAGTGGGTGATGAACAGCCGATCGTCGGGGTCGGCGTCCTCACCGGCCGGACGGATCTCCCCGTAGCGGCCGAAGTGGCGCTCGATCTGCCAGGCGATGCGCTGGCCGATCCACACCTCGGCGGTCCCGATGGGGTCGCCGAACTGCCAGTCGATGCGCCCGGCGTAGCCGCGGGGATCGAAGTCGTCGGGCCGCTGGAAGTCATGCTCGGCCTTGGTCGCGTAGCCGACCTTGCCGCGGATCCGCGACAGCCGGAAGACGCGGATCGCCGAGCGCTCGTGGGCGCGGCCGACCACGTAGAACTGGCCGCCCTGGAAGAGCAGCTGGTAGGGGTCGACCTTGCGCGAGCCGACCTCGTCGCGCTCCATCGTGTGGTAGTCGAAGACGATCGTCTTGCGGCGGAAGATGGCGGTCTCGATCTTGGCCAGCCGCAGCGACACCTCGTGGCCGCCGGCCGATCCGGTGATCCCCAGGGCGACGGTGCTCTGCTCCGGGGTCGTCAGCGGGCTGGGGCGTCCCCAGGAGATCTGCTGCAGCGCCAGCCGCAGCGGCTCGGCGTAGGCGAACTCGCCGTCGAGCAGCTGCAGCGCGGTGCGCAGCGCCGCCAGCTCCTGATCGGTGAAGGCGACCGGCGGCAGGTGGAAGTTCTCGGGGGGCAGCGAGTAGTTCTCCTGCTCGACCAGCCCGTCGATTGGCTTCTCGACGGCCAGCATGATGCCCAGGGCCTCCAGCTCGGAGCGGTCGGCGTAGAAGCGCCGCGCGAAGGCATCCTCGTTCATCACGGAGTAGCCCTCGACGTCGCGCCGGATCTCGGGCGCGGTGACGGGCCGCCGCTCGGCCATCAGGTACGAGATCAGCGAGAGCTGGCGGATCAGTTTCTCAGTGTCCTTGGCCATCCGCGACGAGAACTCTAGACGGCGCCGATTGACCCCACGGGCGCACCGCGCCGCAATTTGCGCACATTTGGCACACCGCCCGGGGCGTGCCGCCCGCAGGGTGCGGGCGGGGTGTGCCGGCCGGTCGCGGTCCGCTCAGGTCCAGCGCAGCGCCGAGCGGCTCGACCAGTAGCCGTCGGGGTCCTCGGCGAGGGCGCCGAGGCGCTCCAGCGCGGAGGGATCGAGCGCGAGCTCGAGCGCCGACAGGTTGGACTGAAGCTGTGCCGTCGTGGTGGCGCCGCTCAGCACCACGTCGGCCCACGGCTGGGCGAGGGCCGCGGCCAGGGCGACGGCATCCGGCGCCGCGCCCATCTCGTCCGCCACGGCGGCCAGCCCGGGCACCGCGCCGCGCGACGTCAGCCGGCCGTTGGCGAGCGCCTCCTTGACGATCACCCCCAGTCCCGCGCGGCTGCGCCTCGGCAAGCGCTGCCCCGACCGAGGGCTCGAGCAGGTTCCAGGTGGCCTGCACGGCATCGAAGCCGCCGACCTCGAGCGCCCGGAGCACGGTGTCGGCCTGGCGCGCGCCGGTGACCGTGAGGCCGATGGCCAGGCCGCCCGCGCGCAGGCGGGCGAGCTCGTCGAGCACCCCGCGATCGTCGAGCACCCCGCTCTCGAGGGTGGCCGAGTGGATCTGATAGAGCCCGAGGCGGGAGCCGAGCTGCTCGCGCGTCTCGCCTTCCTGGCGGCGCAGGGTGTCCAGCGTCAGCTCCTTGACCTCGTTGGTCTCGGCGTCGGTCCGCCAGCCGGCGGTGTAGGTGTAGCCCCACTTGGAGCCGATGCCCACGGCGGGCGGGCCCAGCCCCCGCGCGTCGAGCCAGGACCCCAGGAACTCCTCGGCCAGGCCGTAGGACCGGGCGGCATCGAAGTACCGCACGCCTCGGGCGTAGGCCGCATCGAGCACCGCGTGGGCCCGGGCGCGCAGGGCCGGCACCGCGGTGTGGCCCTCGAGATCCCCGGCGTGGCCGAGGTTGATGTAGCCAGGGCGCCCGAGGGCAGCCAGCCCCAGTCCGATCCGGCTGACGGTGACTGAGCTGTGACCGAGCGTCACGCCCTCGACGGGGGCCTACGGCGTCTGGCCGTGCGGCAGATCGCTCTGGCCCTCCGAGAACCGTCCTTGCTCGTGCTTCTGCGGATCCTCCTCGCCAAGCTGCTCCTGGCCCTCGCTGAAGCGGCCGTGATGGTGGCGCTCGGGGTCGTCGGGCAGCACGTCCTGCCCTTCGTCAAAGCGTCCGACGTCCTCGTCCTCGGGGTACTTGGCGCGGTCCTCCTGGCCTTCGCCGAAGCCCTCCTCGGGCTGTTCGGGTTTGGCCGGGCGTTCGTCGGGATCAGTCGACATGCGTGCTCTCCTCCTGGTCGGTCTTCCCGGGGCGCGACTCTACTCCCGGGGTCAATCGTCGTCCTCGTCCAGCCAGTCCATCGTCCGGCTGACCGCCTTGCGCCACTTGCGATAGCCCCGCTCGCGTCGCGCGGGGTCCATGTCGGGCAGCCACTGAGCGGCCATGTGCCAGTTCTCGCGCAGCGCATCGGTGTCGGGCCAGAAGCCGACGGCCAGCCCGGCTGCGTAGGCGGCGCCCAGGGAGACCGTCTCGGCCACGATCGGCCGCACCACGGAGACGTCGAGCACATCGGCCAGGAACTGCATCAGCAGGTTGTTGGCCGTCATCCCGCCGTCGACGCGCAGCGTGTTCGGCGAGACGCCGGCATCGGAGATCATCGCCTCGACGACCTCGCGCGTCTGCCAGGCGGTCGCCTCGAGCACCGCGCGGGCGAGATGGCCCTTGGTGATGTAGCCCGTCAGCCCGGCGATCACCCCGCGGGCGTCGCCGCGCCAGTGCGGGGCGAACAGGCCCGAGAAGGCGGGCACGAAGTAGCAGCCGCCGCTGTCGGACACCGTGCGCGCCAGCGTCTCGATCTCGGGCGCCGAGCCGATCAGCTCGAGGTTGTCGCGAAACCATTGAACGAGCGATCCGGTGACGGCGATCGAGCCCTCGAGCGCGTAGGTCGGGCGCCAGCTCACCGATCTGGCAGCAGACGGTCGTCAGCAGACCGCTGTCGCGAGAGCACCGGCCGCTCGCCGGTGTTGAGCAGCAGGAAGCTGCCCGTCCCGTAGGTGCACTTGGCGTCGCCCGGCGAGAAGCATGTCTGGCCGAAGAGAGCCGCCTGCTGATCGCCGAGCGCCGCCGCCACCGGCACGCCGGCCAGCTGTCCCCCGGCCTCGCCGTAGACCTCGGCCGACGGGCGGATCTCCGGCAGCATCGCCCGCGGCACCCCGAAGGCGTCGAGCAGATCGTCGTCCCAGTCGAGCGTGTGGAGGTTCATCAGCAGCGTCCGGCTGGCGTTGGTCACGTCAGTCAGGTGACGGCCGGTCAAGCGCCAGATCAGCCACGAGTCCATCGTTCCGAACAGCACCTCGCCCGCGGCGGCGCGCTGCGCCAGCCCGGGCACGGTGTCGAGCAGCCAGCGCAGCTTCGGGCCCGAGAAGTAGCTGGCCGGTGGCAGCCCGGACCGCGCTGCGGAAGTGCTCGGCGCCGTACCGCGCAGTCAGCTCGCGGACGATCGGATCAGTCCGCGTGTCCTGCCAGGTGATCGCGTTGTGGACGGCCTCGCCGGTGTCGCGATCCCACACGACCGTCGTCTCCCGCTGGTTGGCGATCCCCAGCGCCACCAGATCAGTCGGTTCCAGCCGGGCCTCCGCCAGCGCGCGGGCCACCACCTCCTCGACGTTGCGCCAGATCTCCTCGGGGTCGTGCTCGACCCAGCCCGGGCGGGGGTCGACGTGGACGTGCTCCTTCTGGGCGACGGAGACGATCCGCCCGGAGCGGTCGAAGACCAGGCAGCCGCGACGACCCCGTGCCCTGATCGATCGCCGCCACGTACCGCTCTCTCATCGCCACTCGAGCACCGTCCAGGTCACCAAGGGATCGCTCCGAGTTCTCGAGACACGGCCCGCGCCGCCTCTCGCACGTAGGTGAGCATCTCGCCGCGCGGCTGGCGGGACGTCAGCAGTCTCTCCGGTGGACCGAAGATACCCATCGCTCCGACGGTCAGGCCGGTGCGGTCCTTGATCGGCGCCGCCAGCGACACCTGGCCGAGGCTCAGCTCTCCGAGGTCAGCCGCCCAGCCGCGCTCGCGCACGCGGCCCAGCTCGCGCTCCAGCCGGTCACCGTCGCAGATCGTCTGATCGGTGAAGGCCGGCAGCCCCTGCTTGGCCAGCGCCTCGGCGACGTAGGGATGGGCCGCCAGCAGCACCTTGCCCAGCGCGGTGGCGTGGGCAGGCAGCAGGGAACCGACGTCGAGCGTCTGCAGGCTGTTGTCGGGGCGGAACACGTGGTGGACGATGAGGACCTGTGATTCGTGCAGGGTGCCGATGCGCACCGCCTCGTGAGTGCGCGCGGCCAGCGAGTCCGACCAGTTGAGCGCGCGGGTGCGCAGCTCGTTGCCGTCCAGGTAGCTGGAGCCCATGTGCAACAGCGCGGCGCCGAGCTGGTACTTGCCGGTCTCAGGGTCCTGCTCGACGAACCCGACGTGCTGGAGCGTGCGCAGCAGCCCGTGGACCGTTCCCTTGGACAGCCCCAGCTCGCCGGCCAGGTCGACGACGCCGAGGCGGCGATGGCCCGAGAGCAGCCGCAGGATCGCCGCCGCTCGCTCGATCGATTGGATGTTGCCCGGCACCGCCACCACCCTCTTCCAGCGACATTGACGAACCAGGTCCTGGTATTTAGAACACGGTTTGACAATGTCGAACCGGTCGGGATAGTATCGCCGCCGTCCAATCCGCAGCGCTCAGGAGGGAGAGAGACTTGAGCATTTTTGGCGGCGAAATGATCGGGACGGCCATCCTGATCCTGCTTGGCGACGGTGTTGTCGCGGCAGTCCTACTCGCCAAGTCCAAGGCCGAGAATTCCGGCTGGATCGTCATCACGTTCGGCTGGGGCTTCGGCGTCATGGCCGGCGCCTACGCCGTCGGTCACTTCACGGGGCGCATCTGAACCCCGCGGTGACCCTCGGCCTCTGGATCAACGGCAATATCCAGGCCCACAGCGTTCCGGGTACATCCTCGGTGCAGCTGGCGGGAGCCATGCTGGGTGCGTTCCTGGTGTACCTGACGTACTACCTGCACTGGGAAGGCACGGAGGACCCGGGCAGCCAAGCTCGCCGTCTTCTCCACCGGGCCGGCGATCCGCAACTACGCCTGGAACCTCGTCACGGAGATCATCGGCACGATGATGCTCGTGTTCGGGATCCTGGCGATCACCGACCCGGGTTCAACAAGGGCCCGGCGAGCAGCGGGCTGGGAACGCTGCTGGTGGCCTTCCTCGTCGTCGGCATCGGCCTCTCGCTCGGCGGCCCGACGGGGTACGCGATCAACCCGGCCCGAGACCTCGGACCGAGGATCATGCACGCCATCCTGCCGATACCCGGAAAGGGAGCTCCGACTGGAGCTATGCCTGGGTGCCGGTGCTCGGTCCGCTGATCGGCGGTGCCATCGGCGCGCTCGCCTACGGCGCCTTCTTCCCCGGATAGCCGGAGGACCACCGACATGAAGAAGCTGATCAACGCGCCCGACGCGGTGGTCGCCGACGCCCTGCGAGGGGTGGAGGCGGCCCACGGCGATCGCGTGCGTGTCACCTACGACCCCGTACGTGATCGTCCGGCGCGATGCGCCGGTGAGCGGCAAGGTCGGCCTGATCTCAGGCGGCGGCGCCGGGCACGAGCCGATGCACGGCGGGTTCGTCGGGCCGGGCATGCTCGACGCCGCCTGTCCGGGCGAGGTCTTCACCTCGCCGACGCCCGACCAGATGCTGGAGGCCACCAAGGCCGTCGACGGCGGCGCGGGAGTGATTCACATCGTCAAGAACTACACCGGCGACGTGATGAACTTCGAGATGGCCGCCGAGATGGGCAAGGGCGAGGCCGATATCGAGGTCGAGACGATCCTCACCAACGACGACGTCGCCGTGGAGGACTCGCTGTACACCGCCGGACGCCGCGGCGTCGGCGTGACCGTGCTGGTCGAGAAGATCTGCGGGGGGGCGGCCGATGACGGCCGCAACCTCCAGCAGGTCGCCGAGCTCGGCCGGCGGGTCAACGACCAGGGCCGGTCGATGGGCATGGCGCTGACGCCGTGCATCACCCCGGGGTCGGGCGAGCCCAGCTTCGAGCTGGCCGACGACGAGGTGGAGATCGGCATCGGGATCCACGGCGAGCCGGGCCGCTTCCGCGAGAAGATCGGTCCGGCGTCGCAGATCGCCGAGCGGCTGATGACGCCGATCCTCGAGGACCTGCCGTTCTCCTCGGGCGACCGGGTGCTGGCCTTCGTCAACGGCATGGGCGGCACCCCGCTGATCGAGCTGTACGTCATGTACGCCGAGGTCGCCAAGATCGCCGCCGACCACGGGCTGACGATCGAGCGCAACCTGATCGGCAACTACATCACCTCGTTGGAGATGCAGGGCTGCTCGATCACCCTGCTCAAGCTCGACGACGAGATGATCCGCTACTGGGACGCTCCGGTGAACACGCCGGGGTTGCGGTGGGGCGCATGCACGTGGCGATCACCCGCGACTCCACGCTGCGCTGGATGTCCGCCTTCGCGGAGGAGATGGCCGAGCACCGCCAGGAGCTCGTCCGCCTCGACACCGCGATCGGGGACGGTGACCACGGGACGAACATGAACCGGGGCATGCAGAAGGCGATGGAGAAGCTCGGGTGCCGCCGAGCCGGCGGACCCCGGAGCGGTCCTCAAGACGGTGGCGATGACGCTCATCTCGAGCGTCGGCGGCGCCGCCGGTCCGCTCTACGGGACGCTGATGCTGCAGATGGGCAACGCGCTGGCCGGCCAGGACGAGGTCGACCTGGCCGGTTTCGCCGCCGCCTCGCGCAAGGCCCTCGAGGGGGTCCGGGCGCGGGGCAAGGCGGAGCCGGGCGACAAGACGATGGTCGACGCGCTCACCCCCGCCGTGGAGGCTCTCGAGCAGGCGTCGGATCTCGACGGCGGTCTCACCGCGGCGGTGCAGGCCGCCGAGCAGGGCATGAACGCGACGACCCCGCTCGTCGCGCGCAAGGGACGAGCCAGCTACCTGGGCGACCGCTCAGCGGGTCACCAGGACCCGGGGGCGACCTCCACGTACTACCTCTTCAAGAGCGCCGCCGAGGCGCTGTCGGACTGAAAGGGATACACATGGCGAAGTACGCAGCAGCACTGGACCAGGGCACCACCAGCTCCCGAGCGATGGTCTTCGATCACTCGGGCAAGGTCGTCTCCGTCTCCCAGAAGGAGCACGAGCAGATCTATCCCAAGCCGGGGTGGGTGGAGCACGATCCCAAGGAGATCTGGGCGCGCTGCCAGGAGGTGCTCGACGAGGCGCTCGAGCAGGCGGGCGCCGACCCAGGATGACGTCGCCGCGCTGGGGATCACCAACCAGCGCGAGACGGCCGTCGTGTGGGACCGCAACACCGGCGAGCCGATTCACAACGCGCTCGTCTGGCAGGACACCCGGACGGACAAGATCGTCGACGAGCTCTCCAAGGACGGCGGCCAGGACCGCTTCCGCGAGACGGTCGGGCTGCCGCTGGCCACCTACTTCTCGGGCCCGAAGGTCCGCTGGATGCTCGACAACGTCGACGGCGCCCGGGAGAAGGCCGAGGCCGGCGATCTGATGTTCGGCAACATGGACACCTGGTGCATGTGGAACCTCACCGGCGGCATCGACGGCGGCCTGCACATCACCGACGTCACCAACGCCAGCCGGACGATGCTGATGGACCTCAAGACGCTCTCGTGGGACGAGTCGATCGCCGAGACGATCGGCGTCCCGATGTCGATGCTGCCCGAGATCCAGGCCCTCGAGCGAGGTCTACGGCGAGGTCAAGACGGGCGGCTTCACCGGCATCCCGGTCGCCGGCATCCTCGGCGATCAGCAGGCGGCGACGTTCGGCCAGACCTGCTTCTCGCCCGGCGAGGCCAAGAACACCTACGGCACCGGCAACTTCATGCTGATCAACACCGGGACCGAGCTGGTGCAGTCCAAGTCGGGCCTGCTGACCACCGTCGGCTACAAGATCGGCGACAAGGACGCCGATCTACTGCCTGGAGGGATCGATCGCGATCACCGGCGCGCTCGTGCAGTGGCTGCGCGACAACCTCAAGCTGATCAAGGCGGCTCCCGAGGTGGAGGAGCTCGCCGCAGTCGGTCGAGGACAACGGCGGGCTGTACATCGTGCCGGCCTTCTCGGGCCTGTTCGCGCCCTACTGGAAGTCCAACGCCCGCGGGGTGTTCGCCGGGCTGACGCGCTACGTCAACGCCGGCCACATCGCGCGCGCCACGCTGGAGGCGACCGCCTTCCAGAGCCGCGAGATCGTCGAGGCGATGGCCACGGACTCCGGGGTCACCCTGGACTCGCTCAAGGTCGACGGCGGCATGGTCCAGAACGACCTGCTGATGCAGTTCCAGGCCGACCTGCTCGGCGTGCCGGTGATCCGCCCGCAGGTCGCCGAGACGACGGCGCTGGGCGCCGCCTACGCCGCCGGTCTGGCGACGGGTCTGTGGGACAACGAGGAGGACCTGCGCGAGAACTGGCAGGAGGACAAGCGCTGGGAGCCCAAGATGGACGCCGACAAGCGCGACGAGTACTACAAGTACTGGAAGAAGGCGGTCACGCGGACGTTCGACTGGTTCGACTCCTCCGAGTGACGGCCCGGCTGACCGGCGACGGTGGGACGGCCCCGCGGGTGGCGGGGCCGTTTCGCCGACCGGTAGGCTGGTCTGGTGGTCTCGCTCAGCACCGACGTCCTCGTGATCGGCGGAGGGGCCACCGGCGCCGGCGTCGCCTGGGACGCCGCGCTGCGCGGCCTCGACGTCGTCCTCGTCGACCGCCTCGATCTGGCCGAGGGCACCAGCGGCCGCTTCCACGGCCTGCTGCACTCCGGCGGTCGCTACGCGGTCAAGGATCCTCGCGCCGCCGAGGAGTGCATCGGCGAGAACCGCATCCTGCGCCGCGTCGCCGCCGACTGCATCGAGGACACCGGCGGCTTCTTCGTCACCACGCCGTTCGACGACCCCGACTACGCCGACCGGTTCGCCCGGGGCTGCGCCGACACCGGGGTCGACTGCGAGGAGATCCCGGTGGCCACGGCGCTGCGCGAGGAGCCTCGGCTCAACCCGCGCATCTCGCGCGCCTTCCGCGTCCCCGACGCCAACATCGACGTGTGGAAGACCGTGTGGGCGCTCGGTCACGGGGCTCAGCAGCGGGGCGCGCGGATCCTGCCCTACCACGAGGTGGTCGCCGTCCATCGCGACGGCGACGAGGTCACGGGCGCTCGCGCGCGCGACGCGCGCACGGGCGAGGACGTCGAGATCGCCGCCGCGCGTGACCGTCAACGCCGCCGGCGCCTGGGCGGGCCGGGTGGCCGACCTGGCGGGGATCGAGGGGGTCCGGGTGCTCCCCGGCCGGGGGATCATGATCGCCATGAACCACCGGCTGGTGAACACGGTCATCAACCGCTGCCAGATGCCGACCGACGGCGACATCCTCGTCCCCATCCGCACCGTCTCCGTGATCGGCACCACGGATCAGCACACGGACGATCCCGACGATCACACCGTCGACGAGCACGAGGTCGACCAGATGTTCGACGACGGCGAGAAGCTCGTCCCGGGCTTCCGCGCGGCGCGCGCGCTGCGGGTGTGGACGGGCGTGCGGCCGCTGTTCGAGGACGCCAAGGAATCCGACACGGAGACCCGCGACGTCACCCGCGCCCACGCGCTGCTCGATCACGAGCAGCGCGACGGCGTGCGGGGCTTCGTCACCATCACCGGCGGCAAGCTGACGACCTTCCGGCTGATGGCGGAGGAGACCGTCGACGCCGTCTGCCGCCACCTCGGCCAGTCGCGCCCCTGCCGGACGCAGACCGAGCCGCTGCCGGGCTCCGAGGAGCGGCCAGACCTACCAGCCTCGGCGAGCGGCTGGCGCGCAAGGAGGCCACGCTCAACGACCAGCAGGTCATCTGCGAGTGCGAGCTGGTGGGGCGCGCCAAGCTGCAGGAGGCGATCACCCGCACCGGCTCCACCAACCTCGACGACATCCGCCGCCAGCTGCGCCTGGGGATGGGGCCCTGCCAGGGCGGCTTCTGCATCTACCGGGCGACCGGCATCCTGCACGAGCTCGACGGCATCTCGGCGGCCGACGCCGACGCCGTCGCTGCTGAGCTTTCTGCAGGAGCGCTGGAAGGGCGTGTGGCCGATCCTCTACGGCGACCAGCTGCGCCAGGCCCGGCTGGACGACTGGATCTTCCAGGGCGTGCTCGACGTGGAGCACCTGCCGTCATGAGACAGCGGGAGCTGCACTTCGACGCCGTCGTCATCGGCGCCGGCACCGCCGGCCTGGTGGCCGGGGTGCGGCTCGCGCAGGCGGGCGCGCGGGTGTGCGTCGTCGCCAAGGGCGTCGGCTCCACCCATCTCGCGCCCGGCGACGATCGACGTGCTCGGCTACGCCCCGGACCGGGTGACCGAGCCGGGCGCGGCGCTGGAGCAGCTGATCGCCGACCGCCCCGACCATCCCTACGCGCTGATCGGCGCCGACGCGATCGGCTCGTCGCTGGAGTGGCTGCGGCAGACGGTGGCCGCGGGCCCGCTGCCCGGCTATGCCTACGTCGGGGACCTGGCGGCCAACCTGCTGCGCCCTCGGCGGTCGGCGCGCTGCGGCCCTCGGCGATGGTGCCCGAGCACGATGGCCGCCGGCGACTGCGACCGGGCTGCGGCGGGTGTGCATCGTCGGGACCCCCGCGCTGCGCGACTTCCACCCCCAGCTGTGCGCCGCCAACCTGCAGGTCGGCGGGCATCGACGCCCGCGCCGTCAGCCTCGACCTCCAGCTCGAGCGGGCCGACATGAACGCCCTCGGGATCGCCCGACGGTTCGACGACGCCACCTGGCGCGCCCAGTTCTGCGCCGAGCTGTCGCTCGCCCTGCGGGCCGAGGAGTACGTCGGGCTGCCGGCGATGCTCGGTCTCCGCGATCCCCAGGCCGTCGTCGCCGACCTCGAGCAGCGCCTCGGCCGGCGGGTGTTCGAGATCCCCACGCTGCCGCCGTCGGTTCCGGGGATGCGCCTCTACGAGATCCTGCGCGCCGCGCTGCGGGCGGCCGGCGGGCGGCTCGTGCTCGGTGCCGGCATCGTCTCCGCCGTGCGCGAGGGCGGCCGGCTGACCTCGGTGCTCGGCGCAGGCGGCGGGCGCCGATGCGGTCTACGTCGCGCCGTGGTTCGTCCTGGCCGCCGGCGGCTACTCCTCGGGCGCGATCGAGCTCGACTCGCACTGGATCTCGCACGACCGCGTGCTGGGACTGCCGCTGCGCGGGCTGCCGGGCGCCGACGAGCCGCGCTTCGTGCGGCGACTACCTGGCCGAGCAGCCGCTGGCGCGGGTGGGCATCGCCGTCGACGCCGAGCAGCGCGCGCGAGGGACTGGACAACGTCGTCGTCGCCGGCGCGGCGCTCCCGGGCGCGGTGCCGTGGCGCGAGCACTCGGGCGAGGGCATCGCGCTGGCCAGCGGGTACCGGGCGGCGGCGGTCGTGCTCGCAAGTCGCGGTCCGGATCGGAGGTGGCGGCATGACGGATCTCGTCGAGCTGGCGCTGCTGCGCGGGACGCTTGATCACTGCGTCAAGTGCACGATCTGCGAGACCGCCTGCCCGGTCTCCAACGCCTCGCCGCTGTTCCCCGGACCCAAGTACGCCGGGCCGCAGTCCGAGCGCTACCGGGTGGCCGGCGAGCCCTCCGTCGATGCCTCGGTCGACTACTGCTCGGGCTGCGGGATCTGCTCGCAGGTCTGCCCGCAGGGGGTCAAGATCGCCGAGAT
Source organism: uncultured Solirubrobacteraceae bacterium (assembly GCA_963800545.1). GTDB lineage: Bacteria > Actinomycetota > Thermoleophilia > Solirubrobacterales > Solirubrobacteraceae > Palsa-465. The sequence goes on from CAWDBJ010000012.1 coordinate 32,266, forward strand.
CAACGCCCAGGCGCGCAACAAGCTCAAGCGCCAGAAGGGCTTTCCGCTGCGCGACCGGATCATCACCCGCCCGACATGGCTGGGCCGGGCCGGCACGCCGGCGGCGCCGATCGCCAACCTCTCGCTGAAGCTGCGGCCGGTGCGGGTGCTGGCCGAGAAGGCGCTCGGCGTCCATCGCGACGCCGCCGTGCCCGAAGTTCGCCGGGCGGCGCTTCTCCAAGTGGGCGCACGCGCGGACGAGCCCGCGCACGCGGCTCGCAAGGTCGTCTACTTCCACGGCTGCGGAACCGAGTACTACGAGCCGTGGGAGGGCGAGAAGGTCGTCCAGATCCTGGAGCACAACGGCTTCGAGGTGACGGTCCCCAAGCAGGACTGCTGCGGGCTGCCGCTGCAGTCCAGCGGCCTGTTCGACGACGCGCGCAAGGTGGTGCTGCGCCTCGCGCGGGCGCTGCTCCGAGCACCTCGTCGACGACGGACACGATCATCGTCGGCAACGCCACCAGCTGCACGCTGATGCTCAAGCGCGAGGCCCGCGAGGTCCTGGGGCTCGAGGACGACCCGGTGCTGAAGCGCGTCTCCGAGCGCGTCTATGACATCTGCGAGCTGCTGCTCGAGCTCCACGATCGCGGCGAGCTCAAGACCGATTTCGCGCCGGTGAACGAGACGGTCGCCTACCACGCGCCCTGCCAGCAGCAGGGCCACTGGATCGGCAAGCCGGCGCTCGAGCTGTTCGCGCTGATCCCGGGCCTGGAGGTCAAGGAGATGAACGCCCGCTGCTGCGGGATCGCGGGCACCTACGGGCTCAAGGTCGAGAAGTACGACGTCGCGATGGACGTCGGGTCGCGACCTGTTCGACCAGATCCGCGACTCGGGCGCGCCGACCGTCGCCTGTGACTCGGAGACCTGCCGCTGGCAGATCACCCACGCGCACTGACCGCCCGTCGCGTGCACCCGATCGACTACCTGCACCGCGCCTACGGGCTCGACGGCTCGCGGTAGCGCGCTCGCCATGGTCGGGATCGTCGTCGTCTCCCACTCGGCGGCGCTGGCCGAGGGCGTGGTGCGCGCTGGCGCGGGAGATGGGCGGTCGCGGAGCTGGCGCTCGAGGCGGCCGGGGGGATCGAGGAGGACGGCGTGCTCGGCACCGACGCCGACCGGGTGCGGGCGCGCGATCGAGCGGGCGATGTCGCCTGACGGGGTGCTCGTGCTGATGGACCTCGGGTCGGCGCTGATGAGCGCCGAGTTCGCCGTCGAGCTGCTGGAGGACCCGGCCGGGCCGGTCCGGCTGAGCGAGGCGCCGCTGGTCGAGGGGGCGGTGGCGGCGGCGGCGGCCGCGGCCGGTGGGGCGTCGCTGGACGGCGGTGGCGGCCGAGGCGCGGGGGGCGCTGGCGATGAAGGCGGCGCAGATCGGCGGATGCGGCGACGAGGCGTTGCCGACGAGGACGCGGTGGCCGCGAGGAGTTCGCCGCCGACGCGGAGGGCGAGCTGGCCGTGCGCAACGCCATCGGCCTGCACGCCCGCCCGGCGGCGCGGTTCGTGCGACGGTCGCAGCGCTTCGACGCCGAGGTGCGGGTGGCCAAGGGGGGCAGCGGCGCTGCGCCGGTCCGCGCCGACAGCCTGACCAACATCGTGGCGCTGGGCGCGCGGCTGGGGGACACGCTGCGCGGTGAGCGCGCGCGGGCCGCAGGCCGTCCGAGGTGGTGGCCGCGCTGTGAGGAGCTGGCCGGGGGCGGGTTCGGCGACGGGGTCGAAGGGGCGTCCGGCGGGCGCGCGGACCGAACCGCGTCCGTTGCCGGTGGCGCGGCCGACGGCGCCGTGCCGCCCGCGTCCGGCGACGTGCTCACCGGCGTCGCCGCGGCCGCCGGCGTCGCCATCGGGCCCGCGCACCGGCTGGGCGGCGCCGGCCGGGCCGCCGCCGGAGCGGGCGGCCGGCGACGTCGAGTCGCGAACGGGCGCGCCTGGCAGGAGGGCCGCGCCGCCGCGCCGCGGCGCGCTGGAGCGCGACCGCGAGGCGATGGCCGCCCGCGCCGGCCGTGCGGACGCCGAGATCTTCGACGCCCATCTGGCGCTGCTCGACGACCCGGCGCTGACGGAGCCCGCCGCAGCGCGCGCTCGAGGGCGGTGCCACCGCCGAGCGGGCCTGGTATGACGCCGCCGCAGCAGGTGGCCGCTCGGTACCGGCAGCTCTCCGAGCCGCTGCTCGCCGAGCGCGCCACGGACGTGCTTGACGTCGGCCGGCGCGTGGTGGGCGCGCTGACCGGCGCCGACTGCGGACGGGGCGGCCGAGGGGGTGGTGATCGCCGACGAGCTGACGCCCGCCGAGGCGGCCGGGCTCGATCCCGAGCGGGTGCGTGGCGATCGCCACCGCGCGCGGGTCAGTGACCGCTCACGCGGCCATCCTCGCCCGGGCGCTGGGGCTGCCGGCGGTCGTCGGTCTCGGGGCGGGGGTGCTCGCGGTCGGCGACGGCACGACGCTGCTGCTCGACGGGGAGGCGGGGACGGTGACCGTCGACCCGCCGGCGGACGTGCTGGAGGAGGCCCGCGCGCGGCGCGAGCGGTTGGCGCGCCGGCGGGCGGCCGCTCGGGAGCACGCGCTCGAGCCGGCGATCACCCGCGACGGGGAGCGCATCGAGGTCTTCGCCAACCTGGGCGCCGCCGGCGAGGCCGCGCGGGCGGTCGAGCTCGGCGCCGAGGGCGTCGGCCTGCTGCGGACGGAGTTCCTGTTCCTGGGGCGCGACGAGCTGCCCGACGAGGAGGAGCAGACCGAGACGCTGCGCGCGATCGCGGTCGCCCTCGACGGCCGCGACCTGGTGGTGCGCACGCTCGACGCCGGCGCCGACAAGCCGCTTCCGGCGCTGCCCATGCCGCCGGAGGACAACCCGTTTCTCGGCGTGCGCGGGATCCGGCTGGCGCTCGCCCGGCCCGAGGTGCTCGCCACCCAGCTGCGGGCGATCCTGCGCGTCGCCGGCGAGGGGTTCGCCGGTCAAGGCGATGCTGCCGATGGTGGCCACCCTGGCCGAGGTGCAGGCCGCTCAGGCAGCTGCCTGGCCCAGGCCCGTGCCGACACCGGGGTCGAGGCGCCGCTCGAGCTGGGGATCATGGTCGAGGTCCCGGCGGCCGCGCTGGGCGCCGCCCGGCTGGCGCCCCATGTCGACTTCTTCTCGCTGGGCACCAACGACCTGACCCAGTACACGATGGCCGCCGAGCGCGGCGACGCCCGGCTGGCCGGGCTGCTCGCCGGGCCCCAGCCGGCGGTGCTGCGGCTGGTGCGGGCCACCGTCGAGGCGGCGGCCGGCTCACGGCCGCTGGGTGGGCGTGTGCGGCGAGCTGGCCGGCGATCCCGCCTCCGCCGTCCTGCTGGCCGGCCTGGGCGTCACGCGAGCTGAGCATGGCGACCGGCCTCATCCCGGAGGCCAAGGCGGCCCTGCGCTCCGTCGAGCTGGGCCGCGCGCGCGAGGCCGCCCTGGCGGCCCTCGACGCCGACTCGGCCGAGGCGGCCCGGGAGCTGGCGCTGGCCCTGCTCTGAGCGCGGCGCAGGTGGGCGGGTGGGCGGGCACGAGTCCGCCACCCGCGTGAGACGCCCGCTGGCGCGTGGCGGATGACCACCACCCCCTGGCTGGCGAACGGGCATTCACCTCGGAGCGAGGCTGCGCGCTGGCGGATTTTGCCCGCCGCCGTCGCCGAGGCGTCCTGGAGGCGGGCTCGCGGTGCTGCCCGGGCTCAGGCGGCCCGGCGCTCGCCGAGCTCGGACGGCGTGGCGAAGTAGGCGCCGCCGCCGATGCCCTTGTCGTAGCCCGACCACTGGGCGCCGAAGGGCAGCGCCTTCTCGACGCGGTCGAAGCTGCCGAGCTTGCCGCCGAGGTTGTCGGCCATGTGGACGAGCGTCGCCTCTCGGGTGCAGGGGATCACCGGGCTGCCGTGCTCGAGGGAGCCGTGGTGGCTGAGGATGATGTGCAGCAGCGCCTCGGCGGTGTCGTCGGGGAAGTCCGGGCGGTCCTCGATGGCGCGGCGGATGCGGTAGTAGCCGAGCGGGATCTCGCCGTAGAGGCGGCCCTGCGTCGGTCATCTCGATGGCGTCGCCGTCGAGCCCGTAGGCGTCGAGCTTGCCGATGTCGTGCAGCAGCGCCCCGGTGAGGGCGACGTCGCGGTCGATGCCGGGAAAGGTGGCCGAGATGGCGCTCACCGCCTGGGCGACGGTCAGCGAGTGCTCGAGCAGACCGTGGCGGTAGGCCTGGTGATAGTGCTTGGCGGCCGGCCACACGCGGAAGCGCTCCCAGACGGCCGAGCCCTCGCCCAGCAGGTCGTCGAGCAGCCCGTGCAGGTGGGGGTTCTGCACGGTGGCCACCAGCTCGCGCAGGTCGGCCTCCAGCGCCGCGGCGGGCCGCGCCGGCCCGTCGATCAGCTGGCCGCGCTCGTACTCGTGATCGGCGGCGGGGCGGACCGCCTCGACGACGAGCCGCTTGCCGTAGCGCTCGTGCGTCGAGCAGGCTGCCGGCGACGAACACGACCTCGCCCGCGCGGCAGCGGCGCAGGCCTCCTCGACGCCCTCGAGCACGACCGCCGGCATGCTCCCGGTCCGGTCGGCGAGGGTCATCTTCAGCAGCGTGCGTGCCGTCGCGCTGGGGGCGCAGCTGCGCCTCGCGGACGAGCAGCGGCATGGCCACCGAGGCCCCGACCTGGATGTGCCGGACTTGCATGAGGCCAACGAAGATAGAGTGGCCACCGGACAGCAGCGGATGCGCAAAACCGTGGTCATTACAGGGACGTTGGAGCGACTCGGCTCGGTGAGCGGCGTGATCCAGCCGCTGTTCGAGTACCGCCTGCAACTGGCGCGGCTTCGAGACGCGCGCGCTCGAGCTGGAGGGCGACGGGCCGCCGGTGGTGCTCTTCCACGGCTACGCCGACAGCGCCGACACCTGGCGCCAGTCTCTCGACATCCTGGCCCGCCGGGGCCAGCGCGCGCTCGCCGTCGACCTGCCCGCGGATTCGGCACGGCCGGCCGCCTGGCGCGGAGCCGATCCTGCCCGCAGCTCGACCGCTTCGCCCTCGCCGTCGTCCGCCACGCCGCCGGCCGGCGGCGGACGCCGGCGATCGTCGCCGGCAACTCGCTCGGCGGCTGCGTCGCGCTGCGGCTGGCCGAGCGCCATCCCGACGCGCTGGCCGGGGTCGTCGGCGCAGCGCCCGCCGGCCTGGAGATGAACCGCCTGCTCCATCTCGTCCAGCACGACCCGGTGGTGCGCTCGCTGGTCGTCGCTGCCCTCTCCGGTGCCCTCGGTGGTGATGCGCGGCGGCCGTCGCCCGCATCTATCGCCGGCTGGCCTTCGCCGCGCCCGCCGCGATCGACCCCGCCGTCATCTCGGCCTTCACCCATCACCACCGCCGTCGCCGCCGCGTCGCCGAGTACCTCGACATCGCCCATCGGCTCATCCCGGAGCTGCGCGCGGCGCTGGCACTGACACGACATCACCACGCCGCTGCTGCTCATCTGGGGCGACCGGGACCGCATGCTCCTGCACCGCGGCGCGCAGACCGTGCTCGCGGCGGTGGCCGGCTCACGCCTGGAGCTGCTCGAGCGGGGTCGGCCACTGCCCGCAGGTCGAGGCGCCCGAGCGGTTCACGGAGCTGCTGCTCGACTTCGTCGCCGAGCGCTCGGTGGGCTCCGGCTCGCTCCGAGCGCCCCACCGGCTCCTGACCTACGCCACCGCCGGGGTCCGCGCGGGCGACAGCGCGAAGTCGTAGTCGATCTCGAACCGTCCGTCGCCCTGGGGCTCGGGATGGACGATCAGCTCGTCCTTGACCGCGCTGGCGACGTCGTTGTCGAGGTAGTCGCTGGTGTCGATGAACAGCTGGGTGACGAGCGGCTCGATAGCCCTCGGCGCAGACGATCAGGTGGACGTGGGCGGGGCGCCACGGGCTCCAGCCGGCGGCGGCGGTCATCTTGCCGGTCGGGCCGTCGAGCGGGATCGTGTACGGGCCGGGGACGACGGTGCGGATCTCGTAGCGGCCGTCGTCATCGGTGCGGACCTGGCCGCGCAGGTTGCCGTCGGGCGGCCCCGGCATGAAGCCCGCGTAGCGGCCCTCGGCGTCGGCCTGCCAGACGTCGAGGTTGGCGCCGGCCAGCGGCGCGCCGTCGACGTCGGTCACGCGGCCGGTGATGAGCGTCGGGTCGCCGGGCTCGTCTGGACGGCGGGGGAGCTCGAAGGGCGCCTCGAGCAGCGGCGCGTCCGGCAGATGGAACGGACCGAGGATCGTCCCCTGGGAGCCGGAGCGGTTGCCGAAGGCCTGCTCCTCGACGACGTGCTCGATGTAGACGTCGCCGAACAGCGGCCACTCGCCCGCCTCGCCGACATCGATCAGCCACTGCTTGGCGGTCTGGTACTCCTCGTAGGTGATGTCGTTCTCGACGATCGCCTCGTGGATCCGTCGCAGGATGTCGGTGATCAGCTGGTTGGCGCGGTCGGGCATGTCCCTCTTCTCCTCGGTGGTTGGTCAGATGGCGTTGGGGTGGCGGGCGAGCGGCGTCACCCGGATGTCCAGGTACGGGAACAGCGGCAGGCCGGAGAGCAGCTCGTGCAGCTCATCGACGGAGGCCACGTCGAGCACGCTGACGTTGGCGTAGCGGCCGGCCACCCGCCACAGATGCGGCCAGCGGCCGTCGCGCTGCGCCGCCTGGGAGTACTCGCGCTCGCGCGCGCGCAGCTCGTCGGCCTGGTCGGGGTCCATGTCGGGCGGCAGACGGACCTCCATCTCGGCCATGAACAGCATCAGCGGTCCATCCGGTAGCGAGCCAGCGCGTCGGGGTCGACGACCACGCCCAGGCCGGGCTCGGACGACACCGCGACGCGGCCGTCGACGATCTCCGGCGGCTCCACGAGATCGCCGGCGAGATCGAGGAAGTTGCCCACCTCCGCCGGCCGCGCACCGCAGCGCGCCGGCGCCGGCGCCGGCGGCGAAGGCGATCGACGCCCACACCCCGAGCGCGCCCTCGTACTGGCTGCCGACGACCGCCCGCGCGCCGATCGCCCGGCAGAGCGCGAGGATCTCCCGGGACTCGGCGAAGGCCGTGCGGGCCACCTTGATGCTCACCTGGCTCACCGCCCCGTCAGCCAACGCACGGGCGACCTCGTCAAGGCTGCGGCAGCTCTCGTCGCCGGCCAGCGGCACGCTCCACTCGCCGGCCAGTTCCCGCCGCCCCGCCGCGTCGGCGAGGTCGACCGGCTCCTCGATCGCCGGCGACGCCCAGCTCCGATCAGCGCCGGCGCCGCCGCCCGCGCCTGCGCCAGCGTCCAGCCGCGATTGGCGTCGACGTAGAGCAGCGCGTCGGGGACCGCCTCACGGACCGCGGTCACGCAGGCGACGTCGAGCGGCGACCTCGCGGCCGACCTTGACCTTGAAGGTGGCGATCCCGTAGCGCGACGACAGCTCGACGAGCCTCCGCGGCCATCTCCGCCGGCGAGCCGAAGCTCAGCATCGCTAGCCACCGCCACCGAGTCAGCGCCACCGCCCAGCAGCGCCGCGCACGGCACGCCCAGCAGCCGGCCGGCGAGGTCGGCCAGCGCGACCTCACGGCGGCCCGGGCGCAATGGTTGCCCTCCAGGCCGGCGCAGGCCAGCCGGGCGCGCTCGAAGGCCAGCGGGTCGATGCCGTCCAGCCGCGGCGCGAACCAGTCCTGCACCGCCGACACGATCGAGTCCTGCGTCTCCCCGTAGGTGTAGGGCCGCGGCTGGGCCTCGGCCCACCCACGGCGCCCGCGTCGCTGCGGACGCGCACGAGCACGTTGTGGGCGGTCTCGATCGTCCCCGAGGCGAAGCCCAGCGGACGGCGCAGCGGCAGCGCCACCGGGATCGCCTCGACGGCGACCACGCGGACGCCCGAAGCGGCTCACCGCCAGGGTGTCGTCCTGAACGGTCACCAGCCCCAGCTCGTGATCACCGGTTCGTGGGCGACGCGCGCGAACTGGCCGGAGTGAAACAGCAGCGGATGGCCCGGCCGGGCGTCGAAGGCCCGCACCTGCCCGACGTAGAGCGTGTGGTCGCCCGCCTCGTGCTCGGCATAGGAGTCACAGACGAAGCGGGCGATCGCGCCGCTGACCACCGGCACGTCGTGGGTCCACTCGAACGGATCGGGCTGGCCGGCGCGCCGGCCGCCCGGCGAAGTGCATGGCCAGCCGCTCCTGATCGGCGGCCAGCACGGAGACCCCGTAGCGGCGGGTGTCGGGCAGCATCCGGTGCATGCGCGTGCGGTTGTCGACGGACACCAGCACCAGGGGCGGCTCCAGCGACACGGAGGTGAAGGCGTTGGCGGTCATCGCGTGGACGCCGTCCTGGCTGGCGGTCGAGACGACGGTCACGCCGGTGGCGAACCGGCCGAGCGTGTCGCGCAGCGCCCGCCGGTCGATCGCCTCCTCCATCGCCGTCATTCCCGGCCGCCGCCGTTCATGAAGCGGTTGACGTCGGTCGGGTTGATGAGGTCCGGGACGGTCCAGCCGTCGAGGTCGTACTCGGCCAGGCACTCGTCGGCAAAGCCGGTGAAGCGGTCGGCCGCGCCGCTCGCCTGGGCTGAGAGGAGCACCTCGAGCCGGATGTTCTCGTGGTTGCCGGCGTAGTTGCGCTCGTAGAGCTCGTGCCGCCCACCAAACTCCGACCCGACCGCGTCCCACATCAGCTTCATCAGCTTGACCCGCTCGACCGCGTCGTAGCCGTTGGAGCCCCGCACGTACTTGTCGAGCACGGGCCGGATGGGCGACTTGAAGTCGACCGCGTGGGAGTTGAGGTAGATGAGCGCTGAGCCCAGATCCTGCTCGATGATCTCCTTGACCCGCGGATAGGCGGTGGTGGCGAACACGCGGTAGGTGAGTCCCGGTCTCGCCGTTGGGGAGCACGGTGTCGCCGATCCACGGGTCCGGGTTGCGGGCCATCGAGTCCGTGAACGCCCAGAACATGTTGCGGTAGGCGATCAGCTCGCCGACCCGCGCCTGGACGCCGCGGAAGTCCTTGGAACCGGTCGCCTCCACGCCCTTGAGCATCAGCCCGGCGATGAAGTCGAGCTTGACCGCGAAGCGGACACAGCCGTGGAAGGTGAAGCGGGGGATGAATCCCGAGGCCGGGAAGAAGGCGTTGATCTTGTCCACGTCGCCGTAGACGAAGACGTTCTCCCAGGGGACGAGCACCTCCTCGAAGACGAGGATCGAGTCGTTCTCATCGAGCCGGCTCGAGAGCGGGTAGTCGAAGGGACTGCCCATCACGTCGGCCGCATAGGCGTAGGACGGGCGGCAGATGAGCTTGACCCCTGGCGCGTCCATGGGGACGGCGAAGATGACCGCGAAGTCCTTGGTCTTGATCGGCGCCGCCCCGTAGTGGGCGATGAAGTTGAAGTTGGTCAGCGCCGAGCCGGTCGCCACCACCTTGGCGCCGGAGATGACGAGGCCCGCGTCGGTCTCGCGCTCGACGTGGATGTAGACGTCGCGCACCTGGTCGACGCCCTTGTCGCGATCGATCGGCGGGTTGACGATCGCGTGGTTGAAGTACAGGCAGCGCTCCTGGGCGTCCCGGTACCAGCGCCGGGCGTTCTCCTGGTAGGGGTCATAGAACTCGGCGTTGGCGCCCAGCGTGCCCAGGAAGGCGGCCTTGTAGTCCGGCGAGCGGCCCATCCAGCCGTAGCTGGTGCGCGCCCACTCGGCGATCGCGTCGCGGTCGGCCACGCAATCCTCCACGGAATGGGGCGTGCGGAAGAAGGGGTGGGTGAACGTCCCGCCGCCGGTGTCCGTCGGAGTGGTCATGACGTCGCTGTACTGCGGGTCGTGCAGCTTGTCGTACATGCGCGCGACCATCCGGGCCGCGTTGCGGAACGCCGGGTGGGTGGTGACGTCGTCGACCCGCTCGCCGTAGGCCCAGATCTCACGCCCGTCCCGGATCGATGCCAGGTACTCGTCGCCCGTGTACGGACGGACCGTCGAGGTCGTCGCCTCGGGGGCAGTGCCGGTCGCCATGGTCCTCTCTCTCCCTACTGGTTGAACGAAGGCTGCGCGGGCGACATTACGGGCGTCTCGCGACTCAGTGGGACTGATATCGACAGAACTGAGTTGCCATCCGGGATAATCGCGCCCGCTGATGGAGCTGCGTCATCTCAAGGCGTTCGTGGCCGTCGCCGAGGAGCTGCACTTCGGCCACGCGGCGGCGCGCCTGCAGATCTCGCAGTCGCCGCTCTCCCAGTCGATCCAGGCCCTCGAGGGCGAGCTCGGGGTCAAGCTGCTCGAGCGCACCACCCGGCGGGTCCGCCTGCTCCCGGCGGGCGAGGCCTTCCTCCCTCGCGCGCGGGAAGCGCTGGGCGCCGCCGCGGCGGCCGCCGACGACGCCCGGGCCGCGGCGGCCGGCGAGCTCGGCCGGCTGTCGATCGGCTTCACCGGCTCGATGACCTACGCGTTGCTGCCCTTCCTGGCCAAGGCGCTCCGCGTCCAGCTCCCGCGGCTGGGGCTGGAGCTGCACGGCGAGCTGCTGACGCCCGACCAGGTGCAGCGCCTCGTCGGCGGCACCCTCGACCTGGGCTTCCTGCGCCCGCCGCTTCAGCACGTCAGCCTGCAGGTCGAGCCGGTCGGCGCCGAGCCGCTGGTCGTCGCCCTCCCCCGCGGCCATGCGCTGGCGCGCCAGGAGACGGTGCATGTCGCCCAGCTCGAGAACGAGCCGTTCATCACCTATCCCTCGCACTTTCGCTCCGTCGTCCACGACGCGGTGGCGGCCACCTGTGCCGAGAACGGGTTCTCGCCCGTGGTGGCGATGGAGGTCGGGGAGACCGCCACCCTGGTCAGCTTCGTCGCCGCCGACGCCGGGGTGGCACTGGTGCCGGCGTCGGCCCAGCTGATGACCGTCGGGGGCGCGGTCTACCGGCGGCTGACGGGCGCCACCCACAGCGTCCAGATCGCGATGGCCTGGCGGCGGGGCGACGAGCGGCCGCTGCTGGCCAACGTCCAGCGGGTCATCCGCGCCGAGCTGGGCGCGCTGCGCCGCGGCGTCGAGCGCCGCTCGGCCGACCGGGAGGTCGATCTCAGCCACATCCTCTTCTGATCCCCGTGCGGCTGGTCAGGCGCCCCCCGCGACAGTGACCACGACGCCTACAGCCCCGGAGGGTGGCGCACGCTGAAGGTGCGCAGGTCGGGCTCGTCGGCCGTGCGGTCTGACCAGCGCGATCCGGTCTCGGCCAGCGCGACCGTGTCGAAGCGCAGCCCCGCCACGTACATGAACACGTGGCCGCCGTTGGCAAAGACGGTGATCCACTTCCCAGGTCCCGGCTTGCCCCAGTTCTCCAGGTCGCCCGAGACGACGGTGCGGTCGAGCAGATGAGCGGCGGCGAACACGTAGCTGATCGACCCCGAGCAGTCATAGGCGGTGTCCTCGTAGGTCATGTGGCCGCCGCCGTAGCGATAGGGAAGCCGCGCGATCTCGTTGCCGGCGGCGATGATCTGCTGCACCTCGGCGGGGGCGCCGATGGGCGCCACCGCCAGGCCGTCGGGGGTGAGGGTCGCCTGATCTGAGTTGGCCGTCATCCCGCTCTCGGCCAGCTGTCTGCGGATGTCTGACTCCGTCAGCGGCTGGGGGAGGGACCGGACCTGCGAGACCGGCTGGACGCTCACCCCGGCGGTGACGCCCGAGGCCGGTGGGGTCATGCGGGCGGCCGCGCCGACGGCCGGCTGGACCGCCTGGGGGTGAGCCTTGTAGCTGGGCTGGGTGGCGCGGGTGCTGGTCTGCGACTGCGACTGCGACTGCGAACCCGACTGGGAGATGCCCTGCGAGGAGCCGCAGCCCGCGCCCAACGCCGCGACCACGGCCGCCGCACTGATCACTCCGCGCACCCGCACCCGCCCAGTATGCCCGGACGCGGTGGCGGGGCGCTCCGGTTGACAGCGCCTGAGCAAGCTGGTCCAATGGCCGCCGACATGCGGGGTGGCCGAGGCTCAGCGAGGGGTGGCGCAGCACGGGCGCTGCGCGGCGCCGTGGCCGTCGCGGCCGCGAGCCTCGCGGGCGTCGCGCGACCGTCGCCGCGCCCTCGGCCGGCCGGTGGCAGCGGCCGCCGCCAGCTCGGCCAGGGCGGGCGGCGGACTGCGCGAGCGGGGCTCGAGCTCCACGGGCTACGGCGGGGCGAAGATCGTGCGCGAGATCGACGTGCCCGTGTGCGAGACCGGAGAGGTCGAGGTCAGCTTCGCCAGCCCCGCCGGCGCCGCGTGCCACAGCGGCCCCTGTGACTACCGCGGGACCTACGCCTGGCAGCCCCCGTCCGGAGGCGACCTCAACATCCTCACCACCCGCGTCCACGGCAGGGAGCATCAAAGCGCCGAGCTCAACCTCGAGGGGAACGGCTCATTGCTGCGCGCCGCCGTGCTGCGGACCCTGCCCGGCGGGCAGACGATGGCCTGCAGCGACGTCGGCAACCAGTCCGACGGCGTATTCGGCTCCGTCCCGGTGCGGCGCGGTCGCCTCCAGCTCACCCCCTCCACCGGGCTGGTGTTCGGCTCGCGCTGCGCCGGCCCGCTCAACGGGGACCTCACCACCCGGCTGCCGAGCATGAGCGTCAGCGTCAGTCGCGCCGAGGCCGGTCGCACCGTCATCGACCTCCGCCATCGCGTCACCTTCCACGCCCACGGCTTCTCCGGCACCGTGCGATCGACGATGACCCTGAGCCTGGGGGTCCCCACCGACGTCACAAAACAGGTTCACTCCGCGGCCGCCACCCGCCGGCTGCGGACGATCAGCGTCACCTACCGGGTCCAGAGCCTGCGGGGCGCCGCGGTCTCGGCGCTGCGCACCTCGTCGGATCCGGGGAGCTGCGGGCCGCTCGACGCCTGCGGCCTGACCGGCACCCTGGCTCTCACGCCCGGGAGGGCGCGCGGCGGCAGCCTCAACCTCGTCGCGTTCGTCCCCGCCACCCGACCCAAGCGCGATCTGCTGGCCGCGGTTGGTCTCAGCTCGACGGGCAACCCGTCGGGCATCCAGGTCCTGGGCTCCGGTTCGGTGCGGTTCGGCGGCGCGCTCACCGAGAGCGTCAGCCAGGGGCTGGGGTGCCAGGACTCGACGAGGGTTCGCGGCGCCGAGCTCAACCTCGATCCGGGTCCGGCCGGTTTGCCCTCTCGCTGGCGCCGACGTCCTCGGACAGCGATCGACCCGCTGCGCACGCGCTGCCCCGGGCCGGACCTGGGTCAGAACGCGCTCGCCGGGGCGACGCTCGCACCGCAGCGATCTGCGCGGGCGCACCGTCACGGTCGCCTTTCGCGGCCAGCCCTTCACGGATGGGCCCTACAGCGCCACGACGCGACTCGACGCTGCGGATGACCCTGCGCCGGACGCACGTCTCCACGAACGTCTTCCGCGTCCCTCCACCGCCGGGGCCGACGCAACGGCGGCGGCTAGGCTAGTCGTCGAGCCGACCGTCGTAGAGCGCGAACACCGCGCCCTGCGGGTCGGCGGCGATGGCGATGCGGGCGATCCCGATGTCCGTCGGCTCGCCCATCACCTGCCCACCGAGCCGCGTCACCGTCGCCACGGCCCCGTCGAGGTCGGCCACCGCGAAGTAGACGAGCCAGAACGGCGGCGCGTCGGGCGGCATCGGCGGGCGGATGCCGCCGTTGGAGTGGCCGTCGGCGTTGGCGATCACCAGGTAGGGCGTCTCCGAGCCCTCCATCGCCTGTGTGCTCCAGCCGAACATGTCGCCGTAGAAGCGGGCCGAGCCGTCCATGTCAGGTGTGCCGAGCTCGTTCCAGACGAGGGTGCCCGGGGCGTTGACGAGGCCCGCGCCGATGTGGTCGCGCGGCTCCCAGACGAGGAAGTAGGCGCCCTGCGGGTCCTGGATGACGCCCATCCGCCCGGCGGTCATGACGTCGAAGGCCGGCGCGTGGACGGTGGCCCCCAGCTCCTTGGCCCGCTCCACGGCCGCGTCGGCGTCGGTCACGGTGATGTAGGAGTTCCACAGCGGCGGGACGCCGTTGTCGCGCTGCTGCGGGGGCTGCGGGCGAGATCGCGCCGACCGGCCTGCCGTCGAGGGAGGCCATCGAGTAGGAGGTGGTCTCGTCGACGGGCACGTCGGTGATCTGCCACCCGAACAGCTCGCCGTAGAACGCCTTGGCGGCCTCCTGATCAGGGGTCGTCAGATCCGTCCAGCTGAAGGTTCCCGGGGTGTACTGCGTTCGCTCTGCCATGGCGCCGACGCTACTCGATCGCTCACGCCGACGCCAGGCCCGAGCCGACCCAGTCGCCGTCCCCGCGAGCGCCCGCCGG
>CAWDBJ010000013.1:0-157834 GCA_963800545.1 uncultured Solirubrobacteraceae bacterium
ACGGCATGAAGCGCCTGCGAAACGGAGAGCCAGTCCCGGGAGACCCAATCATCGAGCAGCTCACTCCGCGACCGGCGCTGAATTCTCCGGATCGCTGCTGCGCATAGCTGGCGTGGCACGGCGTTTGTTCCCGGCGCCAAAGCTGCAGACTTCGAACGGCTGATGCAGGACTTCAAAGACTATCCGCAACGCTTCTCGCCGCAGGTTCTGCAGGCCAGCCTGATCGCGCATAGCGGCGACCGGCTCGGGGTGTCGACGCGGCCGCGGTCCAGTTGAACAAGCGGGCGCTCGACGGTCTCGAACACCGGGTCCTTCAGGCGGGAGGCCGCCTGCCGTTGCCCGCTCTGGCGCCCACGCTGGCCGCGACGTTGACTCCCGTTCCCGGCGAGGTGCGAGCCAGGACCGAGGCCCAGTGGAAGAAGGCGGTGGGGCGCCGATCGCCGCCGGGCTGCGCCGGTCGCGGCGTGGATGTCGCCGGTGACGTCATCGTCATCGGCAACCACGCGCTGGGCAGGGCGTCGGTCGATCCCAAGACGATGTTCGTCACCTTCGCCTCCAAGGTGTTCGGGGCCGGCACCGGCTCGAACATCCTCAACTGGCTGATCGCGATCATGCTCATCCTGGCGCTCATCCTGTCGGCGCTGAACGCCATCACGGGCACGGCACGCTCGCTGCACCAGATGTCGGCCGACGGCCAGTTCCCGAAGTTCTTCCAGCGCGTCAACCATCACGGCGTCCCGCACCGCGCGATGTATTTCAACGTCATCTGCTCGATTCTCGTCGTCTTCGCCGGCGGCGCCGTGCAGATCTACACCCTGTCCAATGTCGGCTATCTGGCCTCGTTCCTCCCCGTGCTTGTCGGCTACTACCTGCTGCGCAAGTACCGGCCCAACGTGCGGCGGCCGTTCCGGCTGCCGAACTTCATGAAGTGGGTGGCGCTGGCGATCGCCGCCCTGTACGCCGTCATCTACTTCTACGGCGGGCCGGTGTACGCCTCCTGTGCGTGCAACGCGGCCGGCACCAAGACGCTGCCGTACTACTTCATCGGCTGGGGGGTCCTGCTCCTCTACCTGCCGCTGTACTGGTATCGCAAGCGCGTGGAGGACAAGCGCGACGCGCCCGCCGCCGAGACGGTGACCCCGCCGCCGGCGGGATCGCCGCCGGGGGGGTGGGCGATTGACGCGCTCGTCGAGCCGATGGCCGCGCCCCCCGAGACCGGGCCGTTCGAGCGCATCCTGCTCGCCTCCGAGGGGCGGGAGATCCCCAAGGCGGCGATCGACCAGGTGCTGGCGGTGGCGGCCCGGGCGCGACCGTTCACGTGTTCTCGATCGCCCGCATCCATGGCACGGCGTTCGGGATGCCGACTCCCGGCCTCTTGCCGACCAAGCGCGAGTGGGCCCAGCAGCGCGAGCTCGTCGGCAAGGCGATCACCCGCCTGCAGCGCAAGGGCCTGACCGCCGACGGGCATGTCCTCGGAACCCGCAACGCCACCAAGAAGATCCTCCAGGAGGCGAGCGCCCACGACTGCCAGGCGATCGTGATGGCCGCCGACGCCGACCGCGCCCGGCTGGTGGCGCCGGCGATGTGGAGCCAGGAGCCCCAGCGCGTGCGCCGCAAGGCGCGGGTCCCCGTGTTCCTGGTCTCCTCCCCCGATTGACCGGAAAGGCGATTGACGCGACATCGCATCGGTGAGTCCGTGTAGGGTCACGGCCGTTTGGTGAACGGAGGGCCGTTCACCATGATCAAACAGGGAGTCTCACATGACAGGGTGGAAGGCCGCGCTCGGCGTGGCGACGATGGTGGGTGGCCTGGCGGGAAGCTCGGTGGCCGCGGCGGCCCCGGCGACGCCGGCGGCCCCGCGGCGGCCGGTGAAGATGTTCGTCCAGCAGGTGAGCGCCACCAAGAGCAAGATCCTGCTCACGGGGGCGATCGGCGACTACGGCACGGGCATCAGCCAGGACAAGAACGGCAAGGTCGACCCCAACGGCGCCTTCCAGAAGATCACCCTCAAGCAGGGGGGCTTCGTGGTGGACGGCACGGGTTTCAACAAGGCGCTCGCCCATGCGCGGCCCCAGGTCAACAAGAACACCTGCTCGACGCTGTTCACCGGGAGCGGCCCGGGCACGCTCGGGGGCGGCACCGGCCTCTACCAGGGGATTGGCGGCAAGGTGACGATCACCGCCACCTTTGCCGATGTCGCTCCGCGCCTCAGGAGCGGGGCCAAGAAGGGGCAGTGCAACTTCGGCGGGAAGACCCCGCCGCTCGCCTCGTATCAGTCCATCACGGCCACGGGCCGGGTGACCTTCAACAGCTGAGCAGCAGACGACGTGGGGGTCGCGGCGCCCGGGAGCGCCCGACCGCCCCCGCCGGGTTCCGGTCACTGCGGGGAGCCGGCCGTGGAGACCTCCCCGCCGTCGAGCTCGGGCGCGAAGAGCCCGACCGGCGCGCTGCGGCCGCGCAGCTCGACGCGCGAGCGCTCGCGCAGCGCCACCGGTTCGTCCGGTGAGCGGCTCGCGCGTGCGGTCCGTGATCAGCACGGTGTCGCCGGTCTCCCGGGTGGCCTCCTGGACGCGCGCGGCGACGTTGACGGGGTCGCCGATGACGCTGAACTCGAGCCGCCCGGCCCCGCCGACGTTGCCGGCGATGACCGCGCCCGAGTTGACCCCGATGCCGATCTGGAGCTCGCCGGCGCTTGCCCTCGGCGACCGCCCGGGCGATCTCGAGCGCCGCCGCCAGTCCGGCATCGGCGTGGTGCTCGAGCCGCTGGGGCGCGCCGAACACGGCCAGCAGCCCGTCGCCGACGAACTTGTCGACCCGGCCCTCGTGCTCGTGGATGATCGGGATGACCGCCTCGAACAGCGCGGTTCATCGCGGCCACCACCTCGCGGGCGTCGGTGCTCCTGGGCAAAGGCGGTGAAGCCGCGCACGTCGATGAACATGATCGTCACCTCGACCTCCTCGCCCGACAGCTCCACCCCCTCGTTGAGGATCGTCTCGGCGACCGCCGGGTCGACGTAGCTGCCGAAGGTGTCGCGGATGCGCTCGCGCTCGGCCAGGCCCTCGGCCATGCGGTTGAAGCCCAGCTGCAAGCGCCCGATCTGCGTGCCGTCGTAGACCGGGACGCGCGCGTCGAACTCGCCCCGCTGGATGCGCTCCAGGCGCGCCGCGGACGTTGTCGATCGGATCGGCCGTCGCCCGGGCGGCCAGCGACACCGCCAGCAGGCCGACGATGATCGCGATCGCCCCCAGCACGACGATCACCAGCTTGAGCTGGGTGGCGCTGGCGGGCGGCCCGGCGAGAGCGGCCACGCCCACGATGACCAGGCCGAGCACCGGGGCGGCGGTGCCGAACGCCCAGGCGAGCACCGCGCGGGTGGCCACGCCGGGGACCGCCACCTGGCCGGGGTCCTCGTCGGCCAGCGCCCGGGAGGCGGGGCTGCGCAGGATCCGCTCGGCGAGCAGGTATGCGCATGCCCCGGTGGTGATGCCGGTGATCGCCACCGTCGGCGCGACGATCGCGCTCAGCGCCGCCGAGTAGGCGAGGTTGAGCACGCCGAACAGCACCGCCGCCGCCAGCCACAGCGCGAGCTGGAGGCAAACAGCGCCAGCGGGGCCCGGACCACCTGGCGGCGGATGGCGCGCGTCGGCCGGCTCGCCGCGGCGCAGCCAGGTGTTCCAGGTCGGACGAGCTGCCGGCGACCGGCGAGCGCGCCGGCCACCAGGGCGAGCAGCGATGTAGCCGGCGGCCACCAGCGCGTTGACGGTCCGCGGGCGTGCTGCGGCGCAGCGACGCGGCAGCGGCAGGACGAAGTAGATGACCGCCAGCACGGCGGCCGCGCCGACGAGGTTGGTCACCACCATCGCGGCGGTGAGGACCACGCTGAGCGCCCGGGCGAGCTCGTCGCCGCTCTGCTCGTCGGCTCTCGGGCTGCAGATAGGCCGCCAGGGTCGCCCGCAGCCCGCGGGCCTGGCCGTCGCTCACGCGTTATCGTCGCGGCTGCCGCGGCCTCGGCGGCCGGGGATCCGCTCGGCCAGGCGGGTGAGCGGCTCGACGAGCTCGTTCAACGTCTCGGCGGCCCGGCCGAGCGTGTCGACGCTCGCGCTCAGCAGCTCCAGCGAGGGCTCGAAGCGGTCAAGCCGCGTGCCGATGGCGTCCACGCGCTGGTCGACGGCGCGGACGTGCTCGGGCAGGTCGGGCAGGCGCTCGGTCGTGATGGCCAGCTGCTCCAGAGCGCCCGGCCAGCGCCCCGACCGCCCGCAGCGACTCCTCGAGCTGGGCCAGCTTGCCGAGGCTGTTCAACAGCTCCAGCAGCGTGTCCTCGGCGATGATCCGTTCCAGCGCACCCTCGGGCGCCAGGCGCGCGATCGAGCGCACCGCCCGACACCAGCAGGCGGTTGACCGTGCCGTCGGCACGCACGAGCTGCTCGACCGTCCCGTCCTCCTGAGGACCTGATCGAGCAGGCCATCGGTGGCGGTCAGGCGCTCCAGCGCGCCGCCGGGCTCGAGCAACCGGTCCAGCGCTCCGTCGGCGGCGGTCAGGCGTTCGAGCGCGCCGTCGGGCGCCAGCAGCCGGTCCAGCGGGCCATCGGCGCGCAGCAGGCGGTCGACGACGCCGTCCTCGCTCATCAGTCGGTCCAGCGGCCCGCCGTCGGCCAGCACCCGCTCGAGCACCCCGCCGTCGGCCAGCAGCCGGTCCAGCGGGCCGCCGGCGGCCAGCGCGCGGCCGAGCGGCCGGTCATCGGCGGTCAGCGCCGCGAGCTGGTCGACGTGCGCCAGCGGGCCCTCCGGGATCGCTCAGGCGGCCGAGTTGCTCGATCGCCCCTCCCTCGGCGAGCAGCGCGGTCAGCCGGTCCGACGTAGCCGCCGGGCCGCCGGAGCGGGCCGGCCGGGGAGACCATGCGGCCGGTGGCGACGAGCAGCTCGGCGCCGCCGGCCATCGCCCGCGCGGGCATCAGCGCGAGGGAGAGCAGTCCCATGGGGGCAGGAGCCTAACGCGGGCGCGCTGTGAGCTATGACTCACAGCGGGAAGATCGCGCCGCGCGCCGTCCGTCTATGAGCGATGACGAGACGTGGACCGAGGGGGATAGCGAGATGTCGACCTGGATGCATGAGATGCTGCTGTCCGGGCACGCCGCAGGACGTGCTGGCCCTGCTGACCGAGGCCGAGTCGATCGCGCGCTGGTCGCCCGTGCCGTTCGATCTCGTCGACTGCCGGTCCGGCCGGCTGCGCGGCGGCGATCGCCTCCGCGTGCGCGGTGCGCTCGGCGGGCGCAGCGTCGAGTTCGCCGTCCACGTCGCCGATGCCGACGACGGGCGGTTGTCGTTGACCGCCTCGGGACCGATCGACATCGACGTCGAGTACGTCGCCCGGCCGGCGCGGGCGGGCAGCGAGCTGTCGGCGTCGATCGGGGTCGCCGGCCGCGGGTTGCGCGGCCGGCTGCTGGCAGAGCGCCACGGAGGCGCTGCTGGCGGCGGGCGCGCTCCGCGCGTCGATGGCGCGCATCGCCCGCGAGCTCGACCCGCGCTCGCGCAGCTCGAGCCGTCGCTGAGCTCGGCCCTGAAGCGTCAGCCCTCGGCGATCATGACGCTCGCGCCGCCGGTGGCGAACGTGCCGACATCGGCGCCCGCCGCCTCGCCCTCGGGGCTGCCCATCGACGCCTGCAACGTCTCGGCGTCGTCGAACAACAGCTCCGCCATGAAGTAGTAGGGCGCCTCGCAGCCATCCGGCGTGCCGAGCACCTTGGAGGCCTCGAAGCGGCGCAGGTTGGGGATCTTGTGGACCAGCGGCGACATGGACGTCGCGGTAGTGGGCGTCGAAGTCGGCGGGGTCCTCCGGCTTGTTGTAGAGCACGACGAACTTGACCATGAAGCGCTCCTGGGGTGTCGGGTGCGCGCAGCCTATGTCGGCGATCGTCACCGCCTCGCGCGGCAGCGCGTCGGGATCGAAGCCGGGCAGCAGCTCGGCGGCGCTGCTCACGCGGTCGCGGTCGCGGGCGAGGCCGAGGCTGTGGGCCAGCCGCGCCAGGGTCGCCGGGGGGGCTCGGCGCGGTCGGCCAGCGTCGCCGCCCGGTGGCGTTTGGCCAGCCGAGCGCCGTCGGCGCCCAGCACGAGCGCGACGTGGGCATAGCGCGGGACGGGCAGGCCGAGCCAGCCGCGGCGAGCAGGATCTGGCGCGGCGTCGAGTCGGCCAGGTCGGCGCCGCGCACGACCTCGCCGATCCCCTGGGCGGCGTCGTCGACGACGACCGCGAGCTGGTAGGCGGGCACCCCGTCGGAGCGGCAGGACGACGAAGTCGTCGACCGCCGCCGTGTACTGGCCCAGCAGCCGGTCGTCGAAGGTGATCCGCTCGGCGTCCGGCGCGCACCCGCAGCGCGAACGGGCGGCCCTCGGCCATCCGCCGGCGGCGCTGGCGCCGCGCTCAGCGCCCGGCAGGTCCCCGGATAGGAGCCCTCGGGCAACTCGCCGTGCGGCGCCAGCGCGGCCTCGCGGATCTCGGCGCGGGTGCAGAAGCACGGATAGAGCACGTCCTGGGCCCGCAGGCGGCGCACCGCCGTCCGCGTAGAGCGCCAGGCGCTCGGACTGGCGGACGACCTCTCCGTCTGAGTCGATCCCCAGCGCGCGCAGGTCGGCCAGCTGCGCGCGCTCGTGCTCGGGGCGGGAGCGCTGGGGGTCGAGGTCCTCGACGCGGATGAGGAAGCGCGCGCCCTGCGGAGCGCGCGAACAGCCAGGCCGCCAGCGCGGTGCGCAGGCTGCCGAGGTGCAGCGGCCCCGTGGGCGAGGGCGCGAAGCGTCCGTCGGCCGACACGGTCCGCAATTGTGGCGAGGCGATGAGCGGCCGCTACCCTCCGCCGCCGTGAGTGCTGACGATCAGCCAGCGGCCTCGGCCTACGCGATGCTGCGCGCCCAGGCGCTGGGCGTGGTGGCCGTCGGCATGCCCGCCCCCGCGAACGGCTCCGACGTCTACGGCCTCGTCGTCGACGTCGCCGGAGCGCAGCCCGAGAGCGGCGCGACCATCGTCGCCATGCACGACGGGACCTCGAGCATCTACTCCTCGGGCGCCTCCTTCGTCGGTGCCGGCGGCTATCCCGACGTCCGCGCCGCCAACCAGAGGCTGCTGGCGGTCGTCGAGGAGTTCCTCGACGCCTTCGCGACCGCCGGCGATGACGCGTTCCCGCCATCCGGCACCGTCCGGATCCATGTCGTCCGCGCCGCCGGGCGCCAGGTCGCGGACCTCCCCGCGGAGACGTTCTGGTCCCCCGCCGGCCCCCTGGAGCCGGTCATCACCGCCATCCAGCAGCTGGTGGCCGTCGTGCGCCAGCGGGCGACCACCCGGGCGACCGGCTAGGCCGCTGCCCCATCGTCCCCGGCTCAGCGGGCGACGATCTTGCCCGGGTTGAGGTGCCGGCCCGGGTCGGTGCCGTCGAACAGCGCGCTCGAGCATCGCCGACGCCGGGCGCCGAGATGTCCTGCGCCAGCCAGCGCGCGTGCTCGGTGCCGACCGCATGGTGATGCGACAGCGTCGCCCCGTTGTCGACGAACGCCTGCTGGATCGCCGACTTGACGACGTCGTAGCGCGGCGACCATGTCCGTCGCCGCCGGCGGCACGAAGGCGAAGGTGAAGTACAGGCAGGCGCCCGCGTGGTAGCTGTGCGAGAGGTGGCACATGAGATAGCCCTGGACGCCCAGCCGTCGAAGGCGCGGCGGTCCCGGCGGCGATGACCGCGTCATAGACGCGGTCGCAGGCGGCTCCACGGCATCGCGGTCTCCGACACGTCGCCGAGCGCGCCGCGGTCGAGCAGGAAGTCGCGGATGTAGGGGGTGTCGAACTTCTTGCGGTCATACAGCGCGCCCGGGCCCGGAACCGATGCACAGCCCGCCGTGGGCCTTGACGATCCGCCCACCGCGCGCCGCACGCGCGGCCACCTGCCGCGGCGCTGCCCTCGTAGCCGATGAACGACAGGCACATCCGATGCGGGTCAAAGCCGCGGCGGCGGGTCGAGGAACTGGCGCAGCGCCCACGACTGCGCGCGGTCGGCGGCGGTCGGGTTCTGGCGCATGGCGAACGAGAACTGGGTCTCGTTGGCGTCCGAGACGCGGGTCACGGAGACCGGGCACCCGCGGGCGGCGATCTCGGCCATCGCCGCCAGGCCGTCGGCGAAGGTCGGAAACAGGTAGCCGAGGATCGTGCGCTTGGCCGGGAGCCGGTGCACCTGGACGGTCGCCTCGGTGATGATCCCCAGCCGTCCTTCGGAGCCGAGCACCATCTCGCGCACGCTCGGGCCGGTCGAGGTGGCCGGCAGCGGGCGCGACGACGAGCGTCCCCGACGGGGTGACGACCCGCAGCCCCCGGGTGAGGTCGGCGACGTCGCCGTAGCGGTCTGACTGCATCCCCGAGGAGCGGGTGGCGATCCAGCCGCCGAGCGTCGAGTGCGGGAAACGAGTCGGGCAGGTGGCCCATCGTGTAGCCGGCCGCCCCGAGCTGCTCCTCGAGCGCGGGACCGAGCACCCCCGCCTGTACGCGGGCCAGCCGCGAGGCATGGTCGATCTCCAGCACCCGGTCCAGCCGCATCGAGGTCGACGGAGATGATCGGCCGCTCCTCGCCGGCGTCGGGCTCGAGCGACCCGGAGATCGACGAGCCGCCGCCGAACGGGATGACGACCGCGTCGTGCTCGACGGCGGCCCGCAGGACGGCGGCCACCTGCTCCTCGCCGCCGGGGCGGACGACGACGTCGGGGACGCGGCCCAGGTCGCCGCGGCGCTGGAGGATGAGGTCGCGCAGCGACTTCCCGCGCCCGTGCACGACCCGATCCTCGGCGTCGGTGGAGACCGACGCCGCGCCGACGGCCTGCTGAGGGCCGCTCCGAGGCGTCAGGGAGCTGCGGCGCGGGAACGTCGAGCTCGGCGAAGGGCAGCGGCCGGGCGCGTCGGCGCCCCCACCCGAGACCGAGCACCTTCTCGATGAACGGCGCGAGATCGGGCTTGTCGGCGTGGGTGAACTCCGTGCCCTCGGGCCCCCAGCCCCACCATTTCATCGCCGCCATGGCGCGGACCATAGCCCGCGGCGGCGGGGCTCTCCCCTCCGGAAAGCGGTCAGGCCGTGGGCGGCGGGCTCACGGGTGGCCGCCGGGCAGACCGGCGTGGCGCAGCCGGCGCGCCATCTCATAGAAGCCGGTCTGGAAGTCGAGTCAGCGGGCGGGGGTGCGTGCCCGCCGTCAGGTCGCCGACCCCTGCCCGGCGCAGCGCGACGTGCCACTCCTCGAGCCGCTGCAGGAGGTCGCCGTGCTCGGCCACGGCGTCGCGCGGTGGTCCGTCGGCGAGCAGATGCCCGAGGTGCGGGGCCTGCGCCGCCCGGGCGCTCACGGACGGGATCTGGCCGTCGCGGGCGCAGAAGCGGGTGAGGATCGTCTTGATGATCGAGGTGTGGTCGAAGTGGAGGTCGGGCCCCAGGGTCGAGGCTGTCGAGCCGGGGGCCACCAGCGGCGAGACCAGGAGCGCCGGCACCCGCACCCCGAGCTGCTGGAAGGCGAGGTCGTCGTCGACGGCGGCCGGCGGAGCCACGTGGTCATAGAAGCCCGCCGTGCTCGTCGTAGGTGATGATCAGCAGCGTCTTTGACCAGAGCGCCGGGTCGGAGGTCAGCGCGTGGTAGATCGTCAGCACCAGGTCCTGGCCGGCGAGCACGTCGGACGGCGGATGATCGTCGTTGGAATCGGGACCGAGGACCCGCAGGTCCTTGAAGCGGGGATCGATCCAGCTGACCGCCGGCAGCTCGCCCGCGGCGACGTCGTCGAGGAACGACGCGTCCTCCTGCATCACCTCGCCGACGGCCCGCTCGAGCGTCGAGAGCTTGCGCGAGTCGACGTAGGAGAAGCGATGGTGGTGTGACAGCCGGTACTGCGGGATCGATGGCCCGCAGGGTGGCGGGATCGAACGAGTACCAGCCCCAGTCCACGCCCGCGTCGTCGAGGTGGCGGACGAAGCTCGGGAGCGCGTACAGGGGGCGGGGGATGTCGTCGCGGCTCCCGGAGGCCCGCCCGGTGACCGCGTACAGGCGGTTGGGCCAGGTGGCGCCCGCCACCGAGGAGAACCACCGGTCAACGACGCAGTACTCGCCCGGCCAGGTGGTCGTAGACGGGCAGGTCGTCCCGCGTCGTAGTAGCCCATCACGAGCCCCGGATCGGGGACCGCGCACCCCGAGCGTCGCCGCCGCGGGCCCGCGAGATGCGGGCGAAGTTCTCCGCGAAGCCGCTCATCGCGCCGCCGGCGATCTGCTCGTCGACCGAGTCCGACCCGTGGTCGGGATCCTCGGCCTCGCCGCTGAAGGTCGGTCCGCTCGAGGTGGTGGATCGGATAGGCAGTGCCGCCGGCCGAGTTGACGTTGCACCTGCGGCCCGGCGAGGCCGTCGACGTCGGAGCGGGCGCGGCCGCCGAGCGCCTCCGGCAGCGAGAGGAAGCCGAGCATGTGATCGAAGGAGCGGTTCTCGAGCATCACCACGACGATGTGCTCGATCTGCTGCAGGCGCTGCGCGGCCCCGTCGTCGGGAGCCGGGATCCGGCCGGCCGGCGTGGGCGGGACCGGCGCCGCCGCGAGGTCGACGATGGCGCGCCATTTGGCGGGGAGCAGATGGGCCACGCCACGCAGCGCCGCGCGCTCCGCGTCCCCGATGAAATCGCTCATCTGACTTCCCTCCTCGTCGACCCGGACCGACCCTCTCCGATCGGGACGGCGCCGTCAAGGCGGTGTCAGCGGCTCTCGGGGCGCCCGTGCAGCCGGGCCAGCTTGATCGCCAGCTCGAGCGACAGCAGGTCGTCGGAGTCGAGCTCCAGGCCGGTCAGCTCCTCGATCCGTCCCAGCCGCTGGCGCAGCGTGTTGGGGTGGATGTAGAGCGCGCGCGCGGACTCGATCACGCTGCGGCGCTCTGACAGGTAGCGCTCCAGCGTGTCCAGCAGCGCCGTGCGCCGGCGGCGGTCGTAGGCGATCAGCCGGTCGACGGCGGCCCGCATCCGGTCGCGGGGCGCGTCGTCGGCGCCGATCTGCACGAGGTAGCGATAGGCGCCGACCTGGGAGTAGGCGATCGCTCCGCCGTCGTGGACGAGCGCGCGGGCGATGGTGGCCGCGTCGCGCGCCTCGCGGTAGGCGTCGGCGGCGTCGGCGGTCGCCGACGCGGGTCTCCGAGACGCCGATCGCCGCGCCCGTCGCCTGGCCGAGCTCGCGGCACTCGCGCACCAGCGCCTCGCTGGCCCGCCCGCGGCCGGGCCCGAACGACAGCAGCGCCCGCACCGGCCCGGGGCCGGCCTCGATCGCCGAGCGGGGCGCCAGCTCGGCCAGCGACGCGCCCGAGCGTCTCGGCGGCCGAGCGCCACTGCACCGAGGACTGATCGAGCGTGCCCGCCGGCTCGCGCGCACACCATCAGGTAGGGCGCGGTCAGGTCGCAGCGGACCTCCGCGGCCTTGGCGGCGGCGAAGGTCGTCGCGCCGGCGGCCAGCGCCTCGAACAGGTCCTTGATCGTGTTGGCCATGGTCAGCCCCTCGATCAGCTCGACGCGCTTGATCGCCACCGCCGCCAGATGGCCGATCGCCCGGGCGATCTCGGCGTCCTCGTCGTCGAAGGCGCGCTCGCCGGTGGAGGCGGCGCACATCAGGCCGACGCGCTCGCCGGCCGCCACCGGGCGTGACGAGCAGGTCGCACACCCGCAACGACGGCCACAGCGCATGGCCGGCCGGGCCGGATCCCGCGGTCCTCGAGCGCGGCCAGGGTCAGCTCGGACGCCGACACCGTCGCGGGCGCCGTCGAGCGCCTCGGGGACGGAGGCCAGCAGCGTCAGCGTCTCGCCGTCCGGCGCCAGGCGCAGCAGCTGGCAGACGTCGGCGCCGAGCAGCCGGGCCATTCCCTGGACGAGGACCGGCCCCAGCTCGGCGGCGTCGGCCGCGCCGGCCACGTGCTGGGTCAGCTCCGAGAGCCCGGTCAGGAGGTCGACCCGGCGGCGCTCCTGGTCATAGAGCTGGGCGTTCTCGATCGCGCCCGAGACGAGCGAGGCGATGTGGACGAGCAGCTTGAGCGTGTCCTCGCCGAACTCGTGGGGAGCCTTGGTGTGCAGGACGATCACGCCGATCGTCTCCCCCGCGCGGCTGAGGATCGGGACCGCCGCCATCGACTGGAAGCGCTCCTCCTGCAGCAGCGGCACGTACTTCATCCGCGGGTCCTCCATCGCCTGGTCGCGGATGAACTCGGGCTGGCGGTGGCGGGCGACCCAGCCGGTGAGGCCCTCCTGGACGGAGAAGCGAACGTTGCCGACCGCCTCGCCGAACACGGGCGAGGCGGCGCGGATCGTCAGCTGGGTGTCCTCGAGCAGATAGATGAAGCAGGCGTGGCAGCCGGTGGCCTCGGTGGCGAGGTCGACGACGCCCTGGAGCATCGGTTCCAGGGCGGCCGACGAGGAGACGAGCTTGATGACCCCGTACAGGGTGCGGTTCTCCTCGCGCAGGCCGCGCAGCTCGGCGATCTCCGGCATGGTGGATTCGGCGCTGATGTCCGAACCTCCTATGTGCGGGGCGCACATGCCCAGCGGCGTCAACGGGGGCTGTCTGCGCCATTGTGCAGCACACGCGCCCGGCGGATATACCTCGCTCTATGAACGACGCCCCTCACGACGCAGACGACGTCCGCAAGATCGTCGCCGACAACGGAATCGAGTTCCTGTTCGCGCAGTTCGTGGACATGCACGGCAAGCCGAGCGCCAAGCTCGTGCCCGCCCACCATCTGGATGACCTGCTGACCGAGGGCGCGGGCTTCGCCGGGTTCGCCGCCGGCGACATCGGCCAGGGCCCCGACGACCCGGACATGATCGCCATGCCGGACCCGTCGACGCTGACGATGCTGCCGTGGCGCCCGACGGTGGCGCGCTTCGCCTGCGACGTGACCGTCGAGGGCCAGGAGTGGCCCTACTGCCCGCGCACGATCCTGCGCCGGGCGCTGGCCCGGGCCGCCGACATGGGCTACGAGCTGAAGATCGGGGCCGAGCTCGAGTACTTCCTGCTGCGCCGGGCCGTCGACGGCTCGCTGGAGCTCGCCGACCCGCTGGACACGCTCGACCAGCCCTGTTACGACATGCGCGCGCTGACGCGCAACCTCGATTTCATGTCCGAGGTCTCCAAGGCGGTCACCGGCCTGGGCTGGGACAACTACGCCAACGATCACGAGGACGCCAACGGCCAGTTCGAGCAGAACTTCCAGTACGCCGACGCGCTGACGACGTGTGACCGGGCGATCTTCTTCCGCTACATGGTCGAGTCGCTGGCCCAGCAGCGCGGGCTGATCGCCACCTTCATGCCCAAGCCGTTCGCCCACCTGACCGGCAACGGCTGCCACTTCCACGTCTCCCTGTGGAAGGACGGCGAGAACGTGTTCGAGCGCTCGCCGGACGAGGATCCCCGCGGGCTGGGGCTGAGCGAGACCTCGGCTACAACTTCATCGGCGGCCTCAAGGCCCACGCCAAGGCCTACATCGCGGTCACCGCGCCGACGGTCAACTCCTACAAGCGGCTGGTCGTGGGCGCGCCCAGCTCGGGCGCGACGTGGGCACCGGCCTACGTCTCCTACGGCTACAACAACCGCACCCAGATGCTGCGCATCCCCGCGCCGGGACGGATCGAGGACCGCACCGTCGACGGCTCCTGCAACCCCTACCTGGCGGCCACCGCGATGCTGACCGCCGGGCTGGACGGGATCGAGCGCGGCCTGGACGCCGGCGATCCCGAACTCGGCCAACCTCTACACGATGAGCGTCGCCGACCGCGAGGCGGCCGGCATCGAGACCCTGCCCTCCAACCTGCTCGACGCCACCCGCGAGCTGGCCCGCGACGACGCCCTGCGGGCCGGCTTCGGCACCGTCGGCGACGGGTCGGACTACCTGGACTACTTCATCGAGTGCAAGCAGCGCGAGGTGACGGCCGCCCACGAGCAGATCACCGACTGGGAGCTCGGCGCTACCTGCAGCTGTTCTAACCCCGCCGAGCCCCCACCGCCACTCCAAGTAAACTCATAAGTTTACTGCGGCAGCGTGATGCGGATGGTGACGCGCGATTTGTAGGCGTATGGCGACAAATCGCGCAATCACGTCCGCGGCGAGCCGCCCAGCCGCTGCGCAGCGCCCCAAGGTCTGCACCGCAACTCAGATCCGCCGCGGGCCGCGCAGCTGGTCGGCGGCGCCCCGCAGCGAGCCGACGGTCTGGGCGGCGGCGACGTCGAGGTGGCTGGCCAGGGCGATGAACGCGGTGGCGGTGGTCAGCGCGTCACCGAGCGCGTGGTGCGGGGTCTCCCGGGGGATCCCCAGCAGGCCGCACAGCCGCGCCAGCGAGAGCCCGGCCGGCACCGTCTGGCCGCGCTCGCGCAGCCACAGCCGGCCGAGCGCCTCGGTGTCGGCCTCGGCCGGCAGGCGGACCCCGTGGCGGCGCAGCTCGCGCCCCAGGAAGGTGCGCTCGACGACCGCGGTGTGGAACACCGGCACCCGGCCGGCGAGCACCTCGATCAGGCGCGCTGACCGCGTCTGACAGCGGCGGGGCGCCGGCGAGATCGGCCGAGCGCAGCTTGTGGACGAGCACCGCGCCGTGGGCGGGCGCCCGGCCGGGGCGGGCGAGCGTGTAGAAGGCCTCGCCGAGGGCCACCGCCCCGCCGGTGACCGGCACCGCGCCGATGGCGATGATCTCGTCCGAGCGCTCCAGCCCGGTCAGCTCGAGGTCGACGACGCACCAGCCGGCCTCCCGCCACGGGGTCTCGGCGGCGGGCTGAGGGCCGGCCACCGCCCGCCGCGGGAGCGCCAGCCTCACGGCCGCAGCTCGCCGGCGACGGCGTTGACGGCCCGGAAGACGTCGCGCAGCCGGTCGCGGGTCAGCGGGGTCAGCGCCGTCGACGTCGAGGAGATCGTCGACCTGGCGCCCGGCGGCCAGCTGATCGAGGTGGTGGACGATCCGCAGCTCGAGCGCCAGCTCGAACGCCTCGGACAGGGTCGAGGCCTGGTCGGCGCTGAGCACGCCCTCGGCGGCCGCGCCGGCCAGCCGCTCGGGCGTCGAGCCGCCGACGACGTCGGCGGCCGCCGCCGCCCAGGTCCCGATCGCCGCGATCGGCACGATCGCCGCCGAGCGGATGTTGAGCTGGCGCTCGCGCCCGGCGAGCGAGAGCACGCTGTCGGCGTCAAACCCGGTCGGCGGGGCATACCCGAAGGCCACCGCGGCGAGCGCGGGCAGGAGCGCGTCGCGTCCATCGGCCGCCGTCGGCAGCGCCTGCGCCGGCGTGCCCCACAGCACGCGGCGGTCGGCGAGCACGGACATCGCCAGCTCGCTCTCCCCGGCCCTGCGCGAACCAGTCGAGCGGCCGGGCGCACGGCGACCGGCGGTTGCACGCCGCAGCGCACGAGGGCCGCTTCGATCGCCTGGAGCCCCGCGGTGCCGAGCTGGGCGTCGGGCTCATCCCCCGCCTCGTCGTGCGGCGTGGCGACGAGCGCCCCGCGCCATGTCGACCCCGGGGTCAGCTCGCGCCGCGCCTGGCTGCCGACGGCGACGTAGACGAGGCCCGGGTCGGCGCCGGCCAGATCGAGCGCCCGCTCGCACAGGGCGTCGGCCAGCGCCGAGAGCACGCGGGCGAGCTCGAGCGCGGGCACGCTCGAGGCGTGCAGCTCGAGCATCAGCTGCGGCAGCCCGGCGGCCGCCTCGGCGAGCGCGTCGAGGTTGCGGGCCCGGGCGATCGCCCGCCGCGCACCGAACCACGACCGCGGCTGGGCGGCGAACAGGTCGGCGTCCTCGAGCACGCCGACGAGATGGCCGCGCTCGGTGATCGACCGGGGCATGGCGGATCCCGCGCTCGAGCATCTCGTAGAGCACGTCGGCCCCCAGCCGGTCCGGGGCGACGACGTAGGCGGGCGCGGTCATCGCGCTGTCGACCCGGACCCCGCCGTTGCGGCCCACCGCCAGCACCCGGCTGCGCAGGTCGCGGTCGGTGATGATCCCCACCTCGCCGTCATCGAGCATCACCACGGCGGCCGTGGCCCCCGCCCGCGTCATCCGCTCGGCCACCGTCCCGATGCTCTCCGACGGCTTGGCGGTCACCGTCGCCGAGCGGATCAGCTTGGCCACCGGCTGCGATCCCTCGGGGGCGGCGCCGCCGCGCAGCTCGCGCCGGCGCGCCCGGTCCAGCAGCGGCCGGGCGACGGCCACCGGGATCCGGTAGCAGAGGGTGTCCTCCGCGGCCGCGGGCCTCGAAGCCCGGCGGCAGGCCCGACAGCATCGCCGCGTGCCCGAAGGTGTCGCCGGGCCCGAGCAGGTCCAGCAGCCGCCCCTCGTGGGCGATGTCGACCCCGCCGGAGCGGATGACCCGCAGGAACGTCACCGGGCCGCCGTCCTCGGAGAGGATGACCGTCCCGCGCAGGTGGAACTCGATCGCCGCCTGGGCGGCGACCTCGGCCAGCTCCTCGACGGCCAGCGCGTCGAACGGGGGGCGCTGCGCGAGGAAGCGGACGATCTCGCTCAGCCCGGCGTCCAGCTCCTGTGCCACCTCGAAAACGTACCCGCGACTCAGCGCAGCAGGCCGAGCCGCTGCGCCTTCTGCACGGCCTCGGTCCGGTTGCGGACACCGAGCTTGCGATAGACGGCGCTCGAGTGCTCCTTGACGGTGTGCTTGGACAGGTGCAGCGCCTCGCCGATCTCCGGGTTGGTCTGGCCCGAGGACATCAGCTCGAGCACCGCCCGCTCGCGCTCGGAGAGCCCCATCGCCGCCTGGCGGTCGTGGCGCTCGAACACCGTGCCGCCGAGGCCGACCATGCGCACCGCCCCGGCGATCCGGCGCGCCGGCCAGTCCTTGTAGGCAAAGCCCGACGCTCCCGCCGCCTGCGCCGCCGACGGCGAGATCTCCCCCGCGCCGGAGAAGAGCAGCACCCGGGTGGCCGGCTCGGCGGCCCGCAGGCGCTCGCACACCTCGGCGCCGGACTCCTCGCCGATGAACAGGTCGACGAGCGCCACGTGCGGGCGGTAGCGGGTGGCCAGCCGCAGGCGCCTCCTGCCCCGGAGTGCGCCGAGACGCAGCGCTCGACCCACGACTGCTGGGTGAGCATCAGCCGAAAGCCCCAGTGCACGACGTCGTGGTCGTCGACGACGAGCACCCGCAGCCGCTCCGGGCTGCGCTCCGTGTCCTCCTCGAGAGCCGCCGGCGTCTCGTCGCTCAACTCGTCACTCATCCTCGTCACCGTAGGGGACGACGAGGCGCACCTGCCACGTTCCCGGCTCGCGCTCGCCGAACTCGATGACCCCGTAGGAGTGCAATGCCTCCAGCGCGGCCAGGCGCAGCCCCATCCCGGCCCGGCGGCGGGCGTTGACGACGCCGTCGTTGACGACCTCCAGCCAGAAGGCGCCGTCGTCGCGCCCGACGCGGACGTCGACATAGGTGGGGGTGGCGTGCTTGTCGGCGTTGCGCACCGCCTCGATGAGCACCGACTGCGCCAGCGGCTCGAGCTCTGAGGGGACGTCGCCGGGCTCGCCCGGCCCGCAGGCCGAGCCCGAGCCGGGGGTGCAGGTGCGACAGGCGCGGCGACCTCCGCCGACAGCGTCGTGCCGGTGGCCCGCGGCGCCCGCCCCAGCGGCCGCTGGAGCGCCTCGCGCAGATCCGTGAGCGCCGCCTGGGTCTCGGCCGCGCAGCGCCCGCGGGCGTCGGCGGGCAGGTCGCCGTCGCCGTCGAGCGCCATCGAGACGCCGAACAGCCGCTGGATGACGCCCTCGTGGATGTCGCGGGCGAGGTCGATGCGCTGCTCGAGCTGGCGGGCGCGCTCGAACTGGGTCGACACCCCGCGGGCGACGGAGACCAGGGCGGCGGCCTTGCCGAGCGTCCACAACAGCGTCCGGTCTGAGTCGTCGAGCTCGGGCTCGGACATCAGCCGGTCGGCGAGGATCACGCCCATCTGGCGCCCGGCGGCGGCCATCGGCGCGCACACCAGCCGCGCGGGCTCGGCGACGACGTCGGCGAACTCCTCGCTGACCTCGTTGGCCGAGGTCGCCGACCACCTCGACGACGCGTGTCGGTGGCCAGGGCGCGGCCGGTGATAGGTGCCGACTCGACGGTCACGTGCGCCGCCACGAACGGCTCGATGCTCATGCCGTGCGCCCCCGCCGCCCGCACCCGGCGGTCGGCGCTGTCGTAGCGGAAGATGATCGCCCGGCGCATCCGCGCCAGCCGGCAGACGGCCTCGCACAGCCGGTCGTAGAAGTCGTCCGTCGGGGGCCCCGACTCCGACTGGGAGAGGACCTCGACGAACAGCTCGAGGGCGCCGATGCCCAGCCCGGTGCGCTCGCCGCGCGACGAGCTCACCGGGCCTGCCCTGCGATGGTCGTCCGCCGGAGGCTCAGGCCGCGGGGGCCGGCATCAGGCCCAGCCGCAGCGCCTGCTCGGGCGCCAGGTACACACGCCAGCTGCTGTTGGCAAGACGGGCACTGGCATCGGACGGAGGGATCGTATCCCTCGAGGCTCCCCTCCCACTCGACGTCGTCGGCGCAGCAGGCACACGGGACACGCCAGGGATGCTTGGACGAGGGCATCCGGGTCATCCGGGCGAAAGCGAGCGACATCGGCGAGGGAGAGGATGGACCCGATGGTGGCGGGTGGAGTGCGCCCGCGCCAAGCGGGCGGCGGACACCACCCCCCACATGGGTGGCGGCGAGGCTAGGCGGCGAGGGCGTCGACGCGGGTGATGGGCGCCTTGCCCCACCGGCTGCGCGTGGCGAAGTCCAGCAGGCGCTCCATGTACTCGCGCAGCGGCGAGGCGCTGATCCCCTCGGGATCGAGCCGGGCGCGGGTCGTCTCGGATTCGAACACGGCACCGATCGAGAAATACGGGAAGTACTCCTGCCCGGCCCGCATCGCCGACTGCTCGGCCTCGCCGCAGGGGGGCAGCAGCGCGTACTCGGCGGGCGGCAGCACGCGCGGGCGGCGGGCGGCGGAAGTAGCGGCTGGCCAGCTTGGCGATCTCGTCGATCGTCGAGGCGTCAGGGCCGGCCGTCAGGTGGTAGGTCGCGCCCGGGGGCGGCCGGTGGGGGCTCTCGCACAGGGCGTGCACGGCGTCGGCGACGTAGTCGACGGAGACGACGTCGACGAGCGCCGTGGGGATCGCCGGCACCTCCGTGAAGAGACCGCGGGCGAACGCGCGCAGCGGCCAGTAGAGGACGTTGAAGGCCGACGTCCAGCCGCTGCGCCGGTCGCCGACGACGATGCTCGGCCGCAGCACCATGGTGGGCAGCTCGGTGTGGGCGCGCACCATCTGCTCGGCCTCGAACTTCGACTGCTCGTAGGAGTTGTGAAAGGTCTGGCCGACGTCGAGGTCGCTCTCGCAGAAGCCGCCCGAGTGGTCGCCGGCGACGTAGGCGGTCGAGATGTGGCCATAGCAGTCCAGGCCGCCCCGCTCCTTGGCCAGCTCGGCCAGCTCGAGCATGTGGCGCGTGCCGGCGACGTTGATCTCGCGGGCCTCCTGCAGGGGCAGCGTGAACGACACCGAGGCGGCGCTGTGGACGATCGTCGTCACCCGTTCGGCGAGCTGCTCGCGCACCCGGGTGGGCAGCCCCATGCCCGGCAGCGTCATGTCGGAGGCCACCGCCTCGACGCGATCGCGGTGCTCGCGCGCCCGCCGGGGGCCGAAGAGGTTCTCCAGCACGCCGTCGACGCGGGCCCGGGCGGCCTCGGGGCCGTCGGCGCGCACGAGCGCGATCAGCCGGCGCTCGGAGCGCTCCAGGTAGCGCGCCAGCACCTCCATGCCGACGAAGCCGGTGGCGCCGGTCAGCAGCACATCGCCCGAGTGGGTGGCGGTCATGCGGACGCTCCTGGCAGCGGTGGCAGGGTGCTCACGCGGAGGCTCCTTGCAGGGAATGAAGGGCCCACACGAGGCGCCCGCGGGTATCGGCGGGAGCGATCAGCTCGTCGACGTACCCGCTGGAGGCGGCGACCTGCGGGCGCAGCTGGGCCTCGGCGTAGTGCTCGGCCAGCCGGGTGCGCTCGGCCTCGGGATCCTCGGCGACGGCCAGCTCGCGGCGGTGGATGACGCCCACCGCCGGCCGGGCTCCCATGACGCCGATCTCGGCCCCGGGCCACGCGAACACGTAGTCGGCGCCCAGGTCCTTGGAGTTCATGGTGATGAACGCGCCGCCGAACGCCTTGCGCAGGATCACGGTGACCCGCGGGACGGTCGCCTGGGCGAAGGCGTGGACCAGGCTCGCCCCGTGGCGGATGACGCCGGCGCCCTCCTGGCGGGTGCCGGGCATGTACCCGGGGGTGTCGACGAGGACGAGCAGCGGGATCCCGAAGGCGTCGCACTTGGAGACGAAGCGAGCCCCCTTCTCCGAGCTGGCGGCATCGAGCACGCCGCCCAGGTAGCGGGGCTGGTTGGCGATGACGCCGACCGGCTTGCCGTCCATGCGGGCCATGCCGGTGACGAGGTTGCGCGCCCACCCGGCCGAGATCTCCAACAGCTCGCCTCCGTCGACGAGCCCGGCGATCACGTCGCGCACGTCGTAGACGCGGCGTGCCTCGTCGGGCACGACGGAGCCGATGTCCCCGGCGCCGGCCGGCCGGCGCTCGGCGGTGGGCAGCGGGTCGCCGCGGTGGCTGGGCAGGTAGGAGAGCAGCGAGCGGGCGACGCGGGCGGCGTCGAAATCGTCCTGGGCGACGAAGTGGCAGACGCCGTTTCGCTCGTGCACCCGGGTCCCCCCCAGCTGCTCGGCGTCGACCTCCTCGCCGAGCGCCTCGCGGACGACGCCGGGCCCGGTGAGGAACATGCTCGATTCCTCAGTCATGACGACCCAGTCGGTCAGGGCCGGCGAGTAGGCGCCGCCGCCCGCCGAGAGGCCGGTGACGATCGAGATCTGGGGCACGCGGCCCGACAGCTGGACCGTGCGGCGGAAGATGCGCCCGTAGCCGCCGAGGGCGGCGATGCCCTCCTGCATGCGGGCGCCGCCGGAGGAGACGAAGCCGATGACCGGCGCCCGTCCCCGGCCGGCCAGCTCGAGCACGCGGGCGATCGTGTTGGCGTGCTGCTCGCCGAGGGAGCCGCCGGCGAAGCTCGAGTCCTGCGCGTAGCAGAACACCGGGCGGCCGTCGACGGTCCCCGAGCCACCGAGCACGCCGTCGCCCTCGCGGGCCTTGGCGCCCATCACCGGCGAGATGACCTCGGAGCGGATGAGCTGCAGGGAGCCGCGGTCGCAGAGCATCTCCAGGCGGTCCAGCGGGGAGACCGCGACCTCGGCGTCGCGCGGGCGGGGAGCGAGGGCGAGGGTCACGGGCGCCCCCACTCGATGACCGTCGCGCCCCAGGTGAAGCCCGCCCCGAAGGCGCCGAGCAGGACGCGGTCGCCCGTCGCGAGCATCCCCTCGCGCTCGGAGTAGGCGAGCGCCAGCGGGAGCGTGGCCGCGCAGGTGTTGCCGTACTGGCCGATGCAGTCCACCACGCGATCCGTCGTCAGCCCCAGCCGCTCACCGACCGCCGAGAGGATGCGGCCGTTGGCCTGGTGGTAGACGAACAGGTCGATGTCGGCGAGGCTCACCCCGGCGGCGCGGACCGCCTGGTGGGTGGAGAGGGTCAGCCGGGCGACCGCCTCGCGGAAGGTCTCGTGGCCGCGCATCTCGATCTTGGCGTCGCCGCGCCCGACGCGGATGTGGTCGGCGCCCGCCCCGTCGGCGCCGAGGACGACCGGGCCGATGCGCCCCTGCTGGGCGCTTGACTCGAGCACGACGGCGCCGGCCCCGTCGGCGAACACCGCCGCCGTGGCGCGATCGGAGGGATCAGTGATGCGCGACATGAGGTCGGCGCCCACCACGACCACGCAGTGCGCGCGGCCGGCCTCGATCTGCGCCGCCCCGACGGCGAGCGCCGAGAGAAAGCCGGTGCAGGCCGAACCGACGTCGAACGCTCCGGCGCGGGTGGCACCGAGGCTATGGGCGACCAGCGGCGCGGCCGCGGGCATGATCTCGTCCGGCGTGCTGGTGGCGACGATCACGAGGTCGACGTCGGCCGGGCTCGTGCCGGCGCGCGACAGGGCGAGGCGGGCGGCCTCCGTGGCGTGCTCCTGGAGGCGCTCCTCGGGCGCGGCGATCCGACGCGAGCGGATCCCCGTGCGGCGCTCGATCCAGTCGGCGGGGACGCCGAGGCGCGCCCTCGATCTCGGAGTTGGGGACGACGTGGGCGGGCACGCTCACCCCGACCGAGGCGGCGATCACGCCGGGACGCATCTCCGGCGGCGGGGTGGTGTCGACGAGGGAATCGAGGCCTAGCACAGAGCTCATGGACGGACACTGTCACGGCACGGGGGCGTCCAGCGCCAGCCGGGGCCACTGATTACCCGACAGGCGGGGGGTTGACTTCCCGATGCCGTTCAGGTCCAGCGGCTGTGCTCGCCGGGCGCCCGAGGAGGAGGGAGGCGCCCGGCGAGCGACGCCCTGCGGTTTATAGGTGCCCCGCGGCTCGGGGATGTGGATGAGTTGTGAAGCCGTGCGTCGGCGTGCCGCGCGCCGGGTTTGTCCGTCCCGGCGCGCGGCTAGTGTGAAGCGCACGATGGCCGACACAGATCCCACAGCCAACACCCCCGAGAAGGACGTGGAGGAATGGGTGACCGGCGACGAGCCGGCCACCGGACCGCAGCGTTCCTACCTGAGCACGCTCGCCCAGCAGGCCGGCGAGGACGTGCCCGCCGATCTCACCAAGGCCCAGGCCTCGAAGCTCATCGACGAGCTGCAGGCGCGGACGGGCCGCGGCCAGTAGTCACGTCTCAGCTCCGCCGGGCCCGGCTGGGCCCGCGGCGAGCTCATCGATCAGCGCGGCCATGCGGATGAGCAGGTCGGCGACCGTCTCGCGCTCGCCGTCGGGCAGGCCTTCGTAGAAGGCGCGCTGGCGCCCGCGCATCCACGCCGCCTGGCGATCGAGGGTGCGCCGGCCGAGCGTCGGTGAGGGTGACGGTCACCGTCCGGCGGTCCTGGGCCGAGCGGTCGCGGCGCACGATCGCCCGGCGCTCGAGCGCATCGAGGATGCGGGTCGCGGTCGAGGGCGACACCCCCGCGCTCGCCGGCCAGGTCGGACACCCGAGCGGTGTCGCCGGCGTCCAGCGACTGCAGCAACGCGTACTGGGAGAACGTCAGCAGGTCCTCGTCGGTCTGCGAGCTGGCCCCCCGGGCGCGGCGGATCGCCTGGGCGAGGGCGTCAAAGGCGGCGAGGAACTCCTGCTCGCCTTCGACGGGTGTGGTGAGCGCGGCGGCGGTCTCCATGAAGGCACAGCGTAGCAATCGTTGCCATGCTACTCTTTGGCATGCCAATCAAACTCTGCGAGGGGTGCCCTCATGTTCCACAACATCCTCGTCTGCGTTGACGGCTCGATCCACGCCGAGCGCGCCCTGACCGAGGCCATCGACCTGGCCACGGCGCAGAACGCCCGGCTGACGCTCCTGACCGCCATCTCCCGTCCTCCCTACTGGGCCAACTACGCCGATGACCGCGGCCGGGATCGAGCCGCTGACCGCCGATCTCCACACGGAGGCCGAGAAGACCCTGCGCGCGGCCGTCGACCAGGTTCCCGCCTCCGTGTCCGGTGACCACGATCCTCACCGAGGACCCGATCCGCGATGCGCTCATCGAGTCAGATCACGAGCGGCACCTACGACCTGGTCGTCATGGGATCGCGCGGCCGCGGCGCCCTCAGCGCCTCCCTGCTGGGCAGCGTCAGCCACTTCGCGCTCAACCACTCCGAGGTGCCGGTGCTGATCGTGCGCGCCGAGGACGACGGCCAGGACCCCGAGCGAGGCCGTCGCGACGCCAGGCTGCCGCGCTCGCTCGCCTGACCTGAGCACCGGCTCGGCCCGGCTCCCGCGTCGAACGCGTGCGCGCAGTGCTCCGAGCAGAAGTAGGCGGTCCGTCCGGCTGCCGGTCGTGCGGGTGACCGCCCGTGAGCGGTCGACGGTCATCCCGCACACCGGGTCGGTCGCGCCGCGGCGGACGGTCAGCCAGAACAGCGCGGCGAAGATGACCGTGCCCAGGACGTTGAGCGCGAGCTTGTAGTCGACGTGGATCGCGCCGAAGATGTCCGCGCGGCTCGGGCGCGGCCCGGACGGGATCAGCCCCAGGCAGGTCGAACGCCGCGCCGACGATCAGCGCCGCCAGCACCATCGTCACGAACATCAGGGCGGTGATCCGCAGCGCGAACGCCGCGCCGTAGTACTTGCGGTAGATGGCGACGATCGGCAGCACGATCAGGTCGGCGAAGAGGAAGGCGAGCACGCCCGAGAAGCCGATCCCGCCCGACCACAGCACGGCGGCCAGCGGCACGTTGCCCACCGAGCAGACGAAGCTCAGCACGGCGATGACCGGGCCGACGACCGCGTTCTCGATCGCCGGGATCGGCGCCGGCGCGTGTGGACGAACAGCGACCGGAAGACGTGGTTGGGCACCTGGGCGACGAAGCCGGCCAGCAGGAAGCCGATCGCGATCTCGCGCCACAGCATCTGCCAGTCGCCGCGGAAGTTGTGGGCGACGTCGGACCACGCCTGGACGGAGGTCAGCCGCTCGCGCCAGCCGGTCGCTCTGACTCGGCGGAGTGGTGCTGGTGGCCGGGCTCG
Organism: uncultured Solirubrobacteraceae bacterium; assembly: GCA_963800545.1. GTDB lineage: Bacteria > Actinomycetota > Thermoleophilia > Solirubrobacterales > Solirubrobacteraceae > Palsa-465. The sequence goes on from CAWDBJ010000013.1 coordinate 24,625, forward strand.
GCGTCCTGCGCGTGCCGGCGGGCCTGCGCCTCCGACTCGCGGCTGACGAACAGCCGCAGCAGCGGCGCCATCAGCCCGATCATCACGATCCCGCCGAGGTACTCGGCGAGCGTGAACTGCCAGCCGATCAGCACCCACAGCACGAGCCCCAGCTCCCACACGAGGTTGGTGGAGGCGAACTGGAAGGCGAGCGCGCTGGCCGCCGAGGCGCCCTTGGCAAACAGCGAGCGGGCGATCGCCACCGCGGCATACGAGCACGACGACGAGGCCGCGCCGAGCGCCGTGGCCCGGCGTGACCGCCCGGCGCCCCCGCCGCCCAGCGCGCGCTGGACGCGCTCGCGGGGACCCACGCCTGGACGATCGGCCGAGATGGCGAAGCCGAGCACGAGCGCCCACCACACCTCCCAGGCCATCAGCAGGGCGTCGCGGAGGCCATGCCAGATCACGTCCATGACGATTCATCATTGCATACCCCTAGGGGGTAGAGGTATTGTGCGAACGGACATGGCGACGACGACGTCGCGGATACACGGCCACCAAGGACCAGCTGCTCGCCCGCCTGCGCCGGATCGAGGGCCAGATCCGCGGGCATCGAGGGGATGGTCGAGGAGGACCGCTACTGCATCGACGTCCTCACCCAGATCTCGGCCGCCCGGGCGGCGCTGGACAAGGTCGCCCTCGGGCTGCTCGACGACCACGCCCACCACTGCGTGATGGGCGCCGAGACGGCCGCCGAGCGCGACGAGAAGACGGCCGAGCTGATGGACGCGGTCGGCCGGCTGATGCGCCGCGGCTGAGCCGCGCGCGCTGCTAGGACACTGCGCGGCGCTCCGGCGAGGGCCCGAGGATCTGGACTGAGTCCTCGAGGATCGCGTCGATCTCCGCCAGGTCGTCGGCGGTGAGGGTGATCTCGGTCGCGCCGCAGTGACTCCTCGATGTGCTTCTGGCTGCGTGAGCCGACGATCGCCGACGTCACGGCCGGGTTGGCCAGCGTCCAGGCGATCGCCAGCTGGCTGACGGTGATAGTCGCGCTGCTGGGCGAACGCCTTGAGCCGCTCGACGATCGACAGGTTGGTGGCCAGCTCCTCGCCGCGGAACTCCGGCAGCCGGGCCCGCCAGTCGTCGGCGGCGAACTCGTGGCCGGGGGTCATCGTGCCGGTGAGCAGCCCGTGGGCCAGCGGGCCGTAGACGAAGACGCCGATGTCGTGCTCGGCGCAGTAGGGCAGGATGTCGGACTCGATCTCGCGCCGGAGCATCGCGTAGGGCGGCTGGAGCGTCTCGACAGGTCGGGTGCGGCTGAGCTCGTCGATCTGGGCCGGGTTGAAGTTCGAGACGCCGACATGGCGGATCTTGCCCTCGTCGGCGAACTCCTGGAGGGCGGCGCCGGTCTCGGCCAGCGGGGTGTTCGCGTCGGGCCAGTGGACCTGGTAGAGGTCGATGTAGTCGACGCCGAGCGCCTCGAGGCTCTGCTCCAGGCCGCTGCGCAGCCAGGCGGGGCTCGAGTCCCGGACGCGGGCGCCGTTCTCGTCGATCCGCACGCCGCCCTTGGTGGCGATGATGACCTCGTCGCGCCGGTGGTCGAGGTCGTCGCGCAGGGCCCGGCCGAGCGCCCGCTCGGACTCGCCAAACCCGTACGCCTGGGCGGTGTCGAAGAAGTTGACGCCCTGCTCGCGGGCGAAGCGGATCGCGGCCGTGGCCTCGGTCTCGTCGAATCCGCCCCACGCCGAGCTCAGCTGCCAGGTGCCGAACGCGATCGGTGAGACCTCGAGTCCGCTGCCTCCCAGGGTGACCATCTCCATCTCCGTTGCCTCCAGCGTCGGGTGCTCAGGTCCGTGCCCCGAGTCTTCCACACCCGCGCGCCCGGCCGGGGCGCTACTCGGCGAAGGGCAGCTCGACGAGCCGGTCATACAGGGCGTCGAGGGTGGCCTCCGGGTCGCTCGACAGGCCGGTGTGGACGGCCGAGGCCTGGATGACGGTGCTCGAGGGCGCGGCCAGCCAGCCGAAGCGCTCGGAGGGCGGCAGGGCGGCGATCGGGCCGGAGTGGGGCGCGCCGTCGGCGATGCGGGCCAGCGCGTCGAGGTGGTCGGCGATCTCCGGCACCCGCAGCTCAGGGTCCAGGGCGTTCAGGCGGGCGTGATCGAGGCCGACCCGGGCGCGCAGGAAACCGAGCTGACGGCAGAAGAGCACCACGCCGACGTTGAGCTGCTCGCCGCGCTCGACGCTCGGCACCACCCGCAGGATGAGGTAGCTGAAGGCGCTATGCGGCGAGTCGGGCACGCTCTGCCTCGTCCGCGAAGCCGCCGTCGGCCAGCCGGCGGCGTCAGGTACTCGACGTAGACCTCCGGAGGGTCGCCGCCGGCGAACCACTGCACCGGGACGAGCGCCACCGCATCGGCGATCGCGCTGTCCCCCAGCCGCGCCCGCAGCCGCCCGCCCGGCCTCCAGCACGGAGCCGGCCCGGCCGAGCAGCACGTGCTGGCCGATCAGCGGGAACGGCCGGGCGGCCGCCCCGGCGTCGAGCCCGGCGTGGGCCAGGTAGAGCGCCGCGCCGTGGTCGATCAGCCACAGCCGCTCGTGCCAGACGAGCAGGTTGGGGTTGCGCGGCGTGCGGTCGACGTTGGTGCACAGCGCGTCGAGCCACACGACCTCGGCGGCCAGCTCCACCGAGGGCTGCCAGGCGCCGCCCGGCGTGTAGGGGAGCGCGCCCGGCAGGAAGTCGACCCCCAGGTTGTCGCCCTCGCTGGCGAGGATCAGCTCCTGGATCTCCGGATCGGGCTCGGCCGCGCCCAGCCGCGCGTCGATGCCCACCACGACGAGCTCGGGCATCAGCAGGCCGAGCGCGCGGGCCAGCTCGCCGACGATGATCTCGGCCACCAGCGCCCGCAGCCCCTGGCCGGCGCCGCGGAACTTGGCGACGTAGAGCCCGTCGTCGTCGGCCTCGACGAGGCCGGGCAGGGATCCGCCCTCGCGCAGGGCCGTCACATAGCGCGTGGCCGCCACGCGTCGCAGAGCCCGTCGTCACGGACATGCCCCGGCCTTTCTAGCATCAAGGGCATGCTCCTCTCCGTCCTCGACCAGTCACCGATCGCCGAGGGCACCACGGGAGCCCAGGCGCTGCACAACACGCTCGACCTGGCGCGCCTCACCGACGCGCTCGGCTTTCACCGCTACTGGGTGGCCGAGCATCACGGCGGGCCGATGCTGGCGGGCCCCAGCCCCGAGGTGCTGATCGGTCCGATCGCCGCCGCCACCGAGGGCATCCGCGTCGGCTCGGGCGGCGTGATGCTCCCCCACTACAGCCCGCTCAAGGTGGCCGAGTCCTTCACGATGCTGGCCGGCCTGTACCCCGGCCGGATCGACCTCGGCCTCGGCCGCGCCGCCGGCACCGATCCGCTGACGATGTTCGCCCTGCAGCGCGACCGCCGCCAGGCCGCGCCCGACGACTTCCCCCAGCAGCTGGCCGAGCTGCTCGCCTACTTCGAGGACGACCTGCCCGAGGACCATCCCTTCCGCCATCTGGCGCGCACGCCTGCCGGGCCGGCCGGAGCTGCCGACGCCGTGGCTGCTGGGCTCCTAGCGAGCAGAGCGCCATCTGGGCCGCCGAGCTGGGGCTGCGCTACGCCTTCGCGGACTTCATCAACGCCTCCGGCGCGGAGATCGCCAAGCTCTACCGCGAGCGCTTCCAGCCGGTGCGCGACCTCAAGTCGCCGCGCATCGCCGTCGCCGTGTGGGCGCTGGCGGCCACCAGCGACGAGGAGGCCGAGCACCTGGCGCTCTCCAGCCAGATGGCGTTCAAGATGCTGCGCCGCGGCCAGCTGATCCCCGTCCCCTCGCCCGAGAAGGCGGCCGCCTGGCTGGCCCAGGAGGGCGGGCCGCGCACGGCGCGCCCCGGCCGGCGCGTCGGTCGTCGGCTCGCCGGAGAAGGTCCGCGCCGGCCTGGAGGAGGTCGCCTCCGAGTACGGCGCCGACGAGGTCATCGTCGTCACCATCACCTATGACCACGCCGCCCGCCGGCGCTCCTACGAGCTGCTGGCCGACGCCTTCGGCCTCGAGCCCCGCGGCGAGCTCGCGGCGGCCGCGGCGGCGGCAGGCTGACTACCGCAGCCCGGGCGGGTCGATCTCGTCGACGTAGAGGTCGACGGCGAGCTCCGCGTCGGCGCCGGCGGCGCTGTAGCGCGACAGATCCGTGATGCCCGCCTCGACGAGGACGTCCTCGCAGAGGAACGCGTTGCCGGTGCACTCGCGGCTGGGCCGGGTGAGGACCTCGTAGGCGGCGTCGGCGTAGACGGCGGGCGTGCGCGCGCGGCGCATCGCCTCGTCGCCGCCGAGCAGGTTCTGCACCGCCGCGGTGGCGACGAGCGTGCGCGGCCACAGGGCGTTGGAGGCGACGCCGGCGTCGCGCAGCTCGGCCGCGAGATCCAGCGCCACCAGCGTCATCCCGTACTTGGCGATCGTGTAGGCGGTGTGCGGCGCCAGCCACCGCGGCTCGAGCGAGATCGGCGGCGAGAGGGTCAGGATGTGCGGGTTCTCCGAACGCTTCAGGTGCGGCACGCAGGCCTTGGAGACGAGGAACGCCCCCCGCGTGTTGATGTCCTGCATGAGGTCATAGCGCTTCATCTCCAGCGCTCGACCCCTGCCAGGTTGATCGCCGAGGCGTTGTTGACGCAGATGTCGATCCCGCCGAAGCGCTCGACCGCCGCGGCCACCGCGCTCGACCACCGAGCTCTCGTCGCGGATGTCGCCGACGATCGGCAGCGCCTGCCCGCCGGCCTGCTCGATCGCCTCGCGCCGCGGTGTAGATCGTCCCCTCGAGCTTGGGGTGCGGCTCGGCGGTCTTGGCGATCAGCGCGACGTTGGCACCGTCGCGGCCGCGCGCAGGGCGATCGCGAGGCCGATCCCACGGCTGGCCCCGGAGATGAAGAGCGTCTTGCCCTTAGGTCGGGCATCGGCGCGCCACCCTAGCGTAAAGCTCGATCAGCCGGAGGCGGACTTGGCCAGCCGCGGCGTGGACCGAGGCTCGGCGGCCTCGGAGCCGATCCCGGTGGTGCAGCGCACGCGGACCTCGTCGAAGCTCGCCTCGGCGACCTCGTCGCGACCGAAGGCAGCGAGCCGGCGATGCAGGCGATGAAGCCCAGCGGGACGGTGACGATCGCCGGGATTGCCGAGCGGGAAGGGGGCCGCGCTGTCGGGTCCCGACCACACCTGCGGCGAGAGGATGATGAGCACGATCGAGGAGATCAGGCCGGTGAGGATCCCGATGACCGCGCCGGTCGTCGTCAGCCGCCGCCAGGTCAGCGACAGCAGCAGCGCCGGGAAGTTGGCCGAGGCGGCCACCGCGAAGGCCAGGCCGGTGAGGATCTGCACGTTGAACGTCTTGCCGGCGAGCAGCGCGATGATCACCCCGACCACCCCGATCACCGACACCGCGAAGCGCCCGGCGCGGATCTCCTCCTGCTCGGTCGCCTCGCCGCGGCGCATGACCGAGCCGTAGACGTCGTGGGCGGCCGCCCCCGAGGCGGCGAGGACGACGCCGGAGACGACGGCGAGGATCGTGGTGAACGCGACGGCGGTGATCGCCGCGAAGAAGATGTCGCCGCCGGCCGAGCCCGGGCCGCCGCCCAGCCGCTGGGCGAGGAACGGCGCGATCAGGTTGCCGGTCTTGCCGCCGAGCTTGACCCCGGCGTCGCCGAGGATCGCCCGGCCGCCGAGGCCGATGACGGCCACGAACAGGTAGAAGAGCGCCGATCAGCCCCACCGCCCAGCCGACCGAGCGGCGGGCCTGGCGGGCGTCGGGCACCGTCAGGAAGCGCATCATGATGTGCGGCAGGCCGCAGCGTGCCGAGCACGAACGCCAGCCCGGTCGAGATCTCGTCCACGCGGTTGGGGAACAGCAGCCCGGGGCCGCCGTAGGCCTTGCCCTGATGCGGACTGCTCGGCCGCGCGGTTGAGCAGGCGGATCGGCGAGAAGCCGAACTTGGCCAGCACCCAGATCGCCATCGTCGCCACGCCCAGCATCAGCAGCGAGGCCTTGATGATCTGCACCCAGGTGGTGGCGACCATCCCGCCCGAGGATCACGTAGGTGAGGATCGCCGCGGCGGTGATGATCACCGCCGCCCAGTAGGGGATGCCGACCAGCGCCTCGAGCAGCGAGCCGGCGGCCACCGACTGGGCGACGACGTAGAGCACGGCGATGCACATCGTCGAGATCCCCGAGGTCACCCGGGTGCGCCCGGCGGGCATCCGCAGCGCGAGCACGTCGGCCATCGTGTAGCGGCCGGCGTTGCGCATCCGCTCGGCGAGCAACAGCAGCAGCGGCACGAACGACAGCAGCGCGGCGATGCCGGTCAGGTAGCCGTCGAAGCCCGACAGGAACATCAGCCCGGCGACCCCCAGGAAGGCCGCCGCCGAGAGGAACTCGCCGGCGACCGCGATCCCGTTCTGCATGCCGCTGATCCCGTGGCCGGCCGACCAGTAGTCAGAGGCCGAGCGGATCCGCCGCGCGGCGACGAAGGTGACTCCCAGGGTGATCGCCAGCACGCCGAGGAAGACCGCGATGGTGAGACCGCGCGCGGGCGTGGCGGCGGCGAGCACCAGGCTCATCGCGCGCCCTCGTCCTCCGGCCCGGGGACGCCGAGCTGCCGCGCCAGCTCCTGCGAGGCGGGCTCCAGGCGCCGCTCGGCGAAGCGCAGGTACATCCACACCAGCACCCAGGCGAGGACGGTCAGCGACAGCAGCCACACGTAGGCGACGGTCAGCCCGCCGTCGACGGAGCGCGCCATGAACGGCCGCGCGTAGCCGCAGAGCACGAGGAACACCCCGACGGCGACGGAGAACACGCCCAGGCAGGCGAGCATCATCCGCCGCCGCGTGGCTTCGAGCTGGGCGAACTCCGGGGACTTGGCGATCCCCGTCCAGTCGATGCGCTGCTCCTCGCCCCTGCCGGGCGGTGTCCGTGGTGTCTCCTCCACCACCCCCCGGATACCCGGCAACGCGGCCTTTGAACACCGGCGCCCGGCCGCCGCGCCTGCCTCACCCTGACGCGCGGTGCCCGGACGGCGATCCAGGATAGGATCGCCAGCCTGATGTCCAGGTGGGTCTACGACTTCGCCGACGGCTCCAAGGACATGCGTGAGCTGCTTGGGGGCAAGGGCGCCAACGTGGCCGAGATGACTCGGGTGCTCGGGTCCCGACCGCGTGCCCGCGGGGTTCACGATCACCACCGAGGCCTGCGTCGAGTACATGAAGCACGACCGGACCGAGCCCGAGGGGATGGCCGAGCAGGTCGCCGAGGCGCTGGAGCGGCTGCGAGGAGCGGCCGCGAAGACACTCGGTGACCGCCAGGACCCGCTGCTGGTGTCCGTGCGCTCGGGCGCGCGGGAGTCGATGCCGGGGATGCTCGACACGGTGCTCAACCTCGGGCTCAACGACGACTCGGTCAAGGGGCTGGCCGACACGACGGGCAACGAGCGCTTCGCCTGGGATTCCTACCGGCGGTTCGTGCAGATGTTCGGCAACGTCGTCGCGCGGGATCTCCGGTGACAAGTTCGAGGACGCGATCAAGGCGGCCAAGGACGCAGCGCGGCGATCAGCGAGGACACCGATCTCGACGTCGACGCGCTGACGCGAGCTGACCGAGACCTTCAAGGGCATCTACTCGCAGGAGACCGGCGAGGAGTTCCCGCAGGAGCCCCAGGAGCAGCTGCGCCTCTCGATCCGGGCGGTGTTCGACTCCTGGATGGGCGATCGCGCCGTCGAGTACCGCCGCCAGAACCGGATCCCCGATGACTGGGGCACGGCGGTCAACGTCCAGCAGATGGTGTTCGGCAACAAGGGCGACACCTCGGGGTCGGGGGTGGCGTTCAGCCGCGACGAGGTGACCGGAGCGCCGGAGCCCAGCGGCGACTTCCTGCCCAACGCCCAGGGCGAGGACGTCGTCTCCGGCGTGCGCACCCCGCGCGACATCTCCGAGATGACAGGAGTGGATGCCCGAGGTCCACGAGCAGCTGATGGAGATCCTGCGCACGCTCGAGGCCCACTACGAGGACATGCAGGACACCGAGTTCACCGTCGAGGAGGGGCAGCTGTACATGCTGCAGACGCGCAACGCCAAGCGCCCCGCCCAGGCGGCGGTGCGCTTCGCCGTCGATGCCGTCTCCGAGCACCTGCTCAGCGCGCGAGCGCGCGCTGCCAGACGATCGACCCGGGCACGCTGGACGCGCTGCTGCACCCCACCTTCGACCCGCAGGCCGACTTCGAGGTGCTCGCCTCCGGCGTCAACGCCTCGCCGGGAGCCGCCAAGGGGCAGATCGTGTTCACCGCCGCCGACGCGGTGGCCGCCGCCGAGGAGGGCCGCGACGTGATCCTCGTGCGCCCGTTCACCGACGCCGAGGACGTGGCCGGCTTCTTCGCCGCCAAGGGCATCCTGACCAGCGAGGGCGGCAAGGCCTCGCACGCCGCGCTCGTCGCGCGCGGGATGGGCCGCCCGGCGGTCGTCGGCGCCCAGGCGCTGCAGATCAACCTCGAGGCAAAGACGGTCAGCGTCGACGGCACGCAGCTCAGCGAGGGCGACGCGATCGCGATCGACGGCACCAAGGGCAGCGTGACCATCGACGACGTGCCGCTGGTGGAGGCCCAGGTCGACGAGAACTTCCAGCAGGTGCTGCGAGTGGGCCGACGAGCTGCGCCGGATGGACGTGCGCGCCAACGCCGACACGCCCCGAGGACGCGCGGCGCGCCCGCGAGCTGGGCGCCCAGGGCATCGGGCTGTGCCGCACCGAGCACATGTTCATGGCCGAGGACCGCCAGCCCAAGATGCGGACGATGATCATGTCCGACGACGCGAGAGGCGCGCCGGGACGCGCTCGCCGAGCTGCTGCCGCTGCAGCAGGAGGACTTCGAGGGGCTGTTCGAGGCGATGGCCGGCCTGCCGGTGACCGTCCGGCTGCTCGATCCGCCGCTGCACGAGTTCCTGCCCAACGCCGAGGACCTGGCCGCCCAGGTCGAGCGGGCCCGGATCGAGGTGACCGACGACCTCGACGAGCTCGAGCAGACTGCTCGAGCGCGTGCACGAGATCGCCGAGGAGAACCCGATGCTCGGCACCCGCGGCTGCCGGCTGGGGATCCTCTACCCCGAGATCTACGAGATGCAGGTCCACGCGATCCTCCGCGCCGCCAAGGCCGCCGACGAGCCGCCCCACCCCGAGATCATGATCCCGCTCGTCGACTACGAGCAGGAGCTCGAGATCATGCGCGAGCTCGTGGTGCGCGATCGGCGACGAGGAGGGGCTGACCGTCGGCGAGGACTACACCGTCGGCACGATGATCGAGCTGCCCCGGGCGTGCTTCGTGGCCGACCGGATCGCCCGCTTCGCCGACTTCTTCTCCTTCGGGACCAACGACCTGACCCAGACCGCGCTCGGGCTTCTCCCGCGACGACGTCGAGTCGAAGTTCGTCCCGGACTACATGGAGCGCAAGATCATCGACCGCAGCCCGTTCGAGACGATCGACAAGCCCGGGGTCGGCTGGCTGGTCCGGCTCGGCGCCTGGGTCGGCCGCGAGGCCCAGCCCGGGCTCAAGCTGGGGATCTGCGGCGAGCACGGCGGCGACCCCGAGTCGATCGAGTTCTTTCACCGGGCCGGGCTGGACTACGTCTCCTGCTCGCCCTACCGGGTGCCGATCGCCCGGATCGCGGCCGCCCAGGCGGCCATCGAATACCCGATCGGCCGCTGGGACTGACGCCGGGCACGGCGCGGGTACGCTGCATGTCATCGATCTGACCCGCGGCCCCCGGCCCGCTGTCGCCTCGGAACTCCGTCCGTTTCCCGGTGTTGTCCTCAGCGTGCGCGTGACCGTTCGAATCTCCCTGCTGCTGATGATCAGCGGCCTGATCGCCGCGATGCTGAGCGTCGTCTCCTCCAGCGCAGGGCTGCGCCGTGACGTCGGGCACCGGACGACCCAGGGGCCGCTGGCGCGCGTCCACCATCCCGAGACGGCGCGGGCGGCCGGCAGGGCGCCGAACATCGTGTTCGTCCTCACCGACGACCTGTCGATCGACCTGCTGCGGTTCATGCCGGCGGTCCAGGAGCTCGAGTCGCGAGGGCTGAGCTTTGAGAACTACTTCGTCTCGGACTCGCTGTGCTGCCCGTCGCGCTCCTCGATCTTCACCGGGAACTTCCCCCACGACACGGGGGTGTTCACCAACGCCGGGCTCGACGGGGGGATCGGCGCCTTCTACGCCCACGACGACGAGCAGGACTCCTTCAACGTCGCGCTGCACGGCGCCGGCTACCGCACGGCGATGATGGGCAAGTACCTCAACGGCTACCTGCAGGGCCCGAGCCGCTCGCCGGTGCCCAGCACCTACGTGCCGCCGGGATGGGATCGGTGGGACGTCCCCGGCTACGCCTATGCCGAGTACAACTACACGCTCAACGAGAACGGGCGTCTGGTCAACTTCGGCCACCGCCCGCCGGACTACCTGACCGACGTCCTGGCCCGCAAGGCCGTCCAGTTCGTCAACGGCTCGACCGCGCAGGGCCAGCCGTTCTTTCTGGAGACCGCGACGTTCGCGCCGCACCACCCGTACACGCCGGCGCCGCGCGACGCCAAGGACTTCCCCGGCCTGCAGGCGCCCCGGCCGCCGAACTTCGACACGCTGCCGACCAACGCCCCGCAGTGGCTGGCCAGCCACCCGCCGCTGAGCGCCCGGGCGGATCGCCGTCATCAACCGGGCGTTTCGCAAGCGGGTGCAGTCCGTCCAGGCCGTCGACGACATGATCCGCAAGATCGAGAAGGCCCTGGCGGCCCACGGCCAACTGCGCAACACCTACATCGTGTTCAGCTCCGACAACGGGCTGCACACCGGCGAGTACCGCCTCAACCCGGGCAAGCTGACGGCCTTCGACACGGACATCCACGTCCCGCTGGTCATCGCCGGGCCGGGGGTGCCGCAGGGCGCCAGCAGCGACGCGATGGCCGAGAACGTCGACCTGGCCAAGACCTTCGAGGGCATCGCCGGGACCGCGATGGACTCCGACGGCCACAGCCTGCTGCCGGTGATGGGCGGGGTCACACCCGCGGACTGGCGCAACGCGATCCTCGTCGAGCACCACGGGCCCGACCTCGACGGCGGCGGCGACAGCGACCCGGACTCCCAGGATCACCTGAGCGGCAACCCGCCCTCCTATGAGGCGATGCGCACGCCCCACTACCTCTACGTCGAGTACCGCGACGACGAGCGGGAGTTCTACGACCTGCGCACGGATCCCTACGAGCTGCACAACCTCGTCTCCAGCCTGTCGGCGGCTCAACTGGCGCGTGCTGCATGACGAGCTGACCGGCCTGGAGAACTGCCACACCGGCGATGCCTGCTGGGCGGCCGGGCACGTGGCCCCCGACCCATAGGACGACACGACAGAGGCGCACGCCGCGCAACGGCGGTCGTTGACCGAGGTCTGACGGCGCCGTCCGTAGTGTTGAGATCATGTGAAGACCGTGCCGGGGCCGGGGAGCTCCGCGTACGCCGATTGAGCCAACGAACACGGTGAAGCTATGAGCACGTTGAAGCAGTCGCCGGAGCGGCCGGGCCAGGGTCACGACGCTGGCGGTCCTGACCGTCCTGGCGGCCGTGTGGGCCGGGGTGTTCGGCACGACCCGGGCCCGCGCCGCAGCGCCCACGGTGGCCGTCTTTCCGATCGCCGGAGACCGGGTGGCCGAGCCGACCACCCAGCTGACCTTCCGTGGCGTCCCGGCCGCCCAGCTGGGCACGATCACGGTGACGGGCTCAAAGAGCGGCGCCCACCGCGGCACGATCCAGGCCGACTCCGACGGCGCCGGCGGGAGCTTCGTGCCCGCCAAGGGCTTCACCGCGGGCGAGACGGTCACCGTCAAGACCGGGCTGAACATCGTCGGCGGCACGAGCGGGACGTATCGCTTCACCGTGCAGACCCCGGCGACACCGGTGCCCGCGCGTCCTCTTCCCACCGCTCCGCGGACCAAGAACGACGTCTGGAACTACCTCTCCCGTCCCGATCTCAAGCCGGCGGCCCTGACCGTCAACCGGCTGCCGACGAAGGCCACAGCGTCCGGCTCGCTGTTCATCGCCCCCCAGGCCGGCCCGGTCAGCAACGGCCCCGAGCTGCTCGGCCCCTACGGCGGCCTGACGTGGTTTGACCCGGTCCCCAAGGGCAGCTACGTGACGGATTTCCGCCCCCAGACCTACCAGGGCAAGCCGGCGCTCACCTGGTGGCAGGGCTACGTCAACGCGTCCGGGGTCGGTCACGGGGCCGATGTGATCTTCAACGACAACTACCGCCCCGTCGCCACCATCGGCAAGGCCAACGGGATCGACGCCGACCTGCACGAGTTCCTGCTGACCCCGCAGGGGACCGTCTGGAGGACCGCGTACAACCCGGTGTTCTGGGATGCCTCGAAGGTCAAGCACGGGTCCAAGCAGGAGATCATCTTCGACTCCGTCGCCCAGGAGATCGACGTCAAGACGGGGCTCGTGCTCTACCAGTGGGACAGCCTCGACCACGTCGCCCTGGGCGCGAGCTACTCGCCGGTGGCGCGACGCAAGGGCGTTCCGTGGGACTACTTCCACATCAACTCGATCGAGCCGGAGACCGACGGCAACATCCTCATCTCGGCCCGCAACACCAGCGAGATCTACGACGTCTCGGGCCTCAACGGCACGGTCAACTGGACGGTCGGCGGGAAGTTCCCGTCGTTCAAGATGGGCGCCGAACACGAACTTCTACTTCCAGCATGACGCCCGCCTGCACGACGGCAACCTGCTGACGCTGTTCGACGACGCCGGCCAGCCGTTCAAGGAGAAGCAGTCGCGGGCGCTGACGCTGCGACTCGATCCGGCGAAGAACACCGCGACGCTCGTCTCGCAGTTCTTCCACACCCCGGCGCTCAAGGCGCCCGCCGAGGGCAACACCCAGCTGCTCGCCAACGGCGACCAGCTCGTCAGCTGGGGCCAGGCCCCGTTCATCACGGAGTTCAACCCCAAGGGCCAGACCGTGTTCGACATGCACTTCAACGCGTTCAACGCCACCTACCGGGCCTACCGCTCGGTGTGGAAGGGGTATCCGGTCACGCTGCCCGCGGTGGCCGCCCGCACGAGCCGCGGCAGGACGACCGTGTGGGCCAGCTGGAACGGCTCGACGTCCCTGGACAGGTGGCGCGTGCTCGGCGGCTCCTCGGCCAAGAGCCTGAAGACCGTCGGCGGCGGCGCCAAGCGGTCGTTTGAGACCGCGTTCACGCTCGGCGGCAGCTATGCCTACGTCGAGGTGCAGGCGCTCGACAGCCACGGCACGGTGCTCAAGAGCTCCAAGGCGATCAAGGCCTCCTGAGGAAGCGGCTCAGCCGGCGTCGCGGCGGCTGTGGCGGGTACGGTGTCGGGCATGCTTGCCGCCTACGCCTCCTCGATCAACCCCGACGACCCCCTGAGCGGGCTCGTCGTCGGCGACCGCCCCGACCCCGAGCCGCCCGCCGGCTGGACGACCGTCACCGTCAAGGCCGCCGCCCTGAACCACCACGATCTGTGGTCGCTGCGCGGCGTGGGCCTCAAGAGCGAGCAGCTGCCGATGATCCTCGGCTGCGATGCCGCGGGGCTCGACGAGGACGGCAACGAGGTCGTCGTCCATGCCGTCATCACCGGCGACGACTGGCGCGACGACGAGACGCTCGATCCCAAGCGGTCCCTGCTCTCCGAGCGCCACCAGGGCGCCCTCGCCGAGCGGGTGGCGGTGCCCCGGCGCAACCTCATCCCCAAGCCGCCCGAGCTCTCCTTCGAGCAGGCCACCTGCCTGCCGACGGCCTGGCTGACCGCCTACCGGATGCTGTTCACCCGCGGCGCGGTGACGCCGGGCATGACCGTGCTCGTCCAGGGCGCGGGCGGCGGCGTGGCCACGGCGCTGACCGTGCTGGGAGCGGCCGCCGGGGTGCGCATCTGGGTGACGAGCCGCTCGGAGGAGAAGCGCCGGCAGGCGCTTGAGCTGGGGGCCGAGCAGGCCTTCGAGGCCGGTGCCCGCCTGCCGGAGCGCGTCGACGCCGTGATGGAGACCGTCGGCCAGGCGACCTGGCAGCACTCGGTCCGCTCGCTCAAGCCCGGCGGCAAGCTCGTCGTCTCCGGGGCCACCTCGGGGGACGCGCCCGCGGCCGAGCTGACCCGGGTGTTCTTCCTGCAGCTGTCGGTCATCGGTTCCACGATGGGCACCCGTGACGAGCTCCAGCGGCTCATCCGCTTCTGTCTGGAGCGCGACATCCGCCCCACCGTCCACGCCGCCATGCCGCTGGCCGATGCCCGCGAGGGCTTCCGGGCGATGCTCGAGGGCGACGTCGTCGGCAAGGTCGTCTTCACCACCTGACCCTCAGGGGCGGGGCGTAGGGGTGGCGGGCCGCCCGGCGGCCCGCCACCCGGTTGATCAGCCCCGACGCAGGTACGCGTGCTCGACGTGGGTCGTCAGGCCGTAGCCGTACGGATACAGCGGGTCGTAGTGCGGGTCGCCGATGTTGATCGGCTCCTGCGCGAGGGTCCGCGGCCAGGACACCGGCAGCTTGCCGGTGAACGGACGGGCCCCGAACAGCGTGTCGGCGACGCCGGCGCCCTCGCTGCCCGGCAGCCAGGCCGCGACGATCCCGTCGGCCTCGTGGCGCTGAGCGGGATCGAGGATGAGCGGCCGGCCGGAGACGACCACCATGACGCAGCGCTTCGCCGCCGCGCAGACCCTGTCGACCGTCGCCTTGTCGGCCGCCGAGAGCTGCATGTCCTTGACGGGCCGCGGGACGCCGTTATCTCCCGGGTCATAGGCCCACTGGGGACCGAAGACGTCGCCATAGCCCTCGGCGTACGGGGTCTCGCCGACGACGACGATGCCGGTGGCGTTGCGCGGAATCGGCACTGAGGCGTCCTGGCTGTAGGTGACGTTGCCGCGTGCCAGCTGACGGATGCCGTCCAGGATCGTCGTGCCGGGGATCACGTTGGTGGAGCCGCCCTGCCAGGTCAGGGTCCAGCCGCCGGCCTGGTTGCCGATGTTGTCGGCGTTGGAGCCGGCCACGTAGACGGAGCCGCGGCCGTGGATCGGCAGCACGTGCCGGTTGTCCTTGAGCAGCACCTGGGACTCGGCGGCCGCGCGGCGCGCCAGCGCATGGTGGGCCGGCGAGCCCACCTGGCTGATGTAGCGGCGATCCGTGTACGGATGCTCGAACAGCCCGAGCTCGAACTTCTTGGTCAGGATCCGGCTCACGGCGTCGTCGATCCGAGCCATCGGGACCTGGCCCGAGTTGACCAGGTCCGTCAGGGTCGACTCGAACTGCTCGAAGTTCTGCGGCTGCATGAACATGTCGATGCCCGCGTTGACGCCGGCGGCCACCTTCTGGGCGAAGGTGAACGTCTCGGGATTGATGTGATCGATGCCGTTGTAGTCGGAGATCACGAACCCGTCGAAGCCCATCCGGTTCTTCAGCCAGCCGGTGATGAGGTCCCGGTTGCCGTGCATGTTGATCCGGTTGCCAAGCCCATCCTCGGTCCAGTCGACGTCGGAGTAGGACGGCATCACGCTGCCGATGTGGTGCTCGCGGATCGCGGGCACGTAGGGCGAGAGCGCAAGGCGGTCAAACGTGGCGTGATCGACCTGGTCGACGCCCTGGTCGATCGGATAGTTGCCGGTCGTCTGCATGTTCGAGCCGGTGCCGTAGGTGGTCAGGCCGTCGCCGGCGAAGTGCTTGGCGGTGGCCAGGACGCGGTCGGGAGCCGAGAGATCGCCGGGAGGGCCCTGGAACCCGTCGATGGCGGTCTCCATCCGGCGCACCAGGTTCGGGTCCTCGCCGAACGATTCGTAGGTGCGGCCCCAGCGATCGTCGCGCGCGACGCAGAGGCACGGAGCGAAGGCCCACTGGGGTCCGGTCGTCCGGGTCTCCTCGGCGGCGACGTGCTCCACCTCACGCACGAGCATCGGGTCACGACTGGCGCCGAGGCCGATGTTCTGCGGGAACACCGTGGCCCCGTACATGTTCCCGTCGCCGTGCACCGTGTCGACGCCGTAGATGAGCGGGATGTGCAGCCGCGTGGCCAGCGCCGCCCGCTGATAGCGGTCGACCATGTCCGCCCACGCCGTGGGAGTGTTGGGCGTCGGCACTGATCCGCCGCCCGAGAGCAGGCTCCCGAGGTTGTCCGTGGTGATCTTCGACGTGTCCGTGTCCACGCTGGCGCGCTCGGCCTGCGTCATCTGGCCGATCTTCTCGGCCAGCGTCATCCGTGACAGGAGGTCGGCAACGCGCTGCCCGACCGGCAGCGTGGGGTTCTCATACGGCGGCGTGGCCGGCTGCGTCGCGCTGCTCTGACCCGGTGGCTTGGCATGGTGATGCGCCGTCGCGCCGACCGCCGGTGCGGCGATCGCCACCGCGGCAACCGCGGCCCCTGCCGCGGCGAGCACCCGGCGCCCGAGCGATCCGGATGAATGCATGGCTGACTCTCCCTCCCTCGATGACCTGGCGAGGCTCGGGGCCCGCCGGCAGGCCCGGCGGCGGCGCGCTGATCGCGCGTGGCGCCGGCGGTGACCTCAGCGGTGGGGACCCTTGACCCCAGCTTCGCGTTACCCCTGGCCGCTACGCGTAAACCCGAAGATGCGCCCGGCCCCGCCCTGACCTCAGCGCGTGCCGACGATCACCGGCTCGACCTGCGGGCCGCCGTCATGGCGGTCGACCGCGTGGGGCTCGGCGATCGCCCGCCACCACCGCCAGCGGGCCTCGAGCACCTTGTCCAGGCTGAAGCGCTCACGTCGCGCCGGCGGCGCGAACACGAGCAGGACGAGGAACAGCATCGTGTAGACGATGCCCGTCCCGATATCCGTCGAGCCGGCCTGGTACGGGCCGCCGAAGCCTTCGGCGACGCCCCACAGGAAGAACGCATAGACGGCGCCGCCGACGTAGCCGACGCGCCGCGCGACACCCAGCAGCAGGACGAGGCAGAGGGCCGACTCGGTGAGCGCGACGATCGTCGCCCACACCATCGGCGCGCCCGACTGCAGGTGGATCCAGAAGTGAAACCAGCCGTGCAGCCACGACGGCTGGCCCTGCGCCGCGGTCGTGATGTTCGACAGGTACTGGTGGCGAAAGCCGGGCTGCCACTTGAGGTAGGCATCGATCCCCCAGATGACGCCGAACAGCAGCCGGACGATGGTGCCCGTCCAGCCGGCGGACGGGCTCGGGGCGTCGCGATGGACCTCGACGTCGTCGGCGGCGAGCGCCGGCGACGAGTCTGTTCGGACCTGCTGGCTCGTGGTCATGAGAACTCCCTGGATGGTGGTCACGGGTCATGGCCCCAGGAGTTCGCTTCCCCCGTGACCCGCCGCTCTCCCCTCGTCTGGGAGGACTCTCATGAAGCGCAGCCGTTTAGAACACGATCAGCAGCCGGCCGCGCACGCCGCCGGCGTCCATCACCCGCTGGGCCTCGCCGGCCTGCTCGGGCGGATACTCGCCGGCCACCCGCAGGGCCAGCCGGCCGTCCCCGGCGAGCAGGCGCAGCTCGTCGAGCCAGTCCGTGCGCTCGAGGGCCTCCCGGACCATCACCGGGCAGACCGTGATCCCACGCTCGAGGCCCACGGGACCCTCCCAGCCCCGGCAGACGACGAGCCCGCCGCCGTCGCGGATCGCCGGGACGACCGCCGAGCCGAGCAGCGCGGTGTCGTAGACGGCGGCCACCCCGTCGGGCTCGACCGCGCCGACGGCCGCAGTGAAATCCTCAGAGCGGGGCAGCACGACGTCGGCACCGAAGGAGCGCACCAGCGGCTCGTCGGCCGCGGCCGCGTCGGCGAGCACCCGCAGCCCGCGATCGTGGGCGAGACCGATGACATACGAGGCCAGCAACCCCGCGCCGCCGGTCACGGCCAGCGTGTCGCCGGGCTCGAGGTCGAGCATCTCGAGGCCGAGCATCGCCGTCAGGCCGTTCATCGGCAGCGTCGCCGCCGCATGGAGGCTCACCCCGTCGGGGACCGCGACGACCGAGGCGGCGGGCACGACGATCAGCTCAGCCTGGGCCCCGCCCTCGGGCCGGCGCGGCATCACCGCCGCCATCACCGCGTCGCCGGCCGACAGCCGCTCCACGCCCTCCCCCACGGACTCGATCGTCCCGGCGGCGTCCATCCCCGGGATCCACGGCGGCGGCAGATCATCGCCGGCGCCGCGCTCGCGCAGACCGATGTCCGTCGGGTTCACAGCGGCGGCGGCAACGGCGATCCGGACCTCGCCGGGGCCGGCCGGCCGAACCTCGCGGTCGATCACCGTGAGCGTCTCGGGCCCGCCGGGCTCGCGGATGGCGACGGCGCGGGACACAGCGCTCAGCCTAGCCTCACGGAGGCGTGGACCTCATCGCCGGGACCGACGATCCACCGCCGGTCGCCGGCCGCCAGGATGCGCTTGACGCCCGGCTGGGCGGGCGTGCGGTACTCGAGCTCGACATCGATGCGCTCGGGCTCGGGACCGGCGAGCAGCTCCTCCTCGAGCGGCACCCAGTAGGCGGCGTTGTTGACGTGGTCGGCGAGGTCGCACTCGCGTCGCGCGGAACGCCCACTCGCGCTCGCTCTGCACCCGCTCGGGGCCGGGATGGCGCAGCCGATGCCCGACCTTGCGCTCGGCCATCGGTCCCTGGCGCCGGTAGACGGCCAGCTCGGGCTCGGTCACCGGCGTCGGGACCCAGCGCTCGGGATCCAGGTGGATCCACAGCGAGACCGCCTGCACATCGGCCGGCTCGCCGGCCGCGTCCGCGGAGGTGATGTCGGTCCGCCGCTCGGCCCACATCCGTCCCAGCCCGCTGCAGAACGTCATCAGCTCGAAGCGCTCCCCGAAGCGCGGGAAGCGATTGACGCGCATCCGCGTGCGGCGGACCACCCACACCGCGGCCTGGGCGACCCCCGCGTCCTCGACGTCGGCGTAGGCGACGTCCTGCAGCCACCGCGCCAGCGCATCGAGGCGGACCCGTCCGGTGGGGGCGCAGTCGGCGAAGCCCGGCCGCTGTGGCTGGCGGTAGGCGCGCACGCCCTCCGGTCGCGCCTCGAGCTCGTCCTGGGCCAGCGTCAACGGCGGGCATCCTGGATCGCGCGCCACACCCGCTCGCCGTTGGCGGGCATGTCGATGTGGCGAACGCCGAGATGGGCGAGCGGCGTCGATCACCGCGTTGAGCGCCGCCGGCGTGGAGCCGATCGTCCCCGACTCGCCGATGCCCTTGGCGCCCAGCGGGTTGACGGGCGTCGGCGTCTCGATCGCCACCCGCTCGAACATGCGGGAACTCGGAGGACCGGGGATGCAGTAGGTGACGAAGTTGGCGTTGGCCGGGTTGCCCTCGGCGTCGAAGGCGGTCTCCTCGAACAGCGCCTGGGCGATCCCGGCGGCAACGCCGCCGTGCACCTGGCCCTCGGCGATCATCGGGTTGATGATCGTGCCGGCGTCGTCGACGGCGATCACCCGCCGCAGGTCGACGGAGCCGGTCTCGGAGTCGACCTCGACGACGATCACGTGCGCGCCGAACGGGAAGGTCGGCTGCGGCGGGGTGAAGTCGGTCTCGACGCTCAGCTCATCCAGACGCCCGGCCGCTGACAGCCGCCCGGCCAGCTGCGCCCAGTCCATCGACGGGCTCGGCGCGCCGGCGACGTGGAAGGCCCGGCGCCGAGCTCGAGCACCATGTCGCGGGGATCGGCCTCGAGCAGCTCGGCGGCCAGCTCCTTGGCCTTCTCGACCAGCTCCTCGGAGGCCTGGCGGGCGGCCGCGCCGCCGATCTGGGTCGACTTGGAGCCGTAGGTCCCGGTCCCCCGGGCGACCCGGGCGGTGTCGCCCTTGACGACGGTGATCCGCTCGACGGGCAGGCCGAGCTCCTGGGCGGCGATCTGGGCGAAGGTCGTCTCGTGGCCCTGGCCGTGCGAGAAGGAGCCGGTCATGAGGATCGCGTCGCCCTCCGCGGTGATCTCGACGGCGCCGAACTCGCCCTCGGGGGTGCCGTTGGTGATCTCGACGTAGACAGCTCATGCCGATCCCCAGCAGCCGCGGGTCGCCGGCCTCGCGGCGGCGCGCCTGCTCGGCCCGCAGCTCCTCGTAGCCGGCCGTCTCCAGCGCCGTGTCGAGCGCGCGGCGGTAGTCGCCGACGTCGTAGGCGGCGCCGACCACGGTCGTGTAGGGGAAGTCCTCACGGGCGATGAAGTTGCGCCGGCGGACCTCGGCGGGGTCGATCCCGACGTCGGCGGCGAACAGCTCGACGGCGCGCTCGAGCAGCTGGGTGGCCTCCGGGCGCCCGGCGCCCCGCAGGGCGGCCGTGGGGGTCGTGTTGGTGCCACCGAGTCATAGCGGACCTCGATCCGCGGGATCGCGTAGACGCCGGAGGCCATCAGCTTGGTCAGCGTCGGCAGGAGCGCCCCGATGCCCGGATAGGCGCCGGAGTCCTGGAGCAGGCGCACGTACAGCGCCCTGATGTGGCCCTCGCGGTCGCCGCCGATGCGGAAGGTCGGCCCGCTGGGCGCGGCCGTGGCCCATCGCCACCATGTGCTCAGAGCGCGTCTCGGTCCAGCGGACCGGCCGGCCGCTCGCGCGCGCCAGCCAGGCGACGATCACGTCCTCGGCCATCAGCATCTTGCCGCCGAAGCCGCCGCCGACGTCGGGGCGAGCACGTGGACCTGGTCGGGCTCCAGGCCGAGGCTGCGGCCATCCCGTCGCGGTCCTGATGCGGGGTCTGGGTGCACAGCCACGTCGTCAGCCGCCCGTCCTCGAAGCGGGCGGCCGTCGCCCGCGGCTCGATCGGCGCGACGTGGATCGCGCTGGCTGTTGACGGGCCCTCGGTGATGACCTCGCAGCCCGCGAACAGGTCGTCGCTCGGCTCCGGCGGGCCGTCGGCGAGGGCGACGTTGGACTCGAGCCCGTCGAAGAGGAGCGTCTCGCCGCGCAGCGCCTGCTCGGGGTCCACGACCACCGGCAGCGGCTCGATCTCGGCGTAGACGAGCTGGGCGGCATCCTCGGCCTTGGCGCGCGACTCGGCGAGCACGACGGCGACGATCTCGCCGACGAAGCGCACCCGGTCGACGGCGATCGGCGGGCGCTGCATCGCCTCGGGGATCATCGGCGCGGGCGCGGGCAGCGGATCGAGGGGCACGTCGGCGCCGGTGAACACCTGGACCCCGGGGAGCGCCAGGGCCTCGGAGGCGTCGATCTCAGTGATCCGGCCGTGCGCCCAGTCCGAGCGCACGAAGGCGGCGTGCAGGGCGCCGGGCAGCACGAGGTCGTCGACGTACTGGCCGTGGCCGGTGATGAACCGCGGGTCCTCACGGCGGCGGATCCGCTGGCCGATCATCGCTGCCGCATCGCGTCGCGGATCCAGGCGATGAACACGGCCCTGGAGGGGCAGCCGCGCCCACAGCGCCGGGGCGCCGCCCGGCAGGCCGCGGAAGCGCTCGGCATTGAGCGCCATGTGCAGGTTGGCGGGAAAGACGCCGACCATGGTGGCGATCAGCCACCAGCCGGCCAGCCGCCGGCGGGCCGGGACCATCATGCCCACGCCGCCGGCGATCTCGGCCACGCCGCTGGCGTAGACCATCGCCGTCGGGGCGGGCAGCCACGGCGGAACGATCCTGCCGATACGTGCGCGGGATGACGAAGTGCAGCACGCCCGCGACGATGAAGAACGGCCCCACGAGCCTGCGAAGCGTGCGCATCGGGCCGTCACGCTAGCGCACATCTTCAGGGTGCTCCCCCGCTGCCGATGACAGGGATGGTGGCCGTCCGGGAGCGGCCGCCGTGGGCTCGGCCCAGGACCGGACCCGCCACGTCACGTGGCATCTCCAGATGACCGCCGCCTCTCACCGCCACCTCACGACCGATAGCCCCGACGACCGCCTCGCGGCGGAGCTGGGTGACGCCGTGCGGGAAGGGCAGCTGCGGCTGCTCTACCAGCCGGTGTTCGCCGCCGGCGACGAGAGCCTGGCGGCCGTCGAGGCGCTCGTGCGCTGGCAGCACCCGACGCGGGGGCTGCTGAGTCCCGGGGAGTTCATCGCGCTGGCCGAGCGCAGCGAGCGCATCGTCGAGATCGGCACCTGGGTGATCGAGCAGGCGTGCGCCCAGATCCGCCGCTGGCAGGAGGCCCATCCAGCCCGCCTGGCCGTCCGCGTCTCCGTCAACGTGTCGGCACGCCAGCTCAGCCGGGAGCTCCCCGTCACCGTCGCCGCCGCGCTGCAGCGCCACGGCGTCGACCCGTCGCTGCTCGCCCTGGAGATCACCGAGAGCCAGCTGATCGAGCGCAGCGAGCACTCCCGCGAGCTGCTGGAGGCGCTCAACGCGATGGGGGTGGCCACCGTCCTGGACGACTTCGGCACCGGCTACTCGTCGCTCGGCTACCTGCGCGACCTCCCGCTCGACCAGCTCAAGCTCGACCGCTCCTTCTGCGCCGACCTGGGCGACGATCCGCGCAGCGCCAAGATCGTGGCGGCGACCATCGAGCTGGCCCGCGCACTCGGGATGACGGTCGTCGCCGAGGGCATCGAGACCGCCGCGCAGCTCGAGATCCTCCGCACGCTCGGGTGCGACTTCGGTCAGGGGTTCTGGTACGCCCGTCCGGAGGCCGCCGACTCGATCCTCGTCCGGATGCGGGCCGCCTACGAGCGCGATCGCGGGCTCGCTGCCCGCGGCGCCCAGCGGGTGGCCGACGCCGCCCGCCATCTCGGGCCGCCGCGCCCGCACCCCGGCCACCGCCGCGCCGGCCCGAGCGAGCCCCGGGTCCGCGGCCGGCCGGTCCCTGCCCGCGGCCGGGCGGCGATGAGCCGGGTGATCACCGGCGCCCTGGCCGCGCCCGCGGTCGCCCCGCGCGAGGCCCGCGTCCGCCAGCGGCGCGCGCTCGGCCGGCTCGCGGGCTGGCTGTATCTCGTCGGCGCGGTCCTCTCGATCCCGGCCGACCTGGCCGTCCACGCGCCCAGCGTGACCGCCGTCATCGCGCTGACGCTCATGGGCCTGGTCACCGGACTGGCCTGCCTGGCGGTGCCGTGGGGTCAGATCGCCGGTGGCTGGCTGCACGTGCCGGCCGCCCTGGCCACTGTCGAGATCACCATCTCCACGGTCGTCGACGGCCGCCACGGCGGGATGCTCAGCTCGTTCTACATCCTCGTGGCGGTGGCCGTCGCCTACGGGTTCCCGGGGCGCCGGGCGATCGCCGCCCACGTGACGCTGATCGCCGTCGCGATGGCGGTGGCGCCGCTGCTGGCCGTCACCCCGCCCGCCGACGCGATGCCGCGCGCCGAGGTGGGGATCATCCTGCTGATCATCATCGCCGCGGTCATCGTCTACCTGCGCGAGCGGGTGGAGGCCAGCGCCGCCGAGGTGCGCGGGCTGGCCCACTCAGACCCGCTCACCGAGGTCGGCAACCACCGGCTGCTCCACGAGCGCCTGGCCTACGAGATGGTCCGCCATCACCGCGAGCAGCAGCCGCTGGCGGTGCTGCTCCTCGACCTCGACCGCTTCAAGCAGGTCAACGAGCGCCTCGGCCACTCCGCCGGGGACGACGTGCTGCGGCGGGTCGCCCGCACCCTCGGTGACGCGGTGCGCGAGCAGGACACGGTCGCCCGGCGCGGCGACGACGAGTTCGCGGTGCTCGCACCCGCGACGGACGCCGACGGCGCGCAGCGGCTCGCCGGCCGGCTGCGCGACCGGCTGCGGCGGGTCCGCTTCGCCGCCGAGACGATCGACGCCACCGTCGGCTGGGCGGTCTACCCGGTCGACGGGCTGACCCCGCAGGCGCTGCTCGCCGAGGCCGATGCCCGGCTGCTCACGGGCAAGGAGCGACGGCTGGCTGCCTGACGAGGCCGCTCCGACACCGCTCTTAGCTCTCTCATAGAGCCGGCTTCGCCGGGCGGGCCACAGTGTCTGGCGATGACGATCACCGCCCCCTCGCCGATCGCCCCCACCGCCGCTGTCGCGACGCAGCCCAACCTCTGCCGCGTCGACATCGTGATCCCCGTCTACAACGAGCAGGCGGTCCTGGAGCAGTCCGTCGAGCGCCTGCACGCCTACTGCCGCACCGAGCTCGCCTACGACTGGCGGATCGTCGTCGCCGACAACGCCAGCACGGACGCGACGCTGGCGCTGGCCCGCCGCCTGGCCGGCCGGCTCGATCGGGTGGCCGTCGTCCACCTCGGCGCCAAGGGCCGCGGCCGCGCGCTGCGCCGCGCCTGGTCAGACAGCGACGCCGAGGTGCTCTGCTACATGGACGTCGATCTCTCGACGGACCTGCGGGCCCTGCCGCCGCTCATCGCCGCCCTGGCCAGCGGCCACAGCGAGCTGGCCATCGGCAGCCGGCTGGCGCCCGGCGCGCGCGTCGTGCGAGGCCGCAAGCGCGAGCTCATCTCGCGCTCCTACAACCATCTGCTGCATGTGGCGCTGCGCGCCCGCTTCTCAGACGCCCAGTGCGGCTTCAAGGCGATCCGCGCCGACGCCGCCCGCCGGCTGCTGCCCGAGGTCGCCGACGAGGAGTGGTTCTTCGACACAGAGCTGCTGGTGCTCGCCCAGCGCCGGGGGATGCGCATCCACGAGGTGGCGGTCGACTGGACCGATGACCCGGACTCGCGGGTCGACATCGTCTCCACGGCCCTCGGTGACCTGCGCGGCGTGCTGCGGATGCGCTGCGTCCCGGAGGTCAGCCCGCGGGCGTAGCTCCGCTCGCCGCCTGCGCGAGGGCGGCCAGCAGCTCGGCCATCGCCTCGAGGGTCGCGGCGTGAGCGGCGACGTCGTAGCGGGCGCCCAGCTCGCGCGGGTCCGTGTAGCCGACGTGGGCGCCACCGTCGGCGTCGCTCCACACGAGCATCCGCAGCGGCAGCTCGATGCCGATCCGCGGGTCGTCCTGCATGAGCGGCGTCCCCGCCCGGGCGTTGCCGAAGACGACCACCTGCTCCTCGGCCAGCTCGAGGCCGGCCTCCCGGGCGGCCGCGGCATGGTCGATGCGGGCGAAGACCGTCAGCCCCCGCTCGCCGAGGGCGGCCAGCAGCCGCCGCACCGTCTCGGCGTGGTCATGGGCGCTGGCGGCGACGATCACCCCAGTAGCTTGGCAAACCGGTCCAGCCCGGCCTCGATGCGCGGGAGCGCCGCCGCATACGAGATCCGCAGATGGTCCTCGCCCTGCGTGCCGAACGCCGAGCCGGCGAGCACCGCCACCCCCGCCTCGGCGAGCAGCCGCTCGGCCAGCTGGTCGCCGCTCATCCCCGTGCCGGAGACGTCGGGGAAGGCGTAGAACGCGCCCTGCGGGGCCGGGCAGCTCACCCCGGGAAGGGCGTCGAGGCGCTCGACGATGGCGTCGCGGCGGGTGCGGAAGGTCGTCGACCATGGTCTGCACCTCGTGCAGCGGTCCGGTCAGCGCCGCCACCGCGGCCCGCTGGACGAACGGCGGCACGCACGACGTCGAGTTGATGAAGAAGCGGGTCAGCGGCTCGCGCAGCGGCGCCGGCACGGCCGCGAAGCCGCAGCGCCAGCCGGTCATGGCAAACGTCTTGGAGCAGCTGTCGAGGAGCACGATCCGCTCGCGCAGCGACGGCGCCACGCTGGCGAGGCTGACCGCCGCCGTCTCGTAGAGGATCTTCGCGTAGACCTCGTCGGCGAGGATCCACGCATCGGTCCGCTCGAGCACCCGGGCGACCGCCTCGAGGTCACCCGCCGACAGCACGGCGCCCGTCGGGTTGTTGGGCGAGTTGAGGATGACCAGCCGGGTCCGCGGGGTGATGAGGGTGGCGAGCTCCTCAGGGTCGATGGCGAAGCCGTCGCGGGCGCGCTGGGGGATCGCCACCGGCCGCGCTCCCGTCCAGGCGATCGCCGAGCGGTAGATGGGGAACCCGGGGTCGGGGTAGAGGACCTCGTCGCCGGGACCGGCGCAGGCGAGCACGGTGAAGAACAGAAACGGCTTGGCCCCGGTGGCGACGAGCACCTCCTCGGCGCCGATCTCCAGACCCCGCGGCCCCGCCAGCCACTCGGCGGCCGCGGCCCGCAACTCGGGGATTCCGGGCGCCGGGCAGTAGCCGGTCTCCCCGCGGTGCATCGCCGCCAGCGCCTCCTCGATGACGTGCGGGGGCGTCGGAAAGTCCGGCTGGCCGATCTCCAGGTGGACGACGTCGACGCCGTCGGCCTCGAGCGCGCGGGCGCGCGCCAGGACCTCGAAGGCCGACTCGGTGCCGAGCTGGGCGACGCCGGGGGCAAGACCGGGGACTAGGGTCATCGTCCGTGAGTATGCAATCCACGGCGAGCGCGCCGGCTGGCGGGGTCAGTGAACCGCCGCAGGAGAGCAGCCGCCGGGGACGAGGGCGGGAGCGAGGGCCCAAGCCGAGCACGGCCGCCGCGATCGCGTACGTCTCAGCGATCTTCATGGCGACGATGGACATGCACATCGTCAACGTCGCCCTGCCGAGCCTCGGTCGGGCTTTCAGCGCCCCGCTGTCCGACGTGCAGTGGACGGTCATCGCCTACCTGCTGACGCTGGCGGTGCTCATCCCCGCCTCGGGCTGGGTCGGGGACAAGATCGGCACCAAGCGCACCTTCCTGTTCGCCCTGGTCGTGTTCACGGCGGCCTCGGCGCTGTGCGGCGCCGCCCAGAGCCTGGGGGAGCTGATCGCCGCGCGCGCCCTCCAGGGCATCGGCGGCGGGATGCTCACCCCGACGGCGACCGCGATGCTCTACCGGGCCTACGGCCCCGCGCAGCGCGCCCGCGTCGCCCGCACGGTCATCGTGCCCGTCCTCATCGGGCCCGGCGCCGCCCCGGTCCTCGGCGGGGCCCTGACCGACGCGCTCTCCTGGCGCTGGGTGTTCTTCGTCAACATCCCGGTCGGGCTGGCGACGATCGCCTTCGCCCGCCGCTTCCTGAGCGAGTATCGCGGCGACGAGCCGGGCAAGCTCGACTGGCGCGGGCTGCTCCTCTCCGGGATCGGCCTGAGCGCGCTCATGTACGCGGTCAGCGAGGGGTCCGTCCGGGGCTGGGCCTCCCCGGAGATCATCATCACCGGCCTCGGCGGTCTCGCCGGGCTGGCCGTGTTCGCCCGTGGCGCTCTGCGCCGGCCCGATGCGATCCTGCGCCTCGGCCTGCTGCGCGACCGGCTGCTGCGCTCGACCAACATCGTCTTCGCCTTCAGCACCGGGCCGTTCCTGGGCAGCCTCTACCTGACGCCGATCTTCCTCCAGGAGGTGCTGCACCAGTCCCCGCTGGCCTCGGGCGCGACGACCTTCGTGGAGGCGATCGGCGTGGCCGTGGCGGCGCAGACGCTCGGCCGGCTGTATCCGCGACTGGGACCGCGCGTGATGGCGGGCTGCGGCTCGCTGGCGCTGACCGTCTACAGCGGGCTGTTCCTGTTCGTCGACGGCCATACCAACCTGTGGCTCGTGCGCGCCCTCATGTTCTTCGGCGGGGCGGCCAACAGCGGCGTCTTCCTCTCCGTCCAGAGCGCGATGTTCACCACCATCTCCTCCGCCGACACCGGTCATGCCTCGGCGATCTACAACACCCAGCGCCAGTCCTCGATCGCCATCAACATCGCGGTGCTGACGACGGTCGTCGCCGGCGTCGGCGGCAACGGGCTGCACGCCTTCCATTCCGCCTACCTGGTGGGCACCATTCTCTCCGTGATCGGCACGATCCTCGCCTGGACGCTCATCCACACCGATGATGCCCGCGCGACGATGAACCCGCAGCGGTGAGCGGGCTGCGCGTGCCCGCCAACTCCGGAGGCCTCGTCTACGGCACGATCCTCGTGGCCACCCTGCTGGCCGCCGAGTCGCCCAAGCGCGAGACGTTCGGCCGGACGGCCGGCGCGGTGGTGATCGCGCTGCTCATCTACTGGCTGTCGATGTCCTACGCCGAGTTCACCGGCGAGCGGGTCCGCGACGAGGAGGCCTTCACCCCGGCCGCCTTCGCCCGCGCGGCCGCCGACGAGCTGCCGGTCATCCTCGGCGCGCTCGGCCCGCTGCTGGCCCTGCTCGTCTGCTGGCTGATCGGGACCGGCCTGGGCACCGCGGTGACGGTGGCGGTCTGGACGGCGGTGGCCATCATCGTCGCCACCGAGGTCCTCATCGGCATCCGCGCCGAGCTGACCGGGCGCCAGCTCGTCGTCCAGACCGGGATGGGCATGGTCATCGGGCTGCTCGTCGTCGCCCTGCGCGTGCTGCTGCACTAGAGCCCGCCGTGCGCGCTTGACGCGCCTTACGGGCGGGCGAGCGACACCTCCAGCTCGTGGGGGTCGGCGCCGCGCAGGACGCTCAGCGTCAGCGCGCCGTCGGCCGCCCGCACGGCGCGGTCCAGATCACCGATCGACCGCACGGCCTCGCCGCCGGCCCGCGTCACCAGGTCGCCGCGGTGCAGGCCGGCGGTGTCGGCGGGGCTGTCGCGCTTGACGCGGATGACGAGGATCCCCGGCTCGTCGGCCAGACCGACGGCCTGGCGCATCCGCTTGGCCACCGCGGCGGTGGCGACGGCGACCCCGAGGCGCGGGGTGAGCCGCTCGTCGGGCTCGAAGAAGGCCAGCCACCGCTGGACCGGCTCGCCGATCGCCGCGGCGTCGGCGTCCGGCAGGCCGGCGACGAGACGCTCGGCGCGCTGGACATAGGCCGGGCGGGCCGCCCGCACGAGCGCAGCGCCCCGCTCGGTCAGGGTGACGGTGACGGTGCGGCGGTTCTCGGGATCGGGCTCGCGCTCGATCATCCGGGCGCGCTCGAGGCGGCCGAGGCGGATCGACATCGTGCCCGCCGTGCGCCGGACGCGGGAGACGAGCTCGCGCTGGCTGAGGGTGTGGCCCTCGGCCTGTTCGAGCGCCTCGAGCACGAGGTAGCTGGGGCGGCTGAGCCGGTGCTCGGCGAGCGCCTCCTCGAGCTCTGACTCGAGATGCGCGGCGACGCTGATGACGCCGTCGACGAGATCTGTTTGGGTAGACATCTTCTGCTCCATAAGTTTGAGTCGAAACGTTTGTGTACGATCATTGTATGTCGAATTCAAACGGAGCCACTCTCGAGGTCCCGCCGCCCCTTGATCCGGCGGACCCCGGCGAGGAGGTGCTGGACGCCTACTCGCGCACCGTCATCGCCGCCGCCGAGTCCCTCGGTCCGACGGTCGCCAACCTCCAGGTCAAGCGCCGCACGCGCCGGGGCACCGCGATGGGCGCCGGCAGCGGCGTGGCCATCTCCGCCGACGGCTTCCTCATCACGAGCGCGCACGTCGTCGAGGGCGCGCGGCGAGGCGTGGCCGGGTTCTCCGACGGCCGCGAGGTCGAGGTCTCCGTCGTCGGCTCAGACCCGCTGTCGGACCTGGCCGTCCTGCGCGCCGACGGCGGCACGCTCGAGCCGGCGGTCCTCGGCGACGCCGAACGGCTGCGGGTCGGCCAGCTGGTGGTGGCGATCGGCAACCCGAACGGGTTCGCCAGCTCCGTCACCGCCGGGGTGGTCAGCGGCCTCGGCCGCTCGCTCCCGGTGGGGGCCCGCGGCGGCCCGCGGCGGCTCGTGGAGAACGTCATCCAGACTGATGCCTCCCTGAATCCGGGCAACTCGGGCGGCGCCCTGGCCGACGGCCACGGCCGCGTCGTCGGGATCAACACCGCCCTGGCGGGGATCGGCCTCGGCCTGGCCGTCCCCATCAACGACGCGACCCGCCGGCTGATCTCGACCCTCATCCGCGACGGCCGCGTGCGCCGCGCGGTGCTCGGCGCCGCCGTCGCCCCCCGGCCGCTGCCCCCGGCGGTCGCCGAGCGGCTGGGCCGCAGCGGCGGCGTGGCGCTCATGCAGATCATCGAGGACAGCCCCGCCGAGCACGCCGACCTGCGCAGCGGCGACCTGCTGGTCGAGCTCGACGGTGAGCCGATCGCCGACGCCACGGACCTCCAGCGGCTGATGGTCTCTGAGCGCATCGGCCGCGCGGTGACGGCGGTCGTCATCCGCGACGGTTACGAGCGCCTGCGCAGCGTCGTCCTTGACGAGCTGAGCTGACGGCCGCCGCCGCAGCCCCGGGGCTGGGCATCTGAACGGCCGCTATGTGCATTGCGATGCCCGGGCCCGGCCCGAGTTGGACGGCGCGGCGCGCGTGGGTGCATTAGCGTTGGCGCCATGACCGACGCTCTCTGGCAACCCCAGGCCCACATGCCCTCCGTCCTGGCAGGAGACCGGCTGACGATCGTCTCCGGCGAGGGCGCCAACGTCACCACGGACGACGGGCGCGTCCTGCTCGACGCCACCGCCGGCCTGTGGCACGCCAACATCGGCCACGGCCGGCCCGAGCTGGCCGAGGCGGCGGCCGCCCAGATGCGCAAGCTCGAGACCTACCAC
This sequence comes from uncultured Solirubrobacteraceae bacterium, assembly GCA_963800545.1. Classification (GTDB taxonomy): domain Bacteria; phylum Actinomycetota; class Thermoleophilia; order Solirubrobacterales; family Solirubrobacteraceae; genus Palsa-465. The sequence goes on from CAWDBJ010000013.1 coordinate 54,936, forward strand.
ACGTTCGGGCGCATCGTCAACGACCAGGCGCTGGCGCTGGCCGAACGGCTGGCGGCGATGTCGCCGATCCCCGACCCCAAGGTCTTCTTCGTCAGCGGCGGCTCGGACGCGATCGACACCGCCGGCAAGCTCGCCCGCCGCTTCTGGCAGCTGCAGGGCCAGACGAACAAGCGGATCCTCATCAGCCGCCACTCCTCCTATCACGGCCTGCACGGCTTCGGCACCAGCCTGGCCGGCATCCCCGCCAACCGCGAGGGGTACGGGTCGGAGTCGCTGATCCCCGAGACCGCCCGCGTCCCCGCCACCGACGCCGACGCGCTGGCCACGGAGATCGACCGCCTCGGGCCCGACCGGGTGGCCGCCTTCTTCGCCGAGCCGGTGATCGGCACCGGCGGGGTCATCCTCCCCACGGACAACTACCTCCAGCGCGTCGAGGAGGTCTGCCGCGAGTACGACGTGCTGTTCGTCGCCGACGAGGTCATCACCGGCTTCGGGCGCACCGGCGAGATGTTCGCCACAGAGCGGTTCGACCTGCACCCCGACATGATCGTGATGGCCAAGGGGATCACCTCCGGCTACGCGCCCCTCGGCGGGCTGCTCGTCGCCCCCCGGGTGTGGGAGCCGTTCTTCGGTTCGCCGGACGCCGCCATCTTCCGCCACGGCGTCACCTACTCGGGCCACGCCACCGCCTGCGCCGTCGCCCAGGCCAACCTCGACGTGATCGAGTCAGAGAACCTCGTCGCCCACGTCAAGGAGCTCGAGCCCGAGCTCGTGCGCGCGATGGACCAGGTCGCCAAGCACCCCTCGGTCGCCGAGGTCCGCGCCGGCGTCGGCCTGCTGGCGGGCGTCAACCTCGTCCCGGAGGTCCCGGCCGACCTCATCACCCGCGTGTGCCTGGAGAGCGGGGTGCTGCTGCGCGCCCTCCCGGACAACACGCTGCAGATCTCGCCGCCGTTCGTCATCGAGGCAGGGGCGCTGTGGCGGATCGCCGGCGCGATCGCGGTGGCTCTGGATCACCCCGACCTCCCGGACCGCCGGGGCCCGGGGCCGGCGCTCGATCACGTCGTCGAGAGCGACGACTAGCCCGACAGGCCCTACTCGGCTATTACGCGCCGTTGCGTTACGCTAACTTGCGTAACGCTAGTCAGCGTAATACACTCCGCGGATCGCGGCCCCGCCCACCAATCCGTTCCGCTATGGCGACCTCGCCCTCGACGATGCCTTCACGGACAGGGGCTCCGAGCTGGCCGAGCTCTGCGCCGACATGCGCAACGGCCAGAACGTGGTCATCTTCGCTCCCCGCCGCTACGGGAAGTCCTCCCTGATCTGGCGGGCCGCCCAGCAGCTGGTGGGCTCCGGCGACGTGCTCGTCGCCCAGGTCGACGTGATGCGCGCCTCCACCAAGGAGCGCTTCGCCGAGAAGCTGGCGACCGCCATCTACGAGGACATCGCCTCCGTGCTCTACCGGGTGCGCGATCGCGCCACCCAGGTGTTCCGCGGGCTGCGGGTGGCGCCGACGATCTCCCTGCAGACCGACGGCTCGCTGAGCTTCGGCTTCACCGCCGGCCACGCCCCCGCCGACATCGACGCCACCATCGAGCATCTGCTGGCCCTCCCCGCCCAGCTGGCGGCCGAGCGCGAGCAGCGGGTCGCCCTCGTGTTCGACGAGTTCCAGGAGATCGTCAAGCTCGACCGCCATCTCATCGCGCTCATGCGCTCCGTCTTTCAGGAGCAGGCCGAGGTCTCCCACGTCTACCTCGGCAGCCGCAAGCACATGATGGAGCAGATCTTCAACGACGAGAACGAGCCCTTCTGGCGCAGCGCCAAGCAGATGGAGCTGGGGGTGATCGCGCCCGGGCTGTTCGCGGAGTTCCTCGCCACCCGCTTCGCCGCTACCGGCAAGGGCATCGAGCGCCCGGTCGTCGAGGCCCTGCTCGAGATCACCCACGCCCACCCCTACGGAACCCAGGAGCTGGCCTACGCCCTGTGGGAGGTGACCTCGGACGGGGTGAGCGCCGCTCACGAGGACCTGACCCGCGCCCTGCGGCGGGTCCTGCGCTCCGAGAACGCCCACTTCGCGCGCATCTGGGAGCGGGCTCCCAAGGCCCAGCGCGTTCTGCTCGAGGCGCTGGCCGCCGAGCCGGGGGGCCAGGTGCTGAGCGTCGGCTACCGCCGCACCCACAACCTCCCCGGGCCGTCGACCGTCCAGCGAGCGCTCGAAGCGCTCGTCGAGGACGAGCTGGCCACCCGCTTTGACGGCGGCTACCGGATCGCCGAGCCGTTCCTCGCCGAGTGGATCACCACCGGGGACTTCTGACAGGGTTGCCGTCGTCCGCCGTGCCGCCCTTCCTCTCTCACTCCGAGGCCGCCGAGCTGCTCCAGCGCCACTGGGGGCTGACCGGCGCGCTGACGGAGCTCGGCAGCTTCGAGGATCAGAACTTCGCCGTCGCCCCCGATGGCGACGATGCGGCGCGGTACGTGCTCAAGGTCAACGGCCCCGAGCGCTCCGTGTCCCTCGAGCTCGAGCACATGGTCCTGCGCGGGCTGGCGGCGACGGACCTGCCCTACGACGTGCCGCTCCCCATCCCGACGGAGACCGGCGAGGAGACGGTCGCCCACGGGCCCGACCGCGTGCGGCTGCTCGGCTGGGTGCCGGGAACGCCGCTGGCCGAGGTGGCCGACCAGCACGCCGGATGGCTGCGCCAGCTCGGCACGCTGGCCGCCGCCACCGGCCAGGCGCTGGCGGGGCTCGCCCCCACGGTGGCCGCCGTCGACTGCAAGTGGGACCCGCGGCTGGCCGGCCGGGTCGTGGCCGGCGTACTCGCCGATGACCCCCCGCCCGACGAGGCGCAGGCGGAAGCCCTGGCGCGGGCGCTCGAGCCGCTCGCCGCCCTCGACGGCACGGCACTGCCCCGCCAGCTGATCCACTGCGACATCACGGACGTCAACACCCTGGTCACCGGCGACGCCCTGACCGGCCTCATCGACTTCGGCGACATCGCCGACACGTGGCGCGTCTGCGACCTGGCGGTCAGCGCTCACGCGGTGCTCGCCCGCCACGCCGGCGATGCCCTGGCGGCGATGCTCGAGGTCGTCGGCGGCTACCACGAGGCCGCCCCGCTGTCCGAGGCCGAGGCCGACGCGCTGTGGCCGCTCATCCTCGCCCGGGCGGCGACCTGCGCGGCGCTCAGCACCCGCCACCTGCGCCTCACCCCCGAGCAGCGCCTACCTGCGCGACTCCCACCGCTCCGACTGGCTGGCGCTCACGCACCCTGCTGGCCCTCCCGCCGGACCTCCCGGCGGCCGCCATCCGGGTCGCCGCCGGCCTGGCACCCCTCGCCACGGATCCCTGGGAGCCGCTGCGGGGCGCGCTGGACGCCGGCACGGAGCCCTACGCGATCGTCGCCGGCCTGCAGCCGCGGCCGGTCGACCTCAGCGTCGCCAGCGACGCCCTGCGCGACGGCGCCTGGTCAGACCCTCATCGCGTCGCCGACACCGTCTCGAGTCACCGGGCGACGATCGGCCGCTGGGGCGAGGTCCGCCTGACCGCCGAGCGGCGACCCCGGTCCGCTCGCGCCCGACACCCTGCACCTCGGAGCCGATCTGTTCGCCCCGGCGGGGACGCCCGTCCGCGCGCCCCTGGAGTGCCAGGTGGCCGCCGTGGCCGGCGCGGAGATGACCCTCGCCCTCGAGGTCGAGGCGGGAGGTACCTGCGCCTGTACGGGATCGAGCCGATCGATCGACGCCGGCACGCTCGTCCCGGCGGGCACGACCGTCGGGTACATCGCCGAGCGCAGCGACGGCGGTCCTCACCCGCGTCCACGTCCAGCTGGCGACCAGCCCCGGCCAGCCGGGCCTCGGGGACCCGCGCCGGGCCACGGAATGGCAGGCGCTCTGCCCCGACCCCTCGCCGCTGCTCGGCGCCGGTGCCCACGCCGCCGCTCCGCCGCCGCCCGATCCGCTGAGCGACCGCGTCCGGCGGGCTGCGGTGGTGGCCGGCGCCCAGGAGCTGTACTACGCCGAGCCGATGGAGATCGTCCGCGGATGGCGCCAGCACCTCTATGACTCCGACGGGCGGCCGTATCTCGACATGGTCAACAACGTGGCCGCGGTGGGCCACTCGCACCCCGGGGTGGCGGCCGCCGCCGCGCGCCAGCTGCGGCTGCACAACACCAACTCGCGCTTCCTCTACCGCGCGATGGCCGCCTACGCCGAACGATTGGCGGACCTCCTCCCCGCCGGCCTTGACCGGGTGTTCCTCGTCAACTCGGGCAGCGAGGCGTGCGATCTGGCCCTCCAGCTCGCCCGGGTGTTCACCGGCCGGCGCGACGTGATCGCGCTCGCCGGCGCCTATCACGGGTGGACGGGCGCGCTCTATGAGCTCTGCACCGCCCCCGGCGACAACCCCGGCTGGCGGGAGACCAAGCCCGCCCACGTCCACGTCGCCGAGCAGCCCAACCCCTACCGCGGCCGCCACGGCGACGACGCGGCCGCCTACGCCGCCTCGGTGGCCCGGGCCTGCCAGGACGCGCAGGGCAACGGCGGGGTGGCCGCCTTCATCTCGGAGCCGATGCTCGGCAACCAGGGGGCGGTCGAGCCCCCGGCGGGCTATCTGCCGCTGGCCTACGAGGCCGTGCGGGCCGCCGGCGGGGTGTGCATCGCCGACGAGATCCAGGTCGGCCTGGCCCGGACCGGCCAGACCTTCTGGGCCTTCGAGCACGAGGGGGCGGTGCCCGACATCGTCACCATCGCCAAGGCGGCCGGCAACGGCCATCCGGTGGGGGCGGTCATCTGCCGCGCCGAGATCGCCGAGGCGCTGCACGCCCGCGCCTCGTTCTTCTCCTCCCCCGGCGGCGGGCCGGTCTCCTGCGAGGTCGGCCTGGCGGTGCTCGAGGCGATCGCCTCAGAACGGCTGCAGGAGAACGCCGCCCGCGTCGGCGCCCAGCTCAAGCGCGAGCTGACGGAACTGGCCCAACGCCATCCTGCGATCGGCGCCGTCCACGGCCGCGGGCTCTACCAGGGCGTCGACCTGGTCAGTGACCGCTCGTCGCGGGCGCCGGACCGGCCGCTCGCCCGCGCCGTGTGCGAGCGGATGCGGCGCCTCGGCGTGATCGTCCAGCCGACCGGTGACGACGGCAACGTGCTCAAGGTCAAGCCGCCGATGTGCCTGACGGCGGCCGATGCCGCCCTGTTCGTGGCGGCACTCGATGAGGCGCTCGCCGGCGCCGGAGGCCTCGGGGCCGCCTGAATCGCAGCGCGCGATTTCGGCGTGTCTGGACGCGTACATACGGTCGCCGGAACCGGCGAACTGATTGATCAGCGAAGGTATAGTGGGGGAGCGCCTGCCACGCGCGGGGAAGCACGGGGCGCGCCGATCGCCGGGGTGGGGCGATCGTCTCCTGACGTGACGATGCGGCCTTCCGAACACACCAACGGTGATGGGCACTGCGTCGCCGGCGACGTGCCGGCGGCCCCTCCGACACGGCCGGACTACCGCGAACGCCGTCATTCGGCGCACCGCCACCACCGGGTGCACCGCCGTCCGCTGATGGAGGTTGAGCCCGCGCTGATCGGCACCGTCCCGCTTTCCGATCGCCCGGCCGCCGAGCGCCTCCCGCTCGTCACCTGTCACGAGCTCGGGCCGGGCCAGCTCGACAGCCAGAGCCTGCTGGGCGGCGAGCAGACGCCGTTCGGGGTCCTCATCGTCAGCGGTGCGCTGTGCCGCAACACGGCCCTCGGCCGGCACTCCAGCTGTCACCTGTTCGGACCGGGAGCGATCATCCGCCCCCGCGACCAGTCGGCCTCGAGCCTGCCCTGGGAGGCGGGCCTGGCCTGCGTCACGGACTGCACCGTGGCCGTGCTCGACCCCGACTTCCGCGTCTACATGGCGCGCTGGCCGGCCCTCGCCGAGCACGTGCAGCATCAGCTCGCCCTCGAGCTCGAGGCGTCGCTGTGCCAGAGCGCCTGGACGGGCCTCTCCCGGGTCGATGACCGGATCCTGGCGCTGTTCTGGCACCTCGCCGATGTCTGGGGCAAGGTCCGGCCCGAGGGCGTCCTGATCGCGCTGCCGCTCACCCACCGCCTCATCGGCCACCTGGTGGCCGCCGAGCGGGCCACCATCTCCCTGGCCCTCTCGCGGCTGGCGGCCAAGCAGCTGCTGGTCAAGATCGGTCCGCAGACCTGGCTGCTCAGCCACAGCTCCCAGGACCTGCTCCTCGCCGGCTGACCGGCCCTGCTCGGGGGCTCGCCGGCATCCGGGGCGTCCGCAAGCGGACGTTCGCCGTCAGACGAAACCCGGTTCCCACTCGGGCGAGACGGGGTTGATGGGGATGAGACAAACCACTCACCCAAAGGAGGCGAGCGTGCTTCTCATCCTCGCTGTCGTGCTGCTGGTCATCGCCATCGCCGGTGGAGTCATCATCCACCCGCTGCTGTTCGCCCTGGCGCTCGTCGCGATCGCGCTGTTCTTCAGCGGTCGCCGCGGCGCCGTGCGCTGAGACGGTGCCTTGTGGCCGGCCGCTGCGCGTCTGCGCGGCGGCCGGCAGTCCGTCGCTCGGTCGCGGGGTCCGGCCCGAGTCAGCGCTTACGTGAGCGCGGCCGCCAGCTTGTGGTGGCGCAGCTCCTCGGGCGGCGCGCCGTGCAGCACCCACGTGCGGTCAGGCCGCCGGCTGAGCACCCCAGCGCGGGTCAGCTCCCCCATCGCGGTGGTGACCGCCGGCCGGTGCGCCCCCACGAGGTCAGCCAGCCGCTGATGAGACAGCGGCAGCGGGACGGCAATCCCCTCCGGCAGCACCCGCCCCCATCGCTCGGCGAGATGCCACAAAGTCAGGCGCAGCCGGTCATCGACCCGCTGATGGTGGGCGATGGCCAGCGACACCGCCAGCGCGTGGGCGCGCCGGGTGCCGCGGCTGAACAGCTCGAGGCCGAGCTGGGGCCAGGGCGTGATCCGCAGGACGAGCCGGTGGTCCAGCACGGCCATGCGGCTGGGCTCGAGCGCCTCCCAGCCCACCTCCGCCTTGACGTGCGAGCCCTCCTCGTCCCAGCTCCACGGGCGGATGACATCGCCGGCCCCCAGCAGCTCCACGCACCGCCGGCCGAGCACCTCGACCTCGCGGCTGATCAGCCCGTCGACGATCAGAAACCCGCGATGATGTGACTCCGGCTCCACCGAGTCGGCGACGTTCCACGACCCCGGCGCCAGGCGCCGCAGCCGCGTCAGCGTCTCCCGCTGAGCTCGGTCGCGCTCGTCGGCCGACAGCAGGTCACCCAGCTCGGGATCGGCATCGATGATGCTGATCGCCTCGGCGGAAGGCACTAGTAATCGTCCTCGATCTGCATCGACCACCGGGCCTCATCGCCGCCCGGCGTGATCCGGAGCGTGTAGGTGCCCGGGCCGGTGGTGAAGGTCTGCGTCCGCGCGCCGCCGTCATCCATCCCGAAGCTCTGCGCCGCGCCACCGGCGACCGAGCTGACATGGGCGCTGGGACCCGAGCAGAACAGCAGCCACGTGCAGCTGCCGTGGTAGGCCATCGTGTAGACGACGCGCCAGCGATGGCCGCGGATGCGCACCGTCACCGGCCGGGTGTCCGTGACGGTGGCGATGGCGCGCCACTGCGGGACCTCGGCGACGAACAGCGCGACCGTCGAGCCCTTGGCGACGGTCTGACCAGGGGCCGGGCTCGTGCGCACGACCCTCCCCGGAGCGACCGCCGGGGCGGCCACCTCCGTCACGGTGGTGCGCAGACCGAGCCGGGCAAAGGTGGCCCGCGCGGCGGCGCTCGAGGCCTCGACGACCGGCACCGCGACCGGGGCCGGGCCGCGGCTGACCGTCAGGTGGACCCGCGCCCCGGCGTTGACCTGCACGCCGGCCCGGGGACGCTGGGCGATGACCGTCCCCCGGGGGGCGGCGTCGTAGCGGTAGCTCAGGACCGGCCGCAGATGGCGGGTGCGCGCCACCGCGGTCGCGTGGGCGATCCGGGTCAGCCGCGGCACCCGGGTTGTCCGGTGGCTGAGCAGCACCGCGACGACCGCCATCACGACGACGAGGACGAGCACGCCGATGAAGGCGGCGAACGCCCGCCGACGGGCCGACGGGTAGACGTTGCGCCGCGGCGAGGGCGGCGGGGGCGCCGTCCGCGTGCGGTCATCCGGGCGGCGCGGCGGGAGCGAGCGGCCACGGGGCGGCGGGGCGGGCGGCCGCTCGAGCAGCGCCGTCGACGACGGGGGGCCGGCGGCGGGGGTCGGCGCGTGCGCGCGGGTCCGGGCCCGGCCGGGCGCTGAGCGTCGCGAGCGATCCGTCACCTGGCGGCGGGCGTCGATGAGCGCGTCGGCCATCGCCGTGCCGTCGCGGTAGCGCTCGCTCGGTTCCTTGGCCAGAGCTCGGCCGACGATCGCCGCCAGGCTGGCCGGAACGCCCTCGGGCAGCGGCGGGGGGGCGCTCTGGAGATGGCTGAGGGCCAGCTCGACGACCGTCTCTCCCTCGAACGGCGGGTGGCCGGCGAGCATCTCGTAGAGGACGACGCCGACGCTGTAGATGTCCGTGGCGGGGCTCGTCGGGCGGCCGCGGCCCTGCTCGGGCGCCATGTACTTGGGGGTCCCGACGATCGTCGCGGTGGGGGGATGGGAGCCGTTGGGATGCGAGCCCTCGGCCAGCCGGGCGACGCCGAAGTCCCCCACCTTGACCCGTCCCTCCCGCGAGAGCAGGATGTTGGCCGGCTTGACGTCGCGGTGGACGATCCGCTGCTGATGCGCGGACGCCAGGGCCCGGCACAGCTGGCCGGCGATCGCGCACGCCTGCCACGGCGTCAGCGAGTCGCGGCGCAGGCGCCGGGCGAGATCCTCCCCGTCGACGAGCTCGGAGACGTAGTAGAGGCCCTCGGGGGCGTGGCCGACGTCGAAGATCTGGACGATCCCGGGGTCAGAGACGCGGGCGAGCATCTGCGTCTCGCGCTCGAAGGTCGTCACCCAGTCGGGGTCCTCAGTCCACCACGGCTTGATCACCTTGACGGCCACCGGGCGCGCCAGCCGGCGGTCGCGGCCCTGGTAGACGCGGCCGAACGCTCCCTCGCCGATGACGGCGTGGAGCTCGTAGCGGTCCTCGAGGGCGAGGCCGGACAGATCGGGCGCGTGCGGCATTGTCAGGTTGGACGGGCGCGGCGGTGCCGGGCCATCCCCATATCATCGCCGATCCCGCCGCTGCCGCAAACCGGCAGCCGTCAACCGGCAGGCGCCAGGCCCCGGCTAGGCCGCCATGTCGTCGGGCAGCTGAACCACGCCGGACCAGTAGTCCGAGAAGGTCTGCATGACCTGGGTGAGCTGGGCATGGGTGACCGGCTTGGTGATGTAGGAGCTGGCCCCCAGCTCGTAGGCCCGGTCGACGTCGACCTCGTCCTTGGAGGTCGTCAGCACGATCACGGGGATCCGGCGCAGGGACTCGTCGGCCTTGAGCTCGGCCAGCGCCTCGCGGCCATCCTTGCGGGGCATGTTGAGGTCGAGCAGGATGATCGACGGGCGCGGGCGGTCGCCGGTCGCGTAGACCCCGTCCTGGCGCACGTAGTCGATCAGGTCCTGCCCGTCGACGACGCACTCCATCCGGGCACCCGCCCCCGCGCGCTCGAGGGCGTCGCGGGCCAGCTCGCGGTCGTCCTCGTCGTCGTCAGCCATCAGGATCGTGATGTGCCGCCCTGACCGCTCATTCGTTTGCATTGGGGTGCCTCCTCAGGCATTGCAGGCCCATCGGCGGCGAGACGACATGAACGACCCAAAGACGGTCCCCTGCATAGACCGCACTGACACTGGGTGGTCCCGGAGACTCCCGCTTCCGTGGCCGGCGCTACGCGCACTCCCTACGGTACCCCATCGATCCAGTGATCACGCACATTGCGGACCGGTGTATGGGGATTCTCTCATCCGGTGTTGCGCAGCCCGCTGGCGATCCCGTTGATCGTCAGCTGGCTGATGCGATGCAGCTGGTCGGGCGTGGCCTCCCCGGCCCGGCGCAGCCGCCGCATGAGCTCGACCTGCACGAAGGACAGCGGGTCGACCGCCGGATTGCGCCGGTCGATCGAGGCCTGCAGGACGGGCTCGCCGTCGAGCAGCCGCTCGCCGCCCCCGATGAGCACCAGCTCCTCGATCGTGCGCTCCAGCTCGGCCTGCAGCGATCCCCAGATCCGGTCGCGCGCCTCCCCGTCGTCCCACAGCTCGACGTAGCGGCGGGCGATGCCCAGATCGGCCTTGGCGCAGCCCATCTCGGCGTTGGAGAGCACGCTGGTGAAGAACGGCCATTCGGCCGCCATCTGCCGCAGCAGGTCGAGCCCGTGGCGCTCGCGGGCGGTCTTCAGCGCGGTGCCCAGGCCCAGCCAGGCGGGCAGCACGATCCGCGCCTGCGTCCAGGAGAACACCCACGGGATGGCCCGCAGGTCCGCGATCCCGGCAGCCGACGAGCGCTTGGCCGGCCGCGAGCCGAGCCGCAGCCGCGAGACCTCGGCCACGGGCGTCACCGCTTCGAAGAAGGCGACGAAATCCGGCTCGTCGTGGACGATCGCGCGGTAGACGGCCGCCGACTCCTGCGCCATCTCGGCCATCAGGGCATCGAAGCGCTCGCTCTCGGCGTGCGCCTGGGCGAGCCCAGTGGCCAGGGTGGCGCTCGTGGCCAGCTCGAGCTCGCGGTGGGCGATCTCCGGCACGGAGTACTTGGCGGTCAGCACCTCCCCCTGCTCGGTCATCTTCAGCCGCGCCCGCACCGTGCCGGGCGGCAGCGCCAGGATGGCCCCGTTGGTCGGGCCGCCGCCGCGTCCCACCGCGCCGCCGCGCCCGTGGAAGAAGAACCAGTCGACGTCATGGCGGCGCAGCACCGCCGCCAGCTTGACCTGGGCGGTGTAGGCGGCCCACGCCGAGGCGAGATAGCCGACGTCCTTGTTGGAGTCCGAGTAGCCGATCATGATCTCCTGCACATCGGAGACTGAGCGCAGAGCCTCGCGATAGACGGGCATGCGCAGGAGCGCGTCCATCGTCTCCGGCGCGCCGTGCAGGGTCGCCCCCGCCTCGAACAGGGGGACGATCCGCAGCTGGGCGCCACGGCCGCCCGCCTCCGAGAGGCTCGCCTCCTTCATCAGCAGGAGCACCTCGAGCAGATCGGCCGGCCCCTCGGTCCCGGAGACGATGTAGGTGTGGATCGCCCCCCGGTGGGCCTCGCCGAGGGTCTCGCGCAGCGTGCGGAAGGTCTGGATCGTCTCCTGGGTCGAGTCCGAGAAGCGGCCGATGTCGGCCGGCACGAGCGGCCGCCGGTCGGCGATCTGGTCCTGGAGGAGCTGCAGACGGTCCTGCGGTGCCAGGCTCTCGTAGTCGGCGCACACCCCGAGGGAGCGGTACACCTCGGCCAGCGACCGGCGGTGGACCTTGGCGTGCTCGCGGATGTCGAGCCGCGCGTAGTGAAAGCCGAAGACCTCGACCCGGCGGATGAAGTCGCGCAGGTCGGCGGTGGCCGTCAGCCGCCCGGACCCGGTCTGCAGGGAGCGCTCCACGCGGCGCAGGTCCTCCAGCAGCTCGGAGGACTGGGCGTAGCCGCCGGGCCCCCGGCGCTGGGTCGCGCGCACCCGCTCGCGCACGAAGGTCAGCGCCCGGCGATAGGGCTCCTCGGGGTTGAGCTTGGCCAGCGTCCGGGCCAGCTGGGGGAACGTCCGCTCCCCGGCGGCGAGGATCGGCTCGAGGTCCGGGGCGTGGCCGGTCAGCCGCTCGGACAGCGACAGCCGGCCGGCCAGCTGCTCGAGCCGGGACTCGAGCAGGCGCAGGCACTGCTCGCGCATCAGCTCGAGCGCCTCGACGGTCATCTGCGGCGTCACGAACGGGTTGCCGTCGCGGTCGCCGCCGATCCACGAGCCGAAGCCGAGCAGCGGCGGCACCCCCGGCACGTCCTCGCCCGGGTAGTACTCGGCCAGCGCGTCCTCGAGGTCGCGGTAGATCCGCGGGACGGCGTCGGCCAGCGTCGAGGCGAAGTGGATCAGGCCGCCGCGGACCTCGTCGAGCACGGTCAGCTCGGCGGCGCGGATGTCGTCGGAGCCCCACAGCTCCTGCACGGTGGCCAGCAGGCGCCGCCGCGCCCCCGCTCGGTCGGGATGGATGCGCTCGTCGAGGTCATGGAGGATCGCGAACACCCGCGCGAGCTTGTCGATCGTCGTCCGCCGGCGGGCCTCCGTGGGGTGGGCGGTCATCACCAGCCGCAGCTCGGCCCGCTCGAGGATCCCGGCGATCTCGCCGGCGCTCGCTCCTGAGGCGTGCAGGTCGGCGACGACCTGGCGCAGCGACCCGGCCCGCGGGCGCTCCGGGTGGGCGACGTCGCGGTCGCGCAGGCGGCGGACGCGCTCGTTGTCCTCGGCGAGGTTGATCAGCTGAAACCAGCGGGTCAGCGCGCGGACGAGGACCTCCGTCTGATCGAGATCGAGGCCGGAGACGAGCTCGGCGAGGTCGTCGGCGGCGCTCTCGTCCCCCAGGCGGGCCCGGCGACCGAGCGCGATCGTGTCGTCGAGGAGGGCGACCGCCGCCTCGCCCTCGCCGAGGGCGATGACCTCGCGCAGCACATCGGTGAGGAGCGCCTCGTCCTGGGCGAACGCGCTGGAGCTGGCGCCGGGGCTCAGGTCAGTGTCAGCCACGCGAGGATCACGTTAGCTATCACCTCAGTCCTTGTAGGGATCGCGCACGTCGCGGCCCGCCATCGCCACGCCCAGGGGGCGCAGCGTGTGGGTGACCCGGACTGAGTCGGCGTGGGCGGCCAGGACCTCGGGCAGGCGCTTGTAGACCTCCGGCGCCTCGTCGGCCCCACCGCCGACCAGCACGATGCCCTGCTCGCGCAGCCGCGCCTGGACGGCCGGCCAGTCCACGACCCCGGGCTTGATCTGGCGGCCGCGGCGAAACCGCCCGGCCGCCTGAGTGCGGCTCATCACCCGTCCGGCGCCGTGCACGGTCGAGAACAGCGACTCCTGCGCCTCCCCGGAGGCGACGCCCTCGAGGATCACCGAGTCATCGCCCATCGACCCGCCCACGAACCCCTCCTGGCCCGGGCGAGCGGGAGTGCAGCCCTTGCGGATGACCCAGTAGGTCCGGCCGCCGTGCTCCTCGCGCCAGGCGAAGTTGTGGTGGTTGTGCACCTCGTGCACGGGCCGCGCCGAGAGGATGTCGAGCACCGTGTTCACGACGACGTCGCGCCCGGCGTAGGCGTACTCGCCCGCCAGGTTCATCGCGGCGATGTAGGACTCGGCGAGCTCGGATCCGATCTCGAAGAGCACCGGGGGCGAGTCCATCTCGCCCTCGACGGCGCGCGTGCCGAACGCCAGGCCCTGCGCCAGGGCGAGGAATCCCGACGCCGTCCTGTGGCCGAAGCCGCGCGAGCCGAAGTGCACGCCGATCCAGACGTGGCCGTCCTCGTCCTGCATCAGGTTGACGTAATGGTTGCCCGAGCCCACGGTGCCCAGCTGCTTGGCGGCCAGGTCGGCCAGCTGACGCTGGGGCTCGAACTCGGCCTCGCGGATGCGATCGAGCACCGGATGCTCGACGCGCTCGCGAGCCGGCACGCCCATCCCGAAGGACACCCGGCGGGTGACCTCGCCCATGATCGCGCTCCACGCCGCCCAGCGCCTCGAGATCGTCGCGGGTCAGCTCCGTCTGCACGGCCTTGTTGCCGCAGCCGATGTCGTACCCGACGCCCGACGGCGACACATAGCCCTCGTAGGCGATGGCGCCGCCGATCGGCTGGCTGTAGCCGGGATGATGGTCGGCGCACAGCACGCCGTAGTCGGCGTCGCCGGCCTCCATGCACCGCTCGAGCTGCGCGAGGCTCCGCTCGTCGACGGAGCCGAAGGTCTTGATCGTCATTCGCTGATCGCCTCCTCGCGATCATTGTCAGGGATGAAGGGGGAGGACCGCGCGGCCGGTGGCCGCGCGGTCCCCCGGGCCGGAGCGCCGATCATCGGCGGCTCAGCCCGGCCTGCGGCTCATCCTCGACGGAGAACTCGAGCTCGAGGTAGGTGTGGACATCGAGCTCGGGGCGCCGTCGCAAGCGCCCGCGCAGACCGTCGCGCAGCGTCACCAGGCGGCCGGGACCCTCCCGTTCGGGCAGGGGCACCACCGGTCCGGGGCGCTGCGCCCGCGGCACGCGACCTCCGCGGCTGAGCAGCATCAGCTCGTCACGATCGAGATACATGACGAACTCCTTTCCATATGGGGATGTGGTGGAGATGCGGCGCGGCGCCGCCGCCGCTCGGGACCTGCGCGGCGGCGGCGCGTCGTCGCTCGTCCGCCGCGAAGAGAGAGCACTCGGAGGACAGCGAGCGCCGGCGGACGAAGTCGGCGGCCCGCCCAGTGTCACTTTTGGACAGCGTGTCACTGACACCCGCATAAGCGGGCGTGACACGTCACATTGTCACTATCTGGGCGGGCCTCGAAGTGAGGATCAGGATGCGATCAAGGGAACATCACCGTCGATTCTGAAAAGTGGGTGGAAGGTGGAAAGCTGGTTCAGGGCACAAAAAAAGGCGACCCCTGGGGGCCGCCCTCGCGTTGCTCGAGAAAGTGCGCTGCTGGTCTAACGCAGAGCACTCCTCGCCGCGAGGGCGGTCAGATTGGTCTCCCGGCACGCTTCGGGCCGGTCATTGCCGACCCCCATGCCCGTGTCCGCAGGCGTCTGGGCCGAGCGCTTGCTCGGGCCAAAGGCGGTTGCGGAGAAGATGTCGTGAGCGCGGGTCATAGTGGTCACCCCTTACCTGGAGTTTGGCCAGAATAACCAACCGCCCGGCCGAATGCAAGTGCAGTGACACATTTTTGTTGCAGCTCATCGAAGGGTGACTCTCCGCCGGAGCCGACGGCGATCGCAGATACCCTCAACCCAGATGCTCCACGTCCACCGCGCCAACCGTGCCGACCGTCTCGCCGAGGCGCTGGCCGAGCTGCTCTCAGCGCCCGCCGGCCGACCCGTTCGCCGCCGAGATGGTCGCCGTGCCCACCCGCGGCATGGAGCGCTGGCTCAGCCCAGCGGATGTCGGCCGTCCTCGGCGCCTCGCCCCGGTGCCAGCGACGGCGTCTGCGCGCGCGTGCTCTTCCCCTCCCCCCACCGGCTCGTCGTCGACGCCGTGGCCAGCGGCCTCCGGGATCGACCCCGAGCAGGACCCGTGGCTGCCCGAGCGCGCCGTCTGGCCGCTGCTCGACGGTCGTCGACGCGTGCCTCGGCGAGCCGTGGCTGGCCGGGCTGACCGCCTATCTCGGCGCTCCCGCAGGACGCGATGCGCCGCTCGCGGCGGCTGAGCGTCGTGCGCCACCTCGCCGGCCTGTTCGATCGCTACGCCCTGCACCGCCCCGGGATGCTCGAGGCGTGGGCGGCGGGCCGCGACGCCGACGGCACCGGCGGGGTGCTGCCGGCCGGCGCGGCCTGGCAGGCCGAGCTGTGGCGGCGGCTGCGCGCCCGGATCGGCCTTCCCGGCCCTGCCGAGCGGCGGGCCCGGGCCTGCGCCCGCCTGCACGGAGGACCCGTCGCTCGTCGACCTTCCCTCCCGCCTGTCCCTGTTCGGTCTCACCCGCCTGCCGGCCGGCCACCATCAGATCCTGCGCGCCCTCGCCGCCGGGCGCGACGTTCACCTCTTCCTGCTGCATCCCTCGGCCGCGCTGTGGGACGGCGATCGACGCCTCCGGCGAGGCGCCCGCCGGGATGCGCCGCGCGGCCGACCCGACGACGGAGCTGCCGGCCAACCGCCTGCTCGCCTCCTGGGGCCGCGACGCGCGCGAGATGCAGCTCGTCCTGCGCTCGGCCGGCGACGCTCCCGGCCGCGACGAGCACCACGGGCACCCCGAGGGAACGCCGTCGACCCTGCTCGCGCGCCTGCAGGCCGACGTCCGCGCCGATCGCGCCGCGCCCGGGGCACCGCTCGACGGCTCGGCCGGACACCCGCGCGCTGCTCGCCGACGGCGATCACAGCGTCGTCGTGCACGCCTGCCACGGCCGCGTGCGCCAGGTCGAGGTCCTGCGCGACGCGATCCTCCACGCCCTCGCCGCCGACGAGACCCTCGAGCCGCGCGACATCATCGTCATGTGCCCCGACGTCGAGAGCTTCGCGCCGCTCATCCAGGCGACCTTCGGAGCGGCCGAGCGCGCCGGCGAGACGGAGCCCGACGTCCCGGGCGAGCCCGCCCCCGCCGCGGCCGGCGGCGATCTCCGCGTCCGGCTGGCCGATCGCTCGCTGACCCAGACCAATCCGGTGCTGGCGGTCGTCTCCCAGCTGCTCGAGCTGGCCGGCCAGCGGCTGACCGCCTCCGAGGTGCTCGACCTCATCGACCGCGCGCCCGTGCGCCGGCGCTTCGGCCTCGACGATGATGACCTGACCCACCTGCAGGACTGGATCTCGCAGTCGGGGATCCGCTGGGGGCTGGACGCGCCCCACCGCTCGCCGTACAAGCTCGACGCCGTCCCCGAGGGGACGTGGAGCGCCGGCCTGGACCGGCTGCTGCTCGGCGTGACCATGACCGAGGACGGCCAGCGGCTGTTCGCCGACGTCCTCCCGCTCGACGACGTCGACAGCCGCTCGATCGAACTGGCCGGCCGCCTCGCCGAGCTGATCGCCCGCCTCCAGCGCGCGCTCGACGCGCTCTGCGGCCCACCAGCCGCTCGCCGAGTGGGCCGAGGCGATCGGCGAGGCGGCGGACGCGCTGACCGCGACCTCGCGGCCGGGACCGCTGGCAGCGGGCCGAGCTGCAGCGGATCCTCGACGAGATGGTCGCGGGAGTCCGCGGGCGCCGGAGCCGCGCTCGCCCCGCGTGAGGCCCACGCGTACCTGGCCGCGCGGCTCGAGGGGCGGCCGACCCGGGCGAACTTCCGCACCGGCCATCTGACCGTGTGCACGCTGATGCCGATGCGCTCGATCCCCCACCGGGTCGTCTGCCTGCTCGGTCTCGACGACGGCGCCTTCCCCCGCAAGGCGCCCCGCGACGGCGACGACCTGATGCTCGGCGACCCCCACATCGGCGAGCGCGACCCGCGCAGCGAGGATCGCCAGCTGCTGCTCGACGCGCTGCTGGCCGCCACCGAGCGGCTGATCGTCACCTACACCGGCAACGACGAGCGCACCAACACGCCGCGGCCGCCGGCGGTGCCCGTCGGCGAGCTGCTCGACGCCGTCGACGCGACCGTCCGCTGTCCCAGCTCGGACATGACCCGGCGGTCCCGCCGCCCTCCGCCCGAGAGCGGATCGTCGTCCGCCACCCGCTGCAGCCGTTCGATCCCGTCAACTTCGAGCCCGGCGCGCTCGCCGGCGAGCCTCCCTGGAGCTTTGACCGGGTCGCGCTCGGCGGCGCGCGTGGCGCTGACCGGCCACCGCGCGCCGCCGGCGCCGTTTCTGGCGGCCCCCCTGCCCCCGCCCGCCGGACGGGTCGTCGACCTCGCCGACCTCGTCCGCTTCGTCGAGCATCCCGTCCGGGCCTTTCTGCGCCAGCGGCTGGGCATCGTCCTGCGCGACGGCGCCGACGAGATCGCCGACGGGCTGCCGATCGAGCTCGACGGGCTCGAGCGCTGGGGCGTCGGTCAGCGGCTGCTGGAGGCCCGGCTGCGGGGGACTGACGGCGCCGTCGCCATCAAGGCCGAGCGGGCCCGCGGGATGCTCCCGCCCGGGGTCCTGGGAGTCCCGGCGATCCGCGAGCTCTACCCGATCGTCGACGCCATCGCGGCCGAGGCCGCCGCACTGCGCGGAGACAGTCCCGGCGGAGACCCGGTCGACGTCCGGGTGGCGCTGCCCGACGGCCGCCTGCTCAGCGGGACCGTGGCCGGTGTCAGCGGCGACCTGCTGCTGACCACGACGTTCTCCCGAGTGGCCGCCAAGCACCGCCTGGCCGCCTGGGTGCGGCTGCTGGCGCTGACCGCCGCCTGGCCGCAGCGGCCGTTCGCGGCGGCCACCGTCGGACGCGGGCGCGGCCGCGACGACGTGCGGGTGGCGCGGCCTCGACCCGCTCGCCGACGACACTGAGCAGCGCGGGCGGCGAGCGGCGGACCAGCTCGCGCGGATCGTCGATCTCTATGACCGCGGGATGCGCGAGCCGCTGCCGATCTTCTGCAAGACCTCGGCGGCGTACGCCGAGGCGGCCGCCGCCGGACAGGATCCCGAAGAGGCCGCGCGCCCTGAATGGGAGTCGGACTTCCGCTTCGATCACGAGGACCGCGAGCTCGAGCACCAGCTCGTGCTCGGCGGCGAGCTGACCTTGCGCGAGCTGCTCGAGCTTTCACCGCGCGAGGACGAGTCCGGCGACGGCTGGGCCGACGACGAGCCCAGCCGGCTGGGCCGCTGCGCCCGCCGGCTGTGGGATGGCCTCCTCGACGCCGAGCAGGTGACGACGCGATGAGCCAGCCGCGCGAGTTCGACGTCTGCGGCCCGCTGCCCTCCGGGGTCACGGTGCTCGAGGCCAGCGCCGGGACCGGCAAGACGTACACGATCGCCGCGCTGGCGGCCCGCTACGTCGCCGAGGGCATCCCGCTGGAGCGGATGCTGCTCGTCACCTTCACGCGGATGGCCACCGGCGAGCTGCGCGAGCGGGTGCGCGACCGGCTGATCGAGGTCGAGCGCGGGCTCGCCGCGCGGCTGGCGGGCGCCCCCTCGGCCGGGGACCGGATCGTCGACCTGCTGTTCGCCGGCGACGGAGCGCTGGCCCGCGCGCCGTCTGGCGCGCGCCGTGGCCGGCTTTGACGCGGCGACGATCGCGACCACCCACGGCTTCTGCCAGGAGGTCCTCGGCGGGCTCGGGATCGCCGGCGACCTCGAGCCCGACGTGACCTTCGTGGAGGACCTCTCCGACCTCGCCGCCGACGTCGTCGACGACCTCTACGTCCGCAAGTTCCGCCGCGGCGACGCCCCCGCCTTCAAGCTCGCCGAGGCGGCGGAGATCGCCCGGGCCGCGATCGACAACCCGTCCGCCCTGCTCGTCTCCGGTCCTGACCCGGTCGCCGAGATGCGCGGCGGCCTGGCCCGGGCGGCGCGCGAGGAGCTCGAGCGGCGCAAGCGCACCGCGGCCGTCATGACCTACGACGATCTCGTCACCCGGCTGCAGTCCGCCCTGCGCGGCCCGGCCGGCGAGGCGGCCCGCACCTCCCTGCGCTGGCGCTTTGACGTCGTGCTCGTCGACGAGTTCCAGGACACCGACCCCGCGCAGTGGGAGATCATGCGCGAGGCCTTCGCCGGCGCGCAGAGCACGCTCGTGCTGATCGCCGACCCCAAGCAGGCGATCTACGCCTTCCGCGGCGCCGACGTCTACGCCTACCTGCAGGCCGCGCGCGCCGCCGACGAGCAGGCCACCCTGCGGGTCAACTGGCGCTCGGACCAGGGCCTGATCGATGCCCACGACGCGCTCTTCTCCGACGCCCGCCTCGGCCACGAGGGGATCGTCTACCGCCAGGTGCGCGCCGCCCCCGAGCACCAGGTGTCGCGGCTCACCGGCGCGCCCGCCCAGGCGCCGATGCGCTTCCGGGTGGCGATGCGCGAGAGCCGCGACCTGTCGCTGACCCCGCGCGGCTATGCCAAGAAGGCCTCCGCCCAGCAGTTCATCGCCGACGACCTGGCCGGCGACGTCGTCGCGCTGCTCAGCGCGGGGGCGCGGATCGAGCGACGAGGTCGTCTGCCCCGGCCATCTGGCGGTGCTGGTGCGGACCAACTGGCAGGCGGCGATGGTCCGCCAGGCGCTCGAGCAGGCCGGCGTCCCGGCGGTCATCAACGGCGCCGGCAGCGTGTTCGGGACCGAGACCGCCCGCGAGTGGCTGCGGCTGCATCGAGGCGCTCGAGCGGCCCGCCTCGCTGACCCGCGCGCATTCGGCGGCGCTGACCTGCTTTCTCGGCTGGTCGGCCCAGCGCCTCGCCCAGGCCGGGGCCGACGACGACAGCCGGGAGTGGGAGGAGGTCCACCGGCGGCTGCACGACTGGGCGCGGATCCTGCGCACTCGGGGGGTGGCGGCGCTGCTGGAGACGATCACCGTCGCCGAGGACCTGTCGGCGCGGATGCTCGACCGACGCCGACGGCGAGCGGCGCCTGACCGACCTGCGCCACGTCGGCCAGCTGCTGCACGCCGGCCGCCTCCGCCGAGCAGCTCGGTCCCACGGCGCTGGCCACGTGGCTGCGCACGCCGGATCGCCGAGGCGGTGTCGGGATCGGCGACGAGGAGCGCAGCCGCCGCCTCGAGTCCGACGCCGAGGCGGTGCAGGTGCTGACCATCCACCGCAGCAAGGGCCTCGAGTTCCCGATCGTCTACGCTGCCGTTCCTGTGGGAGGGGTGGGAGCCGCGCGGGACGCCGCCGGTGTTCTTCCACGATCCCGGCCAACCACGACGCCTGGACGCTCGACGTCGCCCTGCAGGGCGCCGACTACGACGCCCATCTCGCGCAGTTCGTCCGCGAGCAGCGCGGCGAGGACCTGCGCCTCGCCTACGTCGCGCTGACCCGCGCGCGCCACCAGGCGATCGTCTGGTGGGCCGGCTCCTGCGACAGCCGCAACTCTCCGCTCGGGCGGCTGCTGTTCGCCCGCGACGAGGCCGGCAACGTCGCCGCCGCCGGCTCCTCCACCCCCGACGACGTCGTCCGTGCTGACGCGGCTGGGCAAGCTCGCCGAGCGGCGCTCAGGGCGCGATCAGCGTCGAGCGGGCGGCGCCCGACCGCTCCGCGCGGTGGAGCCCGCGCGCCCCCGCCCGGGCCGCGGCTGGCCGTCTCCGTCGTTTGACCGCGGCCTCGACTGCGCTGGCGGCGGACCTCCTACACGGACATCACCGCGGCCAGCTACGAGGCGTGGGTGGCCTCCGAGCCCGAGGAGCCGCTGATCGCCGACGAGCCGGCCGAGGACGCGCCCGTCGCCGCCACCGCCGCTGGCCGTCGCGCCGGAGCTGCGCGGCCCCGTCGCTGCTCGGCGAGATGCCCGTCGGAGCCGAGGTCGGGACGTTCGTGCACCGGGTGCTCGAGGCGACGGACTTCGCCGCGGCCGACCTCGAGGCCGAGGTCAGCGCGCGCATCGCGGAGGTCCGCGGACGCCGGGCCGTCGACATCGGCGACCCGCGCGGTCGTCGTCGCCGGGCTGCGCGCGGCGCTGCGAGACGCCGCTCGGCCCGGTGCTCGGCGGCCGGCGGCTGCGCGACGTCGCGCGGGCCGACCGGCTCGACGAGCTGGGCTTCGAGCTGCCGCTGGCCGGCGGCGACGAGCCCCGCGGCTGGCTGCGGCTCGAGCGGATCGCCGAGGTCCTGCGCGAGCACCTGCCGGCCGGCGACCCGCTGGCGGGCTACGCGAGCGGCTCGCAGGACCCCTTCCTGCGCCGCTCTGTCCGCGGGTATCTGACCGGCAGCCTTGACCTCGTCGTCCGCCGGGTCGGCGAGGACGGCGTGGCCCGGTTCGCGGTGCTCGACTACAAGACGAACTGGCTGGGCGAGCCCGGGCGAGCCGCTGACCGCCTTTCACTACCGCCCGGCGGCGCTGTCGGCCGAGATGTAGCGCCACCACTACGCGCTGCAGGCGCTGCTGTACATCGTCGCCCTGCACCGCTTCCTGCGCTGGCGGCTGCCGGCTATGACCCCGACACGCCACCTCGCCGGCGTCGCCTACCTGTTCGTGCGCGGGATGACCGGGCGAGGACTGGCTCGGCGGCGGCGGCCGACGCCCCCGGCGTGTTCGGCTGGCGGCCGCCCGCGGGCCTGGTCGGCCGCGCTCACCGACGCGCTGGACGAGGGGACGCCGTGAGCGCGGTCCGCGAGGATCTCGATCCGTTCGACGCCCGGCTGGCCCAGGCGGCGTCCGGCCTGCTGCGCGCGTTCAACGAGGCCGGCGTGCTGTCGGCCGCCGACGTCCACGTCGCCCGCCGCCTGGGCGCGCTGGCCGGCGAGGACGACGAGAGCGTGCTGCTCGCCGTCGCGCTGGCGGTGCGCGCGCCGCGGCTCGGCCACGTGCACGTCGACCTCGAGCGCGATCCGCGAGACGGCGCCGTCGAGGCCGAGGACCCGGTCGACCTCGAGGCGCTGCCGTGGCCCGACGCGGCCGCCTGGGTCGGCGCGGTGGCGGCCAGCCCGCTGGTCGCCGCGGCCGACGAGCGATGCCGTCGCGCCGCTGCGGCTGCTCGGCGGCTGGCTGTACCTGGACCGCTACTGGGCCGAGGAGGTCTCGGTCGCCGCCGCCCTGCGGGCGATGCCGCCGACGCGCCGGCGGGCATCGACGGCGCCGTGCTGCAGGACGGGCCTGGAGCGGCTGTTCGCCGGGGAGCCCGGCGGCCGCCAGGCGCTGGCCGCGGCCGGCGCCGTGCTGCGGCGCTTCGCGGTCGTGGCCGGCGGCCCGGGCACCGGCAAGACGACGACGGTGGCGCGGATCGTCGCGCTGCTGTGCGAGCAGGCCGAGCGGGGCGCCGGGCCGGAGCCGCTCGCGGCGCCCGGGGCTGCCGCCGCTGATCGCGCTGGCCGCGCCGACCGGCAAGGCGGCGGCGCGCCTGCAGGAGGCGGTCCAGGCCGAGGCGCTGACGCTCGACGTCTCCGACGAGGTCCGCGAGCAGCTGCTCGGGCTGCCGGCCTCGACGCTCCACCGCCTGCTCGGCTGGCGGCCGGGCTCCAACAGCCGCTTTCGCCACGACCGCGAGCAGCGCCTCCCCCATGACGTCGTGATCGTCGACGAGACCTCGATGGTCTCGCTGTCGCTGATGGCGCGGCTGATCGAGGCGCTGCGCGCCGACGCGCGGCTCGTGCTCGTCGGCGACCCCGGGCAGCTGGCCTCGATCGAGGCCGGCGCGGTGCTCGGCGACATCGTCGGGGCGGCGCCGGAGGACCGGGACGCCTCGGAGGCCGTGCCGGGATCGTCGTGCTCGACCGGGTGCATCGCTTCGGCGGCGGCGATCGCCGAGCTGGCGGCGGCGATCCGCCGCGGCGACGCCGACGCCACGCTCGAGCTGCTGCGCGCGGGCGCCGAGGACGTCACTGGATCGAGACCGACGGGGTCCGGGAGCCGAGGCGGCCGGGCTCGTGCGCTCGAGCGCGCTGGCCGGCGCCCGGGCGATGATCGCCGCCGCCCGGGACGGGCGGCGCGGCGAGGCGCTGGCGGCGCTGGCCACCTTCCGGATCCTGTGCGCCCACCGCCGCGGTCCGTACGGCGTGACGACCTGGACGGCGCGGATGGAGGGCTGGCTCGCGGCCGAGATCCCCGGCTTCGCCGCCCAGGAGCGCTTGTACGTCGGGCGGCCGCTGCTCGTCACCGAGAACGACTACGAGCTCGGGCTCTACAACGGCGACACCGGCGTCGTCGTCCAGACCGACGAGGACCGCGTGGTGGCCGCCTTCGAGCGCGGCGGCGGAGGTCGTCGCCGTTCAGCCCCAGCCGGCTGGGCGCCGTCGAGACCGTCTACGCGATGACGATCCACAAGAGCCAGGGCTCGCAGTTCGACGCCGCCGCGGTGCATGCTCCCCGAGCCCGACTCGCGGATCCTGACCCGCGAGCTGCTCTACACCGCGGCCACCCGCGCCCGCCGCCGGCTGATCCTGGCCGGCAGCGAGGAGACCGTCCGGGCGGCCGTCCAGCGGCCGGTCGCGCGAGCGTCGGGGCTGGGCTGGCGGCTGTCCGAGGTGTGAACGTCAGCCGGTGCCGGCGAGGCTCTGGGCGAGCTGGGTGCCGTCGGGGGAGCCGAGGCCGGTGCAGGCGTCCCATCCCGGGCCGGCGCGGTAGGAGCCGTTGCTGCCCGAGGTGATGTCATGGAAGGCGGCCGTGCCGAGCAGCGGGTAGAGCCGCGGCTGGGCGAAACCGAGGGCGCGCCGAGCGACTGGTTGAGCAGCGCGATCAGCCCCGCCCACAGGGGCGCGACGGCGCTCGTGCCGCCGACGACCTGATCCTGGCCACCGGCGCGCACCGTGTAGCCGCTCTGGGGGTCGGCGTCGCCGCTGACGTCGGGGACGCCCCGGCCGGGCTTGCCGGTGTCGACGTTGTCGGGCACCGTGGCGCCGGACTGGTAGCCGGGCAGCGCGAACGGCCGTCGAGACCCCGCCGCCGGTGGTCCCATGATCCGTCGTGTTCCACACGGTCTCTGAGGAGATCCGGGCGCCGGAGGCCTGGAGGTTGGTCCCGCCGCAGGCGAGCGCGTGGGGCGCCGACGCCGGGAAGTCGACGTGCTGCTTGCCGTCCGTGACGTTGTCCGTGGAGCCGTTGTCGCCGGCGGCGACGGTCACCGTGACCCCCATCCCGGCCCCCTCGGTGAGGATCTGCTCCATCTGGGTCCGGGCCTGGGCGGTCCACGAGTCCTCCGGTCCGCCCCAGCTGATCGACACCACGGAGGGCCGGTGGGTCGTGTCGTGGACCGCCGCAGAGACGGCGTCGATGAACCCCTGGTCGGTGTTGGGCGCGAAGTAGACGGCGATCTGAGCGCCGGGGGCGACGGCGCCCGCCACCTCGATGTCGAGCATCACCTCGACGTCGGAGTTGGGTCCGTGCCGGGCTCGTTGCGCCCCCGTCGACGGCACGGCGGTGACGCTCGGCGCGGTCAGACTCAGTCCCCGGAAGTAGGTCTGCAGGTCGGCGGCGGCAAAGCCCCCGCCGAGCTCGATGATCCCGATCGTCTCCCCCGCGCCGGTCGACGCCGGCCGGGAAAGCGTAGGCCTGGGCGACCTGCGGCGGGGTATAGGAGACCGCCGAGGCCGCGGGCGCGGCGACGATCCGCAGCTGCTTGGCCGCCTGCGGGCGGTTGTCGATGCCGAACACGCCGGTGACGATCCCGTCGAGGTCGGCCGGCACGGTCAGCGCTCCTGTGCCGCCCCGGTAGCCCGCGGCGCCCGAGGGGCGCGTACAGCCCCTGGATGTCGGCCTCGAAGGCTGTCGTGATCGCGTCGAACGTGCCGCGCAGACGAGCGCCCGCCGGCGCGGGGTCGACGTCGGCGACGGTCAGCCCGTGGCCTGCGGCGAATGCCGTCACCGCCGCGATGTCCTCGTCGGATGGGCGCCGTGCTCTGCGCCCACTCCTCGCGGGGGCGACCCGCCGCTCGCCGGGGGGACGCGTGGCTTCCGCGTCGACCCAGTCGCGCGGTCTGGCGAGGGCGCACGTAGACGGTCACGTCGAGCTCTGACTGGCCGTCGACCTCACCGAGGCGCGTGTGCCCGGGGTCGAGCTGCCCGTTCTGAGCCGGGGACCTGGACGCGGTCCGATGCCGACATTCGCCACCACCTTTGTCGCGGTTTGACCCGTTGCTCGTGGGGCTACCCGAGCGCCGGGGGCGACAAGCGGTCGCCGTCGTGGCCGCGGCTTGCTCGTTCTCGCGCCCGGGGGCGGACGCGGCCCGACGCCCGCCCCGCGCGTCAGGACGAAACGGCGAACGCCTCCCCGTCGGCCTGCAGCACCCGCTCGATCGCGTCGACCACCCGCGGGTCGAACTGCGTGTCTCGCTGCAGCGGCGCAGCTCCTCCAGGGCGGCCTCGGGGTCATCGACGCCCGGTAGGGGCGGTTGGTGATCATCGCGTTGTAGCTGTCGCAGACGCACAGGATCCGAGCGCCGGCCGGGATCTCGTCGGCCCGCAGGCCGTCGGGGTAGCCACCGCCGTCCCAGCGCTCGTGGTGGCCGCGCACGAGGCTGTGGACGTCCTCGAAGAAGGGGATCCTGGCCAGCATCTCGGCACCGACGATCGTGTGGCGGCGCATGACCTCCCACTCGGCGTCGTCGAGCGGCCCGGGCTTGTGGAGGATCTCGTTGGGCACCGCGAGCTTGCCGAGGTCGTGGGTCAGGGCGGCGTAGCGGATCGCCCGCTGCTCGGCGGGTCAAGGCCGAGCTCGGCGGCGATCGCCGCCGCCAGGTCGGCCACCGCCGCCTCGTGCAGCGCGGTGTAGGCGTCGCGGACCTCCATGGCGGCGCCGAGCACGGTCAGCGTCGTCACCAGGGCCTGCTCGAGCTCTGAGTAGATGCGCGATGCGGTGCAGCGCCACCCCCAGCTGGTTGGCGACGGTGCGCATCAGGGAGGCGTCGGTCTCGTCGAAGGCGCCGACGGCCACCTCCTCGAGGTTGAGCACTCCCCACGTCCGCCCGTCGACTCGGATCGGGACCGCCAGCTCAGACCGAGGGTCCGTGTCGGGATCGCGGACCGTGTAGTCGCGGTCGAGCCGGGCGTCGGCGATCAGCGCCGTGGCGCCGGTGCGGGCCACCCGTCCGGTGACCCCGCGCGCCAGCGGCTGCTCGGCCAGCAGGAAGCGGCCGGCCTGCTCGGCCAGCGGGCCCGCGCTGGCGATCGGGCGCAGGACGCCGTCGTCGTCCAGGCGCATGATCACCGCGAGGTAGATGCCGAAGGTGACATGCAGCTCGGTGACGACCTCGGCGGCGAGCTGCTCGACGTCGGAGGCCAGCGCCATCGCGGCCGTCAGCCGCTCGGTCAGCGACAGCTGCTCCTCCAGGTAGGCCTGGCGGGCCCGGTCGGGATCAGGCGTGGCTGAGGCGCTCGCGCAGGCCGGGCGCCGAGGCGTGCTCGTCGCGGATCTCCCGCAGCCGGTCGCGCTCGCCGGAGGCGTGGACCGCGCTGGCCGGCGCAGGGGCGCGCGGCGATCGTGTCGGGCGGCGGCGCAGACATCCGCCGCGTTCTCGGCCGCCGACCGCCCGGACTTGAGCAGCGTTCGGGCGATGATTGTGGCCGCCTGGCCAGCGCGGGCTGGCCCGCTGGCGTTGGCGATCCGCCCGGCGCCTGCCACACTGCGCGCCGTCGATCCGCCGCGGCGTTTGCGGCGCCCGAATTCCGGAGATCGAGCTGCCCATGAGCTCGAGCGATGCCCGGCCGCTGATCGCCGTCACCACCTCGGAGGTCCGGCGCGATGGAGGCGGTCTCAGCTGACCCCGCAGGGCGAGCCGCCCCAGCTCGAGATGGCGCTCGGCCTCAAGTACCTGCAGGCGCTCGAGGCCGCCGGCGCGATCCCCATGGTCTGCCCCCCGCTGCGGCCCGAGCTGGCCGAGTCGCTGCTGGACCGCGTCGACGGCTGTGCATGTCCGGGGGCCCGGATCTCGACCCCGGGCCTACGGCGAGCGCCGTCACGCCGAGACCGGCCCGGTGGAGACGGAGCTTGACGGCTTCGAGCTGGCGCTGGCGCGGGCCGCCGACGCCCGCGGGCTGCCGATCCTGGCCATCTGCCGCGGCATGCAGGTGCTCAACGTCGCCCGCGGCGGCTCCCTGCACCAGCACCTGCCCGATGTCAACGGCGGCGAGGTCAACCACCGCCAGACCGAGCCCGGCTCGCAGCCGACCCACCACGTGACGATCCGCGAGTCCAGCCGCGTCGCCCGCGTGCTCGAGCGCACCTAAACCGAGGTCAACTCCTTTCACCACCAGGGCATCGCCCGCCTCGGCGACGGCCTGGTGATCACCGGCCGCGCCCCCGACGGCACGGTGGAGGCGATCGAGGCGATGGACCGCGAGTTCGTCATCGGCGTCCAGTGGCATGCCGAGACGCTCCAGTCGCTGCCCGAGCAGGCCGAGCTGTTCGCCGCCTTCGTCGACTCGGCCCAGGCCCGCCGGGCCGGCGCCACCCATCTGCGCGTAGCCTGAGGCGGTATGTGCGGTTTCGCCGGCGAGCTGGCTCACCACCGGCGGCCGACCGGGACGCCGTGGAGCGGATGGCGGCGACGATGAGCGACCGCGGCCCCGACGGCGAGGGCAGCTGGGCCCACGACACGGTCGCGCTCGCCCACCGGCGGCTGAAGATCATCGACCTCACGGAGGCCGGCCGCCAGCCGATGGTCGATCCCGACCTGGGCCTGGCCGTCGTCTTCAACGGCTGCATCTACAACCACCGGGAGCTGCGCTCAGAGCTCGAGGGCGACGGCTACCGCTTCTTCTCGACAAGCGACACCGAGGTCATCCTCAAGGCGTACGACAAGTGGGGGCGCGACTGCGTCACCCACTTCGCCGGGATGTTCGCCTTCGCCGTCTACGAGCAGCGCACCGGCCGGCTGCTGCTGGCGCGCGACCGCCTCGGCGTCAAACCGATGTACCTGGCCGAGACCCGCGACTCGCTGCGCTTCGCCTCGACGCTGCCGGCGCTGCTGGCCGGCGGCGGCATCGACACCTCGATCGATCCGGTCGCCCTGCACCACTACCTCAGCTGGCATGCCGTCGTGCCGCCGCCGCGGACCATCCTCACCGGGCGTCCAGAAGCTCCCGCCGGCGACCACGCTGCTCGTGGAGCGCGACGGCACCCGCGACCTGCAGCGCTACTGGCGCGCCGATTTCAGCCGCCAGGCGCAGTACGCCGACTGGTCAGAGACGGACTGGTCAGACGCGATCCTCGAGTCGCTGCGCACCGCCGTCCGGCGGCGGATGGTGTCCGACGTCCCGGTCGGCGTGCTGCTCTCGGGCGGCCTTGACTCGAGCCTCATCGTGGCCCTGCTGGAGACCTCCGGCCAGGAGAAGCTCGCCACCTTCAGCATCGGTTTCGACGACGTCGGCACGCGCGAGGGCAACGAGTTCAAGTACTCAGACGTCATCGCCCGGGAGTTCGGGACAGACCACCACCGGATCCACGTCGACACTCGCCGGATGCTCCCCGCCCTCGACGGGGCGATCGCCGCCATGAGCGAGCCGATGGTCTCCCACGACGCCGTCGCCTTCTACCTGCTCTCCGAGGAGGTCGCCAAGTCCTACAAGGTCGTGCAGTCCGGGCAGGGCGCCGACGAGGTGTTCGCCGGCTACTCGTGGTATCCGCCGCTGTGGGGGGCCGAGGGCAGCGGCGCCGATCAGTACCAGGCGGCCTTCTTCGACCGGCGCGCACGCGGAGATGGCGAGCACGTTGTCCGATGCCTACCAGCTCGAGACGACCCCAGCCGGGCGTTCCTGGAGGGTCACTTCGGGGCGCCGGGCGCCGAAGACCCAGTCGACCGCGCGCTCCGTCTCGACACGGAGGTCATGCTCGTCGACGACCCCGTCAAGCGCGTCGACAACATGACGATGGCCTGGGGGCTGGAGGCCCGCACCCCGTTCCTCGACCACGAGCTCGTCGAGCTGGCCGCCGCCTGCCCGCCGGCCCTCAAGCTCGCCCAGGGTGGCAAGGGCGTGCTCAAGGAGGCCGCCCGCGCGGTCCTCCCCGAGCTCGTCATCGACCGCCCCAAGGGCTATTTCCCGGTGCCGGCGCTGTCGACGCTCGAGGGGGCGACGCTCGAGCTCGTGCGCGAGACGCTGACCAGCGACACCGCCCGGGAGCGTGGCCTGTTTCGCCGCGAGCATGTCGACCGGCTGCTGGCGGCGCCCAACGAGCACCTGACCACCCTCGAGGGATCCAAGCTCTGGCAGCTGGCGTTGCTCGAGTTGTGGCTGGCGCGCCATGGCGCCTGACGAGGGCGCCACCCCCCGGGAGCCGTTCGACGAGGATCGCGACCGGGCCGGCAGGCCCCGCCCGCATTACGCGCGCACCCTGGAGGCGCTGGCGGGGATGGATCTCGCACGGCTGGGGCGCGACATCGAGCGCACCCTCGCGCAGCGGGGCGTCAGCTTCGGCACGACGCCGTTCGTCGTCGATCCGGTGCCGCGGCTGCTGACCCGTGAGGAATGGGGCGACCTGGAGCGCGGGCTCGCCCAGCGCACCCGCGCGCTCAACGCCTTCCTGTCAGACCTCTACGGGGAGCGCCGGATCCTCGAGACGGACATCGTCGACGCCGAGACGCTCGACGGCGCCGAGGGCTACGAGCCTGACCTGCGGGGCCGGGTGCCCCCCGGCACCGCCCCGGCGCCGATCATCGGCTTTGACCTGGTGCGCGATCCCGACGGGACCTTCCTGGTCCTCGAGGACAACCTGCGCACCCCGTCGGGGATCGCCTATCTCGTCGCCGCCCGCGCGGCGCTGGCGGCCTGCCTGCCCCCCGGCCTGCCCCGCCCGGCGCCGGTGGACCCCGTCATCTATGAGCTGCTCGGCCGGACGCTCCGGGCCGCCGCGCCGTCCGGAAGCGGCTCCGACCCGCTGATCGTGCTCCTCTCCGACGGCCCCGGCAACGTCGCCTTCTACGAGCATGCCAACCTCGCCGGGACGCTCGGTATCCCGCTGGTCACCGTCGGCGACCTGGAGCTGGCCGATGACGTGCTGAGCGCCCGCATCGACGGCAGCGCGCCGCGGCGCGTCGACGTCGTCTATCGCCGCACGGACGAGGACCGGGTCCGCGGCGACGACGGCGCATGGACGGCGATCGCCCGGCTGCTCGTGCCCCCGTGGCTGGCGGGGACCATCGGCCTCGTCAACGCCTTCGGCAACGGCGTGGCCGACGACAAGCTCGTCCACAGCCACGTCGAGGACTTCGTGCGCTTCTACCTGGACGAGGAGCCGGTCGTGCGCTCGGTGCCGACGATCTCACTCGCCTCCCCGCAGGCCGCGCGGGACGCCATCGCCCGCCTCGAGACGCTCGTCATCAAGCCCCGCCACGGCCACGGCGGAGCGGGGGTGATGATCGGCTCGCATGCCGACGCCGCCGGGCTGGCGCTCGCCCGCCGCGAGCTGGAGCGCCACCCGGAGCGCTACATCGCCCAGCCGATCGTGCCGCTGTCGCGCCACCCGACGGTCATCGACGGTCGCCTCGAGCCCCGCCACCTCGACCTGCGGCCGTTCGCCTTTGCCGCCGGCGACGACGTCTCACTCGCGCCGGGCGGCCTCTCGCGGGTCGCCTTCGACGCCGGGCGAGATGGTCGTCAACTCGTCGCGCAACGGCGGCGGCAAGGACACCTGGGTGCTCGAGTAGGCCCGGTGCCGGTCAGGTCTGGCAGACGGGGCACCAGTAGGTGGTGCGCCCGCCGACCTGGCGCGCTCCAGGGCGTGGCCGTCGCGCGGGCAGACCCCTCCCGGCGCCGGGCGCGGATGAAGCGCCCGGTGTGGACGCCGCCGTTGCGGATCGCCGAGCGGATGGCGGCGCGCAGGTCGCGGCGCAGGCGGTCGAGATCGTCCGTGCTCGAGGGCGCCGGTGTCGCGGCGCGGGGCTGATCCGGGCCTGCCACAGCGATCTCGTCGGCGAGCAGGTTGCCCACGCCGGAGATCGCCCTCTGGTTGAGCAGCCGTGCCTTGATCGGCCGTGTGCCCGCGGCCGATCCGCTCGCGGAACTCGTCGCGGCCGACGTCGGCCGCGTCGGGACCGACGTGACTGAAGTCCGGGAAGAGGATCGCCCGCCCCAGCCGCCGCTTGTCGCGCAGCGCCAGCCGGGTGCCGTCCTCGAACTCGATCGCGAAGCGGTCCCAGCGCGAGACGTCCTGCGCCTCGCCGTCGACGACGATCTTGCCCGCCATCCCCAGGTGCAGGCCCAGGGTGGGGCCGTCGTCGGTCTCCAGCCACAGGAACTTGCCGCGGCGGTGGGCGGAGGTCAGCTCATGGCCGACGAGCGCGTCGGCGATCTCGCCCGGCCGGTGCGGTCGCGAGACGTATGTGTCGCGAGTCATCGACGCGGGCGATCCGGCGCCCGAGAGCGGACTCGAGCGTCTGGCGGGCGCGCTCGGCCTCGGGCAGTTCGGGCATGACCGGGAGCAATGAGGGCCGTGCGGGGCGGCGGCTACGGTGTAGTCATGGCTTCGATCACGATCACGCACTACACCGACCCGGGCTGCCCATTCGCCTGGTCGGCCGAGCCCGCCCGCTGGCGGCTGAAGTGGCTCTACGGCGACCAGTTGGAGTGGCAGCTGCGGATGGTCGGCCTCGTCGGCGAGCGCCGAGGAGTACGTCGACAAGGGCTTCACGCCCGAGCGCCAATCCTCGTCCTTCGCGGCGCCTCGCGCATCGGTACAACATGCCGATCGACACCTCGCTGCGTCCGCGGATGGCGGCGACCCTGCCGGCCTGCCGCGCCGTCGTGGCGGTCCGCCGCCACGAGCCCGAGCGCGAGGACGGCGATGCTGCGCGCGCTGCGCATCCTGCACTTCTCCGGTCACCTGCTCGACGATCCCGGACCCTCGACGGCGCCGCCGAGCGAGCCGGGCTGAACCCCGCCGAGGTGCGCCGCTGGTCAGACGAGGCCGAGACCGAGGCCCTGCTCGACGAGGATCTGGCCGCGGCCCGCAACCCCGCCCCCGCGGCCGTCCACCTCTCCCACAAGCTTGCTCCCGAACGGGGACGGCGGGCTGGCGCTACACGTGCCCCTCCTACGAGCTCGTGCGGATCGCGGACGGCACACGATGAGCGCGCCGGGGATCCAGCCGACGCTCGCCTACGAGGTGGCCATCGCCAACCTGGCCCCCGAGCTCACGCGCCGCGAGGACCCCGAGAGCGTCGCCCAGGTGCTCGAGTGGGCCGGGGAGCCGCTCGCCTCCGCGGAGGTCGCCGAGGTCTGCGGGCTTGATCTCGACGACGCGCGTGAGCAGCTCGGCCGGGTCGGCTGCCGAGGAGCACATCGGCTACGACGGGCTGTGGGCACTGGAGCCGGCGGCGGTCTGAGCCGCTATATCGTCACGATGACCATCTCATTGCAACGCCATGCCGTCGGGATCACCTGGCACGAGTCCGAGGGGATGGCCCGTGCCGCCCACGCCGTCTCTGACGGCGAGCGCGTGTGGCTGATCGACCCCTTCGAGGACCCGGAGGCGCTCGCCGCCGCCGCCGAGCTCGGCGAGCCGGCCGGCGTCATCCAGCTGCTGGACCGCCACAACCGCGACGGGCAGGCGATCGCCACCCGGCTCGGCGTGGCGCTCCAGCGGGTTCCGGCGCAGCTGCCCGGGACCCCGTTCGAGGTCATCTCGATCGTGTCGCGGCCGTGGTGGCGCGAGGTGGCGCTGTGGTGGCCGGAGCAGGAGACGCTGATCGTCGCCGAGGCGGTGGGGACCGCGCCGCTGTTCGCGCTCGGCCGCCCCGCCGGCGTGCACCCGATGCTGCGCGCGCTCCCGCCCCGGGCGGCGCTCGGCCGCTTCGTCCCTCAGCGGCTGCTCGTCGGCCATGGGCCGGCGCTCGAGAGCGGCGGCGGGCCGGCGCTCGGCCAGGCGCTGTCCTCCTCGCGCGCCGACATCCCCCGCTTGGTGCTCAAGCTCCCGTCGGTCATCCGCGGCAGCTGACCGCGCTATGGCGGCGGCCGTCGTGGCCACGATCGCATCGGCGATCTGCGGCCACAGCGGGTGGGGCAGGTCGTGCGCCATCCCCTCGAGCATCAGCAGCTGGGCGCCGGGGATCGCCTTGGCGGTGGCGCGACCGCCGGACGGGCGCACCAGCGCCGTCGTCGGCGCCGTGGATGACGGTCGCCGGCAGGTCGCGCAGCGCCCGCAGGCGCTCCGTGCGATCGGTGGCGGTGACGATCGCCATCAGCTGGCGGGAGCTGCCGGTGCGGTCATGGCCGCGCTCGTAGCAGCGCTCGCCCAGCGCCCGGAGGCGCTCGACTCGACCGGATAGCGCCGCGAGCCGATCGTGCTCAGGGTGCGCACGAGGTCTGAGACGTAGGCCTCACGACCCGCCTGCGGGCGGCGCAGCAGCAGCGGCAGCATCCGCGGCGCCGCCTGACCGACCCGCCGGTTGCCGGTGGTCGACATGATCGAGACGAGCGAGCGGACCCGCTCGCGGTGGTTGATCGCGGTCAGCTGGGCGATCATGCCGCCCATCGAGGCGCCGACCACGTGAGCGGACTCGATGCCCAGCGGCGTCGAGCAGGCCGATCGCGTCGGCGGCCATGTCGTCCAGCGAGTAGGCGACGGCGCGGCGGTCGCGCAGCGCGATCTGGCGCACGCGGGGGACGCCGCGGTCGCGCAGGATGGTGGAGCGCCCGATGTCGCGGTTGTCAAAGCGGATCATCCACAGCCCGCGATCGGCGAGCAGCTCGCACAGCTCGTCGTCCCAGAAGACCATCTGCGACCCGAGCCCCATGATCATCAGCACGGGCGGATCCGCGGGGTCGCCGAACGTCTGGTAGCAGAGCTCGAGCTCCCCGACGCGGGCGAAGGCTTCCTCCGTGACGGCGGTCATGGCGGGCCATCACGATAGACATGCCACGATGCGGGCGATGGCCAGCGACGCGGTGGAGCTAGAGGTCGGTGAGCGCACCGTGCGGATCTCCAATCCCGACCGGGTGTACTTCTCGGCCCGCGGTGAGACGAAGCTCGACCTCGTCAACTACTACCGCGCGGTGGGCGAGGGGATCGTGCGGGCGCTGTACGAGCGACCGTGCATGCTGCACCGCTTCCCCAAGGGGACTGACGAGAAGAAGGTCCACCAGAAGCGGATCCCCTCCGGGGCGCCGCCGTGGCTTGCAGACCGTTCGCCTGCATTTCCCCCGCTATGGCCGCTACGCCGACGAGCTGTGCGTCACCGAGCTCGCGAGCGTCATCTGGGCGGTCCAGATGTCGACGGTCGAGTTTCACCCCTGGAACTCCCGCCGGGCCGACACGGAGAAGCCCGACGAGTGGCGGATCGACCTCGATCCCGGCGACGCCTGCCCGCTGTCGACGGTCCGCCGGGTCGCCCACGTGGCCCGGGAGGTGCTCGGCGAGCTCGGGGCTGTCGGCTGGCCCAAGACCTCGGGCGGGTCGGGGATCCACATCTACGTCCGGGTGGTCCCCGAGTACGGCTTCGGCGACGTCCGCCGGGCCGCCCTGGCCTTCGCCCGCGAGATCGAGCGGCGCGCCCCGGCGACGCGACCACCGTGTGGTGGCGCAAGGACCGCGACCCGGCCAAGGTGTTCGTCGACTACAACCAGAACGCCCGCGACCACACGATCGCCTCGGCCTACTCCGTGAGGGGCAACCCGCGGGCGACCGTGTCGGCCCCCATCGCGCTGGGAGGAGATCGACGACGTCGAGCCCGGCGAGCTGACGATCGCCACCATGCCCGCCCGCTTCGCCCGCCTCGGCGATCTTCACGCCGGCATCGACGACGCCGTCTTCTCGCTGGCGCCGCTGCTGGAATGGGCCGAGCGCGAGGACCTCGACGTTGACGCCGGTGAGGCCGAGGGCGACGCCGGGTAGCCTCTCGCGCACGCCATGGCCGAAGCCCTGCTCATCATCGACGTCCAGAACGACTTCCTCCCCGGCGGCGCGCTGGCCGTCACCGGCGGCGACGAGGTGATCGCGCCGATCAACGCCCTGGCCGCCGACCCCCGCTTCGCCGTCGTCATCGCCACCCGGGACTGGCATCCGCCGGACCACAGCTCCTTCGCCGAGCAGGGCGGGCCGTGGCCGGCCCACTGCGTGCAGGGGACGCCGGGCGCGGAGATCACGGACCGCCTGGACCGCAGCGCGATCGACGCCGTCATCGACACGGGGACGAGCCGTCGACGACGACGGCTATTCGGGCTTTGAGAATCCGGAGCTGCGCGAGCTCCTGCGCCTGGAGGAGGTCGCGGCGGTGACGATCGTCGGTCTGGCCACCGATGTGTGCGTCCTGCACACCGCCCAGGATGCCCTCAAGGAGAGCCTGCGGGTGACGATCGAGCGCGACGCCGTGCGCGGGATCGACGCCGCGGACTCCGAGAAGGCGCTCGCCGACCTGTCGGCGGCCGGCGCGCTCGTCGTCTAGATCCTTTACGCCGCGGCCCACCCCGCCCAGCGCTCGACGTCGACGGCCAGCACCGTCCCGGTCGCCTCCTGCTGGGGATAGCGGGCGCGCAGCCGCTCGATCGCGCGGCGGGCCTCCGGGTCTGAGCCCTCGAGCACGCGGCCGCGGCCGTCGGCGCGGACCCACCACAGCCGGTCCCAGTCGTCCTCGTAGTGGTCGGCGAGCAGGCTGACCGCCGGGTTCTCGGCGACGTTGCGCAGCCGCCGCAGCCGGGTGGTGCGCTTGGGCTTGCGATCGACGGCGATGTAGACGGTGTCGCCCTCGACGGCGAACACGACGGGCACGAGGTGCGGCTGGCCGTCGGCGCCCGCGGTGGCCAGGCGAGCGACCCGGGCGGCGGCGAAACGCTCCCGGGCCTGCTCCGGGGTCACGCCTCGGCGCTGAGCCGCGCGCTCACGTCACGCCTCGCCGTTGAGCTGCGCGATCGCCGTCTCCCAGCGCTCCAGCGCGGCCTCCACGCCGGCCTGGTTGGCCGACGGGATCCAGTGCACGACCCGCTGAAAGCCCGCCGCCTGCAGCGGCTCCAGGGCGGCCGGATCGGGCGGCACGCCCATCGCCATCACCGGGATCTCACGGTCGGCCCGCGAGCGCAGCTCCTGCACGCGATCGAGCAGGTCCTCGGGGCCGTAGTTGGGAAACCAGGCGTCGCCGAAGGCGAGCACCCGGTCAAGGACGGTCGGCCCGAGCCCACCTATGAGCACCGGCGGGTGGGGCTTCTGGGCGGGCTTGGGCCACGACCAGATCCGATCGAAGTTGACGAAGTCGCCGTGATAGGTGGCCTCGTCCTGGGTCCAGATCGCCTTCATCGCCTCGACGCGCTCGCGGAAGACCTTCATCCGCACGCGCGGGTCCGTCCCGTGGTTGGCCATCTCCTCGCGGTTCCAGCCGGCGCCGACCCCGAACTCGAGCCGGCCGCCGGAGAGGTGGTCGATCGACGCGACCTCCTTGGCGGTGACGATCGGGTCGCGCTCGATGACCAGGCAGATGCCGCTCCCCACCCGGAGCTTGGAGGTGGCCGCGGCGGCCGCCGTCAGCGCCACGAACAGGTCATAGGTGTGGATGTACTTGCGCGGCAGCTCGCCGCCGCCGGGGTAGGGGCTGTCGCGGCTGGCCGGGATGTGGGTGTGCTCGGCGAAGAACAGCGATTCGTGGCCGCGCTCCTCCACCAGGCGGGCGAAGGCACCGGGGCTGACCGCGTCGTGCGTGGGGAAGTAGCCGATTCCGAATTCCATGGGGCGGAGTCTAGGAGCGCCGCCTCGCCGTGCGGTGTGGTCGACATTCACACGGTCCTGGGGGCTCAAACGTCGACCACACGGCCGCCCGCCGCCGGAACCGGGACCCAGCTGACCCCCGGCTGGCCGGCCAGCCGCAGCGACGGCAGATCCCCCTCGGGCAGCGGCTCGAAGCGGATGGCGCGCCGGCGCCCGTCCGCCGAGACGCCGACGTCGTCGTCGCCCACCCCGGGGACGAGCATCGCGCCGGCGGTGACCAGCGCCCCCAGGAGTCCCGCGGCGATCAGGGTCGTCCGCGCCCCGAGCGCCGAGCTCACGGGCCCGGTGAGGGCGAAGGAGAGCGGCAGGAGGCCGATCGAGATCAGCCAGTCAAGGCTCGACACACGGCCCAGCAGCTTGATCGGGACGCGGCTCTGCTTCGCGGTGGCCCAGGCGATCGTCCCCGCCGTCTCCAGCCCGTTGAAGGCGACCGAGACGAGCATCAGGCCCCACAGAGCGTGGGCGATCCCGTAGCCGGCGACCGCCAGCGTGGCCGCCGTCCAGGCCACGTAGATGAACGACATGCTGCGGTCGGGCAGCCCGTGGTTGCCGATCGCCAGCGCGCAGGCCAGCGACCCGAAGCCCCCGGCGGCGAACACGAGCCCCAGGCCGGCGGCCCCGGCGTGGAGGTCGTTCTTGACCACGAAGGGCAGCAGGACCTCGGTCGGCCCCATGAACAGCAGGTAGGCCACCGCCGCTGAGACGAACGTCGCCCACAGCCACGCGTGATGGCGCACGTAACGCACGCCCTCGAGCACCTGGCGCACGGTCGACTCCCCGGCGGCGGCGACCGTCTGGCGCCGGCGCGACGAGATCGACCACAGCCCGTAGCCCGGAGACGAGGAACGTCGCGGCGTCCAGCGCGAACGCGCCGCCGGCCCCCAGACCGGCCACCATCACCCCGCCGAGGGCCGGCCCGGCGAGGCGCAGGGCGATCGGCCGCACCAGCTGATCGAGCGAGTTGGCCTGGCCGAGCACCTCGGCTGGGCAGCAGCTCGGGGACGAGCGCGTCCGAGGCCGGATCGAAGAAGGCGGTGGCGGCGCCGTAGACGGCGGCGATCACCAGCAGCCCGCGGACGGTCAGCACCCCGCTGAGCGACATGACCGCCAGCACGAGCAGGGCGACGGCGCGCACGCTGTCGGCACCCAGCATCAGGCGGCGGCGGTCGTAGCGGTCGCTGGCGGCCCCGCCGAGCAGCAGGCAGAGGATCGTCGGCACCGTCATCGCGATCCCCACGGTGGCCATCGCCGTGGGGGCGTTGGAGAGCGCGTAGACCTGCCAGACGAGGGCGACCAGGAAGACGCCGTCGCCCAGCAGGGAGACGGACATCGCCCCCATCAGCAGGCGGAAGTCCCGGTGGCGCAGCGGCTCGAGAAGCCGCCCGCGCGCGAAGCCTCCGACGCGGTCGAGCCCCTCATAGCTGTGCTGCATGGCGGCGCTGGCTCAGACCTCGCCGGCCGGCAAGACCGCGCGATCGCTCTGCTCCCGCTGCTTCTGCACGAAGGCGAGCAGCTGGGCGCGCTCCATCGGCCGGGCGAAGAAGAAGCCCTGGCCGAGCTCGCAGCCGAGATCGCCGCAGGGTGTCGGACTGCTCGGGGTACTCGATGCCCTCGGCCACGACCTCCAGCTGGAAGGTCTCGCCGAGTCCGAGCACGGCCGACGCCAGGCCCGAGGTGACCGGCGAGGCGCCGGCGGCGAGCAGCGAGCGGTCCATCTTGAGGATGTCGATCGGGAACCGGCTGAGGTAGCTCAGCGACGAGTAGCCGGTGCCGAAGTCATCCATGGCCAGCCGCACCCCGAGCGCGCGCAGCTCGTTGAGGCGCTTCACCGCCAGCTCCGTGTCGGTCATCATCACCGACTCGGTGATCTCCAGCGTCAGGGCGCCCGGATCGAGCCCCGCCTCCGCGAGCGCCTCGGCGACGTCGGTGAGGATCTCCTTGTGGAAGAGCTGCTTGACGGACAGGTTGATGCCGATGGCGGGAGGCTCTGTGTCGTGCAGCTCGCGGTGCAGGAGCGCGGCCTGGCGGCAGCCCTCGTGCAGGACCCACTTGCCGATCGGCACGATCAGGCCGGTCTCCTCGGCGAAGGGGATGAAGTCGTCGGGCGGGATGACCCCGCGCGTGGGGTGATTCCAGCGCAGGAGCGCCTCCACGCCGGTCACCTTGCCGTCGGAGAGCCGGACGAGCGGCTGGTAGTGCAGCTCGAACTCCTCGCGCTCCAGAGCGCTCTGCAGGTCGGCGCGCAGCTCGAGGCGGGCGAGCACGCGCTCGTGCATGGCGGGCTCGAAGATCCGGTAGCCGCCCTTGCCGTCGCCCTTGGCGATGTACATCGCGGCGTCGGCGTTGCGGATCAGCTCGTCGGCGTCCGTCGCCGTGCCGGACTCGGCAATCGAGATGCCGAGGCTCGCGCGGATGAACAGCTCGTTGTGCTCGAGGGCGACGGGCACGCTCAGGGCCTCCAGGACGCGCTCGGCCGTCTCGGCGGCGGCCTGCAGGTCGGCGACCCCCTCGAGCAGGATGGCGAACTCGTCGCCGCCGAAGCGCGCGGCGGTGTCGGCGGCCCGGACGCTGGCCGAGATCCGCTGGGCGACCTCGAGCAGGACCTGGTCGCCGGCGGCGTGGCCGAGGCTGTCGTTGACGGTCTTGAAGTCGTCGAGGTCGACGAAGATGACCGCCAGGCCAACGTCCTCGCGGCGGGAGCGGGCCACGGCATGGCGGACCCGCTCGGAGAACAGGGCGCGGTTGGGCAGGTGCGTCACGGAGTCGTGGAAGGCCTGGTGGGCGAGCTGCTCCTCGAAGGCCTTGCGCTCGGAGACATCGCGGCTGTTGAGCACGATGCCGCCGACCTCGGGATCGCCGGTCAGGTCGTTGTGGAGGATCTCGAAATGGCGCAGGCTGCCGTCGCGGTGGGCCAGCAGGCATTCGATCGGCTCGGCCTGGCTGCGGGTGCCGCCCGCGCCCTCGGTGAGGCGGATGAGGATGCGGCCCTGCTCGGAGGGATGCAGCAGATCGGCGAACGAGCGGCCGGTCACCTCGTCGGGGGTGTAGCCGAGGACGCCCTCGATCGACGGGCTCTGATAGAGCACGGTGCTGTCGGACGACAGGACGGTGATGAGGTCCGATGAGTTCTGCACCAGGGAGGCGAAGCGCGCCTCGCTGGCGCGGCGGTGGACCTCCTCGGCGAGCTCGGCGCTCTCGAGCGCCAGCGCGAGCTGGTGGGCGAGCGAGCGCAGCGCGTACTGGGTCTCCGGCGCCGTCGCCGAATCGCCGGCGACGACCAGCACGAGATCGGCGCCGTTCTGCATCGGCAGCCCGACGACGAGGGCCGTCCGATGGCCGGCGTCGAGGCGCAGATGGCGGCGGGCGACCTCATGGAGGGTGGCCACGCCGTCGTCGGCCGTGTTGGAGAGCGCCGCCGTCAGCTCCTCGCCGGCGGTCCAGACCTCGAGCGCGCCGCTGTCGGCGACCGAGGAGACGCGTGGCGCCGCGGGGATCATCCGGCACAGCCGAGCGACCGTTCCCGCCCCGGCCAGGTCGACGACCCCGGTCAGGCCGGCGGCCGCCGTCTCGCTCGCCGAGGTGGCGGCAACGAGGAGCCCTCCGGCCGCCGTCAGCGCCCGTTCGCGGGCGGCTGACTGCTCGCGCTGGCGCACCAGGCCCCACATCCGCCCGACGACGAGGGTGAAGAGGGCGATCGAGGCGGCGATGATGACGATCAGGTCAGAGCCGGCGTGCGACGGGGCCTTGACGATCTCGAGCACCGGCGCGATGAGCGTCGCCCCCGCCAGCAGGACGAGGCGAAACACGGTGAAGCGCTGCTGGCGCTTGGGGGCGGGCTCCGACAGCTGGTTCATCGAGGGGTGCAGCGCTCCGGCGCCCCACAGCAGGTAGAAGAAGATCCAGCCGATGTCGTAGACGAGCTGGTGGTGATAGGAACCGTCGAGCTCGGCCAGCCCGTAGGCGAAGTCCGTCACGAACAGCGTGCCGATCGAGCCGATCAGCAGATAGAAGGCGGGACGGCGCGTGCCGGCGTCGACGGCCAGGCGCACGGCGGCGGCGAGCATGATGATGTCGCCCACCGGATAGGCGATGGAGACGAGCTTGGGCAGCAGGGACATCGAGCCGTCGTGCACATAGGGCGCGATCAGCAGCACGTAGGAGAGCAGGCCCAGGCCGAGGGTGATGATCAGCGAGTCGATCAGCCCGGGCCCGTCGGCGCGCTTGTTGCGGCGGCGCACGAGGATGAGCAGCCCGGCCATCAGCAGCGGATAGACACCGATGTACATCGCGTCGCCCGGCGACGGGAACGGCACGTCGGCGCCGAACAGCTTCGGGTAGCTGTAGGTGTAGATGTCACCCAGCCAGAAGAGCGCCAGCCCGCCGACGAAGCACCACCAGGCCCCGGCGGCGGCCGGCCGGTAGATGCGGATCCCGGCGACGACGGCGACCACGCCGGACAGGCCCAGGCCGTTGATGACCGGTCCGGAGCCCTTGAGCGGCGCCACGAACACGTAGAGCGCGCAGATCAGCGAGCCGACCGCCAGGTAGACCCACCAGGCGTGGCGGCGAATCGCCTCCGGGGACGGACGTCGTGTCATCTCGTGGCTCCTTGCCTCTTAGACGGTGTCAGGCTCTCGAAGCGCGAAGCGCCCCGCGACCTCAGTGAGCACTGCGCACAGGTGGTCGACCTGCGCATCGGTGTTGGCCGAGGTCAGCTGCAGCCGGAAGCCCACCTCGTCCCGGGGGACGAGCGGGTAGACCGCCATCGTCGCGTAGATGCCGCGATCGAACAGCATGTCGCCCACGTCGTCGACGGTGTCGGGGTCGGCCAGCGGCACTTCGATGACCGGGAAGCCGGAGCGGTTCGGGGTGATGATCCCGAGCTGGTCGAGGTGACCGAGGACTCGGTGGCTGAGGTGATGCAGCGTCGTGCGCAGCTC
This sequence comes from uncultured Solirubrobacteraceae bacterium, assembly GCA_963800545.1. Classification (GTDB taxonomy): domain Bacteria; phylum Actinomycetota; class Thermoleophilia; order Solirubrobacterales; family Solirubrobacteraceae; genus Palsa-465. The sequence goes on from CAWDBJ010000013.1 coordinate 96,623, forward strand.
CTCGCCGCGCTCCTCGTTGACGCGCAGCCCCTCGAGCACGGTGGCCAGCGAGGCCACCGGCGACGGGCCGCTGTAGAGGTAGGGCGGCGCGGCGGTCTTGAGCACCCGCTTGATCGCCGTGGGGCAGGCGATGAAGGCCAGCAGCGACGAATAGGCCTTGGAGAAGCCCCCGACGAGGATGATGTTGTCGTAGCTCTCACCGAGGTGGCGGACGATGCTGTTGCCCCGCGCGCCGTAGTCGCACCGCTCCCGGTCCGAGCGCTCGCCGATGACGCCGAAGCCATGCGCGTCGTCGACGTAGAGGAGCACGTCGTGCTCGCGCGCCAGGGCGGCCAGCCGGGCCAGGTCCGGCGCGTTGCCGGTCATGCTGTTGATGCCGTCGGTGCAGATGAGGCCGGGCCGGCGCCAGTCGCTGCGCAGCAGGGCCTCGAGCTCGTCGAAGTCGTTGTGGCCGAAGCGCACCACGGAGGCGCCGCGCGCCTGAGCGGTGGTGGCGCCGTCGTAGATCGTCTTGTGGGCGCGGCGGTCCAGGAAGATCGTGCCGCCGCCGGCGAGCACCGGGATGACGGACATGTGGATGTGGGTGATCGTCGGCAGCACGAGCGTGTCCTCGGCGCCGAGCAGCTCCGTGAGCTTGGCTTCGATCTCCTCGTAGAGGACGGGGCTGCCGAGCAGCCGCGACCAGCTCGGGTGTGTCCCCCACTTGGCCAGGTACTCCGGGATCGCCGCGATGATCGACTCGTCGAGGTCGAGCCCGAGGTAGTTGCAGGAGGCGTAGTCGGTCAGCCACTGGTCGCCAACGCGGATCATCCGGCCGTCGATCTCGTCGATGACGGCGTCGAGCATCCGGTGGGAGTACTGCAGGCGCGCGAGGTCGCGGGTGGTGTCCATCCACCGCTGCAGCCACCGGTCCTGGTGGCGCTGGCCCCAGCCGTCGACCGCCCCAGGGTCCACGGGGTCATGCGGGCGGATCTCGTGCGGGCGAGACGAGCTCATGGCCCGCTTATCGGCCGTCCTGCTCCTAACTGAAGCGCCCTGGACGCCCCCTCGGACGAGTGGCCAGCGGAGCGTCTAGAGGTCAGGCCAGGAGGCGCCCTCGGCGACCGCCCCCTGTTCGATCTGCTCGAGCGTCTCGTCGGTGCGCCGGTCGGCGACCATCGCCTCGAGCGCCCCGTTGACGCTCTCGGCCCACACCCGCCGCACGACGGCCGGCCGCCCGCTCTCGGCGCTCAGCTCCGTCCAATCCAGCGCGACCCGCGGATGAGCGCCGCCGGAGACGTTGCCGTCGGGATCGATGGCGCCTTCGAGCATCGTGATCTGGGCGTGCCAGCCGTGGGGGCAGAGCTCGCTCATCAGCGCCCGCATCCGCCTCTCGACGGTCGCCGCCTGGTGCAGCCGGCGCCGCCGCGCCCGCCAGCCGCGCGTCCGGGTGACGAGGAAGCGGGTCAGCGGCAGGAGCACTCCTCCAGCACAGGCTCCGGCCACGATCAGCAGCAGCGGCTCGAGCAGGCTGTCCGGTCCGGGACGGACCCCGTACTGCATCGCCAGGGTGAGCACGATCGAAAAGGTACCCCGTCGCCCATCGGGGTCAAGCCGGTTGCGGCAATGCAGCAGTTTGCCTGCCGACCGGGCACCGGTTGTGGAAAGCTTGCACCGTGGCGAGACCTCAGGTGAGCGCCCGCGGGCTCGCCGTGGCGCGCGGTGACGCCCCCGCGGACCTGCTCGTGCGCGGCGGCCGGGTGTTCGCCGAGCAGACCCGCGAGTGGATCGACACCTCGCTGGCGGTGAGCGACGGGATGATCGTCGGTTGGGGCGACCGCGACGCCCACGACGTCGTCGACGTCGACGGCGCGGCGCTGACGCCCGGGTTCATCGACGCTCACATGCATCTCGAGTCGACCAAGCTGTGGATCGACGAGTTCGTCGCCACCGTGCTGCCGCTCGGCACGACCGCCGTGGCCGCCGACCCGCACGAGATCGCCAACGTGCTCGGGGTGCCGGGCGTGCTGGCGTTGATGGAGGCGGCCGCGGGGCTGCCGTTCACGTTCGGGGTCTATGCCTCCAGCTGCGTGCCCGCCTCGGAGTTCGAGCGCTCCGGCGCGGTCCTGCAGGCCGGCGACATCCGCGATCTCGTGACGCGCCATGGGGCTCTGGGCATCGCCGAGGTCATGAACTTCCCGGGGGTCATCGCCGGCGACCCGGAGATGCTCGCGCGGATCGCCGCCGCCGGCGGCCTGCGCGTCGACGGCCACAGCCCGGGGGTGACCGGTCGCGCGCTGGACGCCTACCTGGCCGCCGGGGTCGAGTCAGACCACGAGGCGACGACCCTGGAGGAGGCCGAGGAGAAGCGCCGCAAGGGCATGTGGGTGTTCCTGCGCCAGGGCTCGGCCAGCCAGAACCTCGTCGAGCTGGCGCCGACGATCACCGCCCACGGGACCGACGGCGCGGCCTTCTGCACCGATGACCGTGAGCCCGACACGCTGCTGGCGCTCGGTCACGTCAACGACTGCGTGCGCCTGGCGGTCGCCAGCGGCATCTCGGAGGTGGAGGCGATCCTGCTGGCGAGCACCAACCCGGCGCGCTACCACGGCTTCACCCAACTGGGGAGCCTCGGTCCCGGCCATCAGGCCGACATCCTCGCCTTCGCCCAGCTGGGGCCGTGGGTGCCCGGCCATGTCTGGCAGGCGGGGCGGCTGGTGGCCGCCGACGGCCGCATCGAGCCCGGCGCGGTGGCACCGGTGCCCCCGCCCGCGCTCCTGCGCGACACGGTCCGCATCGGGCCCCTGCCGGCGGCCGCCGATCTCGTGCTCGACGTGGCGGCGGGGACGCGGGTCCGGGCGGTCGGCGTCGAGAGCCACAGCCTGACAACGCGCGCCCGCGAGGTGGTCGTCGGCTCCGATGGTGACGACGTCGTCCACGCGGCGGTCGTCGAACGTCACCACGCGACCGGGCGGATCGGCCGCGGCTTTGTGACCGGGTTCGGGCTGCGCCGGGGAGCGCTGGCCTCGACCGTGGCCCACGACGCTCACAACGTCGTCTGCATCGGGGCCGGTGGTGAGGACATGGCGGCGGCGATCGCACGGCTGGCCGAGCTGGGCGGCGGGCAGGTGGCGGTGCTCGACGGCCGGGTGGTCGGCGAGGTCGCGCTGCCGCTCGCCGGGCTGATGAGCGACATGCCGGCCGCCGAGGTCGCCTCGGCCCTCGACGCGCTCGGCGCCGTCGCCGCCCGCGCGCTCGGCGTCACCGTCGAGGAGCCGTTCATGCAGCTGTCGTTCCTCGCCCTCTCGGTCATCCCGGAGCTCCGCCTCACCGACGGCGGGCTCGTCGACGTCGGTCAGTTCGCGTACGTCCCGGTGCTGATCGGATGACCTCGGCGATCACGCCCGAGCGGGCACCGGGCGGCTCGGTGGCCGACGAGCCGGCCTTCGAGACCCGTGGGATCGACTACATCCCCGTCGCAGAGCGGCGCGGCTCGCCGATCGATCTCTTCTGGATGTGGGCGGGCGCGCTGTTCAACGTCGAGTACGTCGTCTACGGCGCGCTCATCATCTCCTTCGGCCTGTCCTTCTGGCAGGCCGCTCTCGTCATCGTCATCGGCAACCTGTCCTACCTCGTGGCCGGCGTCGGCAGCCTCCAGGGGCCGGCGGCCGGCACCTCGGTGTTCACGATCACCCGGGCGCCCTTCGGGCCCCGCGGGGCGCGGCTGGTGTCCGTGTTCAACTGGATGACCCAGGTCGGCTACGAGACTGAGGGCCTGGCCCTGGTGGTGCTCGCCGGCCTCGCGCTGCTGGCCAAGGCGGGCGTCGGCGGCTCGACCGGCCTGAAGATCGCGCTCATCGTCGCCGCCGCAGCGGTCCAGCTCGTGCTGCCGCTGTTCGGCCACCGGGCGATGCTGCGGATCCTGCGAATGCTCGTTCCCCCGTTCGTCGTCCTCTTCATCCTGCTGGCGATCTTCACCCTGCCCAAGGCCCACCTCGGCGCGGGATCGAACGCCAACTGGGAGACGATGATGGGCGCGCTGGCGCTCATCCTGTCGGCCGGCGGCTACGGCTGGGTGATGAACGCCTCGGACTTCAGCCGCTACCTGCCGCGGGAGGCCAGTCGCTCGCGGATCGTGGGGGCGGTCGCGCTCGGCGGCTACATCCCCTCGACGCTCCTGTCGCTGCTCGGCGCCGCCGTGGCCACTGCGGTGACCAACGCCTCGGACCCGATCTCGGGCCTCCCCCATGCCTTTCACGGCTGGTTTCTCATCCCCTACCTGGCGTTCGTGATCGTGCAGCTGTTCGCGATCAACAGCGTCGATCTGTACTCCTCGGGACTGACCCTCCAGGCGCTCATCCCGAGGATCAAGCGCTGGCAGTGCGTCCTGCTCGACACGATCGTCGGCGGCGCTCTCACCGCGGTGGCGATCTTCTCCTCGAGCTTCTACTCCTTCCTCGAGGACTTCCTGCTGTTCATGATCATCTGGATCGCGCCGTGGGTGGCGATCTTCATCACGGACTGGTTCCTGCGCCGCGGCCGGTATGACTCGCGCGCGCTGCTCAGCGGCCGGGCGGGGATCTACTGGCGCGGCGAGGGGGTCCACTGGCCCGGGGTGATCGCCCAGGCGATCGGCATGGTGGCCGCCGCCTCGTGGCTGGACACCACCGTCTGGCAGGGACCGTTGTCGACGGCCACGAACTTCGCCGACTTCAGCGTGTTCATGGGCGCGCTGTTCGGCGCGGGGGTGTACTGGGTGCTGGCGCGGCGCTCGGTGCCCGCGGCGAGGCGGCCCCCGGCTAGGCCGGCTCGGCCAGCGGGCCGACCTTGGCCTGGTCTGCCAGCTCCCGCGCGCGGGCGGCGTCGAAATGCGCCGCCCCCGGGACCTCGGCGTTGGCGGCCGCGGCGCCGAGCGCCAGCCGCAGGGCCTGGCTCCACGAGCCGCCCCGCGTCACCCCCACGAGCAGACCGGCCAGGAAGGTGTCGCCGCCCCCGACCGGATAGCGCCCGCGGACCTGGCAGAACCCCCGCCAGGCGGTGCCCTCGGGGTCGATGAGGACCGCCCCCCGCTCGCCGAGCGTGATCGCCACCGCGTGGCCGTCGCCCCCGGCGAGCGCCCGCACATCGTGCAACGCCCGGCGGATCTCCGCGTCGGAGTCGATGGGACGGTGCAGCAGCTCGGCCGCCTCGTGGATGTTGATCTTGACGAGCGCCGGATGGGCGTCGACGACCCGCGGCAGCGCTCCCGCCCGCGTATCGACGGCCGTGGGCACGCCTTTCGTCGTGGGCGGCGGTGATCAGCTCGGCGTAGCCGTCGACGGGCGCGCCGGGCGGCATCGAGCCCGCCAGCGCCAGCCAGGATGCCTGGGGCAGCAGACTCAGCACGATCTCGCGCACCGCCTCCCACTCGCCGGGCTCCGTGACTCTCTCCTCGTAGAACTCCGTCAGGCCGCCCGTCTCCCGATCGGCCACGGAGAGGCTCGAGCGGGTCTCGCCGCGGCCCCAGGCGAAGTGGCCGTGGACGCCCTGGTGGGCCAGCGTCTCGGCGATCCAGCGGCCGGTGTGCCCGGCCAGCAGGCCGGTCACCACCGTCGGTGCGTCGAGCGCCGCCGACACCTGGGCGACATGGATCCCCTTGCCGCCGGGGAGCTGCACGAAGTGCTCGGGCCGGTGGATCTCGCCGGGGGCGAGACGCTCGACCTCGAACAGCTTGTCGATCGACGGATTGCCGGCCAGGCAGAGGATCACGCGCTCACTGTAGGACCCGAGCGGACTTCGGAGGTGCTTGCGCGGTTGCGACGATCGGCTTACACGGCGCGGCCAGCCTGCAGGGCATGGAACTGACCACTGGGCTGCTGCGGCGGCCAACCCACACCGTCGGCGAGGCCCGCCGCCCGCTGACCCTGACGCTGGTCGCGCGTCGCGCTGCCCGCGCTGCTGCTCCTCACCGCCGTCGCCTACCTGTGGGAGCTGAACTCCTCCGGGTATGCCAACAGCTTCTACGCAGCCGCCGTTCAGGCCGGCACCAAGAGCTGGAAGGCCTTCTTCTTCGGGTCGATCGACTCCTCGAGCTTCATCACCGTCGACAAGCCGCCCGCCTCGCTGTGGGTGATGGCCCTGTCGGGACGGCTGTTCGGCTTCTCGAGCTGGTCGATGCTCGCCCCCCAGGCGCTCGAGGGGGTGGCCGCCGTGTGGCTGCTGTTCTGCGGCGTGCGGCGGTGGTTCGGTGCGGCTGCCGGCTTCGTGGCCGGGCTGGCGCTGGCGGTCACCCCCGTGGCAGCGCTGATGTTCCGTTTCAACAACCCCGACGCGCTGCTCGTGCTCTCGCTGGTGGCCGCCGCCTACTGCTTGGTGCGAGCGCTCGAGCGCGGGGCGACCCGGTGGGTGCTGGGCGCCGGAGCGCTCATCGGTCTCGCCTTCCTGGCCAAGATGGCCCAGGCGTTCCTCGTCCTGCCGGCGTTTGCCCTCGTCTTCATGGTGGCCGCGCCGGGCGGCCTGGGCCGCCGGACGTGGCAGACGTTGGCCGGCGGAGCGGCGATCGTCGTCGCCGCAGGCTGGTGGGTGGCCCTCGTCGCCCTGTGGCCGGCGGGATCGCGGCCGATGATCGACGGCTCCTCGAGCAACAGCATCATTGACCTGATCACCGGCTACAACGGACTCGGTCGCATCTTCGGCAGCACCGGGCCGGGCGGCGGCGGCGGCGGCGGCGGTGCGAACTTCAGCGGTTCGACGGGCGTCCTGCGGCTGTTCAACTCGCTGATGGGCGGCCAGGCGTCATGGCTGCTGCCCGCTGCGCTGCTGGCCCTGTGTGCCGGCCTGTGGTCCCGCCGCGGCACCCCCCGGACGGATCGGACGCGGGCCGCCCTGCTGCTGTGGGGCGGCTGGCTGATCGTCTCCGGGCTGGTGTTCAGCCTCGGCAGCGGCGTCATCCACACCTACTACACGGTCGCGCTGGCGCCGGCCATCGCCGCCCTTGTCGCCATCGGCGGGCGGATGGCCTGGGACGCGCGGCGAGTCCGGCTGGGCCGGCGCTGTGGTCGGCGGCCGCGGTCGCCGACGACGGCCGGCTGGTCCTGGATGCTGCTCGAGCGCACCCCTGACTGGCAGCCGTGGCTGCGGGTCGTCGTGCTGGTGTCGGGCGTGGCGGCGGTGGCGGCGATCGGTGTCTGGTCGATGCGCCGGTCGCTGGGCCGGCGGGTCCTCGTGCCGGCGGTCGTGCTCGCCGTGATCGCCTCGCTGGCGGGGCCCGTGGCCTACTCGGCGTCGACGATCACCACCGGCCACACCGGCTCGACGCCGACGGCCGGACCTGCGACCGGCGGCGGCTTCGGGATGGGTGGTGCCGGCGCGGGCGGCGGTCAGACGTCGGCCAGCACGGCACTCGATCGTGCGTTGTCGGCCAACGCCGGCCACTACAGGTGGGTCGCCGCAACCTCCGGGTCGCAGTCGGCCGGCGCGCTCGAGCTGGCCACCGGCGGCGAGCCGGTGATGGCGATCGGCGGCTTCAGCGGTCAGGGCGGCAACCTGACCCTGCAGAAGTTCAAGGAGTACGTCGCCCGCGGCGAGATCCACTACTACATCGCCTCGAGCGGGCTGGGCGGCGGCCGAGCGCTCGGCGGCTCGGCGGCTCAGCGCTTTGCCCGCGGCGGAGGATCGCCACCTTCGGGAGCCCGTGGGGGCGCCCCTGGCGGCGCCGGCCCCGGCGCCAGGAACGTCTCCAGCAGCGCGATCACCGCCTGGGTCAAGGCGCACTTCAAGAAGGTGACGATCGGCGGCCAGACCGTCTACGACCTGACGCAGCGAACGAGCTGACCCGGCGGGATCAAGCGGCGCCCGCCGGGTTAGCGCTGGATAGCGCGCCCCGCCACGGAGGATCAAGCGGCGACAGGCAGCGGCGTAAGTACGCGCCGGTGGCGCCGCTTGACATCCGCGGCGTGACGCGCTGATAGCTGGGGATCGGGGGCTGGCGCCCCCAGGCGGGCCACTGAAAGCCACTCGATGCCCGACCTTGAGGGGTGTGGTTACGACATGCCGCGCTTCGACGCTCCTCAGCCACACCCTGCCGCCGCCGCCGTCGAGTGCGACGGATTGCCCGGGTGTGTGACGCCGGCGTGCCACAACGACCACAGGGACCACCACGACCCCCCGAACCGGGGAGCCAGCCCCGGGATCCCCAGCCCATCGCGCGGGCGCCGGACGATGTCACAGCACCGCCACCCACCCCCAGAGCCGGCCATCCGCGTCACACCGGTGCTTGACCTCGTCCGGCGGCCGCGCCACCAACCCACTCTCGGGCGGCATCAGCGACTCGGAGCGGGTTTGACCCCGCCACGGGGGGACAACCCGCTCCAAGTGCCGGTCAGCGCGCGGGCGAGCGCCGGCAAGCGCGTTCCAGCCGCCGGCATCCACAGCGCAGCCAGATAAGGACACCAACCGGCGGCCGCCGCTCCCGGTTGGTGTCCTTATCGGGTCCTGAGCCAGGTTTGTCGACCAACCATCGGCCGGGCCGCGCGGTGGGTAGACAAATCGGGATCGGAGGCGCTCGTCCGACGGCCCGGGGCGCCCCGCCGGCGCGCCGCGCCGCGCACGACCGGCGGCGATCGCCGCAATGCCGGTGTATCGTGCGCTCGCGTGAGGAGACTCCTGTCGCCGTGGGCCGCCCGCCCGCGCGCCCGCGCCGCTGCCCTGGTCCTCGCCGCAGCGCTCGCGGTCGCCACGGCAAGCGCAGCGCCGGCCGTCGCCTCAGCCGCCACCGCCCCGGCGGGCCTCCCCGGCAGCGCTCCGGCGGCCGCCACCGACCCGCCGCCCACCCTGGCCGAGCCCACGCAACAGGCGTGGCCGTTTCCCAGCACCTTCCCCCAGACCTCAGGCGCCGGGCGGCTGGACGGCGGGGCCTCCCTGTGGTCGGACTTCGTCTATGACGACTACGGCGCCTCGAGCGTGGGCGGCCTGCCCGCCTCGACGTTCACCGGCAGCTCGGGGCTGGCCGCCCGGCAGGGCACCTACGCGTTCCCGGCGGGCGCAGCCGACAACAACGGGGCCGACATCTTCCGGGCGGGCGTCGGTGTCGCGCAACGGCTTCAGCTACTGGCGGGTGGACTGGGTGACCCTGGCCGACCCCAAGGTCCCGATCGCCGAGTGGACGTTCGACACGGACGACAATGCCGCCACGGGCGCCTCCTCCTGGCCTGCGCAGGCGGGCGTCCGCTCGCCCGGGATCGAGCAGGCGCTCGTCGTCTCAAGCCGCGGGGCGTGGCTCGTCGACCCGGCGACCGGCACCCGCACGGACGTCGTCGCCGGTGGCGGGCGGCTGACCGTCGACCCGGCCTCGAAGTCGTTCATCGTCGCCGTCCCGACGAGCCTTCTGCCGGTCAACGGCACCTGGCGGGTCCGTCTGGGAGCCGGGCTGGCGGACGCCAGCGGGCAGAACTTCGCCGCTCCCGACGTCGCCACCACCTCCACCAGCGGCGTCGCGCCCACCGCCGAGCGCCTCTACAACGTCACCTTCCGCACCGTCGCCCAGGAGCCCCCCGTCTACACGGACGGCATGACGGACGCGCTCGTCGCCCTCGCCCAGGCGGCCGCCGCGAGCAATCCGGTCGGGGCGGCGCTCGGCGCCGACGGCGAGGAGCGCCAGATCACCGGCAACTTCTGGATGGAGGACGATCAGGCCGACACCCTTGCCGGCGGCGACGTCTCCAAGTTCTCCCAGACGATCGACTGGTCAGCGCTCGGCGCCCGCCAGCAAACTCCCGAACCCCAACCGACGGGCTACAGCGCCCGCTGGTACGTCTCGCGCGTGCACCCGGGCGCCGGCCAGGTCACCGACGACGGTCCCGAGGGCAACTTCAAGCCGACGCTGCTCGAGCAGGTCCAGCCCTACTCCGTCTATGTCCCGACCACCTACCACGCCGGCCAGGAGCTGCCACTCACCTGGATCCTGCACTCGCTCGAGGTCAACTACAACCAGTACGGCGGCTATGACCCGCAGCTGATGGCGCAGCTGTGCGAGCAGCGCGACTCGATCTGCGCCACCACCGAGGGCTTCGGTCCTGCCGGCTGGTACTACAACGAGGCCGAGACGGACTTCTGGCAGGTGTGGCGCTCGCTCGCCGACAGCTACAGCCTGGATCCCGAGCGGACGGTCATCTCCGGCTACTCGATGGGCGGCTGGGCCTCCTACAAGCTGGCCTTCGAGCACCCTGACGCGTTCGCCGGGGCGCTCGTCCTCGACGGGCCGGTCGCCTGCGGCGTCGAGGCCTATCCGGGTGCCACCGGCGCGGCCTACCAGGACCCGCCCTGCTCCCAGGACGGCGAGAGCCGTCCGCTGATCGCCAACGGCCGCTGGATCCCCTACGTGATCGACCAGACCTCCGCCGACGAGCTCGTGCCCACCACCGGCGTCGTGGCCCAGGCCTCGGCCTTCGACGCGCTCGGCCAGCGCTACAACCTGTTCATCCACACCGGCGGCGACCATCTGGCGTTCGCCGTCGAGGACAGGTTCTCCGACGTCGTCGCGGCCCTCGGATCACCGACGCGGCACGGTCAACCCCGGGTCGTTCACCTATCGCTGGTATCCGAGCCTGACCAGCACCGCCCTCGGCATCGGCGCCACCGGCGACTACTGGCTGAGCGGCTTGGCCGCCCGGATCGACGAGCTACGGGACGATCGCCTCGGTCGTCGCCGACGACAGCGCCCTCCCCGACCCATCGATCACGCCACAGCGGTTCGGTCCCTCGGCGACCACCCAGCCGCTTCCGGGCACCAACTCGGGGCTGTCCTGGAAGCTCGGGCCGGCGGCTGCCCCCGTCCCGCTGATGACGCTCAAGCTGACAGATGTCGCCGCCGTGACCGTCGATGCCAGCGCGGCCAAGCTGCGGCGGGGCACGCTGACCGTCACCAGCGACGGCGGTTCGCGGATCGCCTTCACCAACCTGCCCGCCGGCACCAAGGTCTTTCGCCACGGCGTGCTGATCACCCAGGTCGGCGCCGGCGGAACGGCCGCCGTGCCGGTCGGCGCGGGCACGACGGTCATCGTGCTCGGACAGGCGTCGTCGATCGGCGGCTCCTCGAAGTACTCGTGCGTCCGGCCGATCGGCCGCCTGGCCGGCACGACGCTGGGTCCGGTCAGGCTGGGAATGGCGCGTGCTGCCGTCCGCAAGCGCTTCACCCGCCGCACCACCGGGGGGCGGCGCAACATGGACTTCTTCTGCACCGCCTCGCACCGCATCCGCGTCGGCTACGGATCGCCGAAGCTGCCGCGCGGGCTGACGCGCAAGCAGCGCGCGCGGATCAACGGCCGGGCGATCCTGGTGGTGACCGCCAGCCACCATTACGCGCTGCGGGGCGTGCGTCCCGGTACCCGGCTGACCGCCGCGGCGCGGCGCCGGCTGCACGTGGGCCCTCGCTTCCACGTCGGTAAGAACTTCTGGTACCTGACGCGCAACCCGGGCGCTCGCGGAGTGCTCAAGGTCCGCGGCAACCAGATCGAGGAGATCGGGATCGCCGATGCACGGCTCACCCGCACCCGGGCGGCCGCGCGCCGGTTCTTCCGCAGCTTCGACTAAACGGCGGCGGCTGCGCCGAGTCCGAAGCGGACGCCGGTCAGCTGCTCGGAGACGTCCCACAGACGGCGGGCCACCTGCTCGTCACCGAGCGGCCTTGGTGCGGCCGACGAGCTTGGGCGCGCCCCGCTGCTCCATGAACCCGCCGGGCCGGCGAAGCTGTCGCCGGGGACGTCGGCCACCGCCGCGTAGAGCGTCGGCAGCGCGCCGCCGTCCTCGTCCTGGGCGATGAAGCGGTTGCCGAGCTGGCTGATGGCGTCCATCAGACCGCGCCCGGAGTGGAACTGGAGGTTGGTGGCGGCATAGCCGGGATGTGCGGCCGTGGCCAGGACGCCGGAGCCGGCGGCGGTCAGCCGGCGCTGCAGCTCGGCGGTGAACAGCAGGTTGGCGAGCTTGGACTGCCCGTAGGCGCGCCAGGCCCGGTAGGGCCGCCGTTCCCAGTTGAGGTCCTCGAAGTCGATCGCCCCGAAGCGGTGGGCGCCCGAGGAGACGGTGACGACCCGGCCGGTGACGTGATCGAGCAGCAGGTTGGTCAGCGCGAAGTGGCCGAGGTGGTTGGTGCCGAACTGCAGCTCGAAGCCGTCGGCCGTCCGCGACAGCGGCGGGATCATGACCCCGGCGTTGTTGATCAGGAGGTCGATGGTTCCCTCCCAGCCGGCGGCGAAGTCGCGTACGGACGCCAGATCGGCGAGGTCGAGCGGCCGGACCTCCACCTCGCCGGTCATCGAGGCGGCCGCCTGCGCGCCCTTGTCGGTGTTGCGGACGGCGAGGACGACGTGCGCGCCCTTGGCCGCGAGCGCCGTGGCGGCGGCCCGGCCGATGCCGCTGTTGGCGCCGGTGACGATCGCCGTGCGGCCGCTCTGGTCGGGGATCTCTGAGGTGCTCCAAGAGGAAGTAGTCATAGACAACAATGTAGCTGGCGACAACAATGTTGTCAATGACTACGTCGCGTGGGCGCCGCGCAGGAAGGCCTCGATGGCGGCGGGCACCAGCCACTCGAGCTGGTCGGCCACCACCATCCCGCTGCTGACGAGCGCCGCGATCCCGTGGATGGTCGCGAACAGGACGAGGCCGACGCGCTCGGGATCGCCGGCCTCGAGCGCCCCTTCCTCCTGCCCCTGGTGGATCAGCTCGAGCATCACGGAGAAGGCGCGGTCGGCGGCCGCATCGAGGCGGGCCCCGGGCTCGTGCTGCTTGCCGGCGTACATCAGCTCGAGCAGCTCGGCGTCCTCGATGGCGAAGCGGATGTAGGCGGCCGCGGCCGCCTGGAGCCGGTCGTGGAAGTCGTCGGGGGTGGCGGCGACGGCGGCTGCTCAGCTCCGCGCCGAGCCGCTCGAAGCCCGACTCCGCGAGCGCGTCGAGCAGCGCCTGGCGGTCAGGGAAGTGGCGGCGGGGAGCCGCATGGCTCACGCCGACGTCGCGGGCGAGCTCCCGCAGCGACAGCGTGGAAACGCCGCGCTCGCGGACCGTGCGCTCGGCCTGCTCGAGCAGGGCCCGGCGCAGGTTGCCGTGGTGATAGGGACGGTCGTCCACCCGCCGAGCGTAGCCGACGAAGTAGACGGTGTAAACATCCGAGGCCGGCGGTGCGGCCGGCGCTCGGCCTACTCGACGGCCAACGCCGGCTCGGCGCGCTGGGCTCGCCCGCGCCGGGCGCGCCGGGAAGACGATCACCGCGACGAGCAGGCCGACGGTGAAGATCCCCGCCGACCACCAGAACGCCGTGTCGTAGCCGTGGATCATGGACGCCGCCTGGAGGCCCGCGCACGCCGCGGATGGCTGCTGGCATAGGCGGCCGCCGAGCTGGCGAACAGGGTGCTGAGCAGCGCCGTGCCGACGGAGCCGCCGACCTGCTGAGAGGTGTTGACCATCGCCGAGGCGACGCCGGCCTCGGTGCGGTCGACGCCGAGGGTCGCGGTGCCGAACGCCGGGGCGAAGATGTTGCCCATGCCGAAACCGAGGATGAGCAGTGACGGCAGGACGTCGGCCGCGTAGCTCGAGCTCGGCGATAGCCGGGTGAGCAGGACCATCGCGATCACCCCGAGGGTCATGCCGAAGATGATCAGCGGCTTGGCCCCGGTGCGCGGCAGGATCCGCGTCTGGGCGGTCGTCGAGGAGAGGACGATCATCGCGGTCATCGGCAGAAAGCCGAGGCCGGTGGCCAGCGGCGTGAAGCCGAGGTTCTGCTGCATGAAATAGGTGAGGAACAGAAACACGCCGAACACGCCCGAGCCGGCCAGCACGATCGACGCGTAGGCGCCGCCGCGGGCGCGATTCCACACGATGTGCAGGGGCAGCAGCGGGTTGGCGTGGCGCCGCTCGAGTGAGCACGAAGGCGGTCAGCAGCACGACGCTGGCGGCCAGCGCGATGATCGTCACCGGGTCAGTCCAGGAGGTGGTCTCCGCGCTGGAGAAGCCGTACACGATGGCGAACAGCCCGCCCGAGCCGAGCGCGACGCCGGGCACATCGATTCTCGGCCGGTTCAGCTGGGCCTGGTTGACGAGCAGGCGCAGCGCCACGATCGCGGTCGGGACGGCGATCGCCAGGTTGACGTACAGGCACCACCGCCATGACAGGGCCTGGGTGAGCGCCCCACCGAGCAGCAGCCCGAGGGACGCCCCGCCGCCGGCGATCGCCCCGAAGATCCCGAACGCCTTGGGGCGGTCCGGCGAGTCGGCGAAGGTGACGGTCAGCAGCGACAGCGCCGAGGGGGCCAGCAGCGCGCCGAAGGCGCCCTGCAGGGCGCGCGCGGCGACGAGCACGCCGAAGGACTGCGCCAGGCCGCCGAGCGCGGAGGCCACCGAGAAGCCGATCAAGCCGGCGATGAACGTCCACTTGCGACCGAACAGGTCGCCGAGCTTGCCGCCGAGCAGCAGCAGGCTGCCGAAGGCCAGCGCATAGGCGGTGACGATCCACTGCCGGCTGTCCGTGGAGAATCCGAGCGCCTTCTGCGCCGACGGGAGGGCGATGTTGACGATGGTGGCGTCGAGCACGACCATCAGCTGAGCGACGCCCAGCAGAGCGAGGACGGCCCAGCGGTTGGGTTCGGCGGTGCGGTTCTCAGCTGTCGGCATGGGCGCGATCCTCGGGCGGTGGAGATGAACTGGACGGTGGGCTGGCGACGCAGGGAACGACGGCCTCGTCGACCAGGCCGTCCCGCAGCGCCATGAGCAGGGTGGTCAGCTGACGCCGCTGGCCGGCGTCGAGGGCCGCGAAGATCTCGTCCTCGGCGGCGTGGTGCGCGGTCGTGACCCGGGCCAGGCGCTCCTCCCCCTCGGGGGTGAGCGTCACCAGCTGGCGCCGGCGGTCGTCGCGGTCGCGGCGGCGTGAGATGAGACCCTCGCTCTCGAGCGGATTGAGCAGCGTCACCAGGATGCTCGGGTCGATCCCCGTGGAGACGGCGAGCTCGCGCTGGCCGGCGGCACCGTGATCGCGCAGGAGGCTGAGCAGATGAAACTGCCGCGGGACTCAACCCCTCGGCGGCGTGCGCCTCTCGCAGCTTGCGCATAGCGACATGACCGAGCAACGCCAGCAGCAACCCCGGGCTGGAGAGCCGGCTGGCGAGCGCGGCCGCAGAGGCCGGAGACGGGGAGCTCGGAGGCGAATCGACGGTCACGAGAATTACTATAGCGACCTCGATGACCACGTTTAGTGGATCATCGACGTCTCTCAACGAATCTCCACCGGACCCGTATCGCGGCGTATCGTCCGCGCCATGGAGGAGCACGACGCGATCGTCGTCGGCGCCGGCCACAACGGCCTCGTCGCGGCGACCCTGCTCGCCCGGGCCGGGTACCGGGTGCTCGTCCTCGAGCGCTCCGCCGCCGCCGGTGGCGCCGCCGTGTCGGCCTCGCCGTTTGAGGGCCTGGACGTGCGGCTGTCGCGCTACTCCTATCTCGTCAGCCTGTTTCCGGCCGCGCTGCTCGCGCAGCTCGGCGTGACCGTGGAGATGCGACGCCGGCGGGTGTCGTCATACACGCCCGCTGGACGACGCGGGAGTGCTCATCGCCGACGACGCGCGGCGGACCCGTGAGTCGTTCGCCCGCTGCCTCGGCGATGACCGCCCGGCGGACGAGCTGGACCGCTTCGCGACGTTCACGGAGGGCCTCGCTCGCCACATCGCCCCCACGCTCATCGAGCCGCTGCGGCGGCGCGACGTGGACTCACCGCTGTTCGAGCGACCGCTGTCGGAGCTGCTGCAGGCCGCGTTTGACTCCGACGTCGTGCGCGGGATCATCGCCACGGATGCGCTCATAGGGACGTTCGCCTCGCTCGAGGACCCTGCCCTCGTCCAGAACCGCTGCTTCCTCTACCACGTGATCGGCAACGGGACCGGCCGCTGGGACGTTCCCGTCGGCGGCATGGGTGCGCTGAGCGATGCGCTGCTCGACGGCGCGCTCCAGGCCGGCGCGGAGGTACGCGTCGACACGGAGGTCACCGGGATCGATGCCGACGGGCGGCGCGCGGAGGTGCGGTCGGCCGGCGGTGGCGCGTTCGCGGCTCGTCACGTGCTCTGCGCAGCGGCCCCGGCCCTCCTCGCCGAGCTGCTCGGCGCCCCCGCCCGGCAACCCCGCCCCGAGGGCTCCCAGCTCAAGCTCAACCTGCTGCTGCGCCGGCTGCCCCGACTCCGCGACCGGCACGTCTCGCCCGAGGAGGCGTTCGCCGGAACCTTCCATGTCAACGAGTCCTATGACCAGCTGCAGACCGCCTACGCCCAGGCCGCCGCCGGCCAGGTGCCCACGACGGTGCCCTGCGAGGCCTACTGCCACTCGCTGACGGATCCGAGCATCCTCGGCCCCTCGCTGCGCGCCGCCGGCGCCCACACCCTGACCGTGTTCGCCCTCCACATGCCGGCCAGGCTGTTCGGGGGCGATGATCCCGCCACCGCCAAGGGCGCGGCGGTGGCGGCCACGCTGCGCTCGATCAACACCGTCCTCGCCGAACCGATCGAGGATTGCCTGATGGCCACGCCCGGCGGCGAGCCCTGCCTGGAGGCCCGCACGCCCCTCGAGCTCGAGCAGGAGCTCGCCATGCCCGGTGGCCACATCTTCCACCGCGACCTGGCGTGGCCGTTCGCCGAGACTGATGAGGACATCGGCCGCTGGGGCGTCGAGACCGAGCTGGCCAACCTCTGGCTGTGCGGCGCCGGCGCCCGCCGCGGCGGCGGGGTCAGCGGTATTCCGGGCCACAACGGCGCTCGGGCGGTCATGGAGGCCGACGGCACCTATGATCGAAGGCATGCCTAACCCTTCTTCTTCTGCGCGCAGCGTCAAGATCGGCTCCGACGAGCGCACCGGCTGGTCCTCGGAACGTCCGCGCCGCGAGGGTGCCCCGCCGCGTCCGCTCGACGTGTCCGTCCGCAACACCGTGCTGCGCCCCTCGGACCGCCTGCGCTACTCACCGGGCAGCCTGCTGCTCGTGACCGGCGCGCAGGCCGCCGGCCTGGACCGCTTCGTCGGCCGGGTGATCGAGGAGAAGGGCATCGTCTTCACGCCGGCCAAGGTCCGCGCCCTGCTCGCCGGACGGGTGCCCGAGGATCAGATCGACGCCAAGAGCGGCGAACTGCTCCGGGCGGCCGTCGCCAAGCGCATGCAGGGCGGCGAGACCGCGGTCGTCGCCATCGAGAACGCCGATACGGACACCCGCCGACAGTTCGTGGAGCTCGCCTTTGCCCACCGGCGCCCCCGCCACCTATTCCTCGTCGAGACGCCGAGCGATCAGGTTCTAGGACGACGAACGGCCGATCCTCGATGACCTGCGCCGCACCCTGACCGCCGGGGAGCTGGGCAACGAGGGCTTCCACACGGCGATCCGCGTCGCCGGCAACACCCTCGGCGAGCTCAAGCGGATCGTCTTCCGGCCGGCTCCCGCCGACGACTGACCGCGACGGGGAGGTCGGCCGTTCCCGGAAGCGTGGGGGTGCGCGCCGGCAAAGATCAGGGTCGGACCACGGATTGACGGGCCACCGGGCTGTTGGGAGGCTCGTCGGGTGCCTCTCCACCGCCGCCATCCCCTGGCCAAAATCCTCGCCGGCAGCGCGCTCGCTGTCGCAAGCGCCGCGTCCTCGCTGCTCGCCCCGGCCACCGCCGGCGCCACCAGCAGCGCGACGTACACCTACTCCTCCAACTACCAGTCGTTCACGGTGCCCAGTGGGGTCACAAGCCTCCACGTGGACGTCAGCGGCGGCTCTGGCGGCAACGGGTCGGGCAGCTACGGCGGCGGGGGCGGCGCCGCCGGCGGCGAGATCATCGGCGATCTGCCCGTCACTCCCGGTCAGGTGCTCACCCTGTGGGTGGGCGGCGCCGGTCAGAACAACGGCGGCGAGGGCTTCGGCAGCCCGAGCCACAACGACTTCGAGGGCGGGGGCGGCGGCGACGGAGCCGGCCCCACCACGGGTAACGGCGGAGGCGGCGGGGCAGCCAGCTACGTCAAGTCCGGGAGCACGATGCTCGTGCTCGCCGGAGGTGGCGGCGGTGGTGGCGGCGGCGGCATCGTCGGCGGCGGCTCGGGGGCCAACGGCGGCGCCGGCGCACACCAGGGGCTCCATTACCAGTACAGCTGGAACGGCGAGGCCGACCACGGTGCCTACAGCAGCGGGGCCAACCCGGGCTTTGCCGACGCCACCGGCTCGGACAACGGGGGCGGCGGCGGCAATGCCGGCGCGAGCGCGACCTTCGGCGGCGGGGGCGGGGGCGGAGGCGGAGGCTATGCCGTCTGCGCCAACTCCAGTCAGTACTCCGGCTGCAACGTCCCGTTCAGCGCGGGCGGGGGCGGGGATGGCAACAACCAGGTCAACGGGTACGGCGGCGCCGGGGGTGCGGGCGGCGACTCCTTCGGCGCCCAGCAGCTGACCGGCGTGACCTTCAGCTCGAGCGGCCGGGTAGCCGGCAGTGCCGGTCAGATCGTCCTCACCTATGGCACCGCCAGCCAGACGAGTGTCACCTCGAGCGCGAACCCGTCGATCGCCGGTCAGTCCGTGGCTCTGCACGGGTTCGTCACCAGTGACGGCGGCGGCACCGTCAGCTTCACGAGCGACGGCACGGCCATCAGCGGATGCACCAATCTCCCCTTCGCCAGCGGCGGCGGCACCGACTGGGTGGCGAACTGCACCACCTCATCGCTGCCCTCGGGTACGCATACGATCGCCGCGACCTATTCCGGTGACAGCAACTACGTCGGCAGCTCCGGCACCCTCAGCCAGACCGTGTACGGCTCGCTGTCAGTGACGACCTCCAGCCTCCCGAACGGCACCGTCGGCCAGTCCTACAGCGCGACCCTGCAGGCCTCCGGTGGATCAGGGACGGACACGTGGTCGATCACCAGCGGCGCGCTGCCCGACGGCCTCTCGCTGTCGTCCTCGGGATCGATCACCGGCACCCCGGTCCACAACCAGTCGCCACAGTTCACGGTCAAGGCGACTGATTCGAGCACCGGCCAGACGGCTACCAGACAGCTGTCCATCAGCGTCTCGGGGGGCGGGACGGCGGCTCTCATCGTGCAGGCCCTGCGGCTGTCCGGGCCCGGAGGGTCGGGCGACGACTACGTCGAGCTGTACAACCCGACGAGCGGCGCGGTGAACCTGACCGGCTGGCAGCTCGGCTATCCGGGAGGCGTGGTCAACCTGCCCGGCGCTTCGCTGCCCTCCGGAGGTCACTACCTGATCGCCGGCAGCACGTACTCGCTGAGCAGCTACGAGGCGGCTGACTTCACCCCGGCCGGGCTGGACATCCCGAGCAGCGGCGGGGTGCGGCTGATCGCCCCCAACGCCCAGGCAGTCGACGCCGTCGGCATGACGACCGCCGATCCGGCATACCGCGAGGGCACGGGCCTCACCGCCCCCACCGGGACGACTGTCCAGCTGGCCTTCGAGCGGCGCATGAGCGCTGGAGCGCCGGTGACTGATGCGACAAACAATGCCGCCGATTTTGTGCTGGTGGCGCCCGACGCCAACACGGCCGATCATGGCGACGGCGCGATCCTCGGTGCGGCCGCTCCGCAGAACCTCAGCTACCGGATTGACGCCAACAACATCGCGCCGTCCTATCTGCTCAACCCGGCGCAGAGCAGCACCGGCCCTGACAACCGCTCCTACGACGCTGCCACCGGAACGCTCATCGTGCGCCGGATGATCACCAACACCTCGAGCACGCAGACGATCAGGGGGCTGTGGCTGCGATACACGTCGATCACCACCTACGGCGCCGCCACCGCCAGTCAGGCGATCCTCGTCGCCCAGAGCGCGCCGGGCGGCGAGACGGTCGACGGTCACACGATGAACGCCACCACCCTCGACGACCCGCCCTCGCAGCCCAACGGTGGCGGCCTGGGCTCAGACGTCTACATCGACGTTGGTGACGGCGGCCTGGCGCCCGGAGCGTCCATCCCCGTCGACCTCAGGTTCCACGTCGCGCGCGGCGGATCGTTCAGCTTCGGCTACAACGCCGAGGTCTACACCGGAGGCTGAGCCCGCGGGGAACCCTGAAGCGCCGCCGACAGGGCCCGGCGGGAGGTGATGTCGAGCTTGCGGTACACCCGGGCGAGGTGCGTCTCCACCGTCTTGGGGGTGACGACCAGCTCCTGGGCGATCTGCGTATTCGTCAGCCCGGCCGCCGCCCGCTCAGCGACCCGGCGCTCCGCGGGGGTCAGCGAGGCGGCACCCGACAGCGCGGCCCGGCGCGGCCGCGCGCCGGTGGCGCGCAGCTCTGTCGCCGCGACGTCGGCCAGCAGACCGGCGCCGATCGCGTCGGCCAGCTCCAGCGCGCGACGCAGCGTCTCCTGCGCCTCGGCGTGGCGGCCGAGCCGGCGCAACGCGCGGCCCAGGTCCGTCAGCACCTCAGCGCGCTCGGGCTGGCAGGGACTGTCCGCCACGGCATCCCAGGCCTGCCGGAGCAGGTCAACTCGCGACTCGCGCGACTCCAGTCCGGCGAGGGTGCGCAGCGCGATACTCATCGCGCGCGGCGCGCCGCTCACGCGAGAGATCGTCAGCTGGCTCTCCGCGAGCTCGCGAGCGTGCGTCAGATCGCCCAGCGCCGCGGCCGCGAGCGCCGCCACCCGGCGCCACGGGATGAACCCCGGATGATCGATCCCGTACTCGTCGGCCAGCAGGCGACCGGCCTCCGTCGCGCCCGCGCGCGCCGCGGCGAAGTCATGCGACGCGAGCGCCACTGAGGACCGCGCGAAGCCCAGGATCGGCTGCTCCATCGCGTCGGGAGCCGGGGCGCTGACAGCGCGGCGAGGCTGTCGCGCGCCGCGGCGATGTCCCCCCGGGCGAGGTGCACGTGCGCCTGCAGGGAGGCCGGCCAGGCCTGCGCGCCCGTCCATCCTTCGCGGCTGGGGACAAGCGCGGCGTCGAGCGCCGTCAGAGCCTCGGCGAACGCGCCCCGGTGAGCGAGCGGGATCGCCCGGTGGTAGGCGGCCGCCGCCGCCGCGAAGAAGGCTCCCCGGTCCGCGGCGGCCGCCGCCGCGGCGCCGGCCACCTGTTCGGCGAGCTCGAGCTCGTCGACGCAGCACAGAGCCTGGACGAGGATCCCGGCGAGCATCCCATGGATGTCGACGTCGACGAGCGCGTCGTCGGCGCCTGCGCGGGATGCGAGGTCGCGCAGCGTCTCCGGGCGTTCGCCCGCGAAGGCGAGGCGCAGGGCGACGTGGGCGAGCAGGCCCGGATGCTCGGGTGCCGAGCCGGCTCGTGCCGCCTCGACGATCGGCGACAGCAGCCGCTCGGCCTCGGGCCACAGCCGGGCTCGGAAGGTGTTGAGCGTCAGATACTCGGCGAGGATCTGCTGGCGCTCGGGGTCCTCGCCAGCGAGTCCGGCCAGAACGGGACGCAGCGCCTCGGAGGCGGCGGCATGGTCTCCGGTGGCCAGCCGGATGCGGCTCAGCGCGCGCAGCGCGCCGGCGCGGCCCTGGCCGTCGTCGAGCAACCCCACCGCCTCGGCAACGAGGTCCTCCGCCCCCTCCGAGCCGTGCAGGGCCTTGGCCTCGGCCAGCTCGATCAGCACCTGGGGGCGCTCGCTCGCCGGCGGTGGCTCATCGAGGGCGCGGGAGAGCAGCCGGACGGCGCCCTGGGGATCCCCCGCCACGAGCGCCTGATGGCCGGCCGCCCGCATCACCTCAACCGTCCATGGCTCCCCGTCCGGCCGAGCCAGCAGCAGGTGCGCGGCGATCTCCTGGGTCGGGGCGCCGTCAGCATGCAGGATGTCCGCAGCCGTCCGGTGGGCCCGGGAGCGCGCGAAGGGGGGCCTGTCGGCCCGGATCGCGGTGGCGATCAGCGGATGGGCGAAGCGCAGCGGCTCAACCGGAGCGAGGAAGCCCCCGGCGACGAGCGCGTCGGCCGCCTCCTCCGCCGCTCGTGGTGTCAGGCGCGCCAGCGTCGCGGCATGTCGGAGGGTGGCGCCGTCGTCGAGGATCGCGGCCGCGGCCGCGAGTTCAGCCGCTGCGTCGCCCAGCCGAGCGAGTCGCAGTAGGACCCCGCGCAGGACGGAGTCCGGCACGTGGCGCTCCACCACCGCGGCCGACGTCGCCGTCGGGGCGACGCCCTCCTCGCGCAGGGCGCTCACGAGCTCGCGGCAGAAGTAGGGATTGCCGCCGCTGGCCCGCGCACAGGCAGCGACGAACTCCGGCTCGGCGTTGGGGAGCTCTTCGCGGATGACCTGCCCGACCGCCGCCTCGGTCAGCGGGGGCGGCGCGATGACCGTGCACTGGGGCTCCTGGCGGATGGCCTGGAGCACCGCGGGAGCGGCCAGCGGCTCGCCCGTGCGGACGGCCAGCACCAGGGCGATCGGCAGATCCGTGAGACGGGCCCCCAGGTAGGCGAGGAAAGCCATCGACGGCCGATCCGCCCATTGCACGTCGTCGACCAGGACTGCCAGGCCAGCAGGTCGGGCGAGATTCACGGTGAGCGCGAACAGCCCGCGGGTGAGCGCGTGCGGCTCGGCGGGCGCCGGCACCCGGGGGTCGACGACCCAGCGGGCCGCCCGGGCCGGCCCATCGAACAGACCAGCGCGATCGCGCTCGGCAAGACGCTGTACGGCGTCGCCGAGGAGGGAGGCCGCCACCCCAAAGGGGGCATGCTGCTCGAGGTCGATGCCCCGGGCCTGCAGGACCTCCGTCCCGTGATCACGGGCCGCCTGCCCGGCAGCGCCGAGCAGCTCCGACTTGCCGATGCCGGCGGGTCCCTCGAGGATCACGAGCGAGCCGTCGCCCGCGCGGGCGAGGGTCAGCGCCCGATAGATCCGCCGGAGTTCCTGCTCGCGTTCGATGAGGCCGATGGCTGCTGCTGTCAAGCGTGCCGCGCCTGAGGCGGGGGCAACCTTCGGCAATGGCCAGCGTCCCGCTGTCGCACGGCTGTGATCCTAGCTGCGGTGCATCGACCCACCGGGCCGTGAGACGACGAGAACCTCAGGGGGTGGCGGGGAAAAGATCAGGACCTGCCTCCCGATGTAAGGGCGAGCCGGTGGCGGCACCCTGGGTCGAGATGATCGACACGACCCGAGAGCCCGCAGCACTCGACCACGGAGCGTCGCGTTCGGCCGACGGACGCTCGCCATACCTTGCGCCCGAGATCCACGTACTGGGAGCGCTGGCGCAGCTGACCGCCGGAGGAACGGACGGGCCCGACGACGGATTCGGCGGGGCCGGCGGCTCGGGCACGATCTAGTGCGTCGGTCGGCCGCCGCCCTCGGCTCGCTGATCGCGGCCGTGGCCATTGCCGGATGCGGCTCGGGCGCGGGCACGGCAACACCCCACTCGCCCGCCCCCACGGCCTCGCAGGCGCCACCGCGATCCCGGCAGCGCCCGCTCGCGCGCCGGTCTGCGCAGGCGCCCGCAGGCGCCCATCGCCTCGGCCGCCACCGCCGCGCCGTCCATCCGATCGTCGAACATCCGGCCAAGGCATCCCACCCGATCGCCGAGCGTCCCGCCAAGCCATCGCAGGCGGCAGGCGACTCCGGCGATCTCCCGTGACCGCGGGTTTCCCCGCGGGGCTAACGCCGCTGGAACTTGCGTGCGGCACCGCCCTGGGGACGGTGGCCCCGCCGGCCCTGCCGTCCGGCCGAGAGGTGCGTGTCACCGCCGCGCAGGCCCTCGAGGACGCGATCCTGCCCGCGCTGCAAAACGCGCCGTGCTTGGTCAGCTTCTCCGGCGGGATCGATTCCTCCGTCGTCCTGTCGGCCGCGGTGCGCGCCGCCCGCCGCCATCGCCTTCCCGACCCCGTCCCGTTCACGTGGCGGGTGCGCGACGCGCCGCAGGCCGAGGAGTCCGCCTGGCAGGAACGGGTCGTCGCTGAGCTGCGGCTCAGCGACTGGATCGTGGAGCATGCCGACGACGAGCTGGACTTCGTGGGGCCGGTCGCCCAGCGTCTGCTGCGCCGCCACGGCGTCCTCTTTCCGGCCAACGCGCATCTGCACGGCCCGGTGCTCGCGCGTGGGCGCGGCGGCTCCGTGCTGACCGGGATCGGCGGCGATCAGATCCTCGGTCTCGGCCGCTGGCGCCGAGCCGCCCGGATCCTCGCCGGGACCGGTCGCCCCACGCTTGGCGACCTCGCGCGCGTTGCCCTCTCCGCCTCGCCCGCGCCGGTGCGCCGGCGCCTGGATCCGGGGCGCGATCGGCTGGCGTCGGACTGGCTGGCCCCCGTGGTTGCTCGCACGGCGGCGCGCCGTCATGCGGCCGAGCGGGCCTCAGAACCACTGTGGTGGGCGTCCCGGGTCCGCTGGCAGTTGCGCCGCCGCGACCTCGTGCTCGGCCTGCGGACGCTCGAGCACCTGGCGGCCGACGCCGGCACCAACGTCGCCTGCCCGTTCGTCGACCCTCGGTTCGTGGCCGCTGTCGCCCGCGCGGGCGGGCAGCGGGGCTTTGCCGGGCGGCAGCAGGCAGTGGCCGCCCTGCTCGGCGACGTCGTCCCCGCCGCAGTGATCACGCGCCGCGACAAGGCGCGCTTCGGCGAGGTCTTCTGGCGCTCCCCCTCGCGCGCGCTGGCGCGCGATTGGGACGGCGACGGAGTCGACCCCTCGCTCGTCGACCCGGCGGCGCTGCGGGCGCTGTGGCGCGATCAGCGGACGGTGCCGCTGCGCACGGCGCTGCTGCTCCAGCAGGTGTGGCTCCGGGCGGCACAGGCCCCGGCGGCCGCGACGGCGAGAGCATCAGCGACAGGATTCGCGCCGGCGGCATCTTGGCGGTATGCTGGCGACGGCGCCAGATAAGGGGGTTGCGATGACGAGCGAGTTCACGGATCGAATGACGCGTCGGACCGCGCTGAAGCTGGGCGGAGCGGGCAGCTTCGCGATGGCGGGCGGTGCGCAGGCGGTCGCGCTGGCCGGGACGGCCCAGGCGGCCGTCGCTGGTCGCTGGCGACGCCGGGCCTACACGCTGCTCGTGGGCCAGCGGTTTCGCGTGGCCGGGACGAACACGCGCCTGCGGCTGACCGCCGTCAGGGATGTCGGCCATCGCCATCGCGGCAGCGACGATGTCTTCGAGCTCGTCTTCACGCAGACGCACGGGCGGCGCCTGCCCCTCGAGCACCCGGCGGGCGTGCGCCACGCCGCGCTCGGGACGGTTCCGCTGCTCCTGCAGCCGACGGCACGGGCCCACTCGTACGTGGCCCTCATCAACCGGAGCCATGCGTGATCTGAGCCAGCTGCGGCTCGAGCAGTTCGAAGGCCGGGTTGGTGAACCGTTTCTCCTCACCGCCGCCGATGGCGCCGCTCCACCGCTCCAGATGCGCCTGACTGAGGTCTCGGCGCTCCACGGGGCCCCCGCCGAGGGCGTTCGGGCGCCCTTTTCGATCGTCTTCACCGGTCCGGCGGACCCGATGCTGCCCCAGGCGATCTACCGGTTCGAGCATCAGGAGCTGGGCGCGCTCGAGCTGTTCGTGGTGCCCCTCGGGCCCGATGCCGGCGGGCCTCGCTACGAGGCGGTCTTCACCTGACCGTGGCGGGGCATCGCAGCTGGACGTAGACGTCGTCGCCATCGACGACGCGAAGCCCGAGGCGCTCGTACAGGGCGAGCGCGGGATTGGTGCGGGCCGCACTGAGCGTGACCGGCCGCCCGGTAGCCACGCCCTCCCGCAGCAGCCCCCGCAGGAGGTGAGTGCCGATCCCGTGGCCGCGGTATTCCGGCAACAGCGCGATGTCGACGACGTGGACCGCGTCGGGAGCGCGGTCGACGTACAGCCGCCCCGCCGGCTCGCCGTCGACGATCACGACCTCGCACGTCGCGCCGGGGTACTGGCTGCGATAGCCGCGATCCTGCGCTTCGTACTGCATCGCGAGCAGGTCATCGAGGGCGGGCGGGGCCAGCCCGAGCGCAGCGAACTCCTCTGCCCGGGCGCTCGCGTACAGGCGGCGCAGGAACGGCTCGTCATCGTCGCTTGCCGGCCGCAGCGTGACCGGCGCTTGAGCGACCGTCACGACCGTGGCGGGAAGATGCCGGACAGCGCGATGCAGAAGTTGAGGGCCAGCGTGGGCATGCGGTTGTCATGGGGCACGCTGGTCCCCGCCGGGGCGAGCTCTGACAGGTCCATAGTCGCGGCAGAGACCGTCGCGCTGTAGGCCGATCCCTGCACGCTCGTCGTCAGTGCGTCACCGGTGGCGGGCGTCGTCGCCGGGGTGGCTCCGCGCCCGACGGAGGCGGTGAGCTGGTGGATGTGAACGGGCAGCTGCTGCTGGACCAGGGTCACGCTCGTTTCGCCAACTGACTCGCCGACCGAGTACTGAGTGAGCCCTACCCCGTTGCCCTGGTGAACTGGCAGGATGCCCTGGAGGTTGGGGAGCGCGAAGGTGCTCGTCCCGTTCCCTCCGTAGTTGGTGCCCAGCAACGAGAACAGCGCGGTGTTCTGGCTGATCGCCATCACCTGGCCGTTGCAGAACGCCCAGTACTGCGGAGCAAAGTTGCCACTGAAGATCCGGATCTCGCCGAGGAATTGGTCACTCATAGTCGGTCAGTTCGGCGAGGGATAGATGCCCTCGAGCGCGATGATGAAGCTGATGGCCAGCGACGGCTGGCGGTTGTCATGCGGGACACCGTTGCCGGCCGCGCCGATGGCGGCCGCGTTGAACGGAGTGACGCCCGTCGTGCCGCGGCGGTAGAGCTCGACTCCGGAGCTCGCCGCCAGCACATGGCCGGCCGGGGTCGAGAGGGGACCGGTGGTCGTGTTGGCCCGCGCGGGATGGGTGTGCGGGGGGATCTGGCCCGTGGTCAGCGCGACGGACTCCGCCCCGGCCCGCTGGCCGAGGCTGTAGGAGGTTCCTGACGAGCCCGTTCCTTGATGGATTGGGACACGCCCTTGGAGATCCGGCAGAGCAAAGGTGTTCTGGCCGTCCCCGCCGTAGGTCGTGCCGATGAGGTTGAAGAGCGTGCTTTCCTCGCTGATCGCGAGCAGTGGCGCCATTGCAGAAGGCCCAGCCCTGGGGCGCAAAGTTGCCACCGAACAGCCTGATCTCGCCGATGTAGGGGGTGCCCATCTCAGTTCCTGGAGGGGAAGATGCCGACGAGGGCGATGCACACGTTCAGCACGAGGTAGGGCTGCCGGTTCTCATGGGGCTGTCCGCCTCCCACCGTCGAGACCGTGGCGTCTGACAGCAGGACGCTGTTGCTGGGAGAGGAGGCGTAGAACGCGGAGCCGCTCGCGAGGAGGTTGCCGGCGGGGGCCGTCGTGTCGGCGGCGGCTGCGGTGCCCACAACCGGATGGGTGTGCGCCGCCATCTCGGCGGAGAGAGCGTGTGCGACTCGCTGCCGGAAATGCTGCCCTCGGGATCGTTCTGGCCGAAGTGCATGGGAACGCGGCCTTGCAGATTGGGGAGGGCGAAGTTGTTGGTCCCGTTCCCGCCGTACTGGGTGCCGAGGAGGGCGAACAGCGCCTGGTTCTGGGCGATCGCCAGGATCTGTCCGTTGCATTGGGCCCAGCCCCTGGGCGGATAGCCGAAGCTGAAGATCCGCACTTCGCTGAGGTATTGCTCCGACACGTCCGCCCCGCTCCCTAGTGGCGCTTCGCTGGGTGGTGGTGAGCGTACCGCGCGTTGAGCCGGCGCAGCCGCGTGCGCTGGCGCCGCCACGCCGCCAGGCGCCGCTTGATCTCGGCGTGGCTGGCATGGGGCTTTGCGGTGTGGCGCCGGTGCGCCTTCGCGTGGGCGGCAGCGTGCGCGCGTGATGGCGTGACCGGTGGCCTTCCCCGCGCCCCCGCTCGCCAGGCTCTGAGTCCTGACCGACGCCTGGGATGCAGCCGCCGGGGCCGTCGGGCAGGACGCCGTCTTGGTGAACGGCGCGGTCCCGAACTGCAGCGCGATGGACGGCTGGCTGTCCGCCGGCGGACCCCTTGCTAGACCGGGATTGTTGGTGTTGAGGGTGTCCTCGACGTCAGTCGGCCTCGCCACCACCCGAGCCCGCATCCGCGTACGGACCCCGGTGGCTACCAGCGCGAAGATGCTCGTGTTGTCGGCGTTGTTGACGTACATGCCGTCGGCGTCGAACTGCCCGTTCTGCGAGCCGAGGCCCTTGGAGACGGACGAGTTGCCGGTCGCGTTCAGGCATACGGTCGCGGCGCCGCCCGCGCTGCCCGAGCCGACGTTGATGCCGTCGATCGCCTTCTGGGACTCGAGGTCGATGGCGTTGTTGGCCAGCGTCAGGTTGAGGGTGGGAGCCTGGGATGCTCCGAACTGGCCATCGACCGCGGCCGCATTGAAGCCGTTGCCCTGCTGGATTCCGTTGATCGTGTTGTTGCTGACATCGACGGTGACGATCCCGGCGTTGCCCTCAGAGGTGATGCCGATGCCGTCCGAGAGCGAGCCCGCGGTGGCCTGGCCGGCCGCCGTCCCGTTGCCGACCGTGTTGCCGGTGATGTGGCCGGTGACCGTGTTGGCGGCCCCGGGGTCGGCGAACTGCAGGTTCATCACGTTCTGTTCGAAGCCCTTCATCGTGTTGTCGGCGATGTTGAAGGACGCCGGATGGGTGAAGACATTGCCCGTCGGGGCCGTCGATCGTCCTCCTCGATGCCGCCGCCGCTGCCCGGGGCGCGTTGCCGATGATCGTGTTGCCGTCACGGTCAGGCTTGGCACCTCGTGCGCGACGATGTTGTTGCCGGCGGGACTCTCGATGAGCATGTTGCTGAGGCTGACCGGACCTGAGGTGCAGAAGCTCGACATCGGCGCCGGACGTGCCCGTGTCGCTCGTGTTCCGGATCGTCCCGCCGGAGCCCGCCACTCCGCTGGCGCCGGTCACGGTCAGGCTCCCGCTGGTCCCGGTGTTGGACAGATGGATGCCGCTCGACGGCCCGGCGCTCGGGGCGCCCGCAGAGATCGACTCGAAGGTCAGCCCCGAGGCCCCGATCGTCGTCCCGCAGACATTGAGCGCGATGCCGAGCTGACTGCTGAGGGTGTTCGCGGAGCCGATGACGTTGACGGTCGCCCCGCCGGAGGCGGAGAACGCCGCCCCGTGAGCAGGGTCACCGTCGAGCTGATGTCGCTGACGTTCCAGGTTCCCGCGGTGCCGGTCAGGCCGATCCCGCCCCCGCCCGCGCTGCCCGAGACGACATCATCGGCGACGGTGCCGCCCGGATGTGGCACTGGCCCCGCCCGTGATCCCGTTACCCGAGTCGACCGCGGCTACGTTGAGTCCCTTGACTGTGTTGGAGGCGGCGAGCGCCACGCCGCTGCCACTCGAGTTGCCGATGTGGGGACGGTTGGCGGCATTCCCGCTGAGCAGCGTCTGGCCGCCGACGACCAGGTCATCGGCCTCGCCGACGAGGGTCTGGTTGTCCTTGAGCGTGATCCCGCAGTTCTGGCCGGTCGTTGTCCCGTCGCCATGGAAGACGAAGATGAAGTCGCCCGAGCTCGAGGCGGTCTGCGCCTGGGCGAGCGTGTAGAAGGGCGAGGTCGAGCGCCCGTCGTTGGCGCCGGTGTCGTCATTCTTGACGTACCAGACCACGTGGCTGACGGCGACCGTCGCCGTCCCGGCCGTGGTCGACGATCCGTCGGTCACGTGGAAGGTGAAGGTGTCGTCACCCGTGTAGCCGGCCGCCGACAGGTAGGTGAAGGTGCCGTCGGAGTTCATCGACACCGTGCCACTGTGCGCGGTGGTGATCGACGCCGACGACGACGGTCAGCGGATCGCCGTGAGAGTCGGTGGAGCCGGTCAGTGACGTTCCCCGCCGCGATCGTGGACGGCTTGGGTGGCGAGGTGCCGACGCCGAATGACGTGTTGCCGACGGCGCCCGTGAAGCTCGGCGAGGCCGCGGTGATGGTGGCGGCGTTGACCGTGATCGCGACGGTGCTCGTCGTCGTCTCGGGCTTGCCGATGTCGCCGCTGTTGCCCTGATCGTTGACGCTGAAGGACAGCGGGTCAGAGCCCGTGTAGCCGACGTCCGGTTTGTAATTGAGCCCGTTGAGGTCTGAGTTGATGTCCGTGATCGGCCCGGTGAGCTGGACGGAGTTGCTGCCGTTACCGCTGACGGTCAGCCCGCCGTGCTGCCCAGCGTCAGCGTGCCATGCGAGACCGTCAGCGTGGCCTGCACCGGGCTGCTGCCGGCGTCGGAGTCGCTCGTGGTGATCGCGCCGCCCTCACCGCTCGGAGAAGACCAGCGAGTGGTGGTGTCGGCCGTCGGGTTGTCGTCGACGCTCCGCGCTCCCGGGACGGTGTTCACGGGGCCTGGTTGACGTGCAGCACCGTGAGCGTGTTGTCGCCCTCGTTGGTGACCAGCGCCGTCGTCTGGTCCGGCGTGACGGCGACCGCGTCGGGCGTGCTGCCGACGGTCACGGTTCCGGTCGCGGTGTTGGTGGTCGTGTCGATGACGCTGAGTCCGTTGCGGGGAGACCGTTGCCGGAGTTGCTGGCGAAGGCCTCGCCGAGCGATGGCAGAGCGGCGATGCCGTAGGGGTGGGCCCCCACGGCGATCGTGTGACGGGGTCGGCTTGTGGGAGTCCGTGAGATCCATGACGCTGACCGTGCCGGGCGTCCACCGCTCCCTTGGTCCCGTTGGCGACGTAGCCGATGTGGCCGTTGAGCCCCAGGTAGGCCGGATACGTGCCGACGGCCACGCTGCCGGTCTGCGCATCGGTGTCCAGGTCGACGACATCCGTGACGGAGTTGCGGCTGTCGTCGACGTAGAGGTGCCCCTCCGGCGCGATGGCCAGCCCCGTCGGCGCCGGCGTCTCGGTTCCGGTGAGCGTGATCGTGTTCGTCACGGCCGCCGTGCTCGGGTTGATGACGGTGATCGACCCCGACGGCAAGTTCGAGACGAAGACGGACCGAGCCGCCGGGACCCTGCGATGACGCCGTCGGGATCCGTCCCGACGGTGACGGTATGGGTCACGGTCGGCGCGTCAGTCGAGACATCGACGATGCTGAGCGTGCCGTCCTTGAAGTTCGTCACGTATGCGGTGTGGCCGTCGGGGCTGAGGGCCACGGCGTCGGGGAATCGTGCCCACCGGGATGCTGGTGATGACCGGGCCGGCGGTGGTCGTCAGGTCGACGACCGTCAGCTGGTTGCTGGGCTGTCGTCGACGTAGGCGCGGGTATTCGTCGCCGCCACCCCGGTCGGCAGCTGACCGACCGGCACCCTGGTGCCGGGCAGCGCACCGAGCAGGCGCGGCTGAAGCTGCGTGACCCCGGACCGGACGAGCTGCGCGGCCGACGAAGGCTGCAGCGGCAGCGACCGTCGGCGGCTGACCGTCGACGAGCACGCTCGTATCGGCCGCACGCGGAGACGGCCGGCATCAGCGATGACGCCGACAGACATGACAGCGAATAGGCAGCCCTGCCTCGATCGCCCCGTTCACTAATACCCCTCTCTCCATGACCGCCGCGCGTCCACGCGGCTCCGCGCATCCTAGGCCCTTGCCCGCCCCAAGGCAAGAGCGCCAGATGATTTCTTGTCGGCGTCTGCTACAGGCGCCGTAGCCGGGCGCCACGCCGTCGGTCGAGCTCGGGACGATCCCGAGCGTCAGCTCCGACACCGTGCCCAATCGGTGATCTGCGGCGGCCTCGTACTCGACCTGCATCTCTGCCCCTGTCATATTGCTCGTCCAGGCGCCATCCTGTGCGTCCTGCATATGAGTGATACAGTGGCGCGACAGTACTCGGCGTGCAGCCGCCAGCCACAAGTGCTGAGTCCCCTCAGCCTCGGTGAGTGCCGTGCCAGATGAGGTGCAACAGCGTGCTGGAGCCAAACAGCGGGCTCGGCGCCCTCCACGCCTCGCGCAGCCGGCCGGGATCGACCAGTTCCGTATCCAGACCTGATCCATCCCACGCCCTCGGCGAACGCCCGCGCCTTGGGGCCCCAGACGCTCGCGCCGAACTCGGCCTTGCCGCGACGCGCGTTGACCTCGTCCGGGAGGACGTCGGCGAACAGCGCCCGCATCATCGCCGTGCGGTTGCCCCAGCCGGCGCCCCCTCCGGTCGTGGCCAGAGCCCCCAGGAACGCGCCGTCGAGAAACGGATGCTCGACCCGAACGCCATGGTCTGCGCCCACCACAGACAGTCCCTGGAGGGGAAGCAGAAGGAAGCGGCGGTGGCCATAGAAGGTCTGCAGCCAGCGATCCCACCGTCGAGGCTCCTCGGCCTCGCGCCGCCGCGCCGACGCCGAGAGGAGGCGGTGGCCGTCAGGCGTCAGCCAGGTGACGCCGCGCCGCAGCGGTGGCCGCATCAGCCACCGCCGTCCCCTCGGCGGCAGGAGGGCCAGCGCCACCCGTGCCGCGTCCCGAGGTACTGGGCGCACGCGCCGATGCAGGACGGACTGGGCGTGCGCCCACCGCCATCCCCCGAACAGACCGTCGCCTTCGAAGCCCGTCATCAGGCTCCCTCCCGACGCCACCCTGAACATCGGGACGTGGAAATGGATGTTGGGCGGCCAGAGAGGACCGTGCGCGCGCAGGATCGTCTGCGCGATATCTCCCAGCAGATCGAGCTCATCGGTCAGCTCGATGATCTGCCAGCGCTCGAGACCGAGGTGCTCGACGATCCGCTCCTGCCAGATCGACTCGTCTGTCGAGGCCACGCCGGGAAACCGCAGCGTCGAGCGGAACCGGGTCCGCGAGCCCCTCACGGCGAGCGACGGCCGTGGCCATGGCGAGGACCGCCGAGGAATCGCGGCCACCGGAGAAGCTGACGTAGGACGGTCCCCGCTGCAGGATCCGCAGGATCGCCGCCTGGAGTGCTGCCCGCGGCTCGATCGCCGGCGTCCGGAGAATCGGGAGGCCGGCCGGCTCGTTTCCGATCGGGTACCCGGTCGCCCGCTCGAGCTCGCTGAGCGGAAACGGCCGCACCGGCGGCGTCGACGGCTCGAGGCCCGGTGCTGGCACAAAGCGAGTATCTCCCAATCCGGTGCGTCGGGTTGTGGGGACATCGTGACCCGCTAGGCTGGCCTCGCCACGATGGCGGGCGCAATCGGACTACTAGGGGTGTGATGAATCGGGCTCTTCGCCTGGCCGTGATGATCGGCGCGCTGCTGCCAGCCGTCGGCGCCGTCGCTCTACCGGTGAGCACGAGTGCCGCCTCGCTGCGCGGACGGCGGCTGCCGCCGACCGTCGCGCCGCTGAGCCATCCGCGCTCCGCTACCCACAGGACCATGCGTGCCGCCATCGCCGTCGCGCCCCCGGCCGGCACGACGGTCGCCGTGGGGCAACTGCCGACCGGCGTGGCGGTCACCAACGCCCGCGCCTATGTCGCCGATGCCCGGGGCAACTCGCTGAGCGTTGTCGACCTGACCAGCCGCCCGATAGCCGTCGTCGCCACCGTGCCGGTCGGGAGCTTCCCCTCGGCGGTTGCGCTCAGCCCTGACGGCTCGACGGCCTATGTCGCCAACTTCCAGTCCGGGACGATCAGCATCGTCGACACCGCTTCCCGCGTCGTGAGCCACACCGTGACGGTCGGCTCAGAGCCCGACGGGATCGTTCAGATCGGCGCGCTGGTGTACGTCGCAAACTTCGGTGCGGGCACGATCAGCGTCGTCGACCCGGTGGCCGCGACCGTCGTCGCCACGATCACCCTGCCCGGATCCCAGCCCGCTCCGAGCGGCCTCGCGGCGGGATCCGGCGGCTCCCGGCTCTACGTCGACGACGCGCGCAACAGCACGACGACCGTCATCGACCTCACCCACAGCCCGGCGGTGGTGGATGGCAGCGCCGCCGTCGGCACCTATCCCGCCTACCTGTCAGTCGTCGGCACGAGCGCCTTCGTCGCCAACGGCACCAAGGGGGCGGTCGTGCCCGGAACGGTCAGCGTCGTCGACGTCAGCTCCGCCACATCCCCGGTAACGACCCACACGATCGCCGTCGGCTCCCATCCCTACGGCATCGCTGCGATCCCTTCTCTGGGTGAGGCGCTCGTCAGCAACTCCGGCAGTCGCTCCGTCACCGTGCTCGACACGATCAACGATTCCGTCCTGACGACCCTGGCCGTCGGCAGCACCCCCGACGCGGTAGCGGTGACGCCCGACCAGACGACCGCCGTCGTCTCCAACGAGGGCGACAACACGATCAGCGTCATCCCCGTGACCGGCTTCCGGACGCTCGTCGACCAGACGAGCGGGGCGATCGCGGAGGCGACCAACTCGCAGAACTACGAGAGCACCTACGACGCCTACGACGACCAGGCGGCGGACGACTTCCAGGTCAGCCCGCCCCCGTCGGCCACGGGCTGGCGGATCGCCGCCGTCGTCGCCGACGGCCTCTACGCCAACCAGACCCCGCCCGGGCCGGCGAGCTCGTTCAACGTCGTCGTCTACCAGGACGACCCGGTCACCCACCTCCCCGGGACCGTCGTCTTCCAGCAGGCCAACATCGCCCAGGTCGCCAATGATCCGACCGGGGACGTGACGCTTCCCCTCTCCCCCGCACCCACCCTGCCGGCCGGCCACTATTGGCTCTCCGTTCAGGCGAACGAGAACTTCAGCCTGCACGGCTCCTGGAACTGGGACGATCGCGCGCCGCAGACCCTGTCGGCCGCCGTGTTCGAGCAACCGGGCCAGGGCTCGGGCCCCGGGTGTTCAACCTGGACGCTGCGCTCGCAGTGCATCGGCCTCAGCCCGATCTCAGAGCCAGACCAGGCGTTCGCCCTCATCGGCGGCTATCAGTTCCCCACCCCCGCTGCCGCCGCCGCTCAGACCCAGGGCGCCACGACGCGCCACGAGGCGCCGTCCGGCCGCCGGCCGCCTCCGGACGGCCCGGCTCGGTGGGCCGCTCCCCGTTGGTTACGCCGCGACGTGCGGCCGTGTCTCCGCATGTGCGGACGCACGCGCCGGCGCATCGCCGCGCGCATCGACGCCGGCGGCTCCGCCGCCTCCAGCCGGGGTCAGACGGTCAGGCGACCTCCCCGAGGCGCGCCCGGAGATAGTCCTGGAAGTGGGCGAGGAGGTTCTCGGGTCCACCGAGGACCCACCCGCGGTCGATGCCGCCGCCGACGGTGCCGCGCTGGGCGGCCTCGACCAGCGCGGTGTCCTCAGCGCCGACCTGGTCGTCGAACTCCAGCAGCTGGGCGATCCAAGTCTCGTCGGCGGTCTCGGCGAAGAAGTAGTCGAGGTAACCGGCGCACGTCTGCGGACCCGTCGGCCACAGCGGCCCGATCGACAGGTTCGGGTGACCCGGCAGCACGTTGACCTTGAGCGTCGGGAACCAGAGGTGGTTCTGGGCGGCGCCGGTCTCGGCGCTGACGTCGATCGGGCCATCGCCGCTGAGCGTCCGGGCGTGCACGGGCGCGAACTGGCTCGTCCGCAGGCCCTCGGCGACGAGCTGCAGCTCGCGGTCGTCGATCACCTGCACCAGGCCGGGGTGGTTGACCGGGCAGTGGTAGCACTCGAGGTAGTTCTCCAGCGCGATCTTCCAGTTGGCGCGGATCTCGTAGCGCACGCGGTGGTGGATGCGCAGGGCGCTGACGTCCAGGCCGCGCTGCGCGACGACCGCCGGCAGGTCGCCAAGCGCCTGCTCGAGGGGCTCGGCGTGCGGATCCGGGTTGGCGAACACGAACGGCCCCCACGTGCCCACTGACACCGGCACCAGCCCCAGCTCGCCGGCGGGAAAGGCGTGGTCCTCACCGCTGCGCGGCGCCGCCCTCAGCCCCCCGTCGAGGTTATACGTCCACGCGTGGTAGGGGCACTGCAGCGTCCCGCGCTTGTGACACCCCGTGGCCATCACGGCGCCGCGGTGGCGGCACACGTTGATGAAGCCGCGCAGCTCGCCGTCATGGTCGAGGGTGACCACGATCGGCACCGGCCCGGTCTCTGAGGCGAAGTAGCTGCCCGGGCCCTGCAGCTCACCGAGGTGGCCGGCGTACTGCCAGGCGCGGCGGAAGATCGCCTCGGTCTCGCGCGCGAGGATCTGGGGGTCCGAATACCACGACCAGGGCACCGTGGGGCGCCCGGCGGACGGGGACTGGGCGACGCCGGTCGCCATCACACGCCGTCCCGGGGAAAGCGGTGGGTTCGGGCCAGGGCGTGCACGCGGGTGTCGCCGTCATACGCGTCCAGCTCAGTCGTCACGGTGAACGCCTCCTCGTCGCAGGTCATGGTGCTCCTCGCCTCCGTCCGGGTATGCCAGCCGTCGCGGTCGATGCTGACACTCACGCGGCAGATCACGGTGGCCGACAGCGGATCACCCTCGCGCACCCGGTAGGTGCTCGGTGTTCTCCTCGCCGATCTCCGTCTGCGTGTCGAGGATCCGCACGCTCGAGGGATGCCAGTCAAAGAGGACCGTCGTCTCCCCCGTGGCCAGGTCGCGGGTGACGCTGCGCCCGCCGGGCCGCACCATCGTCGTCTCGCTGGCGAGCGGCGTGCCGGTCTCCGGCTCACCGAAGGGGCGCAGCTGTGGGTCGAGCGTGGACGCGCCGCGGCGCGGCAGCGTCAGCAGACAGCGCGGACCGCAGTGCACGGTCAGCGTCGTCGGCCGCGGCGACGGCCACGCCCAGGGCCAGTACGTGTCCGAGACGGCAAGGCGCACCCGGTGCCCCGCGGGGATCGCGTAGGCGGTGCTCTGCAGCGGGACGCGGACGCTCACGGGCTCCCCGATCGGCATGGGCACCGAGCGGTCGTGACCCTCGCGGCGGCTGAGGTTGAGCAGGCCGCGGGCCACGAGCGTCGAGCGGCCGTCGGGAGCGACATCGCAGACGCGGACGCACACGAGCGCCTGGGGTTCGTCGACGCTGCATCTCGAGCACGGCCTCCCCGGCGCCCAGCAGCTCGAGGCGCTCCGCCAGCGGCTCGGAGTCCCAGCACAGCGAGGCGCCATCGTCGCGGCGCTGGTCCAGCGCGAAGTCGGCGGGGCTGCCGTCGCCGCACCACACGCCGCCGTCGACACCGGTGGACTGCAGCCCGGTGAGCGACCGCGCCGCCCAACCGTCACCGCCCGAAGACGGCCGGGGCTCGACCAGGCCGCCCGCGCCCAGCGCCCGCGTCCACGGGCTGACCGACGGCGACGGCCACGCCGGATCGGCCACCCAGCGGCCCGGCCGCTGCGCGTAGGAACCGGCCGGCGCGACGGCCTCCTGCATGTAGCTGATCAGCCGCGGCTCGTCGAAGAAGCCATTCTCGGCCCCGTCGAGGCTGGCGGCGAAGAACCGCAGGCACTCCTGGAGAAAGCCGATCGCCGGCTGCGGGGCGCCGGCTTCGGGCCGGGTGTGACCCCACGGCCCGATGAGCCCCCGCACGGGCCCGGAGACGTTCTCGACCACGCGGAAGACCGTGTCGCGGTAGCCGTCGCTCCATCCACCGACGGCGAAGACCGGGCACCGGATCGCCGCATAGTTCTCACACGCCGACCCCTGGCGCCAGTAGTCGTCGCGCCGCTGGTGGCCCATCCACGGCTCGATGAACGGCCGCGCCTCGCGCAGGCGCTCCATCCACATCTCGCGCCAGCGCTCGCCCACGATCGCCGGGTCGGGAGGCTGGTTGAGGTAGGCGAGCATCGAGGTCGCCCACTGGGGCATGTCCATCGGCGAGACGCAGCCGCCGACGTAGTGCACGTCGTCGGCGTAGCGATCGTCGGAGCCGTGGATGGCCACCACGCCGCGCAGCTGCTCGGGGTGGCGGGCGGCCATCTGCAGGCCGGCGAACGCTCCCCACGAGACGCCGATCATCCCCACTGCCCCCGTGCACCACGATTGGCCGGCGATCCAGGCGATCACCGCCTCGCAGTCGCGCTGCTCCTGCTCGGTGTACTCGTCCTCCAGCAGCCCCTCGGAGTTGCCGCTGCCACGCAGATCGACGCGCACGAAGGCGTGGCCGTGGGCGGCGAAATAGGTCCCCCACGCGGCATCCCCGATCGCCGTGCCGTCACTGAACCGATAGGGCACGGAGTCGAGGATCGCCGACACCGGCCGCTCGTCGGCGTCTTCGGGCAGCCACACGCGCGCGGCGAGGCGGACCCCGTCGGGCATCGTCACCCAGTCGGTGGCGATGACACGCACCTGGCGGCTCGCGGCCGGCGGCGCCCATGGCGGTGATTGACGCGGCGACATGGTCGCCGTAGAGTAGCCACTGCCGATATGCGAAAGCAAGTTTCAGTGAGTGAGAACGCGTCGGTCGGGACGCTCGCTCGGGGCCTTGACGTGCTCGAGTTGTTCGGCGGGGCGCAGGCAGAGCTCTCTCAGAAGGAGATCTCCGAAGCGCTGGCGCTGCCGATGCCGACCGTCCACCGGCTGACCGCGCTGCTGACCGAGCGCGGCTGGCTGGACCGCGACCCGGCGACGCGGCGGCTGCGCCTCGGCCTGGAGATGGCCCGGCTCGTTCCCGCGCTGGTCTCGGGGCTGCGGCTGCCCGAGCTCGCCCGCCCGCACCTCCTGACGCTCACCGCCAGCGTCCAGGAGACCGTCAACGTCGGCATCCTGCAGGGTGCCGAGGTCGTCTACCTGCTCTCCGAGACCGGCGACCGCCTGCTCACCTCCAAGACGACGGTCGGCATGCGCCTCCCGGCGCACTGCATCGCTCTGGGCAAGTGCCTGCTCGCCCAGCTGCCCGACGAGGCGGCTCGCGCGGCGCTCGGACCAGAGCCCTACCGGCCGTTCACGGAGCACACGGCGACCACCTGGGATGAGCTTGCGCCGGGCCTTGAGGCGATCCGCCGGGGCGGCGTGGCGATCTCCGAGGAGGAGTACGAGGTGGGGCTGGTCTCGATCGCCGTGCCGGTGCGGTGGATCGAGGGCCCGGGCACCGCGGCGATCAACGTCTCGCTGCCGGCCGGCCGGGCGACCCCGGAGTTCCGCGAGGAGCTGACCGGGAGCCTGCGCGCGGCCGCGCGAGCGATCGACCACGAGATGGGCGACCGGGGAGAGCGGCGGTGAGCGTCGAGGCGCGGACGGACATCGAGCAGCTGGCCGCCGAGGCCGACGACTTCGCCCGCTCGCTGGGAGATGCCATCGCCTCAGACCCGGCGCTGCGCTTTCAGGGGATGCCCTCCGACGGAGATTCCCACGCCGTCTACCGCGCCCTCGGTGAGGCCGGCTGGATCGGCGTGCACTGGCCGGTGGCGCTCGGCGGCCGCGGGCTGACCGCGCTGCACACGCTCGCCTGCGAGGAGCGCTTCGGGTATCACTGGCTGCCGCTCTCGGGCTACCTGCTGTCGGTCAAGACGATCGGCAACGCGCTCCTGCGCTTCGCCACCGCCGGGCTGCAGGAGCGGCTCGTCCCCGAGGTCGCCGCCGGGCGGCTGCTCTTCTGCCAGGGCTTCTCCGAGCCCGACGCCGGCTCAGATCTGGCGTCACTGCGCACGCGCGCACGCCGCGACGGCGACCGCTTCGTCGTCAGCGGGCGCAAGATCTGGACCTCGAGCGCCGACTACGCCGATTGGGTCTATCTGGCGGTGCGCACTGATCCCGATCGCGAGCGCCATCGCGGGATCTCCGTGCTGGTGGCGCCGCTCGACACGCCGGGGATCACCGTGCACGCCCATCGCACCCTCGGCGGAGGCACGATCGGCGAGCTCGAGCTCGACGACGTCGAGATCCCCGCCGACGCGCTGGTCGGCGAGCTGCACGGCGGCTGGCAGGTGCTGATGGGCACGCTGGACCTCGAGCGCGTGACCAGCGAGAAGGTCGGCACCGTCTTCTCGCTGCTCGACGATCTGGAGCCCTACGCGGTCGACCCCTCGCAGCGCCGGCGGCTGCTGCGCCTGCGCGGCGCCGCGCAGGCGGCACGCCTGCACGGACGGCGGGCGGCGCAGCTGCTCTCCGAGGGCCGGCCGGCCAGTGACCAGAGCTCGATGGCCAAGCTCTCAGTTGCCGAGCTGATGCAGCAGCTGGCGGCGTTCGCCGTCGAGATGCTGGGGCCGGCGGGGCTGATCGAGGAGGGTGTCGGAACCCTGGCCGGCCGCGTCGCCGCGTTCCAGCGGGCCTCGGTGGCGACCACCATCTCCGGTGGCGCCGCCGAGATCCAGCGAACCGTCATCGCCCGGCGCGGCCTGGCCTGCCCGCCGCGATGAGGCCGCTTCCCCTGGAGGGCCTGCGGGTCCTGGAGTACGCGCAGTACGTGGCGGGACCGTTCGCGGGAATGCTGCTCGCCGACCTCGGGGCCGACGTGATCAAGGTCGAGTCCCCGGCCGGGGACGCCTGGCGGCGCTACGAGCCGTTCGCCGAGGGCGAGAGCCGCTACTTCTACGCGCTGAACCGCAACAAGCGCTCGGTCGTCATCGACCTCTCGACTGAGGACGGGCGCCGCGACAGCCGGGCGCTGCTGCGCTGCGCCGACGCCGTGGTGCACAACTTCCCGGCGACGCGCGCGACGCCGTTTCGGACTGGATCGCGAGGCGGTGCGCGAGGTCAGCCCCGAGGCGGTGTGGTGCTGCGTGTCGGCCCTGGGCTCGGACGGCCCGGAGGCGTCGCTGACCGCCTTTGACCTCGTCGCCCAGGCGCTCTCCGGCCTGCTGTTGGCCAACGCCGGCGCCGGCTCGACCGTGCCCCAGCGCGCCGGCGGGATCGCCATGGCCGACTTCACCGCCGGGCTGCTGGCGGCGATCGCGGTCCTCTCCGGCCTGCTCGGGCGCGAGCGGGCCGCCCACGCCGCCGGCCTGGAGGTCTCTCTGCTCGGCGCCGCGCTGGCCGTCCAGAGCCAGCGCTTCGTGTCCGTGCAGGACCACGATGGGGCGCCGCGGGCGATCCCTGGTCGCCAGCAGGCGCTGGCCACCGCCGAGGACCTGCGCGCCCACGGAGAGGCGCTGCGCGCCGCGGAGGAGCTCGAGCCCTACTACCGCGCCTACGCCGCCTCGGACGGCTTCGTGGTCCTCGCCTGCCTGCACGAGCGCCAGCGCGTGGCGGCCGCCGATGTGCTCGGCCTGGCCGACCCGTGGGCGGCCAACCCGCAGGCTCCGCCGGCCGACGCGGCCGAACGCGAGCAGCGGGCCGGTCTCACTTCGGAGTTCGAGCGCCGGCTGGCGGTCGACACCGTGGCCGCCTGGGTGGCTCGGTTCCGGGCGGCCGGCGTGCCTGCCGCCGAGGTCCGCTCGCTCGACCAGCTCTACGAGCACGACCAGGTCCGCGCCAACGGCCTCGTGCAGTCGCTGCAGCGCGAGGGCGTCGGCGAGATCAAGCTGCTCGGCTCCCTGTTCAAGATCGACGGGGCGGTGACCCCGGCTCGCCGGGGCGTTCCCGGGCTGGGCGAGCACACCGAGGAGGTGATGGCGCAATGTCGCAGCGGTCAGACGTGAGCGAGGCGCTCGAGTTCGCGGCCAGCGTGGCGGGCGTTGCCGGGCGGGTGCAGGCGAGCACGGCCGCCGAGGCGTGGGCGCCGGGATCGCTCGGCGCCGAGACCGACCCGTCGCTCACCGGCGCGCTGGACGCGATCGGCTGGGACTCCGTCGCCGGCGATGACGAGCTCGCGGTTCACGCCGGCCTCGGAGCCGTCGAGCTCGGCCGCCGGCTGAGCTCGCTGTGGGAGATCGACCGGCTGCTCGGCGGCGGCCCCATGAGCGGCGAGCTCGTCCGCTGCCTGGGACCGTCCCCGGGCACCGTGGTGCGTGGCTCGACGATCTACGCCGTGCAGCGGTCCGATCGGCTGCCCTCGGCCGAGGGTCTGGACGTGCGGCGCATCGGGGGTGTCGGCGCGGCCCTCGGCGAGGTGGCACCGCCCGCTCGCCGGGCGTGGCTGGCGGCCGGCGTCGGCTATCTGGCGGGCGTCGGCGAGGGAGCGCTGGAGATGACCGTCGAGTACGCCCGCCAGCGCCGGGCGTTCGGCTCGACGCTGGCCGCCCTGGCACCGGTGCAGCAGTTGCTGGCGGGGGCGGCCACCGCGGTGCGCGGCGTGCGCCTGCTCGCCGCCGATCCCTGTGACGAGGCCTCCCTGGCTCATGCGGGGCCGGCCGTCGCGGCCGCCTGCACCGCCTGCCAGCAGGTGAGCGGCGCCATCGGCTTCACCCTCGAGTACCCGCTGCACCGCTTCACCCAGCGCGCCCGGGCCCTGGCCACCTGGAACGACGCGCTGCTCGACGCCGGGGTCTAGACGGCGACCGGCTCGGCCGGTGTTCCCTCGAGGGGAAAGTGGCAGGCGACGAGCCGGTGGTCGTGGTCGCGCAGCGCGGGCACCTCGGTGGCGCAGAGGTCGGCGGCGCGCGGGCACCGTGGGGCAAACGGGCAGGCGGTCCGCTGCGCCGAGACCGGTGGTGGGGCGGCGGCGGCCGGTTGCGCGCGGTGGCGCTCGGAGGGCCGGGTGGCCGGCACGGCCTCCAGCAGCGCCCGCGTGTACGGGTGCCGGGGGGCGGCGGTGATCCGCTCGGCCGGTCCCGTCTCGACGATGGTGCCCGCATAGATGACCGCCAGCCGGTCGCTCATCCGCCGCACCACCTCGAGATCGTGGGAGATGAACAGGTAGGCGAGGCCCCGCTCGCGCTGGAGCTCGAGCAGGAGGTTGAGGATCTGCGCCTGCACGGAGACGTCCAGCGCCGAGGTCGGCTCGTCACAGACGATGACGTCGGGCTCCAGCGCGAGCGCTCGTGCGATGCCGATCCGCTGGCGCTGACCGCCCGAGTACTGGCCGGGGTAGGAGTCCAGGTCGGCCTCGGCCATCCCCACGGAAGTCAGCAGCTCGGCGACGCGGGCACGGCTGCGGGGCAGGCCGTGCGCCCGCAGCGGCTCGTCGACGAGGTGCTCGACGGTGAAGCGCGGGTCCAGCGAGTCATAGGGGTCCTGAAAGACGATCCCCACCCGCCGGCGCACCTCGCGCAACCGGCGCGGGCTGCGCGGGTAGGGGCGCCCGCGAAAGCGGATCTCGCCCGCCGTCGGCCGCTCGAGGGCGAGGGCGAGGCGGGCGATGGTGCTCTTGCCGCACCCGGACTCGCCGACGATGCCGAGCGTCTCGCCGGCGGCGACCGTGATGGAGACGCCATCCAGCGCGCGGGTCGGCCCGTAGCGCTTGTGGACGTCGGCGAGTTCGATCAGGGGCGCGTCACTCATGTCAGCAGGTGGCAGGCGGCGCGATGGCCGGAGCCGACTTCGACGCCGCCGGGCATCTGCTCGGGGCAGATGGCCATCACGTGGGGGCAGCGGGGATGAAACGGACAGCCACCGGGAAACTCGCCGAGCGGCGGCGCACCCGGGATCGCCTGAAAGGGCGCCTTGGGCGCGGACAGCCGACTGGTCGCCGGGGCGGTGACCAGCGCCCGCGTGTAGGGATGGGCCGGCTGCTCGAAGATCGCCTCCACGGGTCCCCGCTCGACGATCCGCCCGCCGTACATCACCGCCACCGAATCAGCGATCTCGGCCACCACGCCGATGTCATGGGTGATCCACACCAGCGCCGTGCGGTCATCCTGGATGCGCTGGCGCACGAGGGCGAGGATCCCGGCCTGCACGGTGACGTCGAGCGCGGTCGTCGGCTCGTCGGCGATGAGCACCTCGGGGCGAGCTGCCAGCGCGATGGCCAGCATCACCCGCTGGCGCATCCCACCCGACAGCTGGTGGGCGTAGCGGCGCGCCACCGCGGCCGGCTCGGTGATGCCCACCTCCGCCAGGAGGTCGACGGCGCCGGTGGCGGCCGCCGCCCGATCGGCGCCGGCCCGGTGGCGCAGCACTTCGGCGACCTGGCGACCGGCCGTCTGGACCGGGTTGAGCGCGGCCATCGCGTCCTGGGGCATGTAGGCGACGACCCGCCCGCGGGCGGAGCGCAGCGCCGCCCCGGTGGCCGAGGCGAGATCGAAGTCGCCCGCCACCGCGCTGCCCTGCATCGAGGCGCCCACCGGCAGCAGCCGGGCGATGGCCAGCGCGGTCGACGACTTGCCGCAACCGGACTCGCCCACGATCGCCAGCGTCTCCCCCGCGGCGACGGCGAAGGAGACGCCGCGCACCGCATGATGCTCGCCGTAGCGGACGTGCAGGTCAGTCACGGCGAGGCCGCTCTCGCGCACCGCCGCTGCCGGCACCGCGAGGCTCATGCCGGGCTCAGCCGGGTCCGGGGGTCGATCGCCATGCGGGCGAGGTCGATGGCCAGGGTGGCGACCACGACGAGTACGGCGGCCACGACGACGGTGCCCATCAGCACCGGCCGATCGACGTTGTAGAAGGCCTGGGTCTGCAGCTGGCCGATGCCCGGCCAGTCGAATACCGTCTCCACGAAGACGACGCCGGAGAGCAGGATGGCGAAGTCCAGCCCGGCCATCGTCAGCGCCGGCGAGAGGGCGTTGCGCAGCACGTGGTGGCGCAGGACCTGGCGGCGGGTCAGCCCCTTGCCCACGGCGGTGCGCGTGTAGGGAGCGGCCAGCGTCTCCTGCATCGCATCGCGCACGACGTTGGCGTAGT
Organism: uncultured Solirubrobacteraceae bacterium; assembly: GCA_963800545.1. Lineage (GTDB taxonomy): Bacteria > Actinomycetota > Thermoleophilia > Solirubrobacterales > Solirubrobacteraceae > Palsa-465. The sequence goes on from CAWDBJ010000013.1 coordinate 140,855, forward strand.
ACGGCATGCCGAACAGCCCGAGCGTCAGCGCAGGCAACACGATCCGGTCTCCGCCGGTCCCCCCGTCGATCGGAAACAGCGACAGCTTGTAGCCGAACAGCAGCAACAGCAGGAAGGCCAGCGAGAACGCCGGCACGGAGAGGAAGCCGACGTTGACGACCGCCAGGATCCGGCTGCGGCGCCGGCGCATCCCGTCCCACACGCCCAGCGCGCCGCCGAGGATCAGCTCGAGCACCAGGCCCGCGAGGCCGAGCTCGATGGTGGCCGGCAGCCGGCTGGAGATGATCGAGGCCACGGACTCCTTCTGCACGTAGGAGACGCCGAAGTCGCCCTGGACGATCCCCGTCAGGTAGGTCCACAGCTGGCTGAGCACCGGCTGGCCCAGGTGGAGGTTCTGCCTGACCAGCGCCAGGATCTGCGGCGTCGCCCGCGGCCCGGCGATCGACCGTGCCGGGTCCCCGGGAACGATGAACATCAGCAGGAACGTGAAGAGGATCACGCTGAGGATCGTCAGCAGGCCGAGGCCGACGCGAGTGGCTAGATATCGAGCCATGACCTGCGCAGGGAGACTGATCCGCGGCGGCCGATGCCATCGCCGATGAGGACGAACGCCAGCACGGTGAGCACGACGCACACCAGCGGCTCGACCACCTCGTGGGGCATGTACTCGAGCGCGTTCTGGCCGGAATTGAGCATGTCGCCCCATTCCGCGGTCGGCGCCTGCACGCCCGCGCCGAGGTAGGAGAGACCCGCGCCGATGGCCACCACCGCGGCGCCGTTGAGGGCGGCGATGACGAGCAGCAGGGACGTCAGGTGGGGCAGGATGTGGCGGCGCATGATCGTCGAGCTCGGCACGCCCTGGGCGATCGCGGCCTCCACGAACGGCCGCTTGCGCAGGGCGAGGGTCTCGCCGAAGATCACCCGGGCCGTCCACGCCCAGTACAGGGCGGTGACGACCACGATCACCCCGAACACGCCCTGCCCGAGGACGCTGGCCAGCGCCAGGCCGGAGATGACCGTCGGGACGGACAGGAAGACCTCAGTGATCCGCATGAGCACGAGCTCGGCGACGCCGCGCAGGAAGCCGGCGGTGATGCCGACGATCGCGCCGACGCCGATCGAGGTGAGGTTCGCGATGAACGCGATCTCCAGCGTGGTGCGCCCGCCGTAGGCCAGCCGGGTCAGCATGTCGCGCCCGATCGAGTCCGTGCCGAGGATGTGGTGAGCGGCGCCGAACGGAAGTGGCAGGCCGCTGGCCGAGATCCCGTTGGCGTAGATCTTGTCCGGCGGACCGAAGACGGGCGCGATCAGCGCGAACAGGATCAGCGCCCCGAGCAGGCCGAGCCCGACTGCCAGCGAGGCGTTGGGCCGCGGGCGGGCCCGGACCACTGAGAGCCGGCTAAGCCGACTTCCAGAGGCGGTCGTAATAGGTGCCGTAGAAGACGTTGTAGTGGAAGTTGTGGAGGTCGGGAGAGCGGCCGTCGATGAAGTTCAGGCTGCCGAGGAACAGCCCCGGGGCATCCTGGGCGATCAGCTGCTCGGCCTGCGCCAGGTACGTGTTGCTCTGCGCGGTGGAGCGCGCGCGCAGCGCCTGCTGGGCGAGCCCGTCCACCTTCGGGTTGGCGTAGTTCCAGTAGTTGGAGGACGCGTCCGAGGTGTAGTTGGAGGTGAGGATGTCCAGCGCCGTCGGCTGCACCTGGTACCAGTGGATCGGCGCGGCGACGAAGTTCTTCTTCTCAGTCGCCGTGTTGTAGGCGGAGTCCGAGACCGTCTGGATGTTCATGGTGACCCCGACGGCCTTGAGCTGTTGCTGGAGGATCTGGGCGATGCTCGGGTTGGGATCGTCCGAGGTCGTCGTCAGGTCGAAGGAGAGGTTGTGGGCTCCGGCGGCCGCCAGCAGCTGCTTGGCCTTCTGGGGGTCATACCCGTACGGGGCGGCGATCCGGTGGTAGTCAGGCAGGTTCTCGGGGAACGGCAGCCCCCAGCCCACGCTCTCGCCGTGGATGACGCGCGCGATCTGGTTGCGGTCGATGGCCCAGTTGAGCGCCTGGCGCACCCGCGGATCAGTGAACGGGGCGCGCTTGAGGTTCAAGCCGATCCAGCGGACGGCCTGCAGCTCGACCTTGAGCACATACTTGGCCAGCGACGGCTGCGCGGCGACCTGCGGAACCAGCGAGGGCCCGATGCCCGGCCCGATCGAGTCGATGTTGCCGTGCTGGAGCTGGAGCAGCTCGGTCTGGGCGCTCGTCCCCCAGCGGTAGAGCACGCTGTCCAGGTAGGGCAACCCGGTCCAGAAGTAGTGGGGGTTGCGCTTGAAGGTCGCCGTCTGATCTCGCTGGTCATAGGCGGTGAGCATGAACGGGCCGGTGGAGACGACATGGTGGGCGAACTTGGCGCCGTAGCGCTGCACCGCCTCCTTGGCCACGGCCGTCATGTACGGCTGAGCGAGGATGTTGATGAAGGTGATGTCCGGGGAGTGCAGGCGGATCTTCAGGGTCATCGGGTCGGCGACCGTCAGCCCCTTGACCGTCTTGGCCTTGCCGTTGACGACCGCCTCGGCGCCCTCGATCGGGGACAGGTAGCTGCTCGCCCACGAGGCCAGCTTGGGATCGAGCACCCGTTGCCAGGAGTACACGTAGTCCTGCGCGGTGACCGTCCGCCCGTTGTGGAACTTGACCCCGGGGCGCAGGTGCATCGTGTACAGCGTCCCGCCCTCGGAGATGTCGATCCGGGCGGCGGCGTTGGGGAACGGACCCTCCCCCAGCGCGCCGAAGATCATCGGGGCGGCGGTCGTGCAATTGCACAGCGAGTCCCAGCTGATCAGGTCATAGCCGATCGCCGGATCAAAGGAGTTGCCCTCCTGCTCCCAGCCCACGACGAGCTGGCCGCCCTGCTGGCCCCCGCCGGCCGGCGGGCCCGGGATGTTCGGCGCCACGGCGGCCCCACTCGAGGAGGCCGACGCGTGTGAGGTGGTGCTGGGCACCTTCTGCGAGGTGCCGCCGCAACCGGCGAGGTAGAGGGCCCCGACCCCCAGGCCCGCCGCGCCGATCAGCTCACGCCGCGACAGTGTGCCGGGGTCGACTCAAGCGTCCGTGTGGCCCCGCTCGCTTCGATGGGTCCCCGGGCTCGTCCGCTCCGTGGTCGCTCATCTCGTGCCCTCGCTGGTTTCTATTATCGAAAGCCATTTTCGATCTGAGAGAGACTACTCGCGGCGCGGGGCGCGCGCAAGACGCGTGTCGTCGGGCCGGCTGCGCAGCGGCGCACCGACCCGGCCTCCGCGCGCGGAACGACAACGAGGGCGCCCGCCGTCGCCGGCGGACGCCCTCAGTCGAGGTGGGACCTACGCGATGGCCGGCTCGCGGACGTCGAGCACGATCTCGTGCTCGGCCGAGTCCGTGACCAGCACGTGGCCGCCGTCCATCACGCGGCCGTCGAGGATCGCCCGGGTCAGCTCGCGCTCCAGCGTGCGGCGCAGGTGGCGCTTGAGGGGGCGCGCCCCGAACTCGGGATCGAAGCCCTCGCGGGCGAGGCGGGCGATGAGTTCGGTCGGAGACCTCCAGCTCGACGCCGTGCTCCTGGCGCAGGCGGTCGGCGATCCGCTCGACGAGCAGCCCGCCGATCTCGCGGACCTGATCCTCAGTCAGCGGCTCGAAGATGACCATCTCGTCGATCCGGTTGACGAACTCCGGCAGGAAGGCGTGCTTGGCCGCGGCCAGCATGCGCTCGCCCGCGGAGTCCGCCTCGCCGCCGGTGAAGCCCACCGGCCGCTTGGCCTGTCCGGCGCCCAGGTTGGAGGTCATCACGACGACCGTGTTGGTGAAGTCGACCGTGCGGCCCTCGCCGTCAGTCAGCCGGCCGTCGTCGAGCACCTGCAAGAGGACGTTCCAGACCTCCGGGTGGGCCTTCTCGATCTCGTCGAGCAGGATCACCGAGTAGGGCCGCCGCCGCACCGGCTCAGTCAGCTGACCGCCGTCGCCGTAGCCGACGTAGCCGGGCGGGGACCCGATCAGCCGGGCCACCGTGTGGGGCTCGCGGTACTCGGACATGTCGATGCGGACGAGCGCCTTCTCCGTGGCGAAGAGCCGCTCGGCCAGCGCCTTGACGAGCTCCGTCTTGCCGACGCCCGTGGGTCCCATGAACAGAAAGCTGCCCAGGGGCCGGTCGGGCTCGGCCAGTCCCGCCCGCGCGTGACGGACCGTCTCGGCCACGGCGTGGACGGCCTCCTGTTGACCAATCACCCGGCCGTGCAGGTCGTCCTCCAGCGTGCCCAACCGTTCGAGCTCGGCCGCCACCAGCTCCCCGACGGGGATGCCGGTGCGGACGGCCACGACCTCGGCGATGGCCCGCTCGTCGACGACGTCGGAGCGCGGAGCCACCGTCGGCTCGCCGGACTCCGGAGCGTCGCCGGGGGCGGCCGCCGCCAGCTGGCGCTCGAGGGCGTCGATGCGGAGCTTCAGCTCGCCGGCGTCCTCGTAGGCCTCGGCGTCCACCGCCGCCTGCTTCTCGGCGCGCAGGTGCTCGAGCTCTGTCTCGAGCTTGGTGGTGTCCGTGTCGACGCGGCGCAGCCGCAGCCTCGCGGACGCCTGGTCGACGAGGTCGATCGCCTTGTCGGGCAGGCGGTACTCGCTGATGTAGCGGTCCGACAGCCGGGCGGCCGCCTCGAGCGCCTCATCAGTGATGTGCACGCCGTGGTGCTCCTCGTACTGCGCCCGCAGGCCCTCGAGGATCTCCACCGTCTCGTCCACCGTCGGCTCCTCGACCATCACCGGCGAGAAGCGCCGGGCCAGCGCGGCGTCGCGCTCGACCTTGCGGTACTCGGCCAGGGTCGTCGCACCGATCATCCGCAGCTCGCCGCGGGTCAGCATCGGCTTGAGCAGGTTGGCGGCGTCCATCGCGCCCTCGGCGCCACCGGCGCCCAGCAGCGTGTGCAGCTCGTCGATGAACAGGATGATCCGGCCGTCGGAGGCCGCGACCTCCGCCATGGCGGCCTTCAGCCGCTGCTCGAAGGCGCCGCGGAACTGGGTCCCGGCGACCATCCCGCCGAGGTCGATCTCGACGACCCGGACGCCGCGCAGCGGCGCAGGGACGTCGTTCTCGGCGATCCGCAGGGCCAGGCCCTCCGCGATCGCCGTCTTGCCGACGCCGGCCTCGCCGATCAGCGCCGCGTTGTTCTTGCGCCGCCGGGTGAGGGTCTCGACGACCTGCTCGATCTCGGCCGCCCGCCCGATCACCGGATCGATGCGCCCGGCTCGGGCCTCAGCGGTCAGATCGCGCCCGAACTCGTCGAGCGCCGGGGTGTCCGAATGGCGCTGGGTCTGCTGACGCTGACGGGTCGACGCGTTGCGCCGGTCCGCCGAGCCACCGGTGGCGCCAAAGCCGTCGGGGGTGCCGCCCTGCTGAGCCGCCACCGCGTCGCGCGCGCACCGCTCGCACAACAGGCCCGCGCGCCGTCCGCCGCCGCCGGCGAACATCACCTGGACGACGCCCGGCCGCTCGCCGCAGATGTCGCAGAGGCGGGCGTTCTGGGGGTTCGTATTCTCGAATTCCACGTTCTCAAGTCTCCGATCTGTGTTCAGATCTAAGTTGGTTCGACTGAGATGTTAGCGCGTTTCGTTGCGGACTCAACTACGTGTGACGACGGTCACGCTCCACTGGGCGCCGGCGATAGAGTCGCCCCCGAACCGCGTTGCCATGAGAGGGAGAGAGAAGTGAGCGATCGGATCCGCACCAGTCACGCCGGCAGCCTGCCCCGACCTCAGGACCTGGCTGAGATCAATCTCGCCCGCAGCGAAGGCAAGGACACCGACGAGGCGGCCTACGACGAGCAGCTCGCCGCCGCCGTGAGCGACGTCGTCGCCCGCCAGCGCGAGCTCGGGATCGACATCGTCAACGACGGCGAGTACGGGCATGCCATGGGCGAGCCGCTACGACTACGGGGCCTGGTGGAGCTACATCTTCCCGCGCCTCGGCGGCCTCGAGCTCGATGACGTCCCGCTGCTGTCCTCACCGCAGGCCCGGCCCAAGCCGGGCGAGGTGGCGCTGGCCAGCTTCGAGGAGCGCCGCGACTGGCAGCAGTTCTCCGAGGCCTACGCCGATCCCGCCTCCGGCGCCGCGCTGCCCAACCGCCCGCCGGTCACCCCGGTCGCCCGGGCCGCCATCACCTACACCGGCCAGGAGGCGATCCAGCGCGACATCGCCCACTTCAAGGCGGCGCTCGACGCCCAGGGCCTGCAGGACGGCTACCTCAACTCCGTGGCGCCCGGCAGCTGCGCTCGCTTCGGCAACGAGTTCTACGAGGACGACGAGGCGCTCATGTATGCCTGCGCCGACGCCATGCGCGAGGAGTACACGGCGATCATCGAAGCCGGGCTGATGCTCCAGCTCGACGATCCGGCGATCGCCGAGAACTGGGACCAGATCAACCCCGCCCCGACCGTCGAGGCCTACCAGCGCTTCACCCGCATCCGCATCGAGGCGCTGAACCACGCGATCCGCGGCCTGCCGCCCGAGCGGATCCGCTTTCATCTCTGCTGGGGCAGCTGGCACGGCCCGCACGTGACGGACATCCCGATGGCCGACATCGTCGACCTGATGCTCGAGGTCAACGCCGGCGCCTACTCCTTCGAGGCCGCCAACGCCCGCCACGAGCACGAGTGGAAGGTCTGGCAGGACGTCCGCCTGCCCGAGGGCAAGGTCATCCTCCCCGGCGTCGTCACCCACTCCACCAACGTTGTCGAGCATCCCGAGCTCGTCGCCGAGCGCATCGGGCGCTTCGCCTCCGTGGTGGGGGCCGAGAACGTCATCGCCTCCACGGATTGCGGGCTCGGTGGACGGGTGCACCCACAGATCGCCTGGGCCAAGCTCGAGGCGCTCTCCCAGGGAGCGGAGCTGGCGAGCCGCGCCGTGTAGCGCGGGGCTCAGACGACGAGGCTGAGCACCATCACGCACAGCAGGCCGACGGTCGAGACGATCGTCTCCATGACCGACCACGATTTCAGGGTGTCGGGCACGGACATGCCGAAGTACTGGTTGACCAGCCAGAAGCCCGCGTCGTTGACCTGGGAGAAGAACAGCGAGCCGCAGCCGATGGCCAGCGCCAGCAGCGGCCGGTTGACCGAGGTGTGAGCGGCGATCGGCACCATGATCCCGGCGGCAGTGATGGTGGCCACCGTGGCCGAGCCGGTGGCCACCCGGATGAGCACGGCGACGAACCATCCCAGCAACAGCGCCGAGATCGAGAGGCCGTTGACGCCCTTGCCGATCGCGGTGCCGATGCCGCTGTCGACGAGCACGCCGTTGAATCCCCCGCCGGCGCCGATGATGAACACGATGGTGGCGGTGGGAGCCAGCGCGTCGGTGCAGAAGCGGTTGAGACGATCGCGGTCAAAGCCGCGCGCGATCCCGAACGTCCACAGGGCGACGAGCACGCCGATCAGCAGGGCGGTTGCTGGATCACCGATGAAGTCCGCCCACTCCCGCACGTGGTTGCTCTTGCCCAGCGCCACGTCAGTCCCGGCGCGGATCAGCATCAGGACGACGGGGAGCAGCACGGTGGCGAGGGTCACGGTGAACCGCGGCGCGGACTCCGAGCGCTCGTCGCCGGCCAGCTGCTCGATCAGAGCCCGCGGGGGATCGGCATGCGCCCAGCGCGTCGCCACGCGCGCGAACAGCGGCCCGGCGACGATCACGGTCGGGATGGCCACGATCAGCCCGTAGAGGATCGTCGTTCCGATCGGCGCGCCGAGCGCGCTGATCGCCAGCAGCGGCCCGGGATGCGGGGGCACCAGGCCGTGCAGCACGGACAGCCCCGCGAGGGCGGGGATGCCGACGAGGAGGTAGGCGTCGCCCCCGCGCTGCTCTCCCCTGCCCTGCACCCGCTGGGCCGCCGCGAAGATGATCGGCATCAGGAGCACGAGGCCGATCTCGAAGAACAGGGGGAGGCCGACGATCATCGCCACCAGCGCCATCGCCCAGGGAATCCCGCGGTCGCCCGCTCGCGACAGCACCGTGTCGGCGATCCGCTGGGCGCCGCCGGATTCGACGAGCAGCTTGCCGAGCATCGTTCCCAGCGCGACGAGCAGGCCGACGCTGCCGAACACCTTGCCCGCACCGGCCTCGAAGGCCTTCACGACCTTGTCCACGCCCAGGCCTCCGGCCAGCCCCATCGCCAGCGAAGCGATGGTCAGCGCCACGAAGGCGTGCAGCTTGACCACCGCGACCAGGATCACGACGAGCGCGACCGCCAGCACGGCGTAGATGATCAGTGCGGTGTCATGTCCGGTCCACATGTGTCTCTCCTCGAGTCAATCCGCCAGTGCGTTTGGAATGTCCGTCAGATCCAGACCTGCGCATCCTCGCCGGCGCGCCACATCCCCCGGTTCATGGCCCCCGAGGTGAACGGCATCGCCACCTGGCCGTCGACGTCAACGGCGATCAGGCCGCCGTGGCCCCCCAAGGAGGCGACGTCGCGCAGGGTGTGCTCGGCGGCATCGGCCAGCAGCGCCCCGGAATCGCGCAGGAGCGCCAGCTGCCGGGCCGCGCCGGCCCGGATGAACTCCTCGCCGTCCCCCGTGCAGGAGACCGCCACCTGACCGTCGGCCCAGGTGCCCGCGCCGATCAGCGGCGTGTCGCCCACCCGTCCGGGGGCCTGGCCGCGGCGCCCGCCGGTCGAGGTGGCGGCTGCCAGCTCGCCGCCGGCATCGAGGCACACCGCGCCGACCGTCCCCCGGGCGAAGTCCGAGCCGCGATCGGCCAGGCGGGTCCGCTGGCGCTCCGTGACGAAGTACTCGGGATCGCGCTGCTCGAGGCCCTGCGCCGCCGCGAAGGCGTCGGCGGCGCCGGCGATCAGCAGCACGTGGGGGCTGCGGTCCAGGACGGCGAGGGCGGCGTCGATCGGCTGCCGGACGCGCCGGATGGCCGCGACGGCGCCGGCCGCTCGGTCGCGGCCGCGCATCGCGGCCGCTGACATCTCGACGGTACCGTCCGCGCACAGGACGGAGCCGCGGCCCGCGTTGAAGAAGTCGGCCTCGTCCTCCATGAAGGCGACCGCCGCCCGCACCGCCGCCAGGGCGTCGGCGCCTGCCTCCAGGACGGTGCGGCCGCGGTTCAGGGCGTCGCGCAGCGCCTGGCGGCGCTGCTGCGCCTGGACGTCACTCATCACCGGCTCGGGTCCGGCGCCGGCGTGGATGACGAGCAGCGGGCGTCGCGGGGCGGTGGCCATGAACGAGGGTCTACCCGTCAAGCTGCTCGGACAGCTCCAGCCAGCGCGCCTCGAGGTCGTCGCGGCGCTCGGCCAGCTCGCTCAGCTCCGCCGTCAGCGCGCTCAGCGCCCCGGCGTCCGTGGCGGCCGCGGCGATGGCGACCTGCAGCTCGCCGTCGCGCTGCTCCGTGCGGTGCAGGTCGCGCTCGACCCGGGCCAGCTCCCGGCGAGCCGCCTGGCGCTGGGCCCCAGGCGGCCCCCGCGGCCGCCGCGCCGCCCGGCGACTCCGACCGGCCCGGCCGCGTCCGGCACACCCTCCCGGGCCAGCTGCAGGTACTGCTCGATCCCGCCGGGGAGGTGGCGCAGCCCCCCATCGCCCGGCAGCGCGTACACGTCGTCGCACACCCGCTCGAGGAAGTAGCGATCGTGGGAGACGACCACCAGCGTGCCCGGCCAACCGTCGAGCAGGTCCTCCAGCGCGGTCAGGGTGTCGATGTCCAGGTCGTTGGTCGGTTCGTCGAGCAGCAGCACGTTGGGCTCGGTGAGCAGCAGCCGCATCAGCTGCAGGCGGCGGCGCTCGCCGCCCGAGAGGTCCCCGGTGAGCGTCCACAGCTTCTCCCCGCGAAACCCGAAGCGCTCGGCCAGCGAGCCCGCGGTCAGCTCCTCCCCGCCGCTCGTCGTCGCGCGGCCGCGCACCTGCTCGAGCGCCTCGAGCACCCGCAGCCCGCCCGGCAGCTCGGCCGTGTCCTGCGAGAGCTCGGCGAGCTTGACGGTGGCCCCGCGCGCGACCGTGCCGGAGTCCGGCTCGCGGTCGCCGGCGAGCAGGCGGATGAGCGTCGTCTTGCCCGCGCCGTTGGCGCCGACGAGGCCGACCCGCTGCCCGGGACCGAGCCGCCAGGTGACGTCGGAGAGCAGCCGCCGGTCCCCGAGCGAGACGGACACGTCCACGGCGTCGAGCACCCGGTCACCGAGCCGCGCGGTGGCGAAGCGCAGCAGCTCGACGGTGTCGCGCGCCGGCGGCTCGTCGGCGATCAGCGCGTTGGCGGCGTCGATCCGGAACCGCGGCTTGGAGGTCCGCGCCGGCGGCCCGCGCCGCAGCCAGGCGAGCTCCTTGCGCACGAGCTGGCGGCGCTTGTCCTCGCGCACCGCCGCCTGGCGGTCGCGCTCGGCCCGCGCCAGCACGTAGGCCGAGTAGCCGCCGTCCTGCTGACGGACGGTCCCGTCGGCGACCTCCCAGGTGCGGGTGCACACCTCATCGAGGAACCACCGGTCGTGGGTGATGACGAGCAGCGTCCCCCGCCGGGCCCCGAGATAGCGAGCCAGCCAGTCGATGCCCTCGACATCGAGATGGTTGGTCGGCTCGTCGAGGAGCAGCAGGTCGGGCGAGTCGAGCAGGGCGCGGGCGAGGGCGATCCGCCGCTGCTCGCCGCCCGACAGGGTGGCCACCGCGGTCTCGGCCCCCGCGCGAAGCGCGACATCTCGACGCCGCCGAGCAGCCCCTCGAGCACTTCGCGAAAGCGGCCGTCGCCGGCCCACTGATGCTCGGCCCGGTCGCCGACCAGCGCGTGCGCACGGTGTGGCGCGGGATCGAGGTCGGCCTGCTGGACGACCCGCTCGGCGCTGACGCCGCCGGTCCGGGTGACGGTGCCGGCGTCGGGCGCCTCCGTGCCGGCGATCAGCCGCAGCAGGGTCGACTTGCCCGCCCCGTTCTCGCCGACCACCCCGATGCGGTCGCCCTCGCTGACGCCCAGCGTGAGGTCTCGAGCACCGAGCGGCTGCCGTAGCCCTTGCTGACCGAGTTGAGGTTGACGAGGTTGCGGGCGGCGATGGCTCGTAGATGTAGCGGATGGCGCCCGCGGGGGATGGTCCGGTCGATACCTTCGGTCACTGGGCGGGGGGCCCGGCGGGCCGGATACTGCCGCCATGACACGACGGCCCGCGACGATGAGCAGCTTCACCGTCCACACCCCCTCCCTGGCCGCCGCCGCGGTCGCGATCGGGGCAACCGGGGGCGCGGCCGACTCCGCCCACCAGGCGGCGGCCTCGGCGGCCGGCCAGGCAGGGGCGTTCGGCGGTGAGCCGATCACCGGCGCGTTTCTGGCCATGTGCAGCCGCGCCCAGCAGGCCACCGCCGAGCTCGAGACGACCGTGGGAGGCCTGTCGCGCAACGTCGCCGCCGCGGCCGTCGGCTATCTGGTGACCGACCAGGGCGTCGTGCCCATCAAGGCGCTGCCGGGGTTCAAGCCATGATCCCGATGGCCGATCCCGGATCCGGCACGGGAGCCGCGAGCTTCCCGGATCCGCCCAAGGGCGATCCGGGCGCGATCGCCGCCATCGCCCGCACGCTGTCGGGCGCCGGCGACGAGCTTCACCACGTCGGCAGCGGCCTGCGCGCGGCCAGCGCCTCCCTGGCGCTCGACTGGCAGGGCTATGCCGCCAGCGCCTATCACTCCTCCTCGCAGGGACTGGCCGCCGTCGCCCACGGCGGCTCGGGCGAGTTTCGCGACTGCGCCCATGCCGTCGCCGGGTACGGGACCGCGCTGGACCACGCCCAGTCGGAGATCAAGCGGCTGCGCATGCTGTGGGAGCGCGGCCCAGCAGCGGATGACGACGGCGATCGGAGTAGGCCAACCGGCTCGGCACGGCGGCCGCGGCCGCCCCCACCCCGCCGAGGCCGACCGGCTGAACACCCAGCTGCGCAGCGCCCAGACCAGGCCAGCGGGGCCGGTCGCGAGGCCGACGGCTACGCCCGCCGCGCCCAGCAGGTGCTCGACGACTTCACCCACACGGCCTCCGGCTACGAGCAGACGCTGGCCGGGACGCGTCCGGGCACGCCGGGGACCCCGTTCGGCAGCGCCGTTCGCCGCGCCCGGCGCCCCAGCCCGGGCTTCGGGGCGCCGCTCGAGCCCTTCGCCGGGCCCGGCGCCGGCGTCGTGGCCCCCGACGGCCTGTCGAACCTCACCGGGGTCATCCCGGTCGGCGACCCGTGGAACAGCCCGATCCCCGGCTACGGCTTCTACAAGGACGCGACCACCCCCGAGGCGGTCCCCGACGACGACCTGACCAACCTGATCGTCGGCGTCGGCGACGCTGGGCGCCGGCTCGCTCGCCGACCTCGGCGTCAACGCCCTGCGCTCGATCGCCGAGACCTACGGCGTGGGGACGGCCGGCCGGGAGGCGGTCGAGCGGGTCGAGACGGAGGCCCTTGACAAGGGGCTGGCGGCCGCCCGCGCCAGCGGAGAGACCCGGTCGACCTCGATGCGCTCAGTCCTCAAGCGGGCCGGGGCGGAGGCCAAGCTCGCCGGCGCGGCCAAGCAGGTCGCCCAGCACGGGGCGCGCGCCGACGCGGCCGAGGCCGCCCTGGAGATCCTCGAGAAGGCCGGCAAGCTGCCGTTGCCGGCGGGCGCCAAGGAGAGCCTGCTGTGGGTGTACCGCAACGGCATCGGCCCGCTCACCACCGATGTGCGAATGAGGCTCGCCGGTCTCGCCGATCATTCGCCCGCTCCCAGAACCCGGCGCTGCGCGCGCTCGCCGACACGATCCGCTCTATCGTGCGCCCGTGATGAAGCTGCGGCGCGGACAGCGGCCGGCGGTGGACACCGAGGCGGTCGCCCTGATCGCCGAGCTGTACCTGACGTACCGGGAGAGCGCCGCGCTGTGCGCGCGGCTGGTGGACCTGCGCTTCACCGGCACGCCGGTGGCCGAGGTCGCCCCCGAGGCGCTGGCGGGCGCCCGCCGGGTCGCCTACGCGGCCCGCGCGACGGTGGCGGCCATCACGGACGAACGGCTGCTGGAGCGGGTTTCCGCCGAGCTTGAACCCTCCGCGGTGCTGCCCGCCCTGGGCCGCCTCGGCTACACGCTCGTCGCCCTGGCCGAGGAGGCTCCCGAGCCCGAGGCGCTGCTCACCCAGTCAGAGCTGGCCGGGCCTCAGCGCCGAGTGCGGAATCGAGGCATGGGTGCAGCACATCGAGCGGCTGACGGGCGAATCGGCGGGCGACGAGCGATGAACGAGTTGCGCCGCAGCCTCGTGGACCGTTCCGGCCTCGACCCGGAGCTGAGCGCCGACGCGGCGTTCATCGTCACCCACCAGGCCAGCGCCGGGTTCCTGCTGGCGGGGCTGTCGCGGACGTACCCCGAGCTCCTCGAGCGCTACCAGAGTGAGGGCCCGACCGCCGAGCTCGACGGCCGAGGCCCTGGATGCCGCGGGCACCCTCGCGACCGTCCTGCAGTCCCTGCGCAGCCGTCTTGATCTGCTCTCCGCGATGGAGCACGCCGAGGGCGGCCATCCCCCGCCGCTGACCGTGCTCGACCAGCTGTTTCACAGCTTCGTCCTGCTGACCGCAGGTGCCACCGCGGATGAGCGGGAGGCCGCCCTCACCCCCGAGGAGCTCGATGTCCTGATGCAGACGCGCAGGGTCCGCGAGTGGCTGGCGTGGCTGGAGGCCGAAGCGCTGTTCGAGCCGCCCGCCGAGCCCCCGACACCGCTTAGCCCTCGCTCGTCGGCGTCGCAACGCCCGCGTCACCTCGCGTTCCGGGTCGAAAAAGGCCTTGCGCCGGCGGCGCTTGCAATTATCGTTACGTCCGCCAGCAGGATGTGAGCGCTAACACACCGGGTGTCGCGGCGCTCGCGGCCAAGCGTCGCCGTCTGGGACGACTTGAACAGACGATCCTCAGAGGGAGGGGATTGATGACGCACATGTCTCGCGTGATCCGCAGGCCGCTTGCTGTTGCCGCGGCCGGCGGCCTTCTCGGAGTGCTCGGTCTCGGAGGGTCGGCACTCGCCGCCGCTCCCAAGACGCAACATCGACATGCCACGCATCACCACGCCGCCAAGCACCACGGCCGGGACCGCGGCCGCGGTCACGGCCCGGCCACGGCGGCGACGGGAGCATCACCAGCGCACCCTGGGACGCCGGCGCAGTCCCCGGCCAGCCGCGCCGTCAACCTGTACACGCTGACCAGCAGCGGCGGGATGCAGGTCAAGATCTCCAACTACGGCGGCGTCGTCCAGTCGATCTGGGTTCCGGATCGCAGCGGCCATCTGACAACGTCGCGCTCGGCTTCCCGCATCTGCTCGACTACGTACGACGACTTCACCCAGGGAGCCACCGGCACGCCCTTCCCGGCGGCCGGCGGGTCCGGCGACACGTACTTCGGCGCGATCATCGGCCGCTACGCCAACCGGATCGGCAGGCATCGTTCAACCTCAACGGCCACACGTACAAGCTCGATGCCAACAACGGCACCAACACGCTGCACGGCGGCTACCTGGGCTGGAACACGCATGTCTGGTCCGCGAGCACGTCGACCGCCGGCGACGGATCCGTGTCGCTGCTGCTGACGGCCGACTTCCCGGCCGGCGAGGGATGCCTGCCGGCCAAGAGCCCGGGATGCACCGGCTTCCCGGCGGCCGGTCCGGGCGACGGTCACCTACACGCTGACGCGCGACAACCAGCTGAAGATCGGCTACCGGTCGTCAACCAGTCCTCGAGTGACGCGACCGTCGTCAACCTCACCAACCACACCTACTTCAACCTGGGTGGCGAGGGCGGGCACACGGTGTACAACCAGTTGCTCTACCTCAACAGCAACGCGTACACGCCGGTGGACACGAACCTGATCCCGGAGGCGCCGTACTTCGTGCCGGTCAAGGGCACGGCCTACGACTTCCGCCACCTGCATCCGATCGGGCAGAACATCCGCAACACGAACCTGCCCGACGGCGAGAGCGGACCGCTCAAGCAGCTGCAGATCGCCCACGGCTATGACAACAACTGGGTGCTCAACGGCTCGGGCTACCGCCTGGCCGCCGTCGCCCAGGATCACGCAGAACGGGATCACCCTGCAGACGTTCACCACCGAGCCGGGAATCCAGGTCTACACCGGGAACTTCCTGGTCGGCGACCTGATCGGTACGAGCGGGAACGTCTACCGCCAGGGCGACGCGTTCACCCTGGAGACGCAGCACTATCCCGACGCGCCGCATCACATCGGGCAGGCCGGATGGCCATCAGTCGTCCTGAACCCGAACGCGACGTTCAACAGCACCACCGCGTTCAAGTTCTCCGTTGCCGGTGGCGGGCACGGAGGGCACGTCCGCCGGGAATCGCGCGCGTCCGCTGACGCGCAGGTCACTGCACCGGTCGCAGCCGGGCCGCTTCGTGCGGCCCGGCTGCACGTCCGGGGGTGCCTATGGGCGTCAGGCGAGGCGCCACGCAACCGCGGGAGGCGGAAGCGCAGTCGCCGGCGAGCCGTGGCGGGGTCAACTGCTCGGCCCGCCGCGTCAGCAGGGATACCGCATTGGCTGAAGGCAAACGGGTCGGCGACGACCCGGTGGCCGGCCAGCCCGATCGCCGCGATCGCCCGGCCATCGGCGGAGGCGATCAGCGCCGGGATGCCGATCGGCGCCGCCTCGTCGAGCGCGGCGAGGGCGGCGCAGGACTCGGCGGTCCTCGGCGGTCGCGTCGCGCAGCTCGATCCGCGACGGCTGGTTGTGTCTGGTCCCGGCCAGCGCCGAGCGCGAGCGGTCGGCGGTCCGCCGCAGGTGCGCCCGGTGCTCGGCGGCGGTCATCTCCAACAGGACATGGTGATCATTGACGTGCTCCTCGTGCTTGGCATGAACACATGGTGCGCCTAAGAGGGGGTGCCCGCTACGGGCAAACGGAGCCGGCTGCGGCGGCTCGGGGCCTTAGCTGCGGCGTGCCGAGCCTTAGCGCGCTTATGCGGGGAGGCGGCCGGCAGGACCGGACCGAGGTCACCCCCGCCCCCAGCAGCAGGACCGCCCCCGCGATCGCGAACAGCGCGGTGATCTCCCGCCGGCGGCTGACCGTCCCCAGCTGGCTGCCGAGCCGCTTGTAGATGGAGCTCAGCTGATCGGCGCTCTGGGCGTTGAAGGCGCGCGCGCCTGAGACCTGGGCGATCTGCGCCATGAGCTCGGGATCCGGGGGCACCGCCTGGGGCATGCCGAACTGGTTGGGGCTCTGGATCACTCCGTCAGGGGTGCCGAGCGCGACGGTGTAGATCGGGATGTGGTCCTGGGCCGCCTGGCGGCTGACGGTGACCGGGTCGGGCCCGGCGTTGGCCGCGCCGTCGGAGAGCAGGACGATCGCCGACGGTGGGTGCTTGGCGTCGCTGCCGTGCAGGAGCCGGAGCGCGAGCGCCAGCGCGTCACCGGTGTCGGTCCCGCCGTCGGCCGACTGCGAGTTGATGACCTGGCGCGCCGCGGCGTGATCGGCGACCGGGCCCTGCGCCGTGTCCGGCGAGCTGGAGAAGCCGATCGCCCCGACCCGGACTGTCTTGGGCAGCTGGTCGATGAAGGTGTTCGCCGAGGCCTTGGCGGCACTCAGCCTGCTGGGGTCCACGTCGGTGGCCGCCATCGAGCCCGAGTGGTCGGTGACCAGCATCAGCGAGGCCTCGTTGGTGGGCACCCGATAGCCGACGTGCGGGCGCGCCAGCGCGACGGCCAGCACCGCGACCGCGGCCAGCGCGAGCGCGGCCGGGAGGTGGCGCTCCCACGACGGCTCAGCCGCCACCGCCTCGCGCAGCGTCGCCACCGCGGGGAAGCGGATCGCGTAGCGCGTGGTCCGGCGACGCGCGCGCCGGTAGGCGACCACCGCCAGCGGGACGAGGGCCAGCGCCAGCAGCCACAGCGGAGCGCTGAAGCTCATCGCAGTTGGCGGCCCAGCTCCACCAGCCAGTCCTCGTCGGTTGACAGGGTGCCCCGTGGGCGCACACCGGCAGGAGCAGGGCGCCCAGCGAAGAAACGAGAGGTACATACACAT
>CAWDBJ010000014.1:0-98372 GCA_963800545.1 uncultured Solirubrobacteraceae bacterium
GCAGGCCAGGGATGGCTGCGCCGCCGAGAAATACGACCGATCGTCGCCCGCCCAGACCAGATCGATCCCGGCGGCCAGGCGCTCGGCGGCCACCGCAGGGCGCGAGGTTCTTGCGGCGGTCGGCGGTGGCGATCGTCAGAACGTAAGGTCGGCGCAGGCCCAGCTTGCGCGCGACCGCTCGTGATCGACGCCGGGATGAAAGCGCTCGCTCACGCCGCCCGGGACCACATGCACGCGAGCCGGATCGAGGCCGGCTAGCGAGATGAGCTCTCTACGAGAGAACTCCGAGACGGTGATGACGGCCAGCGCGCGGCGGGCCGCGGCGAGTCCAAACCAGCGGTGCCAGGCCCGGTAGGCGAGCGAGTAGGCCCCCGGCTCGCGCAGCACGGCGGCGTCGTGCATGACGAGCGTGTTGCGCGGCCACGCCAGGGGGGCCAGGTTGGCGGGGGAGAAGACCAGCGGGGCGCGGACCTGGGCTGCTAAGGCGGGCAGCGCTGCCTGCTCCCACGCCTGGCCGACGGACGCCGTCGGGCCCACTTGGCGGCGTTACGATGCGGTACGGTCGGGATCCGCGACTGCAGGCGAGGAAGGACCTCGGTCGTCCATCGCTCGACCCCGGTGATCGTGGCTCTCGTCGCTGCGCGCGCGTTGAGGAGGATCGGGCCGGAGGCGTCCGAGCGCGTCAGATCGGGATGCCCCATAGCGCAAACCACCGGGACAGCTCCTGCTCGACCGGCAGCTCCGAGCTCAGCTGGGCCTTGAGGACGAGCTCGCGCTCGTTGTCGCGGCTCTGGGGGCCCCCGGCGGGAACGAACGGATAGAACGCGCCCCGCTTGAAGTTATAGATCCAGTACAGCGGGCGGTGCTTGGCGTCCTGGAAGGCGAACACAGCGCACAGCAGCCGCTCGCCGTAGCCGCCGCACTCGATCGCCGTCGAGACGGCATTGATGCCGACGACCAGGTCATCGAAGCTCGGGCCGCGCAGCATCAACCAGCCGAAGCCGAAGGAATCCTCGAGGGTCTCCACCTTCGTCTGGCTGTCGGCGGCGGTCGCCCGGACGACCTCCTCCATGTCGCGCACGATCTGGGTGAAGTCGGCAGTGGCAAGCGACTGGAAGACGATCGCCGCCGCCCCGCGCGACGTGATCCCAAGCCCTGTCTCCATCGTCACGTACGCGGTGGTCAACGCGAACAGGCGGTCCGGCGCGGGCTTGGCAAGCTTGCGCTTCCCGGTCAGGACGTCCAGCAGACCCATCGGACAGCGGCTAGGCTGCCACGCCCTGCAGCTGGGACTCCAGCCGCGAGAGAGCTGCCAGCCGCTGCTCCAGGGACGGGGTGGGTGGAGAACAGCGTCGCCACGGTGTTCTTGACCTTGGGCGGGAAGATGTAGAAGGCGGCCAGCTCGCCGGAGGCTGCGCGCAGGTCGCGCTGAGGGATCTGGTCCATCTGGCCGCTGATCTTGAGCAGCGCCGAACTGAGCGCGCTCGGCCGTCCGGTGATGATCGCCGACCCACGGTCGGCGGCGAACTCGCGGTAGCGCGAGAGCGCCTGCAGGAGAACGAACGAGATCACGTACACCAGGCCGGCGACGAGGATGACGACGATGGCGCTCGGTCCGCTGTTGTCGTTATCGTCGCCGCCGCCGAGGGCGCCACCGAACCAGAAGCCCATCTGCACGATGAAGGCGGCAATCGAGGCGAAGAAGCTGGCGATCGTCATCACCATGACGTCGCGGTTCTGAACGTGGGTCAACTCGTGGGCGAGCACGGCCTCCAGTTCTGACTGGTTGAGCGTGCGAGCAGGCCAGTGGTGACGCACACCGTTGCGCTGCTCGGGAGCGCCCCACAGCGAAGGCGTTGGGCATCGGTGTGTCGGCGATGGCCAAGCGCGGCATCGGCAGATTGGCCTGGATGCACAGGCGCTCGACGATCGTGTGCAGCTCCGGGGCATCCTGGGCCGTGACCTCGTGCGCGCCCATCGAGGACAGGGCCAACTTATCCGAGGTGAAGTACTGGACCAGAAAGAGCGCACCGGCGATCACTGCCACGGCGATCGCACCGACGCCGGCGGCGATCAGCACCGCGATCAGGATCACGTAGACGAGCCCGAGCAGAAAGACGGTCAGGAGCATCCGTGCCTGGAGGCCCGGGTCCTTCCCGAATGATCGGGGGGCTGGCATGGCCCCCTAGATGTTCGCAGACCTCCTTAGCGTTGCGTCAAGGAAGGCGATGACTTTCAACAGTCTTGATCCAGAGCGACGGGTTTGGGAGCATCACGCTCCTCAAGGGCGCGCTGCGACGTGCCGATAGCGAGTGCAGGTGCGAGCGACCCGAGCATATCTGGCAGGACTGGGCACGGCCGGATCGATCGTCGTGGGGTCGGCGCTCGTGTTCGTGCTGGCCAGCGCGATGGTCGCCTTCCGTGGCTGGCCACATGCCAAGCGCCGGCGCCCCGGCGCGGATCGTGCTGAGCGTCCCGGCGGCGCTCGGGCGCCCGGGTCGCCCGCCGTCTGGTCTCCGCTTCCCCCGCTGCGAGCGCTCGTGGCGCCGACGCCGTGCGCGGTTCTGCGGCGACGGTCACGGCGGGCGCGGCCGGCGCCGCGCCGTGCTGGTCAATCACCGCACCGGATCGGGCACGGGGCCCCGGGTATCGGTCGCACCGGCATCCCGCCGCGGACCGGACCGCCGACCGCCGGCCCCACCCGGCCCCCCGGGACCACCCCGGGTCCGCCCGCCTCCACGCCCAAGCCCCCGACGACCACCACGCCCACCGCCAACGGGGGGTCGGTCGGGACCGTTGTCAAGAAGGTCGGCGGCACGGTGTCGGGCACCGGGTCGGGCTGGCGACACGATCACCAAGGTCACCGGGACGCTGGGCGCCACGATCGGGGCTCCGCCGACCTCCGGCGCCGGAGCGGGCCCCCCTGTCAGAAGGTGACCCAGACGGTCGGGGGGCACCGTCTCGAGCACGGGCTCCGGCGCGGGCGCCACCGTCAAGCAGGTCACCGGCACCGTCGGCAGCGTCCTCGGCGGCTGAGCCGCTCCCGCCGACGTCATTGGAGCGCTCTGCCGCGCAGGCCCAGCGCCCGCTCGATGAACCGCAGGCTGACGGCCTGCAGCTCCGGGTCGTGCTGGACGGAGCGATGATGGCCGCCGGGCACGGCAATCAGGCGACTGCCGCTCACGGTGGTCCGCTGCGCCAGCTCACGCGAGTGCTCGACGGGGACCTGCTCGTCGCCCTCGGCGTGGAGGAGGAGCAGGGGCGCCGGTAGCGCGGCGACGGCCGGCTCGAGCTCATGCCCGGCCAGGAACGCGTCCAGCGCTTCGATGTCGGCGGCGAAGGTGAACCGATCCTCGGCCAGACCGCGCCGCAGAGCGGTCGCGCTCGCCGGGCAGATCGCGACCACCGCTGCGGCGCGGAGGGGCGCCGCGCAGACAATCGCCAGATAACCGCCCATGCTCGAGCCGCGGATCGCCAGAGGCGCGTCATCGTCGCCGAGGCGGTCGCGCAGCCGGCCGGCGATCGCGACGGCGTCGTCGAGGGCCCGCCCGTCCATCGGCCCGTCGCTGTCGCCGTGGCCGCGGGCGTCGAAGCAGATCGTGGCCAGCCCAGCGGGAGGGCCGCGCGCGCATAGTCGTGATGGCTCTCCTTGGCCGATCCGGCGCCGTGCAGGACGACGATCCCGCCCCTGGGCTGAGGCGGGAGCCACAGCGTGTAGGCGAGGCCGGCGACGCGGCCAGTCTCGGTCGGAAGCAATGGCGTGACGGTGCGCGTCGCTCACACCATATCTTTGGGCCCGTGACCGCCGCCTCGTCTGAGCAGCTCTCCCACGTCTACCCGCGCGGCACTCGCGTCAACGAGCGCGGCCGCCTCGAGCTCGGGGGGTGCGACGCCGTCGAGCTCTCTCGCGAGTTCGGCACCCCCGTCTATGTGGTCGCCGAGGACGACCTGCGGGCCCGCGCCCGGGCGTTCGTGGAGGCCCTCTCGGCCCGGCACGCCGACTTCGATGTGCTGTTCGCCTCCAAGGCGTTTCCCTGCACAGCCGTCTACCGGCTGCTGGCCGAAGAGGGGCTCGCCTGCGACGTGGCCTCCGGCGGTGAGCTGGCGCTGGCCCGCGCGGCCGGCATCGACCCGGCACGCCTCTACCTCCACGGCAACGCCAAGTCGGTGGCCGAGCTGCGGGAGGCGCTCCTGGCCGGTGTCGGTCACATCGTCATCGACTCCTTTGACGAGATGGCGCGCCTGGCGCAGGTCGCCGCCGAGGCCGGACGCCGCCAGGACGTCCTGATCCGGGTCACCCCGGACGTGGCCGGCGAGACCCACGCGGCGATCTCCACCGGTCAGGCGGATTCCAAGTTCGGCTTCTCGATGGGCGCCGCACGCGAGGCGATCGCCCGGCTGGCCAAGTCGCCGTCGCTGTGCCTGGTGGGGCTGCACTTTCACATCGGCTCCCAACTGATGGAGCTCGAGCCGTTTCGCGCGGCGATCCGGGCGATCGCCACGCTCGGCGACTTCCCCGTCTACAACCTCGGCGGAGGGCTCGGCGCGGCCTACCTCTCCGATCAGCATCCGCCGGACATCGAGCGCTATGTGGAGGCGATCGTCGACGCCCTGCACTCCGAGCTGGGATCGGGCAAGCGGCTGCTGCTGGAGCCGGGGCGAGCGCTGGTCGCCAACTCGACGGTGACGCTCTACACCGTGCAGACGATCAAGCGCAACGTGTCGACGTGGGTGGCGGTCGACGGCGGAATGTCGGACAACTTGCGTCCGATGATGTACGGCGCGCGCTACGAGACGCTGGTCGCCGACCGGGCGCTGGCCGCCGCCAACACGCGCTGCCATCTGGCCGGCAAGCACTGCGAGTCGGGCGACGTGATCGTGCGTGACGCGCTGCTGGCGGACCCGGCCGTGGGTGACGTGGTGGTCACGCCCGCCACCGGCGCCTACGGTTACGCCATGGCCAACAACTACAACGGGGTGCCCCGGGCGCCGGTGGTGTTCGTGCGCGACGGGTCGGCCCGTGTGGTTGTCCGTCGTGAGACGTACGCCGACCTGATGAGCCGGGACGTGGGGTCGTGAGCGACGAGCCCGCCAGGGTCTTCCGGGTGGGCCTGCTCGGCCATGGCACGGTCGGGTCGGCGTTCGCCGAGCTGCTGCCCCGCCAGGCCGACCGGATCGCGCGGATCACCGGTCTGCGGCCCGAGCTGTCGGGCGTGGTCTCACGCTCGCGCGGCGGCTCCTTCGAAGAGCTGCTGGCCGGGTCGGATCTGATCGTGGAGCTGATCGGCGGTCTGGAGCCGGCGCGCTCGTGGCTGCTGGCCGCGATCGAGGCCGGCCGCCACGTGGTCACCGCCAACAAGCAGTTGCTCTCCCATCACGGTGAGGAGCTGTGGGAGGCGGCGCGGATACAGGGGGTCCAGCTGCGCTTCGAGGGGGCCGTGGCCGGTGTGGTGCCGGTGATCCGGGTCCTCCAGGAGTCGCTCGCGGGTGCCACGATCGACCGGGTGCACGGGATCGTGAACGGCACCACCAACTACATCCTCACCGAGATGGCCCGCACGGGCGCGTCGTTCGAGGACGCTCTGGCCGACGCCCAGCGGCTCGGCTATGCCGAAGCCGACCCGACCGAGGACATCAACGGTGCCGACGCCGCGGCCAAGATGGCGATCATCGCCCGGTTGGCCTTCGAGACGCCCGGTCCACATCGACCAGGTCCGGTATGAGGGGATCGAGCGCATCCAGCCCGACGACCTCGAGTACGCCCGCGACCTGGGGCTGGGGCTCAAGCTGATCGGCACCGCCGAGCGGTCGGCTCCGACGGGCTGGCGGTGAGCGTCTACCCGGCGTTCCTCTATCCCGGCCACCCTCTGGCCTCGGTCAACGGGCCGTTCAACGCCGTAACCGTCGAGTCCGAGGCGATCACCGAGATCACCATGTCCGGGCCGGGCGCCGGAGGCCCGCAGACCGCGTCGGCCGTGCTGGGCGACGTCATCAGCGCGATGATCCCACCGGCCTCGACGCCGCCGGCGTTCGAGTCGCTGCGGATCGTCTCCGACGTCGTCTCCTCGTTCTATCTGCACCTCGAGGTGGCCGACGAGCCGGGGGTGCTGGCCCAGGTGGCCCAGGTGCTGGCCGAGCAGGGCGTGTCGGTCAAATCGGTGCTGCAGAAGGGCCTGTCAGACCAGGCACGGCTGGTGATGGTGCTCCACCCGGTGCTGGAGTCGCGCTTCGACGCGGCCATGGCGGAGATCGCCACCCTCGACATCATGCGCGCGCTGCCGCGGGCGATCCGGGTGATCGAGGAGGAGTTCGGCTAGCGCGGATCCCCGCCATGAGAGCGATGCAGATCACCGAGCTGACTGGCCCGGAGTCGGCGCTGTCGCTGGCCGACATGCCCGAGCCCGCGGCGTCGCACATGATGACCCCGGGCAGCGGCGTGCTGGTCGACGTCCAGTGCCGCCGGGGTCTCCTTCCCCGAGCTCCTGCAGACCCGCGGCGAGTACCAGGTCGAAGCCGCCGCTGCCGTTCGTGCCCGGGCAGCGAGGTCGCCGGGATGGTCCGCGAGGCGCCTGACGACGCCGCGGTAAGCCCGGCGACCGCGTGGCCGCGTTCTGCATGCTGGGCGGGTTCGCCGAGGTCGCCGTCGCGCCGGTGTACTTCACCTTCAAGCTGCTCCGATGCGCTCGACTTCGAGCAGGGCGCCGGCCTGATCCTCAACTACCACACCGCGTACTTCGCGCTCGCGCTGCGCGGCCGCCTCGCCGAGGGCGAGACCGGTCCTCGTCCACGGCGCGCGCGGGCGGCGTCGGGCACGGCCACGCTGCAGGTCGCCAAAGGCCTCGGCGCGCGGACGATCGGCGTCGTCTCCAGCGACGCGAAGGAGCCGGTGGCCCGCGAGGCCGGCGCCGACGAGGTACTCCGCTCCGACGGCAACTGGAATGACGAGGCGCTGCGAGCTGACCGGTGGAGGCGTCGACGTCGTGCTCGATCCGGTCGGCGGCGACCGCTTCACCGACAGCCTGCGCTCGCTGCGGCGAGGGCGGGCGGCTGCTCGTCGTCGGCTTCACCGGCGGCTCGATCCCCGAGGTCCGGGTCAACCGGCTGCTGCTGCAACAACATCGAGGTGATCGGCGCCGGCTGGGGTGCGCTACGTCGCTGACCAAGCCACAGCGGTGGCCGACGACGGCTCGGCGCTCGATCGAGCTGATCGGCCGGGCGTCGTGCGCGCCGGTCGTCGGGGCGCGCTACCCGCTGGAGCGCGCCGCCGACGCGCTGGCGCTGCTCGACGCGCGGGGCGCCACCGGCAAGGTCGTGCTCGACGCTCGGCTGACTGAAGGCGCGACGGTCTTGGCGAGCCGGTCGGCCGCCACTCTGGCATGCTGCCGCGCGATGCCAGGACTGATCGAGCGCTACCGGGAGCGCCTGCCGTTCGCCGAGGATGACCCCGTGGTCTCGCTCGGTGAGGGCAGCACGCCGCTCGTCCACGCCCCCGGGCTGTCGGAGCGGGTGGGGGCCGAGGTGTGGTGCAAGCTCGAGGGGCTGAACCCGACGGGGTCGTTCAAGGACCGGGGGATGACCTGCGCCGTCTCGGCGGCGGTGCGCGAGGGAGCGCAGGCGATCGTGTGCGCGTCGACCGGCAACACCGCCGCCAGCGCCGCCGCCTATGCCGCCCGGGCCGGGATCCGCTGCGCGGTGATCGTCCCCGAGGGCAAGATCGCCACCGGCAAGCTCGCGCAGGCGCTGATGCACGGGGCCAGGGTGATCGCCCTGCGGGGCAACTTCGACGTGGCGCTGAAGTTCGTCCGCGAGCTGGCCTCCAACCACCCGATCGCGCTGGTCAACTCGCGTCAACGAGTTCCGGATCGAGGGCCAGAAGACGGGGGCGTTCGAGATCGCCGAGTCGCTCGACGACGAGCTCGACGCGCTGTGCATCCCGGTCGGCAACGCGGGCAACATCACCGCCTACTGGCGCGGCTTTCAGGAGCTCGGCCAGAGTCCGCGGATGCTCGGCTTCCAGGCCGACGGGCGCCGCGCCGCTCGTGCTACGGCGCGCCGGTCGAGCACCCGGAGACGATCGCCTGCGCGATCCGGATCGGCAACCCCGCCCGCTGGGAGGACGCGATGAACGCGATGGTCGCCTCGGGCGGCGCCGTCAACGCCGTCACCGACGAGCAGATCCTCTCCGCCTACCGGCTGCTGGCCAGCACCGAGGGGATCTTCTGCGAGCCGGCGTCGGCGGCCAGCGTCGCCGGGCTGCTCGTCCACGGCGCCGGCGACGCCCGGCGGATCGTGTGCGTGCTCACCGGCAACGGGCTCAAGGATCCCGACACCGCACTGGGCGAGGCCGGGCGCGGTGGTGGCCTGCGACGCCGAGATGTCAGCGATCGAGGACGCCGTCCTCGGATGACCCTGGGGCGCCGGCGGCTGGTGCGCGTGCCCGCGTCGACCGCCAACCTCGGCCCGGGCTTTGACGTGATGGCCGCCGCGCTGGCACTGCATCTCGATCTCGAGGTGGTGGAGACGGGCACGTTCGCGGTGCAGACGGACCTGCCGGGCGTCCCGCACGACCGCAGCAACCTCGTCGTCCGGGCCTTCGAGCGGCTGCACCCGGCCGACGACTTCGAGTTCCGCATCGCCTCCTCGATCCCGCTGAGCGGGGGCCTCGGCTCCAGCGCCGCGGCGATCGTGGCCGGGCTGATGGCCGCCGACCACCTGTTCGAGCTCGATGCCGACATCCGGGGCTGGCCACCGAGCTCGAGGGCCACCCCGACAACATCGCTGCCGCGCTGCACGGCGGGTTGATCGATCTGCGACGGGCCGGCGATGCACCGCTTCGAGCCGCCGATGGGCCTCGAGGCGGTGCTCGTCATCCCCGAGACCCCGGTCCGCACCGACCAGGCGCGGGCCGCCCTGCCCGCCCAGGTGCCGATGGCCGACGCCGTCTTCAACGTCGCCTGCGCGGCCACCCTGACCCTGGGGCTGGCCACCGGCGACTGGGATCTGATCGCCGCCGGGCTGCGCGACCGGCTGCACCAGCCCTATCGCGCGCACCTGTACCCCCGCTCGGCCGAGCTGCTCGAGCGAGCGCCGGCGCTGGGGCGCCCTGGGGGCGACGATCTCCGGCGCCGGCCCGACGGTGCTCGTGTGGTGCCACTACGAGCAGACGGCGGCGGTCGTCAGGCGCCTGCAGGACGAGGCCGACGGGCTGGGCGACGGTGCTGCGGGCGCCGTTTGAGACCCAGGGCGCCGACGTCCGCGAGCTCTAACCGCCGCCGCCGGGTGGCGGTCCGCCTCCCGGGAACCCGCCACCGCCACCGAAGCCGCCGCCCCCGCCAATGCGGTTCTGCCAGACGGCCTTGGCGCCCAGATCGCCGGTGTGAAAGACGGAGTAGAGGCACAGCACGGCCAGCACGCCGACCGCGAGCCGCAGCCCGATCCCGGCGACCGAGCGACCGCGCACCGCCTGCAGGACCCCGTCGATCGAACCGGACGCCCGTGACGCGCGGGCCGGGGGTGCGGAAGACGGCCACGGCGACCAGCAGCAGGGCGGTGAAGAGGACGAGCGCGATCCGCAGCGTGTCCGCCGCGTGGGCGTGGCGGGCGATCAGCCCCGGTCCCTGCAGGTGCAGGTCGTCGCGCAGCTGCTCGCCGGCGCCCATCGTCAGGTTGGTGGAACCCAGCGCGAGGACCGCCACCAGACCGACCCAGAAGCCGTGGCGGGCGAACAGGGCCGGCCGGACGGCCAGCACGAGGGCGGCGAGGGCGGCGATCGGGATCAGGATCACCGGGACGTGGAGGAACAGCGGGTGGGCGGGCAGGCCGCTGTAGACCGTGTTGATCTGGATGGGGATCAACACGAAGGTGAGCACCGCCAGGACGGCCAGCGCCCACTCCGGGTTGATCGCCCGCGACGGGATGGGAGCCTCGGGCCCGGTCGATCAGGCGCTGGCCTGGGCGGGCTGGGTGGAGCGCACGCAGCTCGCGCAGTTTGCGGCGCGGCTTCTCGAGGTCCAGCCGCTTGAGCAGCTCGTCGGCGACGGCCAGGTAATCGGCACCGAGGTCGGGCCGGTAGTCGAGGATCGACACGGCGCGCTCGGCGGATTCGGCGTAGGCGATCGACGAGCGGATCGTCGTCTCCACGAGCTTGTCGCCGAAGTGCTCGCGCAGCGAGTCAAACGCCTCGCGTGAGTGGCGGGTGCGCATGTCGGCGATGTTGAGAACGACACCGAGCCACTGCAGGTCCGGGTTGAGGCTGTCGCGGGCCAGGTCGATGACCTCGAGCGCCTGCTCGACCCCCTGCATGGCGAAGTACTGAGCCTCGGCGGAGAGCAGGGCGTAGTCGGAGGCCACCAGGGCGTTGACGGTCAGCAGCCCCAGCGCCGGCGGGCAGTCGATCAGCGTCAGGTCGTAGTCGCCGGCCACCTCGCGCAGCGCCTTCTTGAGGGTCAGCTCGCGGCCCATCTTGCCGCCCAGGGCCAGCTCGGACTCGGCGAGGCCGAGGTTGGCGGGGATGATCCCGTCGTGGACGGCGTCGCGAGCCGTGGCGCGTCCGGAGAGCACGTCGCCGATCGTCGGCGAGGCGTCGGGGTCGACGTCGAGATAGTCCGACAGGTTGCCCTGCGGGTCGAGATCGACCGCCAGGACGGAGAGGCCGACGCGACGAAAGACGTCGGTCAGCGTGCGGACGGTGGTCGTCTTGCCGGTGCCGCCCTTCTGGGAGAGAACCGCGATCGTGGTGCTCATCGGAGGCGCACTATAGGCCAGCCGCACCGGCTCAGACGTTGGCCGGACGGACAGTCCCAGAGGCGGGGCGACAGGGCAGCTGGACGGGCCGGAGGGGTCAGCCCGAGGAGGCCTCGGTCGAGCCCTCGAGCCGCATTCCCGAGATCACCGGCACATCGATGAAATGCAGGTGATGGCGGCCGATCACGACCTCGTCGCCGTCGGCCAGAGTGCTCCACTCCACCCGCTCGCCGTTGACGAACACCCCGTTGAGGCTGCGGTCGTCGAGCACCCGCAGCCCGTCGGGCTGACGGACGATGAGCGCATGGCGGCGCGACACGGTGGGATCGTCGAAGCGGATGTCGGCGGCCAGGCTGCGGCCGATCCGCGTCCACTCGCGCTGCAGGGCAAAGGCGACGATGTCGTCGCCCGACTGGTAGGCGATGTACTGGCCCGGCTCGTCCAGACCGCCCCGCACCTCGTCGAGCCAGGAGTGGTCCTCGACCTCCGGTTTCGACGTCGAGAACGGGCTGCTGTGAGGTGGTGAACAGGGAAGCCCGCACGAACTCGGTGCCGCCGCAGCTGGGGCATGAGGGAAGCTCGTCGGCGGCGTCCAGCGATACCGACGTGTCGCACTCGGTGCACCGAAACGTGCCGGTGCCCGCGACACTGCCTGACATCCAAGCTTTCATCGGCGTCTCCTAGGGGAAGGGTCTGCGGCAGCTCCGAGGGAAAGGCGGGGGCGTTGGAGCTGCGATGCTCAACAGAGCTTAACGCAATCCAATATTCCACGGTCCGCCTAAGCCAAACCTCATTCTGGACGAATGGACCGGGAAGGGCGGACCGCCGCGGAGCGTCTGAAACTCCTCGCCCATGCCGGAGGAAGGTCCCCGCCGGGGACGAACAAGGGCCCATGACCGCCTCCGCCCGCGACATGCTGGACCTCGAACTGGCGCTGCTGCGCCGCGGCCTCGACGAGCGCCTGGCCGGCTCGGAGCGCTGCACCTGCTGCCATCGCACGCCCCTGGTGGGCGAGCGGGTGTACGTGTACGCGTCGGGCACCATCGCCTGCGCGCTCTGCCGCGGGCGCCAGCGCGACACCCCGCAGGACGACCGGATCGTGCATGGCCCCGAATTCGGCCACACGATGCGGATCACGGACCAGCGCGCCGCCGCCTGAGGTCGCGCCGTACCCGCCGCCGGCGGGCGGGACAGCGGCCCCGATCCGTAGAATCGAGCGCGTGGAGCCCTTCACCGTCAGCACGACGATCGCCAAGTCGCGCGAGCAGGTCTACGAGTACCTGGCCGACATCGCCAACCACGCGGAATTCACAGACCACTATCTGGTCGATTGGCACCTGACCCGGGAGGACTCCTACGGACCGGGCGCCGGCGCACGCTTTCGCATCAAGGCGCCGCTGAACCGGTTCTCCTGGGCCGACGCCACGTTTGCCGAGATGCAGCCGCCGTTTCGCATTCTCGAGCGCGGCCGGGGCGGCAAGTACAACCGGATCCGCATGCTCGGGACCTACACGCTGTCGCCGGCGCCGGGTGGAACCACCAAGGTCGAGTACACGCTCGAAACGGAGCCCTCCCAGCTGTCTGACCGGCTGATGGAGGTCCTCGGTGGCCGCTCCTGGAACCGCCGCAAGGCGGCCAAGGCGATGCGCCGTCTGCGATCGATCCTGGAGGACGGGCGGGACCGCGGGACACGCGCCTCCGTCGAGTCCTCTAGCCCGTGGAGCTATAGACTGCCGCCGGTGCGAGCCCGCCGTCTCATCCTGATCCTCTGCGCGCTGACGCTCGCCGTCGGCCTGGCTGCCTGCGGTCACAAGCAGGCCCATCCCACGGAGGCCAACGCCAACAACAACGGCACCTACGTCGATGCCGGGCCGGTCACCTACCAGCTGGAGATCTCGCGCGAGCTCAACCCGTATTCGACGGAGGACTCCAGCTACATCAAGGGACTGCCCCCCGGGGGGGCCTCGCCCACGTCGTCGCAGTTCTGGTACGGCGTCTTCTTGTGGGCCAAGAACCAGACCCATCACGATCAGACGACGCTCAGCAACTTCGAGATCACAGACACCCAGGGCGACACGTACTACCCCGTCAAGCTCGACACCGCCGTCAACCCGTTCGCCTGGACGCCGCAGACGCTGGCGCCTCACCAGATCGAGCCCGGACCCAACACGGTGGCCAGCAACGGACCGACTCAGGGCGGCCTGCTGCTCTTCAAGCTCAACAACACGGCCTACAGCAACCGGCCGCTCACGCTCTGGCTTCTCGGGCCCGGCAACAAGAAGCTCGGATCGATCTCGCTGAACCTTTGAGGCGGCGGACGGCGGTCCGCGCGGCAGTCGCGACGCCATGGTCGTCCCTGCCCGCCCTGCTCTTCCTGCTGGCCCTCCTGGCCGCCTCCCTGGGGCTGACCGCGGCGTCGGCGTCAGCCAAGGCCGGATGGGCCGCCCCCTTCGAGCTGACGGCCCCGGGATCGCTGGACTACGTCGGCCCGCAGCTCGGCTACTCGGCGCAGGGCGCGTCGGCGGCGGCCTTCTCAGTCAGCGACGTCGACGTGCCCGGATCCTCCCAGGCGTATCTCGTCGGGCGCTCCGCCGGCGGCAAGGTCGGCCGGCCGCGCGCCGTCTCCGGGGCCGGGGAGGTCCTCGGGCTCACCTACGCCGGGCGCTCCCTCGAGCTGCTCGTCGGCTCAAGCCCCAAGGGCGAGGACTGCTGCAGCACCGCTGAGGCCGTCCCGGTCAGCGCGTCGGGGCGGATCGGCCGGGCGCAGGCGCTGGTCGGCGGGCTGACGGGCCACACCCAGGGACAGCTCGTGGCCCTGGCCGGGGGTCAGATGCTGGCCGCGGTGGCGACCGAGCGGGGGGTGTGGGTCGCCCAGTCCTCCCGCTCCGGGCGGTTCGGCTCCCAGCACCTCGTCTCCGACAAGGGCCAGCAGCCGATCGCCATGTCGGCGGCGTGGCTGGGCGGTGGTGCCTCAGTGGTGGCGTGGACGGCGGGCCGGGGCGTGATCGGAGCCATCGCCCCGCGGGCCATCGACTACGCCACCGGCACGCGCTCGCAGGCGCCCCACCACTCCCGCGTGGCCGTCACCGTGCCTCCGGGACACCGCATCGACGAGCTGTCCGTCGTCCGTCACGGCAACGGCGAGACCCTGGCGTGGATCGAGAGCTGGTACGACGCCAAGGGCGCCTATCACTCCCGGGTGCAGGCCTCCGACCTGTCCAAGGCGGCCAAGACGCGCGCGCTGTCGCCCGATGACCGCCTCGCCTCCGGACTGGCCTTCGCCTCGGATGCGGCCGGGGACGAGGGCCTCACCTGGGAGTCGTGCACGACCTCCGACGCCTGCGCCGTGCAGGCGGCCGGACGCCCGGCCAAGGGCGGGTTCGGCCGGGCCAAGACGCTCGGTTCGATCGACGCCTACCAGTCGCCGGCGCTGACCATCAGCCCCCGGGGGCAGATCGTGATCGCCTGGGTGCGGGGCGGCCATCCGGTCGCCTCGGCCGGCTTCGGGTCACCGACGGTCCTCTCGCCGACGACCTTTGCCACCGATCCCGCCGTCGCCTTCGGGCCCAGGAACGAGGCGATCGCCGCCTGGACGCAGGGCACGCTTCACCCCAGCGTGGTGGGCGCCACCTACCACGACCGCTGACGGTTGTTCAGTGCTGGAGCGCGGCGGCGATGACGTCGCGCACGGGTGGCGCCGCCGCCGCCCCGCCGGCCCCCTGGTTGGGGAACAGCGCACCGACGACGACCTTGGGGTGGCCGACCGGCGCGTAGCCGACGAACCAGGCGTCCGTGTTGTGGGGGTCGTTGGGCGCGGGGTTGTTCGGGTCCGTCGTCGAGGTGTCCTTGAGCTCGGCGGTGCCCGTCTTGCCGGCCACCTGGACCCCGGAGATCTGAGCCGAGGTGCCCGTCCCGTACTCGACGACGGCGATCATCATCTGCTGCACCTGGTGGGCCACCCGGGCCGGGGTGACCCGCACGAAGCGCGGCCTCTGATGGGCCAGCAGGGTGGGGATCGGCCGCCGCCCGCCCATGGCGATGGTGGCCGCGACGTCGGCCATCTCCAGCGGCGTCGCCTGCACCAGGCCCTGCCCGATGGCCGAGGAGCCGACGGCCAGATCGTCGCCGATGGTCCGCGCCGAGGGGATCGTGCTCTCCGCCGCCCCCGGGATCGACGGCGTCTGGTCAAAGCCGAAGCGCTTGGCGGTGGCCACCAGCTTGGCGGCGCCCAGCTTGGCTCCCAGCGGGGCGAACACGGAGTTGCAGGAGACCGCGAAGGCGTTGACCAGCGACCCCCCGCAGGCCTCGCCGCTGGCGTTCTGGATGGTGAAGCCGTCGATCGTGTGGCCGGTCTCGATCGGGAACGTGTCCGTCGGCTTGACGATCCCGGCCTGCAAGGCGCCGGTGGTGGTGACGATCTTCATCGTCGAGCCGGGCGGCTGGACCGACGAGAACGCGATCCCCGCCAGCGCCTCCAGCCCGCCGGTCCGCGGGTTCATCACGGTCATCCCGGCGTACTGGCCGCCGAGGGCAGCCACCGCGGCGCGCTCCAGCGAGGGCACGATCGTCGTGGTCACCGGCTTGCCCTGGACCGGGGCGGCGTGGGCCAGGGGACGGACACCCGCCTTCAGCGTGCCGCCCAGCTTGCCGGCCAGGCGCTTCTGGAAGATGCGCTCCAGGCCGTCGAGCCCGATCTTGGCGTCGGCCGGGTAGCCGAGCGCGGCATAGCGGCCGGCCAGGTCGCGGGGAACCGGTCCCATCGTCCCCACGACCTGGAGCGCCACGTCGCTGATCGATGAGCCGCGGTCGGGGCCCTCGGCGAGCGCCTCGCCATCGGCGGCCAGCAGGGATGCGCGCGCGGGCAGGACGATGTCACGCGTCAGCCGCTCGCCCGGCCGCAGGCCGGGGAACAGGAGCTGCGGGGCGAGACGGATCCGCGCCGAGGACCCGCTGCCGTGCAGCGGCACGCTCAGGGTCTCGCGCAAGGTGCCCCACAGCTTGGTGGTGACCCGCATGGTCACCGGGATCGCGTCACCGTGGCGCTTCTGCACGCGCAGCGGCGCGACGGCGGTGGCCGTCGCGGTGTCGGCCGTGGTCTCCAGCTGCCGGGCGAAGGCCGGCTCCGTGGTGTGCGCCTTGCTGGCGGCGTCGAGCAGGGCATACATCCCGACGACGTTGTGCTGCGCCCATGCCCGCACATACCGCAGCACCAGCCGATGCTCGTCGCGTCCGGGCTGGGTGGCGAGCATCGCCCCGGCGGCGAAGGCCGCGGCGGCGACGAGCAGGACCGGCCCGACGCGCGTCACAACGCGCCGACGCCGCCCGCGGCGTCGGCGGCGCGAGGCCGGAGGACGGGGCCTCCGCGCGACCGAGACAGCACTTTCTACCACCGTGACCGCGAACGGTACGGGATGGCGGAAGCATTCGAGTCGGCTCTCACGGGATTACCCTGACTGCGGTGACCGGGCTCGACTGGGTGATCATCGGCTTCACGGCCCTGCTGGCCTTCTACGGCTACCTCCAGGGGTTTCTCGTGGGGGCCCTGTCGCTCGTCGGCTTCGCCCTCGGGGCCTTCTTCGGGACGCGGCTGGCGCCGCTCCTGCTCAACGACGGCTCGCGCTCGCCCTACGCCCCGCTGCTGGGCCTCGCCGGGGCCCTGCTGGCCGGCGGGGTGTTCGCCAGCGGCCTGGAGGGCCTGGGGGCGCGTTTGCGCCGGGTGCTGCGCGTGCCGGGCCTTCGCCAGCTGGACGGTCTGCTGGGGGCGGTGCTCACCGGCTGCGTCGGACTGGGCATCGCGTGGATCATCGGCGCGGTCGCGCTCGGCTCCTCGAGCTCGGCTCCGCTGCGCGATGACATCCGGGGGTCTAAGATCCTGCGTGCGCTCGACCAGCTGCTGCCTCCGTCCGGCCCGATCCTTGACGCCCTGGCACGGTTTGATCCGCTCCCGTCGGTCCACGGACCCGCGGCTGATGTCCCGACCCCGACGCGCCGGATCCTCACCACCCGGGGAGTGCGCGCCGCCCGGCCGAGCGTCGTCCGCGTCTACGGCACCGCCTGTGGGCTGGGGATCGAGGGCACCGGCTGGGCGGCCGCGCCCGGTCTGGTCGTCACCAACGCCCACGTGGTCGCCGGCGAGGACGACACAACCATCCAGATCGGCGGGACGGGCTCGGGCCATCACGCCGACGTCGTGCGCTTCGACCCCCACGACGACATCGCGATCCTGCGCATCCCGGGGCTGGGCCTGGGGCCGCTGGCGATCGCCGGCCGGGCGCCGTCGGGGACGCCGGCGGCGATCCTCGGCTATCCGGAGGACGGCGCCTTCGACGCCGAGCCGGGGCGCGTCGGGCAGACCGAGATGGTCTCGACGCAGGATGCCTACGGCCAGGGCCACGTCCAGCGCAGCATCACCGCGCTGCGGGGCCGGGTCCGTCCCGGCAACTCGGGCGGCCCGCTGGTCGACGCCCGCGGGCGGGTGCTGGCCACGGTGTTCGCCGCCATCACCGGGACGCGACGTCGCGGGGGATTCGCGATCCCCAACGACCGCGTCCGCCGGCAGTTGGCCGGCGCGCAGACGAGCCGGCGAACCGTCGGCACGGGTCACTGCGCCAACTGAGCGGACCGCGCCAACTGATCCGGCTCGACGCCGCGGGCGGACGGCGCGATCGCGCCGCCCGCCTCAGGCGTTGAGTGCCCCCGGACGTTCCTCGGCCATCTGCTGCACCACGTCGAGCCCGACTGCCCCCAAGAGCTCTGGGTGATGATGCGCGAGGTGAGCCTGTGCCGCTTCGAACAGCTCGCTCTCGGTGTTTCCTGCGAGTTGCGCCCCGCACTCGCAGAAAGCGATCCGACTGTGCTGCTCGTTGACTGAGGTCATCGGTCCTTTGTCGTACGGTCAGGCGGTCTGCTGGTTTGTGGCCCCCCGGTGGGCCACGGCGGGAACTGTTGCAATGGCCCGTTGGCGATACGTTTCCAGAACGTTGCCAGGCGAAGATCCCGCGAGAGAGAGGACGCGGATCCAGCTGTGCGGCCGGATGTCGGTGGAGATCGACGGGGCCGAGCTGGTCCAGTCTCTGCGCGGTCGGCAGGTTCCTCTGGTCCTCGCCTACCTGGTGCTCAACCGCAGCCGCTCGGTGAGCCGCGACCAGCTGGCGGCGGCGATCTGGCCCGACAGCGCCCCCCAGTCACAGGATGGCGCGCTGCGCACGCTGCTCTCGCGGCTGCGATCGGGGCTGGGCAACGACGTCATCACCGGCCGCGACGAACGTCGCTCTCGCCCTGCCCGAGCCGGTGTGGATCGACATCGAGGCGGCTCGCGCCGAGATCGCCCGCGCCGCCCAGGCGCTCGAGCGCCAGGACGCTCGGGCCGCCTGGGCGTTGGCCCAGGTGCCGCTCAACATCGCCACCCGCGGGCTGCTGCCCGGGGTGCAGGCGGGCGTGGCTCGAGCCGCACCGCCGTGAGCTCGGGCGAGCTGCGCCTGGAGGCCCTCGAGGTGATCGGGCGCGCCGGCCTGGCGCTCGGCGGCTCGCAGCTGGCGTCCGCCGAACGCGCCGCGCGGACGCTCATCGAGACCGAGCCCTACCGCGAGTCCGGGTACGTGCTGCTGATGGGTGCCCTGGAGGCCCAGGGCAACGTGGCCGAGGGCCTGCGGGTGTTCGACGGTCTGCGCGGGCTGCTGCGCGAGGAGCTGGGGACCAGCCCGTCCCCCGAGGCGATGGCCGCTCACGAGCGCCTGCTGCATCCCGGTGGGCGGATGCTCGAGCAGGCGCGCGCCGACACGACCAGTGCCGCCGCGGCCGGAATCGGGGTCCCGCGCGTCATCGCGCTGCCCGCCGAGCTGCGCGAACAGCCCGCCACGCCGCTGGTCGGGCGCCACGCCGAGCTGCAGGAGCTGAGGGCCTGGTGGACGGAGCCCGCGCCAGGAGCGGATCGTCATGCTCGGGGGCGAGGCCGGGATCGGCAAGACCCGGTTGCTGGGCGAGCTGGCGCGCCAGGCTCACGAGGCCGGCGCGATGGTGCTCGCCGGGCGCTCCCCCGAGGAGACGCTCGTTCCCTATCAGCCGTTCCTCGAGGCGCTGGGCCACTACGCCTTCTCCGCCCCGCTGGAGGATCTGCGGGCGGTCACCCGCCGCTCGGGACCCGAGCTGGGCAAGCTGATCCCCGAGCTGCGGCGCCGCCTGCCGGAGCTGGGCCGGCCCGAGCCGGGCGACCCGGAGACGGACCGCTATCGCCTGTTCGAGGCGGTTGCCGGGCTGCTGGGCGAGATCTCGGCGTCCGCCTCGCTGCTCGTCGTCCTCGACGACCTGCACTGGGCCGATCGCCCGACGCTGCTGCTCCTGCGCCATCTGGCCCGGGCACCCCAGGCCTCCGGCCTGCGCGTTCTGGCCGCCAATCGCGCTCCCGAGCACGCCTCGGAGACCTTCGAGTCGGCCTTGAGCGGCCTGCGCCACGAGCGCCTCGTCCGCGAGCTGGAGGTGCGGGGCCTGCCCGAGGCCGAC
The DNA here is from genome assembly GCA_963800545.1 of uncultured Solirubrobacteraceae bacterium. Taxonomy (GTDB): domain Bacteria; phylum Actinomycetota; class Thermoleophilia; order Solirubrobacterales; family Solirubrobacteraceae; genus Palsa-465. The sequence goes on from CAWDBJ010000014.1 coordinate 19,243, forward strand.
ACCGCCGAGCTCGTGCGCCAGCGCACATCCGGCCCGCCCTCGGCCGCCTTCGTCAGGGCCGTCCACGCCGGAACGGAGGGCAATCCGTTCTTCATCGAGGAGATGGTCCGCCACCTCGCCGAAGCCGGGGTGCGCTCCCACGAGGCGGGGGCGGGGGAGCTGCTGCGCGTCGGGCTTCCGGATGGCGTCCGGGGGGTCATCTCGCGGCGTCTCGAGCGACTGGACGCGGACGGGCTGGAGTGCCTCAAGGTTGCCTCGGTCATCGGCCGCGACTTCGAGTCGTCCCTGCTGGAGGCGGTCCTGGGCTTTGACGAGGACCGGTTCCTGCGCGCGCTCGAGGTCGGCGCTCGACACCGGCCTGATCACGGAGTCACCCAGCGAGCATGGCCGCTACCGCTTCGCCCACGCCCTGGTGCGCGAGACCCTCTACGCCGCGATGTCCTCGCAACGCCGGGCCCGGGTGCACCGGCGGGTGGGAAGCGTTCTCGAGCAGCAGCGCGACCCGCCGCTGGGCGCGCTGGCCCATCACTTCACCCGGGCGTCTCAGCCCGAGGACGCCGAGCGGGCGATCCGCTACGCGGTGGCCGCCGGCGAGCAGGCGACCGCGATGCTCGCCAACGAGGAGGCCGCCGAGCATTACGCCCGGGCGCTCGAGGTCCTCCAGCGCCTGGACCCCGACGCCGTCAAGCGCCGCTGCGAGCTGTTGCTCGAGCTCGGCGAGGCCCGGGTGCGCAGCGGCGAGCGGCCGGCGGCCTGGGGCGTCTTCCGCGAGGCGGCCTCGCTGGCCAGCCGGATGGATGACGGGGCGCTGCTGGCACGGGCGGCCATCGGTGCCTCGCGTCGCCTCATCCAGCCGCCGGGGGTCGTCGACGAGGAGCTGATCGCCCTGCTCGAGAAGGCGCTGGAGATGACGCCCGAACTGAGCGTCACCCGGGTGCTGCTGATCTCCCGGCTGTGCGGGGCGCTGTACTTCTCCTCGGAGCGCCGCGACCACATGCGCCGCCTCAGCGCCGAGGCGACGACCACCGCCGCGCGACTGGGCGATCCCGAGGCCGCGGCGCTGGCGGCCGCCGCCCGGCGGCGGGCGTACTGGGCGCCCGGCCATCTCGAGCGGCGCCTGTCGGACTCCACCCAGCTGCTGCGGGCGGCCCGGGAGGCCGGGAGACCTCGAGCTGACCATGCAGGGCCACGCCTGGCTGGTCGTCGACCTGCTCGAGGCCGGCGACCGGACGGCCGTCGAGGCCCAGGTCACGGCCTTCGAGGCGGCCGCGGAGCAGCTGCGCCAGCCGCTGTTCGTGTGGTACCCGCTCGTCTGGCGGGCGATGCTCGCCCTGCTGGACGGCCGGTTGGGCGACGCCGAGCGGCTCGCCGGGGAGTCGCTGTCGGCGGGGATCATGCCCGAGGGGGTGACCGCCCCGCAGTACTACGCCATGCAGCTGCTCTACATCCGCCGCGAGCAGGCGCGGATGGGGGAGCTCGAGGCCCCGGCCCGTGAGCTGGTGGCCACCAACCCGGATCGCGTCGGCTGGAAGGCGGGGCTCGCCGAGCTGCTGTGCCAGGGCGGCCAGCTCGACGAGGCGCGGGAGCTGATGGCCGGCCTCGCCGACCGTCCTGGACGCAGTGGCCCCCGACGGCGATTGGCTGATCACCTTCGCTCTGCTGGCCGACGCCGTCGCCGAGCTGCAGGACGCCGAGCAGGCGAGCGTGCTCTACGACCGGCTGATGCCCTATCGCGAGGCCAACGTGGTCATCGGCTATGGCGCGGTGTGCTTCGGACCGGTGGAGCGCTATCTGGGCCGGCTGGCCACCGTGATGGGCCGCCGCTCCGGAGGCGATCGAGCATCTGCGCGCCGCGATCGAGACCGCGAGCAGGCGCTGCGGGCGCCGGTCTACGTAGCCCATGCGCGGCTGGATCTGGCGGCCGCGCTGAGCCTGGGCGGGGACGGGAGTGAACCGCGGACGCTGATCGAGCAGGCGGCCGCCACCGCCGCCGAGCTCGATCTGCCGCTGGTGGCCCGCCGGGCCGAGTCGCTGGCCAGTCCGCTCGGGGGCTGAGCCCGCCGCTGCCGGAGGCGCTTGTCGCGAGCGCTACCCTCGGCGGCCATGTCCAAGACTCTCGTCATCGCCGAGAAGCCGTCCGTCGGCAAGGACCTCGTCCGGGTGCTTCCCGGCGCCTTTGACAACCACAAGGAGTACCTCGAGGGCCCCGACCACGTGGTCACGTGGGCCGTCGGCCACCTCGTGCAGCTCGCCGACCCCGACGAATACGACGAGAAGTTCAAGAAGTGGCGGATGGCCGATCTGCCGATCGTCCCCGACCGCTTCAAGCTGGTCGTCCGCGACGAGCGCTCCAAGAAGCAGATGAACGTCGTCAAGCGCCTGCTCGGGCGCGACGACATCGACACCGTCATCAACGCCTGTGACGCCGGCCGCGAAGGCGAGCTGATCTTCGCCTATCTGTACGAGAAGTCGGGATCGCGCAAGCCCGTCCAGCGGCTGTGGCTGAACTCGATGACCAAGCAGGCGATCCAGCAGGCGTTCAGCAGCCTGCGGCCCGGCGAGGAGCTGGCGTCGCTGGAGGACGCCGCCCGGTCGCGCTCGGAGGCCGACTGGATCGTCGGCATGAACGCCACCCGCGCGGCCACCATCCGCCTGCGCTCGTCGTTTGACGGCGCCGTCTCGCTGGGCCGGGTGCAGACTCCGACGCTGGCCATCCTGGCTCGGCGCGAGGAGGAGATCCGCGCCTTCGTCCCCGAGCCCTACTGGGTCGTGGACGCCACCTTCGAGACGGTCGACGAGCCCTCCGGGCGACGCTACGTCGGCCGCTATCACCTCGGCGCCAAGCCGCGCCTGTCCTCCGCCGAGGAGGCCGCGGCGGTCGTCGCCGCCTGCGAGGCGAAGACGGGGACGATCACCAAGCTGACCAAGACGCGGCGCAAGGAGCGCGTGCCGCTGCTCTATGACCTCACCTCGCTGCAGCGCGACGCCTCGAGCCGGTTCGGGTTCACCGCCCGGCGCACGCTGGCGGCCGCCCAGCGGCTGTATGAGGAGCACAAGGCGCTCACCTATCCGCGCACCAACTCCCGCTACATCACCGGCGACATGGTCTCCGAGATCAAGCCGATCGCCAAGCTCGTCGGCGGCCAGCCGGAGTTCCGGGAGGCGGCGGCGCTTCGTCACCAAGCTCGACGTCCTGCCGCTCGGCCGCGTCGTCAACGACGCCAAGGTCACGGATCACCACGCGATCATCCCCACCAACGCCGAGCGCCATCCGATCGACAAGATGCGTGCCAACGGCGACGACTGGCGGATCTACGACCTCGTCGTCCGGCGCTTTCTGGCCGTCTTTCATCCCGACGCCGAGTGGGAGAACACCCGCATCGAGACGACGGTCGCCGAGCACGTGTTCCGCACGCGCGGCCGGCTGCTGCTCGTGCCGGGGTGGCGGGCCGCCTACGGCGAGGAGGCCGACGCCGAGGAGTCGGCGGGGGCCGAGGAGGACGAGGGCGTCAACCAGCGCCTGCCCAAGCTCGAGGAGGGCGAGGCCGCCGACGTCCGGGAGATCGCCTCGGATCGCAAGGAGACCAAGCCGCCTCCGCGCTACAACGACGGCTCGCTGCTGCAGACGATGGAGACCGCCGGCCAGCTGGTCGACGACGAGGAGCTGCGCGAGGCGATGAAGGAGTCCGGGATCGGCACCCCGGCGACCCGCGCGGCGATCATCGAGCGCCTGCTGCAGGTCGGCTACATCGAGCGCGACGGGCGCACCCTGGTCGTCACCGAGAAGGGCCTGAACGTCGTCCGCCTGCTCGGCGAGCATCCGCTGACCAGCCCCAGCCTCACCGGCGACTGGGAGAGCCGGCTGGCCAAGATCGAGACCGGCGCCGACTCGCGCAAGGCCTTCATGGGCGACATCGTCAAGTTCGCGCAGAGCACCGTCGGTGAGCTCGACGGCAAGCTCAAGGACGTCCGCATCCCGCGGGCCAACCTCGGTCCGTGCCCGGTGTGCGGCCGCGACATCGTCGAGAACCGCAAGGGCTACTCGTGCTGGTCGCGCGAGGATCCCGGCTGCGGGTTCGTCATCTGGAAGTCCAAGGCGGGCAAGCAGCTGCCGGTCACCATCGCCCGCGAGCTGATCAAGACCGGGCGGACGGCACGGCCGGTCACCGGCTTCAAGGGCCGCTCGGGCAAGAGCTTCCGGGCGCGGCTGGCGCTCGCCCAGACCGACGAGGGCAAGTGGCGCGTCGAGTTCGACGAGCCGTGGGCCCGCGAGGGCGCCAAGCCCCCGGAGGCCGAGGACGCTTCGGCCGAGGCGGCCGCTGCGGCCGCCGCGGCCGGACAGCCGGCCGCCGCCGCGTAGCCGGCACGGCCGCCCTCTGCGGGGCCTGGCATCTGACTTACCGTTCAGATGCCCGCCGCCCGAGCCAGGGCGCGTCGTCACGCGTCGCCTGCCGTCGGGGGCCGGCGCCAACATAGGCGGATGGGTCTCGCATCTCGTCATCGGTCCCGCCAACTCCGCCAAGGCGGGGGAGGTGCTCGGCGCCTACGGGGCGCAGGCGCGCCGTGGGCGATGCTCGTCGTCCCCACGGCTCAGGACGCGCGCCACTACGTCGCGGGAGCTGGCCGGGCAGGGGGTCGTCCAGGGCTCGGTGGTGACCTTCAGGGGCCTGGCGGCGGAGATCGCCCGGCGGGCGCAGTACGGCGAGCGGCGGCTGTCGGCGCTGCAGCGCGAGCGCGTGCTGGAGCGCGTCGTCTCCCGCGCGCCACTGGACGCGCTGCGGGAGTCGGCACAGGGCGCGGGGTTCGTGGCGCGCCGCCGGGGAGCTCATCGCCGAGCTGCAGCGCGAGCTGGTGACCCCGCAGCGGTTCACGGCGGCGCTGCGCGCCTGGGCCGCCCAGGACGTGCGGCGAGCGCCGTACGCCCGCGACGTGGGCCGCATCTACGGCGAGTACGCCCGTGAGCTCGACCGGCTGGGGCGCGTCGACTCGGAGCTGTTCGCCTGGCGCGCGCTGGACGCGCTGCGCGCCCACCCCGCACGGTGGGGCCCGCGACGCGGTCTTCTTCTACGGCTTCGATGACCTGACCGCCCTCGAGCGCGACGCGATCGAGACGCTGGCCCGGGTCGTCGGCGTCTCCGTCACCGTGTCGCTGACCTACGAGCCGGGCCGGGCGGCGCTGAGCGCCCGCGCCCCGGCGGTGGAGGAGCTGCGCCCGCTGGCCGAGCAGGTGACCGAGCTGCCCGCCCAGGACGAGCACTACGCCCCTGAGGCCCGCCGGGTGCTGCACCATCTCGAGCGCTTCCTGTTCGAGCCCGATCCTGAACGGGTGCAGCCCGATCCCGGCCATCCGGTGGTGACGCTGCTGGAGGCGGGAGGCGAGCGCGCCGAGGCCGAGCTGGTCGCCGCGCAGGTGCTCGAGCTCCAGCGCGCCGGTGTGCCGGGCCGCGGAGATCGTCATCGTGTATCGCTCGCGTGAGCAGGTGGCGCCGCTGGTGGCTCGCGTCTTCGCCCAGTACGGCATCGCGCTGGCCGGGGGCGCGCGCGAGGCCGTTCGGGCACACCGCGCTGGGGCGGGCGGTGCTCGGCGCGGCGCGGTGCGCGCTGACCCCCGACGAGGCCCGGGCCGAGGATCTGCTCGACTACCTGCGCGCGCCCGGGCTGCTGCACACCCCTGAGGTCGCCGACGGGCTGGAGGCGGACGTCCGCCGCCTCGGGCTGCGCACCGCCGCCCAGGCGCGCGCCCAGCTCCAGTGGCCGCTGGAGGAGCTCGAGGAGATCGCCGGCCGCCGGCGACGCCGCGGCGATCCGGGCCCGGCTCTGTGCCGGCTGGCGCGGCGGTCTGCTGGCGGCTCCCTATCGCCAGACCGCGCCCCTGCTGGACGCCGAGCAGGCGCTGGACGCCCGCGCGCTGGCGAGCCTTGACCGGGCGCTCGCGGAGCTGGCCGAGCTGCGCCTGCGTCCGCCGGCGGCGCGAGCTGATCGAGCTGCTGGCCGGGCTGGCGGTCGAGCCGCCGGCCGGGGCGAGCGGCGGCGAGGTGCTGCTCGCCGAGCCCGCGGAGATCCGCGCCCGGCGCTTTCGCGCGGTGTTCGTGTGCGGGCTGCAGGAGGGCGAGTTCCCTCGCGGCGGACGGGCCGACCCGTTCTTCTCCGACGAGCGGCGGCGGGAGCTGGCGGCGGCCTCGGGCCTGGTGCTGCGATCCCGCGAGGACGCCCTGGACGGCGAGCGCTACCTGTTCTACTCCGCCGTCTCGCGAGCCACCGAGCGGCTGTTCATCGCGTACCGCAGCTCCGACGAGGAGGGCAACCTGGCGCTGGCCTCCCCGTTCGTCGCCGACATCGCCGAGCTGCTCGATGCCGGCTGGCGCGACCGCCGTCGCCGCCGGTTGCTCGCCGACGTCGTCTGGGACAGCGCGCGAGGCGCCCACCGAGCGCGAGCTGCGCCGGGCGCGGGCGGCCGCCACCGCGCCCGCCGCCGGCGACGAGCCCGACGCGCAGCGGACGCTCGGCCCGGCGGCGCTCGAGCGGATGCGCCATGCCCGGATCCTCTCGCCGGGGGCGCTGGAGGCCTATGCCAACTGCCCGGTGCGCTGGCTGGTCGAGCGCCAGCTCGAACCCGAGCCGCTCGACCCCCGACCCCGATCCCATCACCCGCGGCAGCCTCATGCACGACGTGCTCGAGCGCCTGCTCTCCGAGCTGGGGGGCGCGGTCACGCCCGCCACCCTGGAGCAGGCGCGGGCGATCCTCGACCGGCTGCTCGCCGAGCTCGCCCGGGGACCGATCGAGCGGCTGGCCGTGGGCGAGCCCGAGGTCGTCCGTCTGGGCGCCCTGCGGGCGATCGAGTCAGACCTGCGCCGCTACCTGGAGCACGAGGCGGCCAGCGGGTGCGCGTGGCGGCCGTTCGGCCTGGAGCTGCGCTTCGGCTTCGAGGACGAGGACTCGCTGCCGCCGCTCGTGCTCGGCGAGGGCGAGCAGGCGGTGCGCGTGCGCGGCGTCATCGACCGCGTCGACGTCGACGATCACGGCCACGCGCTGGTGCGCGACTACAAGAGCGGTGACGCCCGCCCGGGTGGCCGGTGGCCCGCTGGCGCGAGGACCGCCAGCTGCAGGTCGCCCTCTACATGCTGGTCGTCCGGCGGTTGCTGGGGCTCGATGCCGTGGCCGGCGTCTACCAGCCGCTGCGCGGCGACGAGCTGCGCGCCCGCGGGGTGTTCGTGGCCGAGACGCCCCTCGGCGGCGGCGTGCACGACCGGGATGCCCGCTCGCCGGAGGAGCTCGACGCCGAGCTGGCCGATGCCGCGGAGCGGGCGGTCGCGCTGGCGCTGCGGCTGCGCGCGGGCGAGGTGACCCCCTGTCCCTCCACCTGCTCGCGGGACGGCTGTGCCTACCCGAGCATCTGCCGAAGCCAGTGAACGGGTGCTCGCGATGGTTGACGACGAGTTCGCATCAGCCGCCGGCGGCGGACGGGACTGGACGGCCGAGCAGTGGCAGGCGATCGAGCGCCGCCAGGGCGACCTGCTGCTCGACGCGGGCGCCGGCAGCGGCAAGACCTCCGTGCTCGTCGAGCGGTTCGTGCGCGCGGTGCTCGTCGACGGCGTCGAGGTCTCGGCGATCCTCACCATCACCTTCACGGAGAAGGCGGCCGCCGAGCTGCGCGACCGCATCCGGGCGCGCCTGCGCGAGCTGGGCGCCGACGAGGCCGCCCGCCAGACCGAGAGCGCGTTCATCTCCACCATCCACGGCTTCTGCGCCCGCGTGCTGCGCGGCCCACGCCCTGGCGGCCGGGCTTGACCCGCAGTTCACGGTGCTCGATCGCTACACCTCCGATCCGCTCGCCGCTCGGGCGTTCGACGACGCGCTCGAGGAGCTCGCCGGCCGGGCCGCGGGCGCGGTCGAGCTGATCGCCGCCCACGGCGCGCCGGTGCTGCGGACCACGATCCTCTCCGTCTACGCCCAGCTGCGCTCGGCGGGCGCGACCCGCCCGCGCCTCCCCCGGCGCCGCCGTCCGCCGGCGACGGGACGGCCGCGCTGGCGGCGGCCGCCGCGCGCGCTGGCGTCTGAGCTGGGCGCCATCGCCGAACCGGGCGCTCGCGTCCTGCAGGCGCTCGAGCGGCTGGAGCGCTGCCGGGCGATGCTCGCCGGGGACCCGCGGGACGTGTGGCCGTCGACGCTGTGGCAGCTGCGCCTGCCCCGTAACGGCGCCGCGCTGTCGACGGACGCCTGCGCGGCCTACAGCGAGGCGCTCGACGCCTTCCGGGCGGCGCGGGCGGCCCAGCTGGCCGAGCCGGTCCGGGAGCTGCTGGATCGCCTGCTGGCGAGCTTCGGTGAGCACTACGAGCAGCGCAAGCGGGCCGATCTCGGGGCTGGACTTCGAGGATCTGGAGCTGTTGACGCGGGACCTGCTGGCGGGCGACGAGTCGCTGCAGGAGCACTACGCAGGCCGCTTCGCCACGATCATGGTCGACGAGCTGCAGGACACCAACGCGGTGCAGCTGGCCCTGATCGAGTCGATCGCCCGCGAGAACCTGTTCACCGTCGGCGACGCCCAGCAGTCGATCTACGGCTTCCGCCACGCCGACGTGGCGCTGTTCCGGGCGCGCGGGGAGCGTCTGGCGGCCGGCCGGCGCGCGCGAGACGCTGCAGACCAACTTCCGCTCGCGTCCCGAGATCCTCGCCGCGCTGGACCGTGCCTTCGAGGGCGAGCTGGGGGAGAGCTTCATGGCGTTGCGCCCGGGCAGGCCGGCGCTCGGTCGCGGATGGTCCCGGCGGCGAGCCGCGGGTCGAGCTGCTGCGTCGTCGACAAGGGCGCCGACTGGGAGCTCGAGGGGCTGGCCGCGCCGTGGCGGCTGGCCGAGGCGCGCCTGCTGGCCGAGCGGGTCGCCGAGCTCGTCGCCGGCGGCGCCGCTCCCGGGCGAGATCGTCATCCTCATGCGCGCCACCACGGATATGCGCGCCTACGAGCGCGCGCTTGAGGCCCGCGGCCTGCCGACCTACGTGATCGGCGGGCCGCGGCTACTGGAACCACCCGCAGGTCGTCGATCTCGTCGCCTACCTGCGCGCGCTGGCCAATCCGCGCGACGAGGAGGCGCTGCTCGGGGTGCTGGCCTCGCCGATGGTCGGCGCCTCGCTCGACGCGCTCGTCGTGCTGGCCGCCGAGGCCCGGTCGGCCGGCCGCGACCTGTGGTGGGCGCTGCGCGACGCGGTCGCCCAGCCGTCGCAGGCGCTGGCGCAGCTGCCCGCCGCCGAGCGTGATCGTCTGGCGACGTTCGCCGCCTGGTTTGCCGGCCAGCGGGAGCGGATCGCCCGGGCGAGCATCGAGGAGCTGATCGAGGACGCGCTGTCGAGTACCGGCTATGACCTGGCGATGCTGGCCATGCCGGGCGGCACCCGCCGGCTGGCCAACGTGCGCAAGCTGATGCGGCTGGGCCGCGAGCACGAGGAGGCCCGCGGCCCGGACCTGCGCGGCTTTCTCGGGCTGCTCGCCGATCGCCAGGCGGGCCGCTCGCCTGAGAATCGCGAGGGGGAGGCGCCCGTCGAGGGCGAGGGCCTGGACGCGGTGCGCCTGATGACCATCCACCGCGCCAAGGGACTTGAGTTCGAAGATCGTCTGCGTGGCCGACCTCGGTCGATCGCCCGGCTTCAGCGCGGAGATCCTGCGCGTCTCGGGCGACCGGCTGGGCCTGCGGCTGGCCCGGCCGGGCGGTGGCGGGCGCGAGTCGGCGTGGGAGTACGGAGGCGCTGGGCGCTGAGCCCGCCAGGCCGATGAGGAGGAGGAGCGGCGGCTCTTCTACGTCGCCATGACCCGCGCCCGGGAGCGGCTGGTCCTCAGCGGCGCCGCCCGCTTCGAGGTCTGGCAGACGGGGAAGGGCCGCCAGGCGGGACCGATCGCCTGGGTCGCGCCGGCGTTCGTGCCGGACATTCCGGCGGTCATCGACGCCGATGGCGGTCGGGTGCAGGCCGACGGCACGGAGATCGCGGTCCGCATCGGCCACCCGGCTGACCTCGCCGCCGAGCCGCGGCCGCCCGCCTCACCGGCTCCGCCGCCTCCCGCGGCGCCGGCTCTCCCTGCGCCGGTAACGCTCGCGGCCGCCGAGCCGCGGCCGTCGCCGGCCGCCCCCGTGCCGACCCTCAGCTACTCCTCGCTGGAGGAGTACCACCGCTGCGGCTATCGCTTCTATGCCGAGCGCGTGCTCGGGCTGCCGCCGGTGCCCGAGCCGGCGCGAGCCGACCCGCCGGGATCGGGCACCGGCCGCCCCGGCGCACGCAGCGCCGCGGACCGGGGCGTCCTAGCCCACGCCCTGCTCGAGCGCCTGGACTTCCGCAGGCCGGTCATGCCGGCCGCCGACGCGATCGTGGCGGCCGCGGCCCGCGCCGGGCTGTGGCCGTCGCCCGGCCCCGAGGAGTGCGACGAGCTGATCGCGCTCGTCCGGCGGTTCGCGGAGTCCGAGCTGTGCGCGCGGCTCGGGCGGGCGAGCGACGCCCGCCGGGAGGAGCGGTTCGCCTTCGCCCTCGATGACGACCCGCGACGGCCGCTGATCGTCGGGGTGTTCGACGTCCTCGCCCGCGAGGGCGGGCCGGGCTCGGGAGTGCGCGGCACGCGGGCGCTGGTTGTCGACTACAAGTCAGATCGGCTGGCCGGCGCCGACCCCGCGGACGTCGTCCGCTGCACCTATGCCACCCAGCGCCTCATCTACGCGCTGGCGGCGCTGCGCGGCGGCGCCACTGAGGCGGAGGTCGCCCACTGCTTCCTCGAGGATCCCGCCCACCCGGTCACGGAGACGTTCACCGCCGACCAGGGACCGGAGCTCGAGGCGCGCCTGCGGGCCCTGAGCGCCGGCGTGACCGATCGCCGCTTCCCGGTGACCGCCGAGCCCTGCCGGTCCGTGTGCGGGGGGTGCCCGGCGGAGGGAGGGCTGTGCTCGTGGCCGCTGTCGCAGACGCCGGCGGGACTCCGCCGACCGGCTGTTCTGAGTGCGACGCGGTCGCTCAGGTCTTGAACTCGACGTCCACCTGCTGCACGTCGGAGCGCTCCTCGACCTTGGCCAGCGCCCGTAGGGTGCGCTTGTCGGCCGGCGCCTCGGGTGGACCGAAGAAGCTCCGCGGCCACAGCCGGCGGCTGACCACGACGTTGATCTCGGCGCAGTAGAGGAAGACCTGCGCGCCCAGGCGCAGCCAGATGAGCAGCGGGATGACGACGGCGAAGACGCCATAGCTGCCGCCGGCCGCGTGCTTGAGGTACAGGCCACCAACGGACTGGAGGATCGTCCACAGGATCGCGGCCACCCACGAGCCCCTACCTGAGATCCCGGCTGGGGATCGTGGGGATCGTCATCAGCCGATAGGCGGAGAAGAACAGCCCGAAGTTGACGACCAGCGACACCAGGTAGCCGGCGATCTTGGCCAGCACCCCGCCGAAGCCGGCGCTGACCGCTCCCGAGGCGATCGTCGAGACGATGAACAGCACGCCCAGCAGCGCCCAGCAGGCCGAGCCCCCGCAGCCGCGACTTGATGAAGTTGGGGCGGTTCTTGAAGGGCACCGCCCACACGGTGTCCAGCGCCGTTCTGGGCCGCGTTGGTGACCCCCAGGCCGGCGTACAGCGAGGTCAGCAGCGCCGATGACGAGCGCCGCCGCGGAGCCGGAGATCGAGTTGAGCGCGCAGGGAGGTGCCGACCGCCGGGAACTGGCTGCTGACCGAGTGCTCCACGGAGTGCGCGGCGCTCGTGGTCGCCGGCGAGCGCGTAGCCGAGGATCGTCGCGAACACCAGCAGGAGCGGGAACAGCGAGAAGAAGCCGAACCAGGCCATCAGCGCGGCCAGGTTGCCTCCCTGGTCATCGCTGGACTTCTTGATGACCGCCATCGGCAGCGCCAGCCACTGGTGCGACTGCTGGTAGGCGTCAAAGCGCGACGTCAGCTTGCTCATCTGGGCGGTGTCCTACCCGGGCCGGCGGCGGCCCGAACGCGACGCGTCGCGGACCCGCTCGAGGCTCAGGCCGGCGCCGACGACAGCTCGGCGACCGGCTCGCGCACCGGCGCCCGCTCGCCGAGCACGACGGCGGCGCCCCCGCGCGGGCTGAAGGTGATCCCCCGGCGCCGCGTCGTCTCCGGCGCGGCGCCGCTGGTCAACGTGAACCGCCGCACGACCTCGCGCAGGACGATCTTCATCTCCTGCAGGGCGAAGCTCGCGCCCAGGCAGCGACGGCGACCGCCGCCGAAGGGGATCCACGTGAAGCTGCTCGGGCGCCGTCTCGAGGAACCGCTCGGGCCGGAAGGCGTAGGGCTCGGGGTAGATCGCCGGGTCGTGCTGGATGAGAAAGGCGCTGGCCAGCAGGATGATCCCGGGCGGGTACTGCACGCCGCCGATCGTCACCGGCTGCTTGACCAGGCGCGGCTCGGCGTTGGGGAGGACCGGGCGCAGCCGCAGGATCTCCGTGACGGTGGCGTCCAGGTAGGCGCTCTGGCCGCGATCGAGCTCGGCCGACAGGCGGGCGACGACGCCGGGCTCGCGGGCCAGACGCTCCAGCGCCCACGCCAGCTGGGAGGCGGTCGTCTCATGTCCGGCGACGAGCGCCGTCATCAGCTCGTCGCGCAGCTCCTGGCGCGACATCGGCGAGCCGTCCTCGTGGCGGGCGCTGAGCAGCATCGCGAGCACGTCGTCGCCGGCGGCGGCCTCGGCTCGGCGCTCTTCGATCACGGTGAACATCAGCTCGTCGGTCTTGGCCATGGCGGCCCGGAAGCGCTTCATCGTCGGCGTCCAGCGCAGCGCCCGCTGCAGCGCCGGCAGCACGGACAGCGGGCTCTCGCTGAACGACAGGACCTCCGTCAGCGCCTCGCGCAGGCTGTCGAGGCGCGGGTCCGCGATCCAGACCGAAGACCGCCCGGAGGATGATCTCGAGGGTCAGGTTCTGCAGACGGGGATGCAGCTCGACCGGCTCGGCCGACCGGCCAGCTGTCGAGCTCACGCTCGGTCAGCTCCGTCATCACGCTCACCAGTCCCTGCATCCGCTCGCCGTGGAAGGCGGGGAGCAGCAGGCGGCGCTGGGCGAGATGGGCCGATTCGTCGAGCAGGATCACGGAGTTTCGGCCGATGATCGGCTCCAGGACCCAGGCGCCCTCGCCGGGGTGCAGGACCTCCGGCGGCGCCGCGAACAGCTCCTTGACCTCCGCTGGATCGGAGAGGACGACGAACGGGCGGCTGGAAGGGGAGGCGAACGGTGACCCGCGAGCCGTAGCGGCGCAGCCCCTCGAGGGTCGCGGTCGGCCGCGTCCAGGTCCCCACCAGCTGCAGCCATGCCGGCGCCCGCGGGCCCGGCGGCAGGGGGGCAGCGTCCATGCCGGTGCATCGTACGGCTCGGCCGGGACCGCGTGGGATCAATCGATCACACAGCGCGGCCCTCGATGCCAGCAGGACGCGCTTGCGCTCCACCCCGCCGGTGTAGCCGCCGATCCCCCCTCCGGAGGCCAGCACCCGATGACAGGGCACGACGATCGGCAGCGGGTTGGCTCCCAGCGCGTTGCCGGCGGCCCGGAAGGCCCGCGGGCTGCCCGCCCGGGCCGCCACCTGGCCGTAGGTCGACACCGCGCCGTAGGGGATGGCCGCGGTGGCGTCGAGCACCCGCCGGGCGAACGGGGACATCAGCCGGCGGTCGAGCGCCAGTTCGAAGTGCTCACGCCGTCCGTGGAAGTACTCGTCGAGCTCGCGCCGGGGCGCGTCGAGGCGGCGCGGAGCGGCCAGCACCCGAGGTGAGACGCGGCGGGCCAGGTCCTCCAGAGCGGCCTCCGGCGCGGCCGCGTCGTCGAGATAGGCGAGGCGGACCAGGCCCCGCGGGGTGGTGGCCAGCAGCAGCGAGCCGACCGGGGAGTCAAGCGTGGCGTAGGCGACGTCGAGCAGTCCGGCGTCGGCGGCGGCGGCGGTCAGGTCCGGTGGGCCGGGGAGGGGGGGGGGCCGGAGCGCAGCGCGCGCTCCAGGGCATCGAGCTCAGTCATCGGGAGGGTGGGTCCTTTCGCAGTCGGTTGAGGGCTTCGTGGACGTTGCGGCGCGCCGCCTCCTCGCTGGTGTCCATGACAACGCCGATCTCGGCGTAGGACGCGTCGGCGATGAACCGCAGGGCGAGGGCCGTCCGCTGCTTGTCGGGAAGGGCGCGGACGCCCGCCCACAGGTCGTCGTGGCCGGTGCCGGCCAGCGGATCGATCGCCGCCGCCCTCGCGGGCTCGCCGGCCGACCGCGGGCTGGCCGCCAGCTCGCCGGCGGCAGCCACCGGCACCGCGCGCCGGCCGCGCGCCCGCACATGGTCGATGACCTTGCGGTGGGCGATCGTCAGCAGCCAGCCGCGCAGGTTGGAGGCGTCGCGCAGCCGCGGATAGGCGCGCAGCGCCGACAGCCACGTCTCCTGGTAGCAGTCGTCGGCCTCGACGGGCCCGACGCACGCCGCCAGGAAGCGATGGACGTCGCGGCCATGGGCGTCGATCAGCGCTTGGAAGGGAGGCAGTGGCACCGCGGATGAAACGTCGCGGGCCCGCGACATGTGAGATCGCCGCAGAGGCTAGGCTCATCCTCATGGACCAGCGCGCGCTCGGCCGGCAGGGATTGACGGTCTCTGCCCAGGGGCTGGGCTGCATGGGCATGTCGGAGTTCTACGGCTCGACGGACGAGGCCGAGGCGGTGGCCACCATCCGCCACGCCCTCGAGCTCGGGGTCACGCTGCTGGACACCGCCGACGTGTACGGGCCCTACACCAACGAGCAGCTCGTCGGGTGCGGCCATCGCCGACCGGCGCGACGAGGTGGTCCTGGCCACCAAGTTCGGGCTCGTCCGCGATCCGCGAGAACCCGGCCTCGCGGGGGATCAACGGCCGGCCGGACTACGTCGCCCGGGCATGCGACGCCTCCCTGCGCCGCCTGAGCCTGGACCACATCGACCTCTACTACCAGCACCGCGTCGACCCCGACGTGCCGATCGAGGAGACGGTGGGAGCGATGGCGGAGCTCGTCGATGCCGGCAAGGTGCGGTTCCTGGGACTCAGCGAGGCCTCGCCGGAGACGATCCGCCGGGCCCACGACGTCCACCCGATCTCCGCGCTGCAGAGCGAGTACTCGCTGTGGTCGCGCGATCCCGAGGACGAGGTGCTGCCGACGCTGCGCGAACTGGGCATCGGCCTCGTCGCCTACAGCCCGCTCGGTCGCGGCTTTCTCACCGGCCAGATCACCTCGCCCGACGACCTGGACGACAACGACTTCCGGCGCAGCAGCCCCCGCTTCCAGGGCCAGAACTTCGCCCGCAACCTGGAGCTGCTCGAGCGCGTTCGCGAGATCGCCCGCGAGAAGGACTGCACGCCCGGCCAGCTGGCGCTCGCCTGGGTGATGGCCCAGGGCGACGACGTGGTCCCCATCCCGGGGACCAAGCGGCGCTCCTACCTCGAGCAGAACGTCGAGGCGTCAGAGCTCGAGCTGACCGCCGACGAGCTGGCGGCGATCGACGAGGCGGCGCCGGCGGGGGCCGCTGCCGGCGATCGCTACGCCGACATGTCGAACGTCGGCCGCTGAGGGCTACCCGCCGCCGAGGGTCATCGTGTAGCGCCAGGTCCGCCCACCGTCGCGCGAGACGTAGCGCCACACCGGACCGAAGACCGCGCTGCCCTGCGCCACATCGACGAGCGCGACGAGGTGGCCCTGCTCGTTGACGGACACGGCCTGCGGGGAAGCCGAAGCTCCACAGCGCCCGCCGCCAGTGCCGGCCACCGTCGGTGGTGACGTCGACGACGTTGCCAGCGCCCCAGGCGAACACCGTGCGGCGGCCGGAGGCGCCGATCTGCGCGACCGCCAGCGGGCCCTGGGCGGCGTCGATGTGCAGCGCCGGCCCGTCGGTGCGCCAGGTGCGGCCGCCGTCGGCGGTGGCCGCCGGGTACTGCGCCTGACGACGGCTGACCAGGGCGAATGCCATGGGTGGCGTCGAAGAACACGCGCTGGCCGACGATCTCGGAGGCCGGGACCCGCGTGCCGCGGGCCAGGGTCCCCGGTGGGCGGGCGATCGCGCCGCCGTGGACGGTCTTGGACTGGCCGGCGGCGGCCGGAGCCGACGCCGGGCAGGGCGACCGCCACAGCCGGCAACGGCAGTCGCGAGGGCAGACAGGTGATGGTGCGCATGCGCACAAGTGTCGCATCGGCGGCAAGACTGCGCTCAGGGCTTGCCCGCGGCCGCGATCGGCTATACAAACAGCCCATGCCTCGCGCGATCTGGAGTGGTGCCATCAGCTTCGGGCTGGTCAACGTGCCCGTCAAGATGTACTCGGCGACCTCGCCCAAGACGGTCCGCTTCCACCAGCTCTCCGTCCAAGACGGGGACGCGCATCAAGCAGAAGCGCGTCGATCCCTCGACCGGCGACGAGGTGGCCTTCGAGGACATCGTCAAGGGCTACGAGCTCAGCCCCGACCGCTACGTCCTCATCGAGCCCGAGGAGCTCGAGGCCCTCGATCCCAAGGCGACGAAGACGATCGACATCGAGGAGTTCGTCGATCTGGCCGAGATCGACCCGATCTTCTACGACCACTCGTACTACCTGGCGCCCGTCGGCGGGCGGGGCCAAGGCCTATCGCCTGCTGCTCGAGGCGATGCGCGAGGCCGGCAAGGTGGCCATCGGGCGGGTCGTCATCCGCTCCCGGCAGCAGCTGTGCGCGCTGCGCCCGTCCGGCGACGCGATGGCGCTGTCGACGATGCTGTTCGGCGACGAGGTGCTCTCGCCGGATCGCATCGACGAGCTCGACGGCCTGGCGGACGCCGGGGCCAGCGAGCGCGAGCTGACGATGGCCCAGCAGCTCATCCAGTCGCTGTCGGCCGACTTCGACCCCGCCAAGTTCAAGGACGAGTACCGCGAACGGGTGCTCGACCTGATCGAGCGCAAGGCGGCCGGCGAGGAGATCGCCGTCCAGCCCGAGGCCGAGGACACGGATCCCGCGCCCGACCTCATGGCCGCGCTGGAGGCCAGCCTGGCGGAGATCCGCTCCGGCGACTCCGACGAGCCGCCCGAGAAGGCCCCCGCCAAGCCCCGCAAGCGCGCTCCCGCCAAAGCGGTCCGCCAAGAGCAACGGCTCCTCGAGCAAGCCCAAATCGGGCGCCAAGGCCAAGAACTAGGCCGCTCGCCGGTTGGTAGGATTCGACGGCTGCGACGCCGTGCCTGCCCACCCCCTCCTCGAAGCTGAGGCACAGCTACATGGACCGTTTCGCTCCCCCCGGGGCCACTGGCCTCTACGACCCCACAAACGAACACGACGGATGCGGGATCGCCCTGGTGGCGAAGCTGTGGGGCGAGGCCACGCATGCCGTCGTCGAGAAGGCGCTCGAGGCCCTGGAGAACATGGAGCATCGCGGCGCCGAGGGAGCCGATCCCAACACCGGTGACGGGGCCGGGATCCTGCTGCAGATCCCCGACGCGTTCATCCGCGGGGCGGTGGCCGGCATCGACCTTCCCGCGCCCGGGCGCTACGGCGTCGGCGTCTTCTACCTGCCGCGCGACCCCGAGCGCCGCCAGGGCTTCGAGCAGCTGATCGAGGAGACGGTCAGCGCCGAGGGCCAGCGGCCGGTGTGGTGGCGCGACGTCCCCGTCGACGACCGCTACGTCGGGGAGATCGCCTCGATGTCGGCTCCGGTCATCCGCCAGCTGATCGTCGAAGCCTCCGAGGACTGCGAGGACCAGGGCGCGTTCGAGCGCAAGCTGTACCTGATCCGGCGCATCATCGAGCGCGAGAGCGGCCCGGAGCTGGCCGATCCCCAGCTTCTCGAGCCGCACGATCGTCTACAAGGGGATGCTGACCGCCCCGCAGCTGCCGCGCTACTTCCCGGATCTGCGCGACCCGCGCCTGGCCTCTCGCCTGGCGCTGGTGCATTCGCGCTTCTCCACCAACACCTTCCCCAGCTGGGAGCTGGCCCACCCGTACCGGATGATCGCCCACAACGGCGAGGTCAACACCCTGCGGGGCAACGTCAACTGGATGCGGGCCCGTGAGTCCCAGCTGGCCTCCGAGCTGTTCGGCGACGATCTCGCCAAGGCGCTGCCGATCGTGCGCCAGGGGGGCTCGGACTCGGCGACCTTCGACAACGTGCTCGAGCTGCTCGTCCTCTCGGGGCGCTCGATCCCCCACGCGATGATGATGATGATCCCCGAGGCCTACCGGACGAGCAAGGATCTCGATCCCGACGTCCGCGGCTTCTACGACTTCCACTCCTGCCTGATGGAGCCCTGGGACGGCCCCGCGGCGATCGCCTTCACGGACGGCCGCTGGGCGGGCGCGGTCCTCGACCGCAACGGCCTGCGCCCGGGGCGGTGGATCCAGGACACCGAGGGCTATGTCGTGCTCGCCTCCGAGACCGGGGTCATGACCGTCGCGCCCGAGCACGTCTCCGCCAAGGGACGGCTCGCCCCCGGCAAGATCTTCCTGCTCGACCTGGAGGACGGGCGGATCGTCCCCGACTCCGAGGTCAAGCGGCGCGTGGCCCGCCGCAAGCCCTACGGGGAGTGGTACGAGCGCTCCGTGGTGCACATCGACGACCTCCCCGAGCGCGAGCCGCGCGTTCCGCGGGTCGAGCCGCTGCGCTCCCGCCAGCTGGCCTTCGGATACTCGCAGGAGGATCTGCGGATGATCATCGCCCCCATGGCCTCCAAGGGCGAGGAGCCCGTGGCCTCGATGGGCAACGACGCCGCCCTGGCCGTGCTCTCAGACCGCCAGCCGCCGCTGTTCGCCTACTTCAAGCAGCTCTTCGCCCAGGTGACCAATCCGCCGGTGGACCCGATCCGCGAGAACGTGGTGATGAGCCTGCAGACCGGCGTGGGCGCCGAGGTCAACCTCCTGTCGGAGTCGCCGGAGCAGGCCCATCAGCTCGTCATCGAGCAGCCGATCCTGCGCAACGCGCAGCTCGAGAAGCTGCGCCAGGTCTCGCACGAGATCTTCGCCGCGGCCACGCTCGACATCACCTGGCCGATCGAGGAGGGCCCCGACGGGATGGAGCGCCGGCTTGGAGGCGCTGTGCGCCGAGGCCGAGAGCCAGGTGGCGCACGGGGCCAACATCCTCATCCTGTCGGATCGCAACGTCGGTCCTGACCGGGTCGCCATGCCCTCGCTGCTGGCCGTCGCCGCCACCCACCACCACCTCGTGCGCGCCGGGACGCGGCTGCGCACCGGACTGGTGATCGAGTCCGGGGAGCCGCGCGACATCCACCACATGGCGACGCTGATCGGCTACGGCGCGTCGGCGATCAACCCGTACCTGATGTTCGAGTCCCTCGACGAGCTGGCCGACCGCTCGCTGCTGCCGGAGGACCTCGAGATCGAGGAGGCCGAGCAGCGGATCGTCAAGGCGATCGGCAAGGGCCTGCTCAAGACGATCTCCAAGATGGGCATCTCCACGATCCAGTCCTACTGCGGGGCGCAGATCTTCGAGGCCGTCGGCCTGGAGCACGAGGTCATCGACCGCCACTTCACCGGCACCGCCTCGCGCATCGGCGGGGTCGGGCTGGATGTCCTGGCCGCCGAGGCGCTGGGCCGCCACTTCCGCGCCTATCCGCGCACCGGCCGCGACGTGCTGCCCGTGGGCGGGGTGCTGCAGTGGCGCCGCGACGGCGAGCGCCACATGTGGAACCCGGACACCATCGCCTCGCTGCAGCATGCCGTCCGCGCCGCCTCCGGCCACGACCTCGAGCGCCACACGGCCAACGGCAACGGCAACGGCGCCATCGCCCGCGATCCGCAGCAGACCTACGACGAGTTCGCCCGCCAGGCCAACGAGGAGGCCACCCAGAGCTCGGCGCTGCGCGGCCTCATGCAGTTCGTGCACGCCGACGAGCCGGTGCCGCTGGACGAGGTCGAGCCGGCCACGGAGATCGTCAAGCGCTTCAGCACCGGCGCGATGTCGCTGGGCTCGCTCTCCCGCGAGGCCCACGAGACGCTCGCCATCGCCATGAACCGCCTCGGCGGCAAGTCGAACACCGGCGAGGGGGGAGAGGACCCGTCGCGCTTCACCCCCGACGAGAACGGCGACAACCGCCGCTCGGCGATCAAGCAGGTCGCCTCCGGTCGCTTCGGGGTGACGATCGACTACCTGGTCAACGCCGATCAGCTGCAGATCAAGATGGCCCAGGGAGCCAAGCCCGGCGAGGGCGGCCAGCTGCCCGGCCACAAGGTCGACGAGTACATCGCCAAGATCCGCTACTCGACCCCCGGCGTCGGCCTGATCAGCCCGCCGCCGCATCACGACATCTACTCGATCGAGGATCTCAAGCAGCTCATCTACGACCTGCGGTGCGCCAACCCCTCGGCCTCGGTGTCCGTCAAGCTCGTCTCCGAGGTCGGGGTGGGGACCGTCGCCTCGGGAGTGGCCAAGGCCAACGCCGACCACGTGACGATCTCCGGCCACGACGGAGGGACGGGTGCTTCGCCCCAGTCCTCGGTTCAGGGGGCGGGGATCCCGTGGGAGATCGGATTGGCCGAGACCCAGCAGACGCTGCTGCTCAACGACCTGCGCAGCCGGATCACCGTCGAGGTCGACGGCCAGCTCAAGACGGGCCGCGACGTGGTCATCGGGGCGCTGCTCGGCGCGGACGAGTTCGGCTTCTCGACGGCGCCGCTGATCGCCATGGGCTGCATCATGATGCGCGTCTGCCATCTCAACACCTGCCCGGTGGGCATCGCCACCCAGGATCCCGAGCTGCGCTCGCGCTTCGCCGGCACCCCCGAGCATGTCACCGCCTACCTGATGTTCATCGCCGAGGAGGTGCGCACGATCATGGCCCAGCTCGGCGTGCGCCGCTTCGAGGATCTGATCGGCCGCGCCGACCTGCTGGAGACTGACGAGGCGGTCGAGCACTGGAAGTCACGCGGCGTCGATCTCTCGATGGTGCTGGGGACCCTCGATCTCCCGCCCGAGATCCCGCGCCGCCACACCCGCGCCCAGGTGCCGGTGCTCGACGACGCCCTGGACTGGGAGCTCGTGTCGCTGTGCGAGCCGGCCATCGCCGACGGCGAGCAGGTCCGCCAGGGACCGATTCCCGTCCGCAACGTCAACCGCACGGTCGGCGGGATCCTCTCCGGCGAGATCGCCCGCCAGCGCGGCGCCCGCGGCCTGCCCGAGGGCACGATCGACATCGCCTTCTCGGGCTCGGCCGGCCAGAGCTTCGCCGCCTGGCTGGCCCCCGGGATCACCTTCTCGCTGCGCGGTGAGACCAACGACTACACCGGCAAGGGCCTGTCGGGTGGCATCGTCGCCGTCCGGCCGCCGGAGGCCGCCCTCTTCCGGGCCGAGGAGAACATGATCGTCGGCAACACCGTCCTCTACGGCGCCACCTCGGGCCGTGCCTTCTTCCGCGGGCTCGCCGGGGAACGGTTCGCGGTGCGCAACTCGGGAGCCCATGCGGTGGTGGAGGGCGTAGGCGATCACGGCTGTGAGTACATGACCGGCGGCCGGGTGGTCGTGCTCGGGCGAACCGGGCGCAACTTCGCGGCCGGGATGAGCGGCGGCATCGCTTACGTCTATGACCGCGACCGCGGCTTCAAGGGCCGCTGCAACACGGAACTGGTCGACCTCGATGAGATGTCAGCCGACGATGAGGACGAGGTCCGCGCCCTCATCTCCGAGCATGCCCAGCGCACCGGCTCGCTGGTGGCCCGCAACGTGCTCGCCTCCTGGGAGCGCGAACGCGCCCGCTTCGTCAAGGTGATGCCCCGCGACTACAAGCGCGTGCTGCAGGAACGCGCCGACGCAGCCGCCGCGGAAGGCGAGCCGGTCAGCGCCTAGCTTCAGAGTCTGTCGCCGCCGCGCCCGTGCGACGCGGCGGTGAGCCGGGTCAGGCGGGGCTGCCGTCGGCCTTCTGGCCGCAGTAGCTGTTGATCGACTTGCTGATGTTGACGAACTTCGCGGTGGCGAAGGCTCCGCCGTCCTTGGCCTTGATCGCCGCGTTGGCGCCGGTGACGAGCACCTGTGCCTTGACGCTGACGGCGGCCGGCGCGACCTTGCCGAAGTGAACGATCGTCGAGTGGTTGGCCGCCAGATCCTTTGCCAGCTGGGCGCCTGTCGTGGCCGATGCCGTCGCCTTGTCGAGGGTGGCGTTGTCCTGGCAGAAAGCGACCTTGGACGCCGTCGCGGTGGTCGCGCTGCTGCTGGTGCTCGAGCTGCTGCTGGCACCGCAGGCGGCGAGGAGGGCGATGGCGGCGATGGACAGGGCCATCGTTCGTAGCGTCGTGCGCATCATGCAAGTCCTTCCAGAGATGGTGGGCGGATGACCGCAGCCGCCGCCCTGCCCGCGTCGCGGGCTCGGCTTTGATCGGTACGCGAGACGCCCGCCCGTGCCTGCGGCGGCCCTTTGCATCGGTTTGACGGCTAACGCGCAGCGAATGAATCGCTGCCAACTCAGTTGACTTTCCTGGCGTCGCCGGGTTAGGGTGGCCACCGACCAGCGCCGGGGTGCAGGCGGCGGGAGATTTCAGCCGGGGGTGACAGATGTTCAAGGGTGCTGTGTGCGCGGCGGTGGCTGCGCTCGTCCTGGCCGTCGCGGGGACGGCGAGCGCCGCGACGACTGCTGTGCTGACGCCGACGGTGGCCCCGCCGACCGGATCGGTGACGATCAGCGGCAGCGGGTACGATCCGTCGACCGCGCTCATCGTCTTCTTCGACATGACGGCGCAGGCGGTGGCCACCAGCAACGCCGCGGGCGACGTCAGTCTGACCTTCGAGCTCCCGGCCGGCACGCAGCCGGGGACGCACTGGGTCACCCTCGACGACCGCCGCTCGCATGCCGCCGCCCAGGCTGCGCTGACCGTGCAAGTCGACTGGCCCCAGACGGGTTTCGGTCCCTCCAAACGCAGCTTCAACCCGTTCGAGAACACGATCAACGCCGGCAACGTAAACCAGTTGACCCGGGCCTGGTCCCAGCCGCTCGACTTTGACGAGGGCGCCAAGCCGCCGATCGTCTACCGGGGCAACATCTATGTCAGGGACTCCCTCGATGTTGTTCACGCGTTCACACCGACGGGCAAGCTGCTGTGGACGGGGAGCATGCCGTCGGAGTCCTCCGCGGACACGCTGACTCCGGCTGCAGGCCAAGGCAAGGTCTTCTTCCCGGACCTCAACGGCGACGTCGTCGCGTTCGACGCACTCTGTCGAACCGACGGCGGGACATGTACACCGGCGTGGACCACAACGCTTCCGGGGGCGGTCGCCGGGGGCATCACCTTCTACAACGGCAAGCTCGCTGTTCCCGACGCCGACGGTGACGTCCATGTACTCGACCCCGCGAGCGGCACGGAGGGGACCCCGATCTATGGCAGTGGCAGCTCCGATCCGTTCACGACATGGATCGCGTTCACCGCTGACGGCGGCGGCTACGTCGCCTCTGGCAACATCATGACCAGAACACCAACCGACACCGGGAGCGCGACGGGCACGAGTACGACGAGAGGCCTGTCCTCCCCCGCGGTCGGAGCAGATACGGCCTACTTCACCACCTCCTCTTCTGACGGGAGCTACCTTCAGGAGAGCGAGCTCAGCTGGTCGACCCAGACCTCCTCCAGCGGGTGCGCACTGACGCCGCCCGCCTACGCCGCCGGGGCGGTGTTCGCCACCGGGTGCACGTCACTGGGGGCATACGACGCCGGCACCGGTGCTGCCCTGTGGACGGACACCCTGGCTTCGGATTCAAGCGGCGGCCTCTCGGTCGCCAACGGCGTGCTGTACGCGTGCATCGGTTCGCGTGTGACCGCCTATGACGCGTCCTCCGGTGCGCGCCTCTGGACCGGTGGGCACTGCAGCGCCGCGCCGGTCGTCGTCAACGGCGTCCTCTACAGCACGTACTCTGACTTGAGCGCCTACACGCTCACGGGGGCGCAGGCGACGGCGCGGCATCGGTCCGTGCGCCGTCCGGATGCGCGCCGCCTGATGCGATCGTGGCTCGCACATCATCGTCACGCGACGCGCCATCATCGGCGACACTGAGCGATGGGAGGGGCGCATGGCCGTGTCGCGCGGCCGTCGCTGCGGCCGCGCTGGCCGTGTCGTGTCCCGGCGTGGCCCTGGCGGCGCAGGCGCCGGGTGCAATCGGCGGCCACGTGACGACCGCGGCGGCGACCGGGACGTGCGTGCTCGTTCTCGACGCCCACGGTCAGGCGGTCACCGCGGCGGCCACCGACAGCGCCGGCGACTACACGGCCGGCGGCGTGCCGGCGGGCAGCTGGACGGTCGAGTTCCTGCCCGACAACGGCTGCGTGGGCAGCGATACCGCCGACGCCTTTCAGTACTACGCGGGCGCCGCCACGCCCGGAACCGCGACGCCGGTGACGGTGACCGCAGGCCACACGACGCCCGGGATCGACGCCACCCTGACGGCCGGCGCGACGGTCAAGGGCTCCGTCCAGAGCGTGGCCGGCCAACCGCTGCCGGGCGTCTGCGTGCTGCTCGAGGACGGCGCCGGCAATCCCGTGGTGCGCCAACCGACCGATACCGATGGCGGCTACACCATCGACCAGATCCCCGCGGGCCGGTTCACGCTGCGGTTCGTCGACGACGGGTGCGTCGGCCGAACAGCCCGGTACGCGTCGAGCTACCTCGGCGGGAGCTCGACGCTCGCGGGGGCGACGATGCTCGACCTGGGTGCCGGCGAGGTGGCCGGACGGCTGAACGCGACCCTCGACGCGCTCGCGCCGAGCGGCACCACCGGCTCGACGGGCACGACGGGCACCGGAACGCCGGGCGCCGGCGGGCCAGGCCGGACCGTCCCGACCGCTCCCGGCAGCCCGCCGGGCCCCGCAGCTCATGCCCACGCCCGGGCCATCGTCACACTGCTGGCCGCCGCCGGTGGCCGCTGGACCGTCGACCGCCGCGGACGGCTGCACCTGCGCCTGCGCTGCGCGCCACGGGGGCCGTCCTGCCGGGTGACGGCGGTGGCCTCGCGGGTGCGGCGGCGCGGGCCCCGCCTGATCGCCGGAGAGCGAGCGGGCGCGCGGACGCTGACGATCCGCGCCGGCCGGACGCGCACCGCCCTCATCGCCCTGCGGGGGGTGCACGCCGGCCCGCTGTATCTCGTCGTCCGCGGAGGCGACGGCCGGGTGATGGTGCGGACGGTCGTCTCAGTCCGCTGGCCATCGCGGCGATCGCAGTAACCTTGTCCGTCCCTTGGGCGAGCTCGGAGCATTCCTGAAGATCCACCGGGTTGGCTTCGACAAGCGCGACCCGCGCCGCCGCGTGGACGACTACAACCAGTACTTCGCGCTGCAGCCCACGGAGGAGCTGCGCCGCCAGGGCGCGCGGTGCATGGACTGCGGCGTCCCCTTCTGCCACGAGGGGTGCCCGCTGGGCAACCTCATCCCCGACTGGAACGACCTCGTCTACCGCGACAAGTGGCGCGACGCGATCGAGCAGCTGCACGCCACCAACAACTTTCCGGAGTTCACCGGGCTCATCTGCCCGGCGCCCTGCGAATCGGCGTGCGTGCTGAAGATCAACGACGACCCGGTGACGATCGAGCAGATCGAGCTGGCGATCGTCACCCGCGCCTTCGACGAGGGCTGGATCGCCCCCGAGCCCCCGATCGCCGCTCGGGGCGGACCGTGGCGGTGGTCGGCGCCGGTCCGGCGGGGCTCGCGGTGGCCGCCGAGCTGAACAAGTGCGGCCATCAGGTCACCGTCTTCGAGCGCGACGAGGGCCCGGGCGGCCTGCTGCGCTTCGGGGTGCCCGACGCCAAGCTGGAGAAGTGGATCATCGACCGCCGGGTCACCCTGCTCGAGGACGAGGGGATCGAGTTCGAATACAACGTCGACGTCGGCCGGGACGTCGCCGTCGCCGAGCTGCAGGAGCGCTTCGACGCGGTCGTCGTCTCCATCGGCTCCAGGGTCTCGCGCGACCTCGAGGTCCCCGGCCGGGAGCTCGCCGGGATCCACCCGGCAATGGCCTACCTGTACCAGCGCAACCGCTGGGTCGCCGCCGAGCAGGGCCGCCCGACCCGCGAGCCCGAGGGCGGATGGGGCTCCGAGGCCCAGATCACGGCCCGCGACAAGAAGGTGATCGTCATCGGCGGTGGGGACACCGGCATGGACTGCATCTCCAACTCGCACCGCGAGCATGCCACGAGCGTCGTCGTGCTCGACGTGTACGCCCAGCTGCCCGACGGCAACGACCCACGCACCCCGTGGCCGCTGCCGCCCAAGCGCACGGCCAGCACCTACGCGCTCGAGGAGGGCGGCAAGCGCCGGTGGGGGACCGAGGTCACCGGCTTCGGGGGCCGGGGGGGCGCCGTCAGCCATGTCTACGCCCGCCAGGTGACCGGGACCTCGTCGCGCGATCTCACCCCGGTGCCGGGGTCGGAGTTCGTGCTCGAGGCCGATCTCGTGCTCATCGCCATCGGCTTCCAGCATCCCGAGCACGAGGGTCTCGTCTCCGAGCTCAACCTCGAGACTCGACCGCCGCGGCAACATCCGCACGCGCCAGACCTACCGGACGTCCGTCGGGCGCGTCTACGCCTGCGGTGACGCCCGCATCGGCCAGTCGCTGGTCGTCACGGCGATCGCCGAGGGGCGCAAGTGCGCGCGCATCGTCAACGCGGATCTCGGCGGCAGCCCATGGATGCCGACCGGGAGCGCCTGGCCGTCGGTGCGTGGAGCGGCGAGTCCGATCGGACGCTGCGCCACGAGGCGGAGGCCGCCGGATCGGTCCGTCCCGGAGACCAGTTCTTCACCGGCCCGGCCACGCGTCAGCACTAGCCGGTCAGCAGATAAGAATTCCCCGCAGGGGCTGCCCGCCGTGCTACGGTCTCAGTCCAGGTGGTGCGCGATATCGGCGCGCACGATAAAGATTTTGGGGCTGAAGGTTTGATCTCAGCTTGGGGCGGGGAAACTCGTCCCTGTCGGTCAGGGAACTGCGCCCCCACTTCCCTGGCTCTCCGGGGGGCCCAGATGGATCTGGGCCCCCCGGTCCTTTTCGGGCCGAGCTCGGTACCCCGCTCCGCCCAGCCCCCGGCAGGCCCGGCAGATGGGTGTGCGACCGTGTGTGACATGGGTCCGCCTCTCGTGATCGCCGCCGCCGGTGCCCAGCACGGCAACTCGGTGATCGACACGATCAACAGCCTGCTGTCCTCGGCGGCCAGTTCTTCTCGCGGCTGGCGAGCCTCAGCTGGCCGTCGCTGCTCATCGGGCTCGGCCTGTACGCCATCTACCTGCTGCTGCGCTCCCGGGCGCTGTTTCACGCGGTCCGCGCCGCCTACCCCGGCGGGCGGGTGCGCTGGCGCGACGTGTGGGGCGGCTACATGGTCGGCTACGCCGTCAACAACGTGATTCCGCTCGGCGGCGGCAACGTCGCCCAGCTGTTTCTCATCCGCACCTCGATCGCCGACTCGACCTATCCGACGATTGCCGCCGCGCTGTCGACCGGCGTGATCTGCGACTGGCTGGTCGGGCTGGTGATCATGGGCTTCGCCTTCACCCAGGGGGTGTTCCCCAAGCCGCCGGACTTCTCCAAGCTCCCGGCGTTCGACATCAGCTTCTTCGCCTCGCACATGCGCTTCACGCTGTTCTTCCTCACGCTGCTGGGCATCGTCTTCGTGCTCGGCTTCGCCTTTCTGTCGGCACGCGTGCGTGCCTTCTGGCAGCGGATCCGGCTGGGGCTGACGATCGTGCGCGACCGCCGACGCTTCCGGCGCGAGATGGCCGCCTGGCAGGTGGCCAGCTGGGTTCCGCGGTTCTTCGCCTACTGGGCGCTGCTCGACGCCTTCCACATCGGCGGATCAGTCCGTAACGCGCTGCTCGTGCTGGCCGTCCAGGTCGTCGCCTCCGTGTTCCCCTTCACGCCCGGGGGGGCCGGCGTTCAGCAGGCGTTGTTGCTGACGATCTTCGCCAACAGCGCCAACGTGGCCGCCTTCTCCGTGGGTCAGCAGATCGCCACCGCGGTGCTGAGCTCGGCCCTCGGCTTCGCCGCCCTGGTGCTCATCTTCCGCTTCCGCAGCTTCCGCGAGGTGATCGCCCGCGGCCGCGAGCACCGCCGCCGGGAGACCGCGCCGCCGGCCGACCTGAGCGCGGCCCCGCCGTTCCTATAGTTCGCCCCGTCGCCCGATGCCCACCTTCTGCCGCCACAACCGCCTGATCACCAACTGCCCGATCTGCGCGCGCGAGCAGGATCTCGAGCTGCGTCCGGTGGTGACCCCGGGTGGGCAGCCGCTCCCCGCGCCACGGCCGGTACGCGCCGGCGCCGCGGGCGGCTCGGGCAGGCCGGGACGCAGCGGGCGCTCAGCCTCGGCCGGGCGCGGTTCGGGCTCGCGCGGCTCGGGTCTGACCGTCCGGCGCTTGCAGCGAGAGGCCGACGACGGCTACCACTCCGGGCTCGTTCCCGGGCTGCGCTCGGGAGCCGGGGCCGAGCGCCTGGCGGGCGAGCTGGCCTTCGCGGCCGCTCGCCTCAAGCGGCTGGCCGCCGATCCCCCCGGCCTCTACGCGGAGGTCGCCGGCCCCGCTCACGACGTCGAGGAGCGCATCTGGCTGGCCGTGCAGATCGCCTACATCGGCCCCCTCGATGCGGAGGATCCGTTCGCCGCGATCGAGGCGGCGCGGACCTCCTGGGCCTCAGGGAAGCTGCCGGACCTCGAGGGAGTGGCGCTCGGCCCGCGCACCAGCCACGACCCCGCTCGTGGCTCGCGCACCCTGGAGGCCTATCGCGCGTGGGTGCAGCGCGCCGGCTCGCAGGCCGCGGCCTTCGCGGGCGAGCCGTCGTGGACGGCTGAGCGGCGCTTTGCCCGCGTCTTTGAGCGCCTGGCGCTTCCCGGACTGGATCGCGGGGCGCGCTTTGACCTGATCGTGACCCTCGGTCGCCTGGGGCTCTTTGACCTGCAGGCCGGAGCCCTGGCCTTCGGAGGCTCGGACACCGTCACCCTGGCCGCCAAGCGCATTCTCGGGATCGGCGACCCGCTCCTGCTCGAGCGCCGCGCGGCCGACCTGGCGCAGGCCACCGGGTTGCCGCTGGAGGCGCTCGACGTCGGCTTCTACAACTGGGAGCGCGGGAGCCGGGCGCACCTGGGGATGGAGCCAGACGCCCAGCCGGATCCCGAGGCGGTGCAGGCTGCGCGGGCCGCGCTCGGCGTGGACGAGAGCTAGCCTCCGTAGGGCGATGCTCTTCCTCATCATCCTCGTGCTGTGGCCGGTGGCGGAGCTGTTCGTGGCCATCAAGGTGGCCGAGGCGATTGGCGTGCTGCTGACGATCATCCTGCTCCTCGCCAGCTGGCCCGTCGGCTCATGGCTGGTGCGGACCCGAGGCCGCGCCGCCTGGCGGCGGCTGACCGCGGCGGTGGCCGCCGGCCGCCCGCCCGGGCGCGAGGCGATCGACGGCGGCCTGGCGTTGTTCGGCGGCGTGCTGTTCCTGGTTCCCGGCTTCATCACGGACATCGTGGGCGCGTCCCTGCTCATCGGTCCCGCTCGGGGGCTGGCCCGCCGGCTGATCGAGCGGACCGTGCAGACCCGGGTGGTGACGCGCGCCGCGCGCTTCTCCGCCCGTCCGGGCTCGGACTACGACGTCGATTCGACCGCGCGGGACGTCGACCCGCACCATCTTCCCGGATGAGCCACCCGGAGCGCACGGCGTTCCGGACGCTCGCGTTCGGAGACGTCGAGGGGCGGCTGTGGGGCGCGGCGATGAGCGTCGCGCCGAGTCGTCCGGGGGCGCTGATCCTGGGAGGGAGTGACGCATCAGTCGGCGTGCCCGCCCCGGCGTGGACGGTGCGCGACCGCGTCTGGATCCTGAGTGGCGACGGATTCGAGCTCCACGTCGAGCCGCGCGGCGAGGATCCGGGCGGCGGCGACAGCGGTGGCTCGGGCCCCGAGATCAGCGGTCTGCAGGAGCTCTGCCGGGTGCACGGCCGGGTGACCCTGGGGGGAGAGGAGCAGGCGGTCGACTGCGCCGGCACCCGGTCGGAGATCGACGGTCTCCAGGAGGGCGCCGTCGCCTCGGCCAGAGCCGTCTCGGGGTGGTTCAGCGACGACGAGGCGCTGACCCTCGTGGCGCTGCGCGCTCACCGGGCCTCTGACCACGAGTCCGACCTGATCGCCGCCACCCTGTTCGATCACGAGGGGTGGGTGCCGGTCTCAGACCCGCGCCTGTCGACGACCTATTCAGAGGCGGGGGACCCGGCGCGGGCCAGCCTGGAGCTGTGGGTGGCCGACGGTGAGAACGAATTCCCGCGGCGGGCGGCGGGGGAGGCCTCCGGAGAGCCGGCCGCGCTCACCGCCGGGGAGCTCGAGCTGCGGGTGGCACCGATGCACTGTCACAGCCGCGGGCTCGAGGGAGCCGGCGTCTACGTGCTGGCCACCTTCTAAGGCCACGTGGCCCGGATCGAGGCTGTCATCAGCGACTTCGGCGGCGTGCTGACCTCGCCGCTGCTCGGCTCCTTCCAGGCCTTTGAGAAGTCGTCCGGCGTGTCGCTGGAGGCGCTCGGTCAGGCGATGGCGACGGTGGGGCAGCGCATGGGCGCCAATCCCCTCTTCGAGCTGGAGACCGGCCGCCTCAGCGAGGGGGAGTTCCTGAGCACGCTGGGCGCCGAACTGTCGGCGCGCCTGGGTCGGGCGGTCGCCATGGAGGACTTCGGCGAGCGCTACTTCGCCGGACTCACCCCCAACGCGGTGATGATCGACTACATGCGCGCGCTGCGGGGCCGGGGCTACCGGATGGCGATCTGCACCAACAACGTCCGCGAGTGGGAGGCCCGCTGGCGCGCCATGCTGCCGGTGGACGAGATCTTCGATGTCGTCGTCGACTCTGCGTTCGTCGGCAGCCGCAAGCCGGACCCGCTCATCTACGAGCTGACCCTCGAGCGATTGGGGGTCAGGGCGGGGGCGGCTCTGTTCATCGATGACATCGAGGCCAACTGCGACGCCGCCCGCGTGCTGGGCATGGACGCGGTGTGGTTCCGGTCCGCTGAACAGGCGATGGCCGACAGCGAAGCCGTCCTGGCGACGGACGCGTAGGGCCGGGGCACTGGTGAGGCGCTGGGCGCCGGGGCTGTCCGCCGTCCTTGTGGCCGTCGTCGCCGTCGGCGTGGTGGCGACCCGGGGCGGAGCCGATGCCCCGGCCTCACGGTCGCCGTCGGCGCCCGCGCGGCTCGATCGGCTGCCTTCGGCGGTCACGATCTCCCTTCCCGGCCGAGCGACCGGGAAGACGGTCCCCGACGGGTTTCTGGGGTTCTCGTTCGAGTTTCAGGCGGTGCGTGCCTACACCGGCAGCGATCCGCGCCACATCAACCCGGTCCTCAAGCAGCTGATCCGCAACCTCAGTCCGGGCCAGGCGCCCGTTCTGCGCATCGGCGGCAACAGCACGGATGTCTCCTACGTGCCCACCCCCGGGGTCCCGGATCCGCCGTACGTCGGCTATGCCCTGACCCCCGGTTGGCTGGCCACCACCGGTGCCCTGGCGCACGAGCTCGGAGCGCGCATGACCATGGGCCTCAATCTGGCCGCCAACAAGCCGTCGTTGGCCGCCGCCGAGGGCCGGGCCTTCCTCAGGGCGATCGGCAGCGGGAACCTCCAGGCCTTCGAGATCGGCAACGAGCCCAACCTCTACCGCGGGGCGACGATCTACCACACCGTCGCCGGCCTTCCCGTGCACGCCCGCCCGCCGACCTTCGGCTATCCGGCGTTTCGCAGCCAGTTCGAGGCGATCGCCCGCGCTGCACCGCGGCTGCCCCTCGCCGGGCCCGCGCTGGCCGCCGGCCCCAAGCCGATGAGCGGCTCGTGGGTCACGACGATGCCCGATTTCCTCGCCCGGGACCCGCGGGTCCAGACCATGACGGTCCACCGTTATCCGCTGCGCAACTGCTACGTGCCGCCCAGCTCCCCGCAGTACCCGACCATCGACCACCTCCTTGCGCGCTACGCGACAGCCGGCCTGGCCGGCAGCCTGCACCGCTGGCTGGCCATCGCCCACCATCAGCACCGCCGGCTGCGCGTCGACGAGCTCAACTCCGTCGCCTGCCGTGGCCAGACGGGCGTCAGCGACACCTTCGCCAGCTCGCTGTGGGCCACTGACGCCCTCTTCTCGCTGCTCGATGCCGGCGCCGACGGCGTCAACCTGCACACGCTGCCCGGCTCCGCCTACGAGCTGTTCGATTTCGCCCACGACCGTCAGGGCTGGCATGGCTGGGTCCGTCCCGTGTACTACGGGCTCGAGCTGTTCGCCGAGGCGGCCCCGCCGGGCGCGCGCCTGCTCACGATCGGCGGCATCGCCGCGGGCAGCTCCGTGCTGAGCATCTGGGGCACCCGTTCGAGGGACGGCATCGATCGCGTCGTGCTCATCGACAAGGACCCGAACCGCCCCGAAAAGGTGACCGTCAGGCCTCCCCACGGCGCTCCGCGGGGAGCGACCCTCGAGCGCATGCAGGCGCCCAGCGTTCACTCCGCCGGATCGATCACCCTGGGCGGGCGCACCTACGGGTCATCCACGGACACCGGACAGCTGCCGCCGCCGGTTACCCAGGCGCTCAACCCGGGTCGTCACGGTGGCTACACGGTGACTGTCCCGCCGGGGAGCGCCGCGCTGCTGACCCTGCGCCCGTCGTCCTGACGGCTGATTCCGGCTAGTTCTCGACGCCGAGGCGGTCCCAGCAGTACAGCTCAAGACACTCCGCTGCCAACGACGCACACCGCTCCTGCGACAGCCACGGCAGCACCGTGTCGAACGCCTGCTCCTCGCCGACGCCGGCCTCGAAGGCCTCCTCGCCCCGGAAGCCGGCGGCGATCTTCAGCGCCTCCCGGCGGTTGTCGCCCAGCGAGGGGAAGACGTTGACCAGGAACTCCTTGTTCGGCAGGGGATGGCCCACCTCGAGGCTGACGTGCCAGGCCGCCAGCAGCGACAGATCGTGCTCGTCGAGGTCGGCGACCGCCTTGGCGTAATGCGACTCGAGCTCTGACTCCGGGATCTCATCCACCCACGCGCGCACAACCTCACCGAGGATCTGGCGACGTGCCTCGCGGCCCACCGAGTCGGCGATCACGCGGATGGCATTCTGCGGTTCGATGAAGCAGAGGGACATGGCAACTCCGGCTAGGGAATGCGAATGCCCGAAAAGGTAGGCACTCCCTCGGACAGAGCCCGTGGGGGACGACCAGGTGCGGCTCAGACGGTGGCGGTCGCCGAACCCTCGAGCATCACGCCGGGGAGCCGGTGCAGGCCGACCATCTCGATCAGCGTCCGGATCTGAGGCTGGGCGCCGCGCAGCTGGATGGCCCAGCCACGCGTCCGCAGCCGGCGGGCGAGCATTGCCAGGTCGAGCATCAGCGACGGGTCGGCGAACGCGAGCTCGGTGAGGTCGACGATGACGTCGGTCTGGGCTCGGAAGGCGCGCGCCAGGGCGCGCCGGCGGTTGCCCTGGGTGCTGCGATCCTCATCTCCCGCGCAGCGCAAGGTCGGCGGCGTGTCGTTGAAGTCGACGATCCCGGAAACCTAGTAGAGGCGAACGGCCGATAGCAACAATTTCGCCAAGATTTAGGTCCCGAAGCTCCCGCGAGTCGATCGCGGCTCCTGTTCTAGACTCCCTGGCATGGCATCAGTTGACGAAGTGACGGACGCGCTGCGCGAGGTGATCGACCCGGAGCTCGGGCTTGACTTCGTCGAGCTCGGTCTCATCTACGAGGTCGCGGTCGACGGGGGCAACGTCAGCGTCACCTACACGCTGACCAGCCCCGGCTGTCCGATCGGTCCGCAGGTGTCCGAGCAGATCGAGGAGTTCGTCTCCGAGCTGGACGGGGTCGACGACGTTCAGTCGACGATGACGTTCAGCCCGCCGTGGACTCCCGAGCTGATGAGCGAAGACGCGAAGTTCGCCCTCGGGTTCTAGACCCGCGGTCACCCCTCGCGGCGCTTGGACGCCGGGCGCGACCCGCGCGTGCGCTTGCGCATGTCGGCGGCCGGGCCTCGCTTGGCGCGGCCGTGATCAGTGGGGATGATCGGGGTGGGGCCGTTGCCGGTCGCGGCACCACCGCCACCACCCCGACCTCCAGCACCACCGGGACCGGCGCCGGCGGCCGATCGAGCCGTGCTCGCAAGGGTGCCCGTGCCGGCCCCCCGGGCGGCCGCGAGCAGCTGCTCGAGCGCCAGGCCGATCCCGTCGGCCACCAGGTCGATGTCGGGCATCGCGTCGTAGTCGCCGAGCAACCCGTAATCCAGACCCCCGTTGTAGGACATGATCGCGACCGCCAGCGCGTGGTTCTCGGGCAGGAAGGCGAGCGGGAACAGGTCGCGCAGCTCGCGACCGAGCACGTACAGCGGCATCTGGGGTCCGGGGATGTTGGTCACCAGCAGGTTGAACAGCCGGGTGGAGAAGTTCAGCCGGCTGGCCTGGGCGAGGATCGTCGGCGGGGCGAGAGAGTTGACCGCCGCCAGGGTCGCCGCCCCGACCGCCTGCTTTGACTCCTTGAGCCCGTCCATCGCCTCGCGGACGAAGCGCAGGCGGGCCACCGGGTCCTCGATGAAGACCGGCAGCGGACCGCGCATCACCGTCAGCTGGTTGCCGAGCGCGTTGCGCTGGTCCTTGGTGCGCACGGACACGGGGACGAGCGCGCGCATCTCCAGCCCCTCGGTCCGCACGCCGCGTGAGCGCAGCCACTCCGCCAGCGCCCCCGAGACGACGGTCAGCACGACATCGTTGACGGTGCCGCCGAGCGCGTCCTTGATCTCCTTGTAGTCGGCGAGCTGCTGGCGGACGACCGCGTAGCGGCGGTGGGGTCCGATGGGCACGTTGAGCGGCGTCTCGGGCGCCGGGTTCAGCCCGGCCCACACGAGCTCCCCGAGTCCCTCGGCGGCATCGCGCACGAGGTTCAGGGTCGTCGCCGGCCGAGTGGCGGCGCTCATCGCCCGGGCGACGATCTCCGCGGTGGTCGTGACCATCCCGCGCGCGCCGGCCAGCACGAGGTCGACGGGCGAGGGCTCGGGCTCGGGCCGCCACGGCTCGAGCGCCTGCTGAGGGTCGCCCGCGGGGGAGGGCTCGCGTTCGACGTCGAAGAGCACAGACGCCAGATCGACGCCGGAGATGCCGTCGACGAGGGCGTGATGGGTCTTGGAGATGAGCGCGAAGCTCCCGTCCTGCAGTCCTTCGACGAGCCAGTTCTCCCACAGGGGCTTGGAGCGATCCAGCTGCTGGGAGGCGATCCGGGAGGCCAGCAGGAACAGCTGCTCCTCACTGCCGGGGGAGGGCAGCGCCGTGTGCCGGACGTGGTACTCGAGGTTGAAGTCGGGGTCATCGACCCACAGCGGCCGTCCGGCCTCCAGCGGCGGGACGGCGAGCTTCTGGCGGTAGCGCGGCACGAGGTGCAGCCGCCCGCGCACGTGATCGAGGAAGTCGTCGAAGGCCGGGGCGGGGCCCTCGAAGATGAGGACCCCGCCGATGTGCATGTGGGAGTCCTCGCCCTCCTGATGGAGGAACGACGCGTCGATCGAGGTCAGGCGGTCGAGGTGCTGCTGGGGCATCGGCGCCCTCCCGGGGCGAGGAAACGAGGCAAAGCCTACCCGCGGGTACGACATCGGTCCAGCGGGCTCCGTCAACGCTCCACATCGACGCCCGCGGCCGCGATCTGAGGGACATGATCAGCCTCCCCGACGCCCGCGGGCTCCTCGCGCTGCGTCCTCGTCGCCGCTGCCAGCCTGCTCGTGTGGCTGCCGCGGCGCCGGGCCCGCCGGCGCGGCCGTCGCACCACGGCGCGAGCGCCCGCCGTGCCCCCCGCGGCCGCCACGCCACCCGCAGCGCTGCCCCCACGGCCAGGGCGCGCACCTCGGCGCTCGAGCAGATGACGGGGCTGCGGCCGTCCCAGGTCGCCGCCGCCCCCGCCTGCGCGCTGCCCCACCGGGGATGGGCGCGCTGTGACGCGCAGATCGTCGTCACCCGCCGCGGTCATCGGCCCGTCCACGCCCGGGTCCACCGCCGGCCGGCCTTCACCCAGGTCTCCCCCACGATGCGCTCGGCATCCGCCCCGCCGACGCTCACCGCGGTCGCCGTGCCGGCCGCGGGCACCCCGGCGTACCTGCAGCAGGCCTACGACCTCACCTACCTGTCGCAGACGGCCGGCGGCGCTGACACCGTGGCCATCGTCGACGCCTACGACGAACCCGACCGCCGAGGCAGATCTGGCGACGTGCGTGCCGCCTACGGGCTGCCGGCCTGCTCGACGGCCAACGGCTGCTTTCGCGAGGTCAACCAGAACGGCCAGGCCTCCCCGCTGCCGGGCGCCCAGGGTGGCTGGGGGATGGAGACGGCGCTCGACCTCGACGCCGTCTCGGCGCTGTGCCCCAACTGCCACATCCTGCTCGTCGAGGCCAACGACGCCTCCTACGTCAATCTGGAGCGCGGCCGAGGACACGGCGGCGCGCCTCGGCGCCAACCAGATCTCCAACAGCTGGTCGGGCGGGCACGTCGAGCGCTGACGTTCATCTACCCGGGCGTCTCGGTCATCGCCTCCACCGGGGACAGCGGCTACAACTACGGCGCCTACCCGGCGGACCTGCCCAACGTGATCGCGGCCGGGGGCACGACGCTACCGCCTCCGCGACGGCCGCCGCCAGCCCGCGCGGGTTCGCCGAATCGGCCTGGTCGGGCGCGGGCTCGGGCTGCGCCGCCTGGGTGAGCCAAGCCCAGCTACCAGAGCCGACCGCGGATGCACGGGGCGCTCCTACGCCGACGTGTCGGCCGACGCCAACCCCAACACCGGGCTGATCATCGACAACGGCGGCTCCTGGTTTCGCGGTCGGCGGCACCAGCCTGTCGGCGCCCCGCTGATCGCCGCCTACGACGCCCTGATCGGCGAGCACTGCCGCTCGCCCCAGTGGGCCTACACCAACAGCGCCTGCTCAATGATCCGACCAGCGGCTCCAACGGCTCCTGTCCGGCGGACCTACTCCTACATCTGCACCGCCCGCGGCGGCTACGACGGACCCACCGGGAACGGGTCGATCTCCGGCGCCGATCGTCAACGGCGCGCCCGGCGTCGGCGGACCCGGCATGGGGACGGGCTCGGGCAACACCTACACCCAAGGCAGCACCGCCTTCGGCGCCACCCTGTTCGGCGGCGTCTATCCCAACGGGCTGGCCACCACCTACCAATGGCAGTACGGGACGACCACCTCCTACGGCGCCACGCACCGCGCTCCTGAGCATCGGCCGGGCGCGCCCCGGTGAGCCTTCACCACCTCGCTCAGCGGGCTCACGCCGTCAACGTCTATCACTGCCGGCTGGTCGCCACCAACAGCGCCGGCACCACGTACGGCTATGACTCCACCGTGACGACGGACTCCGGCAAGCCGGCCACCACCGCGGCGCCGCACCATCAGCGGCCCCCCCGCGCCGGTTCCGGCCTGTCGGTCGCACCGGGACCTGGAATCCGGCGGCGACGATCTACAGCCTATCAGTGGCAGGTCGGCTTCGGTCGGGCTGGGTGACGATCGCCGGGGCGACGAGCGCGACCTACACGCCGATCCAGAGCCAGTTCGGCGGCGCGATCCGCGCCGGGGTGACGGCGACCAACGGCTACGGCTCGACGACGAGCTGGAGCGATGACGCGCCGACGTCGTCTCGGGCGGCCCGACCGACACCGCGGCGCCGGGGCTCAGCGGCTCAGCGCGCGTCGGTTCGTCGCTGTCGGTCAGCACCGGGACGTGGAGCCCGGCGGCCACGAGCTACCGCTATCAGTGGCAGGTCGGCTTCGGCTCGGGCTGGGCGAGCATCGCCGGAGCGACGAGCGCGACCTTCACGCCGACTCAGAGCCAGCTCGGTGGCGTCGTCCGCGCCGGGGTGACCGCGACGAACGCCTACGGTTCGACGACCGCCTGGACGGCGATGAGCTCCATCGTGCAATCGGCAGGGCCGGCGGACACCTCGGGACCGGTGCTCAGCGGCACGGCGCGGGTGGGGGCTCGGCTGTCCGTGACCACGGGCACGTGGAGCCCGGCGGCGACGAGCTACAGGTATCAGTGGCAGGTCGGCTTTGGGTCAGGGTGGATCACGATCCCCGGCGCGACGGGCTCGAGTTCACGGTGACCCAGAGCCAGGCGGGTGGCGCCATCCGCGCCGGGGTGACGGCCACCAACGCCGGCGGGTCGACGACGGGCTGGACGGGGATGACGGGGCCGGTGCTGGCGGCTGCCCCGTCTGTCGCGGCCACCGCACCGCCGGTGATCTCCGGCGCGGCCTCCGTGGGCCGGGTGCTGACGGCCAGCCCCGGCGTATGGAGCCCGGCGCCCGCCGGCTACAGCTACCGGTGGCAGCGCGAGGCCGCCGGAACGGGCACGTGGGTCGACATCGCCGGCGCCACTGCGGCGAGCTACACGCCCACCAGCGCCGACCGCGGTGCCCAGGTGCACGTGGCGGTGACCGCCACCACCGGAACGGGCAGCGCCATCGCCTACTCCGCGCCCGTCGGCCCGATTCGCTGACCGGTCCGGCCCGCGGGGGCGCGCCGTCGCCGGCGGCCGGGTCCCCGGGGGCGGTCGCGGCGGTAGGCTGTGGCCACGATGGCCTGGGACTTCTCGACCGAGCCTGAGTTCGCCGCCAAGCTCGAGTGGATGCGCAGCGTTCGTGCGCGAGCAGGTCTATCCCCTGGAGACCCTGTGGGACGAGCTCGGCTGGGACGGGCTGCAGCGCGCCGCCCGGCCGCTGCAGGAGCAGGTCAAGGAGCAGGGGCTGTGGGCCGCCCATCTCGACCCCGAGCTCGGTGGCCAGGGCTTCGGGCAGGTCAAGCTCGGCCTCATGCACGAGATCCTCGGTTCCAGCCCGCTGGCGCCGCTGATGTTCGGCAACGCCGCGCCGGACTCGGGGAACTCCGAGATCCTCGCCATGGGCGGCACGCCTGAGCAGAAGGACCGCTACCTGCACCCGCTGCTGGCCGGCGACCTGAAGTCCGCCTTCAGCATGACGGAGCCCGACACGGCCGGCTCGGACCCCACGATGCTCAAGACGAGCGCCGTCCGCGACGGCGAGGACTGGGTCATCAACGGCCACAAGTGGTACTCGTCCAACGGCTCGATCGCCGACTTCATGATCGTCATGGCGGTGACCGATCCCGATGCGCGCCCGCACCAGCGCGCCTCGATGTTCATCGTCGACGCCGACACCCCGGGGGTCACGGTGGTGCGCGACGTGGCCACCATGGAGCATCCCTACGACAGCTTCGGGCGCTACGGCAACCACGCCGAGATCCTCTACGAGAACGTGCGGATCCCCGGCGACGCGATCCTCGGGGCGCAGGGCGCGGGCTTCCTCATCGCCCAGCAGCGCCTCTACCCCGGCCGCATCCACCACTGCATGCGGTGGCTGGGGGTGGCCCGCCGCGCCTTCGACATGCTGTGCGAGCGCTCGCTGTATCGCGAGTCGCACGGCAAGACGCTCAGCCAGCACCAGACGATCCAGAACTGGATCGCCGACTCCGAGGCCGAGATGACCGCCGCGCGCCTGATGACCCTGCACGCCGCCTGGAAGATGGATACCGAGGGCGTGGCCGCCGCCCGCAAGGACATCGCGCTGATCAAGTTCTACGGGGCCAGGGTGCTGCACGACGTCGTCGACCGGGCGCTGCAGGCTCACGGCGCCCTCGGCTATTCCACGGACCTGCCGCTGGAGGCGATGTACCGCTTCGCCCGCGCGGCGCGGA
The DNA here is from genome assembly GCA_963800545.1 of uncultured Solirubrobacteraceae bacterium. Taxonomy (GTDB): domain Bacteria; phylum Actinomycetota; class Thermoleophilia; order Solirubrobacterales; family Solirubrobacteraceae; genus Palsa-465. Next base: position 58,873 of record CAWDBJ010000014.1, read on the forward strand.
TCTACGACGGCCCCGACGAGGTCCACCGGGCCTCCGTCGCCCGCCAGGTCCTGCGTGGCTACGAGGCGCCGGCCGACGGCGTCCCCACGGAGCGCATCCCGACGCGCCGCGAGGCCGCCCGGCGCCAGTTCGCCGACGTGCTGCAGGCCGTCACCGCCAACGACTGAGCCCGAGCCCCTGCAGCGGAGCCCCGAGAGGGCGATCCGCCGCCCTAGACTGACCAGTGTGTCCGAACTGGAGACGATCCTGCTGGCCGCCCCGCGCGGGTACTGCGCCGGCGTCGACCGCGCCGTGCAGACCGTCGAGCGGGCGCTCGAGCTCTACGGCGCGCCCGTCTACGTGCGCAAGGAGATCGTCCACAACAAGCACGTCGTCGAGAAGCTGCGCGACCGCGGCGCGGTGTTCGTGGAGTCCGAGGCCGAGGTGCCGGAGGGCGCCACCGTCGTCTTCTCCGCCCACGGCGTCTCACCGGCCGTCCACGCGGGCGCCCGCGAGCGCAGCCTGCACACCATCGACGCGACCTGCCCGCTGGTCACCAAGGTCCACGTGGAGGCCAAGAAGTTCGCCGCCGACGATTACACGATCGTGCTCATCGGCCACGCCGGCCACGAGGAGGTCGAGGGCACGATGGGCGAAGCCCCGGCCCACATCGTGCTCATCGAGGACGAGGCGGGGGTCGACCATCTCGAGGTCCGCGACCCCAGCAAGGTCGCCTACATCTCCCAGACGACCCTATCGGTCGACGAGACCAAGGCGATCATCGCCCGTCTGCGGGAACGCTTCCCGGCGATCACCGGTCCCCGCACCGATGACATCTGCTACGCCACCACCAATCGCCAGGCGGCCGTCAAGCAGCTCGCCCAGCAGTCCGACCTGGTGCTCGTCATCGGCAGCCGCAACTCCTCGAACTCCAACCGCCTCGTCGAGGTGGCTCGCGAGCACGGCGCCGACTCCTACCTGATCGACAACGAGGCCCAGGTCCGCGAGGAGTGGCTGGTGGGCAAGCGGGTCATCGGGATCACCTCCGGCGCCAGCGCCCCCGAGGAGCTCGTGCAGCGGCTGGTCGCCTACTTCCGCGCCCGCGGCGCCGAGGACGTGCGCGAGCTCGAGGTCGTCTCCGAGGACGTGCGCTTCATGCTGCCCAAGGCGATCCGCCAGGCGATGGCGGCCGCCTGAGCCCGGGTTCGCCGGCGCTGTCGACCCTCGTCGTCTCCGACCTGCACCTGGGGACGCCCAGCGGCCGCGACGTCCTGCGCGCCGACGGGCCCCGGGCCGCCCTGCAGGCGGCGCTGGCCGGGGTGCAGCGGCTCGTGCTCCTGGGGGACGTGCTGGAGCTGCGCCAGGGCCCGCCCCGCGATGCCCTGACGGCGGCGCGCCAACCGCTGCACGAGATCGCCGCCGGGCTGGAGCCGGGGGCGCGGGTGACGATCGTCCCGGGCAACCACGACCACCGGCTGCTCAGTCCCTGGCTGGGGCGCCGGGCACGGGACCGGCCACCACCGGCAATGGGGCTCGAGGCCGCGGTCGACTGGCGGGCGGGCGAGCCGCTGGCGCGGCTGGCGGGCTGGCTGGCGCCGCGCGGCTCGCAGATCGAGCTCGACGTCGCCTACCCCGGATGCTGGCTGACCGAGGACATCTACGCCACCCATGGCCATTACTCAGACCGCCACACCACCACCCCGATGTTCGAGCGCCTCGGCGCCGGCCTGATGGCGCGGGTGCGAGGAGGGGAGGCAACGGGGCCGACCTGCACGGAGGACTACGAGGCGATCCTCGCCCCCCTGTATGCCTGGCTCGACGCGCTCGCCGAGAGCGGGGGGCCGCCGGTGGGACGGCGACAGAGCCACACGTCGCATTCCGCCGCGGCGTGGCGCGCGCTGGCCGGCGAGAACCGGCGCCGGGGCCCGCGCGACCGCGCCCTGGCCGCCGCCTTCCCGATCGCGGTCGCCGCCCTGAACCGCGCGGGCCTCGGACCGCTGAGCTCTGACCTCTCCAGCGCGGGGATGCGCCGGGCGCGGCTGCGGGCCGTCGGCGAGGTCGTCCTGCGCCTCGGGGTCGGGGCCCGCCACGTCGTCTTCGGCCACAGCCACCGGGCCGGCCCGCTGCCCACTGATGATCTGCGCGAGTGGCGGACGGTCACCGGCGCGACGCTGACCAACACCGGCAGCTGGGTGCACGAGCCGGGGTTCGTCGGTCCGGACCCGGGGGTCAGCGCCTACCGGCCGGGCTTCGCCGTCCGCGTCGATTCGGAGCCCACCCGCCCCCCGGAGCTGGTCAACCTGCTCGACTGACGTCCGCTCAGCGCGTCAGCTCGCTCAGGCCGGGTGTGAAGCACACCGCGTGGCAGATCACGCCGTCGGAGAGGTGGAGCTCGAGCACGCCCTCGGTGCTGACGGGGTGCGAGACCAGTTCGTAGGCGCCCGGGGCGCTGACGGCGATCGTCGCACCGTTGGCGGTGACGGTGCCCTCCCCCTCCAGCACGGCCCAGACGCCGCCGGCCTCGTAGGGGCCGCTGTAGGGGCCGGGAACGTCCTCGGACTGCGGGGAGAGGAGCACGCCGGGCTCGTCCTCGGGGCGCAGCGGCTCGAGCACCGGTCGCTCGAGGCCGAGCAGCTCCTGGATGGCCGCCTCGGTCTCGTCATAGCCGCCCTCGCCGTAGTGATATTCAAACAGCCGGCCCTCCTGGTCGAACAGGTACCGCGCCGGCCAGCCGAGGTTGCCGTAGTCCTGCCAGATGGCCATCTCCTCGTCGACGACCACCGGATAGGTGATCCCCAGCCGCTCGACGGCCGCCTGCACCGCCTCGACGGAGGCCGAGGGCGGAAATCCGGAGGAGTGAACGCCGATGACCCGCAGTCCGTCATCGCGGTAGCGCTCGTCCCACGCCTGCACGTAGGGGAGCGTGCGCAGCGAGTTGGGCCGGCAGAAGTCCCAGAACTCGATCAGCACCGGCCGCCCCGCCAGTTGGTCCAGGCGCAGGGTGGCCACGTTGATCCACGGGAGCTTGGGTGCAAAGGGCGGCGCGTAGATGTGATCGACGGGGGCCCGCATGGCCTCCCGATGCTAGATCGCTCGCCGACCGGTCGGCGCGCTACACGATGAGGTCTCGGCGGTGCGCGGGTGTGGAGGATAAGTTCATCCCTTCCCTCTGGAAGCGCGCGAGAGGTGCCATACTCGCCCCCGTGACGGTGAGAGTGAGGCCACTGTCCGATGCCAGCGGTGTTCGGGCGACCCGGCACGAGCCCGGCGCCCCGTCGCGGCTCCGCTGCCCGGCATGAGCGTGGTCGCCGACGGCATCCCCGGGATCCGGGTGTTCTCGACCTGTCCGCAGTCCACGGACTTCGCCCCCGACGCCTACCGTCGGCGCGTGGCCGAGGTGGCGCGCTGGAGCGAGGCGGCGGGCTGCGAAGGGATGCTCGTCTACACCAACAACACGCTCGTCGATCCGTGGCTGGTCTCGCAGCTGATCGTGGAGGCGACGGAGCGGATTCGCCCGCTGGTGGCGGTCCAGCCGCTGTACATGCACCCCTACGCGGCGGCCAAGATGATCGCCAGCCTGGGCTTCATGCACGGGCGCCGGATCGACATCAACCTCCTCGCCGGCGGCTTTCGCAACGACCTGCGGGCGCTCGGGGACGAGACCGAGCACGACGCCCGCTACCGCCGCGCGCTCGAATACGGCCGGGTCATCTCGCGCCTCGCCGCCGGCGGTCCGTGCACCTTCGAGGGCGACTACTACCGGGTGCGCAATCTGCGCCTGGCGCCGGCGCTCGCGCCCGAGCTGGTTCCGCAGCTGATGATCTCGGGCTCGTCGGAGGCCGGGATGGCCGTGGCTGAGCAGCTGGGAGCGGTCGCCGTCAAGTACCCCGAGCCGGCCGAGCGCGAGCCTGATCGCCACCACGAGTCCGTCGAGATGGGGATGCGGATCGGGGTCATCGCCCGAGACGACGCCGAGGAGGCGTGGGCGGTGGCCCGGCGGCGCTTCCCGGAGAACCGCACCGGCGCGATCGCCCACCAGATGGCCCGGCGGGTCTCGGACTCGCGCTGGCACGCTCAGCTCTCCACCCTCGCCGCAGACCCCGGGGCCCTGCCGCCCCCGTACTGGCTGGGGCCGTTTCAGAACTACGGCTCCTACTGCCCCTACCTGGTCGGCGATCACGACACCGTCGCCGGCGAGCTGGGGCGCTACATGGCGCTCGGCTTCACCACCTTCCTGTTGGATATCCCGCCCGCCGAGGAGGAGCTCGATCACACGCGTCGCGTGCTGGCGCACGCCGCGCAGCGGCGATGACGGGGCTGCTCGCAGACGCCTGCCGCCGCCAGGCGGAGTCGCGGGAGCACGCCGTGGCCGTGGTGACCGGGGTCACGCGGCTGACCTACGGTGAGCTGGAACGGGCCAGCAATCGCCTCGCGCGGCAGCTGCTCGCCTCCGGGTGCCGGCGCGGGGACCGGGTCTGCCTGTTCGTCGAGAAGTCGCCGGCGGCGATCGTCGCCCAGCTCGCCTGCCTCAAGGCCGGCGCAGCCTACGTACCCATCGACCTCGGCAGCCCCCCGGCGCGGCTGGCGCGGATCGTCGGCTGCGCCGAGCCGCGGCTGGCGCTGGTCTCCGCCGCGGGCGCCGCCGCCTGGACGGCGCTGCAGTCCACGAAGACCCCCAAGCGCCTCGCCGGCGCGGCCGGGATCGCCGCCGCCCTGGACGAGGGCGCCGCGGCCGCCCTCGGGCGCTCGGCGGCGTTCGCGCCGCAGGCGACTGACGGGCAGAGCGCCGAGCCTGCACCGGTGAGCGCTTCCCCGCACGACATCGCCCACATCCTCTTCACCTCAGGCTCGACGGGGGAGCCCAAGGGCGTCCCCATCACGCACGCCAACGTCCAGGCGTTCCTCGATTGGGCGGTGCCGCACTTCGCCATCGGGGCGAGCGACCGGCTGTCGGGTCATCCGCCGCTGCACTTCGACCTCTCCACCTTCGACGTCTACGGCGCGATGCGGGCGGGTGCCGAGCTGCACCTCGTGCCCGGTGACCTCGTGATGGCCCGCCAGCTGGCCGATTTCATCGCCGGCCACGCCCTCACCCAGTGGTTCTCCGTCCCGTCGGCCATGACCTTCATGGCTCGCTTCGGCGGCCTGCCCGAACAGGGCTTTCCCTCCCTCAAGCGCGTCCTGTGGTGCGGCGAGGTGCTCCCCACGGCGGTCCTCGTCGAGTGGATGCAGCGCCTCCCGCAGGCCCGCTTCACCAACCTCTACGGCCCGACGGAGACGACGATCGCCTCCAGCTACCACGACATCTCGGCGATCCCGGCTGACGCGACCCGTCCGGTGGCGATCGGGCGGGCGTGCGGCGGCGAGGAGCTCTTCCTCATCGCCGACGACGGCCGCCCGCCGGCGACCGGGGAGCTCGGCGAGATCCACATCGCGGGCACCGGGGTCAGCCCGGGGTACTGGCGCGATGCGGCGAGCGCTCGCGCCGCCTTCGTGGCCGATCCGCGCGGCGACGGGACCGGGTCGCGGTGCTACCGGACCGGCGACCTCGCGCAGCGCGACGCAGACGGCCTCCTGCACTTCGCCGGACGGCGGGACGCCCAGATCAAGAGCCGCGGATATCGCATCGAGCTGGGGGAGATCGAGGCCGCTGTGACCTCGCTCGGCACCGTCGCGCAGTGCGCCGTCGTCGCCATCCCCGCCGCGGACTTCGCCGGGACGGCCATCTGCTGCGCGTGGACCCCGGCCCCCGGCTCGGCTGCCGATCTGCTGGCCGTCCGCGCCGCCCTGCGCGAGCTGCTGCCCGCCTACATGCTGCCGTCGAAGTGGCGGCGCCTGGATGCCCTGCCGGCCAATGGCAACGGCAAGATCGACCGGCCGGCGCTCGCCCGGCTGTTCGCCGATACCGAGGCATCTCGCCCCGCGCCATGACCGCCATCCGCGACGAGGTCTCAGACCTGCTGCGTGAGGTCGTCGGTGTCCCGCCGCCCGCCGGCCACGTCGACCTGATCGAGTCGGGCCTGATCGATTCGCTGGCCCTCATCAGCCTGCTGGCCGAGCTTGAGCAGGCCTTCTCGATCGAGATCCCGCTCGAGGACCTCAGCCTCCAGGACATCCAGACGCTCGATCGGCTCGTGTCGCTCGTCGAGCGCCTGCCACGCCGGGACGCCGGCGACCGGGTGCTGACGGCTCACCCGCTGGTGGTCTCGCTGCGCGAGGGCGGGGGCCGGCCGCCTCTGTTCCTGTTTCCCAACGTCATGGGCGCTCCGCTGGCGCTGCGGCCGCTGGCGCTCGCCCTCGAGACGGACCGGCCCATCTACGGTCTCGCGCCCCTGGCCCACGAGCACCGGACCCCCGGTCTGGGGGTCGAGGAGATCGCCGAGCACTACGTCGCGGCGGTCCGGGCGCACGGGGACCCTCGGGGATGCGTGATCGGCGGCGTGTCGTTCGGCGGTCTCGTCGCCTTCGAGGTCGCCCGGCGCCTGCGTGACGCGGGCGAGGAGATCGGCCGCCTGCTGCTGCTCGACACGCGGCCGGCGGCGCGCAGCCTCGGGCCCACCGCCTACGCGGGGTTTCGCCTGCTGCAGCCGCTCCACGTCCTGCGCGACGTGGTGCCTGACCTGCGCTCCCGGGCGCCCGAGGCCATCCGCCGGGCACGCGGACTCCTCAACGTGGCGGCGCAGACGCGGCTGGAGGCCGGGTTTCGCCCCCCGCCACCTCGCGAGCAGGCCGTCGTCGCTGACCCGGCGCAGGAGGACGAGGCCTGGTCGCGCTTCGCCCACCAGGCCGGTCAGGCCTACCGGCCGGGCCGCTACGGGGGCGACGTGAGCCTCTACGTGACCGCCCGCCGGCCGCTGAGCACGTTCAAGCCAGAGTCCGTCTGGTCCCGGGTCATCGACGGCGACTTGACGATCCACGGGATCCCGGGGACCCACCTCGACTTCCTGCGCGACGGGTGGCTGGAGGGCATGGCCGTCCGGCTGAGCACGGTGCTCTAGCGGTTACATGCCTAATCGGTTATATTGCCGAGATGGCATCCACCTGGGCCGTCCTCGCTGACTCCCACCGACGGGTCGTTCTCGAGCTGCTGCTCGAGCGGCCACGGGGGGTGGGGGAGATCACCGAGCGGCTCGGGCTCAGCCAGCCCGGAACCTCCAAGCACCTGCGCATCCTGCGCGAGGCCGGGCTGGTGCGCGTGCGGGCGGACGCTCAGCGACGCGTCTACGAGCTCGATCCCGGGCCGCTGGCGGAGCTGGCCGACTGGCTGGAGCCCTACCGGGCATTCTGGGCGGCAGCGCCTGGACGCGCTGGAACGCCATCTCGACGATATCCACGAGCAGGAGGACTGAGCATGGCACCCCCGAGCGGCCGCTACGAGCACATCGACGGGCGGCCCGTCGTCTCCTTCGAGCGCACGTTCCCGCATCCAGTCACGGTGGTGTGGGCGGCCATCACTGATCCACGCCAGCTGCAGACGTGGTTTCCGACCACCGTCGAGTTCGAGAGCCTGGCTGCCGGAGAGGCGATCGCCTTCCGCTTCCCCGCCCATGACCTGCCGCCGATGAGCGGCGAGTTCCGCGAGATCGACGAGCCCCACCGGCTCGTGTTCACCTGGGGAGAGGACGAGCTGACCTTCGAGCTGGCGCAATGCGACGGGGGTCAGGCGTGCCGGCTGAGCTTCTCCGTGGTCCTCGACGGGGCCGGGAAGGCCGCGCGCGACAGCGCCGGTTGGGAATCGTGCCTGGACAGGCTCGCCCTCACGGCCGCCGGCCAGGCCCCGGGGCAGGCGGACGAGACGGGGCCCTGGGAGGAGTACTACGAGCACTACAAAGCCGCTGGATTCCCGGCCACAGCTCCGATTCCTGGGTAGGCTGGGGGTGCTTCGCCGCCGCTATACTCGGTGAAGTATTGGAATCCCTACTGGCTTTGAGGTGTTTTAAGCGATGACGCCGTCCGGAGCGGAGGTCCTCCGCCAGATCAAGAGCAGGATCGAGGAGGTCGACCCGTCGGCCGTGCGCGAGCAGCTCGGCAACGGCGCGGTCGTGATCGACGTACGCGAGGCCGAGGAGTGGTCGACCGGGCACATCCCGGGGGCCAAGCACGTCCCCAAGTCCTTCCTGGAGTCGCGGATCGAGGGCGCCGCGCCCGATCGCGACCAGCACGTGATCCTCTACTGCCAGTCGGGCAACCGCTCGGCGTGGGCCGCGCGGACGCTGATGGACGACCTCGGCTATGAGAACGTCGAGTCGATGACGGGCGGGATCACGCTGTGGAAGGACCGCGGCTACGACGTCGAGCAGCCCCGGACCCTGACCGCCGAGCAGCGCGATCGCTACTCGCGTCACCTTCTGCTCCCGGAGGTGGGGATCGAGGGCCAGCAGAAGCTGCTCGACGCCAAGGTGCTGCTGCTGGGCGCCGGCGGGCTGGGCTCGCCGACCGCGCTCTACCTGGCCGCCGCCGGCGTGGGCACGCTGGGCATCGTCGACGACGACACCGTCGACCTCTCCAACCTGCAGCGCCAGGTGATCCACAACTCCCAGCGCGTCGGGGTCCCGAAGGTTGACTCCGCCGAGGAGACGATCACCGCGCTGAACCCCGACGTCACCGTCAACAAGTACCCGGTCCGCCTCGGCCCGGAGAACATCATGGACATCCTGCCCGGCTACGACATCGTGGTCGACGGCCTGGACAACTTCCCCACCCGCTACCTGCTCAACGACGCCTCGGTCCGCCTGCAGATCCCGGTGGTCTCGGCGGCCATCCTGGGCTTCGAGGGCCAGCTGTCGGTGTTCAAGCCCTACGACGGGCCGTGCTACCGGTGCCTGTTCCCGACACCGCCACCGGCCGAGCTGGCCCCCTCGTGCGGCGCCAACGGCGTCCTGGGCGTGCTGCCGGGAACGATGGGCCTGCTCCAGGCGACGGAGGTCATCAAGCTGATCCTCGGTGAGGGCGATCCGGCCATCGGGCGCCTGCTGATGTACGACGCCCTGGCGGCGACGCTCTCCGAGGTCAAGATCCGCCGCGATCCCGAGTGCCCGATCTGCTCGCGGCATCCCGAGGAGATCGGCGACGACGAGATGGGCGTGTTCCCCGACTACGAGGCGTTCTGCGCCGGCGCTCACTAGCCGGGTAGGGTCTTCGCCATGGCCACCATCAGAATCCCCCCCGTGCTGCGCCCGTCCGTGGGCGGCGAGAAGGAGCTCAGCGCCGACGGGTCCAACGTCGGCGAGATCCTGCGCTCGGTCGCCGACTCGCATCCGGACACGCAGTCCCAGCTGTTCGCCGCCGACGGCGGCCTGAACCGCTACGTCAACGTCTATCTCAACGACGAGGACGTGCGCGTGCTCGACGGCCTCGAAACCGAGGTCGGCTCGTCGGACACGCTCGTCATCCTGCCCGCCATGGCGGGTGGGGCTCGCTGACCGGGAGCCATCGCTCGCCACATCGGGAAGGACTGCGCCGGTTGGGCGTCTGGAGAGTCAGATGCCCTCTGACAAGGAGTCCTCCCGATGAAGCCGTTCTCCGGACATTCCGGCCGCCGCCTGGCGGCGATCACCTCAGCCCTGCTCGCCGCCGTCGCGGCCGGCGTCCTCGTCCTCGCCGGCTCGGCCAGCTCGAAATCGGCCACGCTGGCCGTCGGCCGTTCCGTCGAGGTCGGAACACACACTGAGGCGATCGCGGTCACGCCCCGGGGCGCGCCCGTGTATCAGCTCTCGCCCGAAACGGCCAGGCACCTGCTGTGCTCCTCCAGCCAGTGCCTGAGCTTCTGGCCGCCGGTCAAGGTCGCCAAGGGCGCCAAGCTGACCAAGGGCGCCGGCCTTACGGGCAGGCTCGGCACGCTCAAGCGCAGGGGCTTTGACCAGCTCACCCTCAACGGCCACCCGCTCTACACCTTCTCGCAGGACAGCAGGAAGGGCGAGGCCCACGGCGAGGGCATCAAGGGCTTCGGCGGGACCTGGCACGTGTTCAAGGAGGCCGGCGCGTCGCGGCCGGCTCCCACCGGCGGCTCGACGAGCACCACGACGCAGAGCGCCACCTCGACGAACCCGTACGGTTACTAGCCCGCTGAGGACGCACCGGCCAGCGGCGGCTCGGCGGTCGCTACACTTCCTGAAGCAATGGCCGCCGAGACGTTGCAGAACAAGCCCTGCGGAGGGCGCTACGGCGACATCGTCCAGTCGATCGGCCACACCCCGCTGATCGAGCTCAAGCGACTCAGCCCCAAGCCGGGCGTGCGCATCTGGGCCAAGCTGGAGTCGCGCAACCCCACCGGTTCGATCAAGGACCGGGTGGCCCGGGCGCTCATCGAGGACGCCGAGGAGAAGGGGCTGATCCGCCCCGGCCAGACGATCCTCGAGCCCACCAGCGGCAACACCGGCATCTCGCTGGCCATGATCTGCGGGCGCAAGGGCTACAACCTCAAGGTCGTCATGCCCGAGAACGTCACCCCGGAGCGAACCGAGCTGCTGCGCATGTACGGCGCCGAGATCGTCTACTCCGAGGGGTCCAAGGGCTCCAATGGCGCCGTCGAGAAGGCGCTCGACATGGCCGAGAAGGACGCCTCGTACTACATGCCGTACCAGTACGGCAACCAGGCCAACCCCAACGCCCACTACAACGGGACGGCCCTGGAGATCCTCGAGGAGCTCGACGAGGTGGCCGCCTTCGTGGCCGGCCTGGGCACCGGCGGCACGCTGATGGGCAACGGACGGCGCCTCAAGGAGGAGCTCGGCGACAGCTGCAAGATCGTCGCCGCCGAGCCGATGCAGGGCGAACCCGTGCAGGGCCTGCGCTCGCTCGACGACGGCTTCATCCCGCCGATCATCGACCTCGACCTGCTCGACCGCAAGATCTTCGTCACCAACCACGACGCGATCACCTGGACGCGCAAGCTGCTCGACGAGGAGCGCCTGTTCGCGGGCGTCTCCTCGGGCGCGATCGCGCGGGTGGCAGTCCGCATCGCCGGTGAGCTGGATGAGGGCAACGTCGTCTTCATCGTCTGCGACGACGGCTGGAAGTACCTGAGCTCCGGCATCTACACGCGGCCGATCGAGGAGATCGAGAACCTGGATTCCACCGTCTGGTGGTGACCCCGTCCCGTCCGGCCGGGACCTCCCGGCGGGCGCTGCTGCGAGGAGCCGGGGGAATGCTGGTCGCGTCGGGGACACTCGCCGCCCTGGAGGGCTGCGGCAGCCAGGCCGCAACCGGCGAGAAGGCGGTCAAGCACGCCGCGGCGCCGGTCGCGCACACCGACGTGCAGATCCTGCTGACGGCGCTGGCCCTGGAGCGGCGCACCGTGGCCGCCTACGTGGCGAGCGTCCCGCTCATGCCGCGCGGGTACGTCAAGGCCTCCAAGGCCTTCCTGTCCGAGGAACTTCAGCACGTCGGCGAGCTGATCTCGCTGGTCAAGGCGGCCGGCGGCACCGCGCCGCCCCGCGCCGACCACTACGACGTGGGCCGCGCCCCACGCTCCCGCGACGAGCTCTTCGCCGGGCTGCATGCGCTCGAGCGCCTGCAGATCGCCAGCTACCTGAAGTGGATCCCCCGGCTGTCACCGGGCCCTGTGCGGGCGGCAGTGGCGACCATCCTCGCCTGTGACGCCCAGCATGTCGCCATCCTGCGTGCCGCGCGGGGGGAGCCGGCGCTCGCTGGTCCGCTCGTCACCGGCGAGGAGTGACCCCCCGGATCGATGGCCACCACGACCCGGACCCGCCGCCAGCTCCTCGCCGCGGCCACCACGGACAGCGCTCGCCTGCAGCGGCTGATGCGGGTGGAGCTGCTGCTGCTCTATGTCTATGACCACGTCGTCGACTCCCGCGTGCTCGGACCGGGCGCCCGGCGCGCGATGGCCCCGCTGCGCGACCACGAACAGGCGCACGTCGCGGCGCTGCGCGCGCGACTGCGCGCCCGCGGGGCGGTGACCCCCTCACCACCGCCGAACATCGCTGCCGCCAACCGCTACCTCGCCCGGCGCGAGGTCCGCGGTCGCCTTGGTCAGCTGCAGGGCGCCGACGACGCGCTGCATCTGCTGCTGGCCCTCGAACGAGTCGTGGTGGGCGCCTACTTCGTGGCGCTGCGCGAGATGCGCGATCCCCAGCTGATCGTGCTCGTCACCCAGATCATGGCCTCCGACGCCCAGCACGAGGCGATCATCGGCGAGCAGCTCACTCCCGGGGAGCTCGCCAGCGCGGTTCCCTACGGGCTCGTGCAGGGCGTGCAGTGAGCGCGGCCCCCGGCCGTTGCTAGCCTCGCGGCACCATGAAGATGGCCCGCTCGATGTATGACGAGATCGTCGCCCACGCGCTGCGCGACGCGCCCGACGAGTGCTGCGGGATCGTGTCGGCCGGCGACGGCGAGGCGGCGCGCGTCTACCCCACGGAGAACATCGAGCACAGCCCGTTTCGCTTCGTCATCGAGCCTCAGGAGCAGTTCCGGATCTATCAGGAGATCGAGGACGCGGGGCTGGAGATGGGCGCCATCTACCACTCGCACACGCGCAGCGACCCTTACCCGTCACAGACGGACATCAACTTCGCGGCCAGTTGGCCGGGGGTCCTGTGGATCATCGTCGGCACCGCCGGCACAGAGCCGGTGGTCCGGACCTACGAGATCCGCGACGGCCAGGTCCTCGACGCCGAGCTGAACCTGAGCCCATGACCCGGGTGCGGGGACAGGGGCGCGCGCTCGTCTGTCCCGGCTGTGGCCGTCGCGCGGAGCCGGCGGAGCGCTTCTGCGCAGAGTGTCGCCTCCCGCTGGTCATCGATGTGCGAGGGGTCACCCCGGCGCCGCTGACTGAGCGACAGCGCCATGCCCGCCTGATCAAGCCGCAGCTGACCGAGGGCGAGCTCGTGCGGGTGGCAGGCGCTCGCAACCAGTCCGAGGCCGAGTTCATCCAGAGCCTGCTGCTGGAGGAGGGGGTGCCGAGCATGCTGCGCCGCAGCGCCGGCTTCGACGTTCCCGACATGCTGGCGGCCGGACCCCGCGACATCCTCGTGGCCCGCTCCGCGCTCGATACGGCGCGCGAGGTGCTGCTCGAGGCCGAGATCGTGGCGGGCGACCCGCCGGCCGGCCGGTCCACGGACCCCTGGAGGCTGCTGGCGGGCCTGCTGGTCGCGCTGGCTTTGGGGGGGCTGGTGATCGTCGCGATCGCCGCGCTCCTTCACTGACCGGTCGCTGCGGCCAGGCGGGCGAGATGGGAGCGCCACGCGCCCTCGGTGTGGACGAGGTCGCGCCCACCGAAGGCTCGGGTCAGCGCTGCCGCCGGTCCCTGGGGGTGCAGGTGGCAGGACAGGCGCGCGGCCGCCCGCTCACCGGCCTCCCGGGCGAGCAGGTCGATGACCGTGCCCCCCATGAGAGGCGCGTCGCGTCGCGACGGCGGGAAGCTGGGCCGCGACCCCTCCCGCAGGCGGCGGGCGATCGCCGGGCCGGCATGCTCGGTCTGGCCGCCGAAATAGCGGGCTGACCCCTCGAGCAGCCACGCCCAGCGGACGCTGCGCTGATAGCGGATGAGGCCCATGACCTTGGCCAGGTCCGGGTTGTTCTCGGCGATGACCCGGCGCGCGTACAGGCAGGCCGCGGTGCGCTCGAGCATGGCGCGGCTGGCGGGCTCCGTGGATCCGGTCGCCGCCCGGGCGCGCAGGGCGGCGGGGGAGAGGGTGTGAAGATCGCCGGCTCCGGCCCAGCCGGCCACGTAGCGGCGGGCCGCCGGCGCGGTCGAAAGCCACATGAGCGGCAGCACCGGGTTGGCCAGCACCAGGCCGAAGGGGCCGCCGTGCAGGACGACGGTGATGTTCTCCGGCAGGCGCGGGAACAGCGGCGACAGGCGGTCGCGGGCCCGCTCCAGCGAGAGCAGGACGCGATGGGCGTCGTCGGCCTGCGCTGAGTCGTGCCGGGCGCGGAAGGAGGCCGAGAGGGTCTCGACCCAGGCCATCGCGGATCGCCGGTCGTGCGCGCCCGCGGCGCGCACGACACGTCCGTCCTCTAGACGAGAACCGGCTGGCGGTCGGAGGCGATCGAGGCGATCTCCTCGGATGCCCGCTCGAACTCCTCATCGGAGAGCACCGGGGTGCCCTCGAAGGGGAGGTCGCGGGTGAGCTCCAGCCAGGAGCGGCAGCCGCCGTACTCGTCGCGCACCTTGACCGTCACCGGTCGCGGGATGCGATAGGTCCGCAGCAGGATCACGTGCAGGGGGTGGCGCCGTTTCCACGCCAGCCGCTTCTCGGCGTAGTCGGGGGTCCACACGTAGAACGGGGAGAGCGCGTCGACCGCCCGGCGGTCAGTGACGGTGAAGTGAGCGGCCACCTCGGCCCAGGCGCGGATGCGCACGCGATCGGGCTGCGTGAGCTCCTCTCCGCGGTGAAGCGCCTGGGGGTGCGGCTCGCCATCGGACCAGACGCCCTCCTCGAGCGCCCGCGAGAGCTCCGGCCGGTGCGACTCGCGCACCAGATCGGCCCGCTGGTGGTCGAACGTGGGGTACAGGAAGAACCGCTCGTGATCGAGCTTGAAATGTTTCTCGGGTTCACGGATACCGCCCTTGCGCAACGTCAGCAGCTGCTCACCCTCAGCAAGCGCCCGCACAGTGACGGCCCATTCTTTGAAAGCAATCGGCATATGGATTTAAAGGGGGGAAGACAGGTTTGTAAGAGGCATCCGGCGCGCGCGGCCTGCATCGCAAACGTCAGGCGACCGGACCGGGGGGATTGTAGGCGAGATGCGGGAAATCACAAAATGTCCCTGCTATTTCACCGATTTGTACGTATGTACAGACGCTTGAAGCTACGGCGCCGTAAGCAATCACAGGCGCTCGCCGGCCGCGCCCTCCAGTGGCTCGATCATCGCCGCGAAATCGTCGTTCGCGTGCCCCATCCCCATGCCCGCGGTGAGGATCTCTCGTGCATAGGCGGCGCTGGGGAAGGGCACCCCCAGACGCTGGCCCTCCTCCAGGCACAGGCGAACGTCCTTGAGCATGTGCTCGAGCTTGAACAGCGTCGTGTAGTCGTGCTCGCGCATCGGCCCCGCCTTGAGGGCGAGCATCGTCGACGCCCCGGCGCCGGCCCCCACGACGGTGACGAGAGCTTCGAGGTCGACCCCGGCCCGGGAACCGACGATCAGCGCCTCGCCGACGACCGCGGCGTTGGCGGCCGCCATCGCGTTGTTGAGCAGCTTGATCATCTGGCCGTGGCCGCGGGGCCCGGCGTGCACGATCAGCTCGCCCATGGCGTCCAGCGCCGGGCGCAGCCGGGCGAACTCCTCCTCTGTGGCCCCGACCATGAACGTCAGGGTCCCGTCCTGCGCCTTGGGCGATGAGCCGGTCACCGGCGCGTCGACGAGGCTGTGGCCGCGGGCATCGAGCTCGGCACCGATCTCCAGCGTCGCCGCCGGGCCGATCGTCGAGCAGTCCACGAACAGCGTCGGCGAGGGTGACAGCGCCGCACCGTTCTCCCCGAGCAGGATCTCGCGGACCTGGTCGCCGTCGACGACCATCGTGAACACGATGTCGGCGTTCTCGGCGGCCTGGGCCGGGGTGGAGGCGACGGTGACGCCGTCGTGCTCGGCGGCGAACGCGTCGGCGGTCGCGGCCGTGCGATTCCAGACGGTCAGCTCGAACCCCTGGCGCGCCAGGTTGGCGGCCTGACGGGACCCCATGATCCCCAGCCCCAGGAAGGCGACCCGCTCACTCATCGGTCGTGGATGATGACGGCTGGGTGGGCGGGATGCCGTGACCCCCGCCTCCCGGGGTCTCGATCCGCAGCCGCTGCCCGGGGCGCAGCTCGCCGATGGCCTTGGCGGCCAGCTCCTCGCCGTCGAGCAGGTTGCGCCCCCGCGCTCCCGGCTCGCCGCCCTGCGCGCCCGGCGGGGCATGGCGCCGGCGCTCGGTGATCAGCGAGTACTGCAGCGGCGCCAGAGCCTCGATCTCGCGCACCACGCCGTCACCGCCGCGGTGCGCCCCCGCGCCGCCCGACCCGCGGCGCAGCGAGTACTCGCACCATCCGCATCGGGAACTCCAGCTCGAGGGCCTCGACGGGGGTGTTGAGCGTGTTGCTCATGGCGACGTGGACGCCGCTGGGACCGTCGGCGTCGGCGCAGGCGCCCTGGCCGCCACCGATCGTCTCGTAGTAGACGACGTCCTCGTCGCCCAGGGTGACGTTGTTCATCGTCCCCTGACCGAGGGCCCGCCCGAAGGCCGCGAGCACGACGTCGGCGACCCGCGACGACGTCTCGACGTTGCCGCCGACGACCGCGGCCGGGGAGCGCGCGTTGAGCAGCGACCCCTCGGGAGCGATGACCTCGATCGGCCGGTAGGCCCCGGCGTTGGCCGGGATGTCGGGATCGGTGAGCACCCGGATGGCGAAGTAGCAGGCCGAGCGGGTGACCGCCAGCGGGCAGTTGAGGTTGCCCTCGTGCTGATCGGCGCTGCCGGTGAAGTCCAGGGTGATGGTGTCGCCCTCGACGGTGGCGGTCAGCTGGATCGGCAGGTCGCCCTCACGGGCCTCGAGGACGTCCTGGGCGGTGCGCCGGCCGTCGTCGAGCTCGGCGATGCAGGCCCGGGTGCGCCGCTCGGCGTAGTCGAGAACCTCGCGGTAGGCCTCGGTGAGGGTGTCGAGGCCGACGCGGTCGTAGCAGCTCTGACAGGCGGCGGGCGCCCGTTCGGCCGGCGGCCAGCTGGGCGCGCAGATCGGCCCGGCGCTGGTCGGGACGCCGCATCCCGGCGACGATCTCCGTCGATCGCCGATTCGTCGAGCACCCGCGGCTCGATGACCACCCCCTCGTCGTCCAGCGTGGTGCTGTCGGCGGGCATCGAGCCCGGGGTGGGACCGCCGACGTCGGCGTGGTGGGCGCGGTTGGCGGCGAAGGCGATCAGCTCGTCGGCGGCGAACACCGGCGTGATCACCGTGATGTCGGGCAGGTGGGTGCCGCCGCGGTAGGGGTCGTTGAGGATCCACGAGCGCTCCGGCGCCTGGTCCTCGCCCAGCACGGAGGCCACCGCGGCCGGCATCGCGCCCAGGTGAACCGGGATGTGCTCGGCCTGCATGACCATCTCGCCCTGAGGGGTGAAGAGCGCCGTCGAGGCGTCGCGGCGCTCCTTGATGTTGGCCGAGTGGGCCGAGCGGATGAGGACCGCGCCCATCTCCTCGCAGATGGCGTGCAGCGCGCCGGTCAGGACCTGGAGGTCGATGGCGTCCATCAGCCGGCAGATGCGGATGTGGATCGTGCCGGTGTCGTCGACCTCACCGCTCCACCCGGGCGGCACGAGCAGCGTGGACTCGGGCAGCTCGATCACGCACGGGCCCCTCGCACGGCGGTCCCGGGCGCGGGGGCGCCGCGCAGGCTGCGCAGGGTGATCGTGCTCGCCGTCACGGTGGCCGGCCGCTCGCCGCGCTCGGGCCCGGAGCTCGGCCGTCTCGAGCGTGTCGTCGCGCAGCGCGACCTCGGTGCCCGGCAGGCTCGCCGAGACCCGCAGGGTCACCAGCTCGAGCACCTGCTCGGGATCGTGGTAGCCGTAGCGCTCCTCGTGCAGCGTCTCGAAGGCGTCGCGCAGGTCGCCCGGCGTCGGCGTGCAGCTCGCCGGCCACGGCCAGCTCGAACGCCTGCCCGCGGTAGCGCAGCTCATAGGTCGCCCGCAGCTCGGCCTGGGGTTCGTGCAGCTCCTCTCGCGCCTGGTCGCCGAGGGCATCGACGCACTCGGCGATCGCCTCGGCGGTCAGCTCGTCGCCGCCCAGGAAGACGCTGCGCTGCACATCGCGGCGGCGCGGGGAGACCACCAGACCCAGCGCGGCCAGCACCCCGGAGGCGCGCGGGCAGATGATCTCCGTGATCCCCAGCTCGCCGGCGATGGCGGCGGCGTGCAGTCCGCCGGCCCCCCCGAAGGCCAGCAGCGCATAGCGGCGAGGATCGACGCCCCGCTCGACGGTGACCACGCGCAGCGCCCGCACCATCTCGGCGTTGGCCACCCGGATGATCCCCGCGGCGCACTCCCTCACCCCCAGGTCCAGCTCGGCGGCGAGCCCTGCGCCACGGCGCGGTGCGCCGCGTCGCGCGTCGAGCGTCACCCCGCCGGCCAGCGGCGCGTCGGACGCCAGGTAGCCGAGGACGAGGTTGGCGTCGGTGACCGTCGGCTCGGTCCCGCCCCGCCCGTAGCAGGCCGGCCCGGGGTCGGCGCCCGCCGACTCGCGGGCCGACGCGCAGCGCGCCCCCGGGATCGCGCCAGGCGATCGAACCGCCGCCGGCTCCCACGGTGTGGACGGCCACCATCGGCAGCGCCAGCGGGCGGTCGGCGATCGTGCCCGCGCTCTGCTCCTGCACCGCGCCGCCGTCGACGACGCACACGTCGCACGAGGTGCCGCCCATGTCGAAGCACAGCGCGTCGGGGGTGCCCGCCTGGCGGGCCACGTAGGCGGCGCCGGCGGCGCCACCGGCGGGCCCGGAGAGGACCGTCCAGGCGGCGTGGCCGGCGGCCGACTCGAGGTCGATGAGCCCGCCGTTGGACTGCATGATCGTCGGCTCGGGCACCCCCGCTTCGTCGCAGCGCTCCACCAGCCGGCGCAGGTAGCCGGCCAGCAGCGGGGAGAGGGCGGCGTCGACCTCGGTGGTGCTCGCCCGCTCGAACTCGCGGAAGGTCCCGACGACCTCGTGCGAGAGGGAGACGTGCACCTCCGGGCAGGGCGTCGGCGAGCGCCGCCGCGACGGCCAGCTCGTGCTGCGGGATGGCGATAGGCGTGCAGCAGGGCGACCGCCACCGCCTCGGGCTCGTAGGCGGCGACCTGCTCGGCGAGCTGCCGGGCGGCGCTGTCGTCGAGCTCAGTCAGCGGGCCGTCGGGGCTCATCCGCTCGGGGGCGCCGAACCGGCCCGTCCTCGGGGGTGAGGGGCGCCGGCCGTCCGGCGCACAGGCGATAGAGCTCGGGCCGGCTCTGGCGGCCGAGGGCGACGATGTCGGTGAAGCCCTCGCGTGGCGACGAACGCCGTCCGGGCGCCGTGGCCCTCGAGCAGGGCGTTGGTGGCCACCGTCATCCCGTGGGCGAACTCGGCGACGTCCCCCGCGGGCCGCGCCCGGCCTTCTCCAGCGCGGCGCTGATCGCCGCCAGCACGCCCTCGGACTGGTCCTCTGGAGTGGTCGGCGACTTGGCGGTGACCACGCCGGCCGTCGACGGCCAGGACGGCATCGGTGAACGTCCCGCCAACGTCGACGCCGAGCAGCATGGCCCGACGGTATCTGGTGCGCGCGGCGAGGGCGCTAAGCGGCGAGCGGCCGCCTCGGCCAGCTCCTCGGTCTCGGCGAGGTGCTGGTGCGAGGGGCAGTAGCCGTTGTGGGGCAGCGGCATGCGCTGGCACGGCGTGCCCTTGCGCGTGCTCGCCCGGCACTGCAGCGGATTGCCGTTGACGTCGTAGCCGTTCTGCGGCTGGGAGAGCATGAACTCGTCGGCGCATCTGCAGATAGCGCTCGATGACACGCAGCACCCGCGGCTGCGCGCTCATCGGGAAGTACGCCCGGATGTCGTGAAACAGGGTTCGCGCCGGGCGCGCGAAGTAGTGGCGATCCGTCGCCAGTCGTTCGATGGCCGCCTCGCACGCACGCAGGACGCGCTCGTGGTTGGCGTGACAGTTGTCCGCATGAGGATCTTCGATGATCTCTGCGGCGATCTCCCGGTAGATCGCTCGGCTGAACTGGTACATGGGGATCTCTCCTTCCTTGAGGCTCCCTGCCGGGCGCCCATGCCTTACCTACTGGCGAGTATTCTGCCCCGGTGTGAAGTTGTTCAGGCGCCTAGGTATTAACTCCGTGTTAAGCAGGAAGTTGGAGTTTCCGCGGTTGCATGGCTCAGGACCAGGTCTCCGTGGCCGGTGCGTGGCCGGCGGTGAGCGTGATGTGACGGCCCTCCATGGCGGGGTCGCGCTCGGGGAAATCGAGGCGCAGATGGGCGCCGCGGCTCTCCTCGCGGGCCAGCGCGGCGGTGGCGATGAGCCGCACCAGCGGATGCTCGTCGGCGGCCAGGCGTGCGCAGCCCGTCGCCGTCGCGGGTCAGGCCGGCGTAGCGCCACAGGGCGCGGCGCGAGGCGGCCGACAGCTCCGGCGGGCGGGCGGGGCACGCCGGCGGCCTCGCTCCGTCGGGTGCGGCCGCGGGCCGCGCCGGAGCCTCCGCGGCGATCTGCACCGCGGCCCGCGCCGCGCGCGCCCCGAACACGAAGCACTCGCTCAGCGAGTTGGAGGCCAGCCGGTTGGCGCCGTGCAGGCCGGTGCACGAGCACTCGCCGACGGCGAACAGGCCGGGCACCGAGGACCGGCCGTGCAGGTCGGTGGCGACGCCCGCCCATCATGTAGTGCGCCGCGGGCGCGACCGGCACGAGCTCGGTCTCGGGATCGATGCCGGCCCGCTTGAGCGCCCCGACGACGTTGGGGAACAGTCCCGGGTCGACGTGGCGCATGTCGAGCCCCACCGACGCCGCGCCGCTGGCGTCGATCTGCGCCTGGACGGCCCGCGCCACCTCGTCGCGGGGCGCCAGCTCGTCGACGAAGCGCTCGCCCGGCGACGTCGAGCAGATGGGCGCCCTCGCCGCGGACCGCCTCGGTGACCAGGAAGCCGTCGGCGCCGTTGGCGGCCGCCACCGCGGTGGGGTGAAACTGCATCAGCTCCAGGTCGGCCAGCTGCGCGCCCGCCTCGTAGGCGAGCAGCAGCCCGCCGCCGGTGGCCCCGGCCGGGTTGGTCGTGCGCGACCACATGGCGGCGGCGCCGCCGGTGGCCAGCACGACCGCCGGGGCGGCGATGACCGTGCCGTCGTCGAGCAGGACCCCGGCGGCGCGGCCCGTCCACGGGAGGATCCGGGTGGCCCGCAGGCCCTCGAGCACCGCGATCCGCTCGTCCTGGGCGGCCAGGGCCGAGAGCTCGCGGATGATCCGCCGGCCGGTGGCGGCGCCGCCGGCGTGGACGATCCGGCGGCGCGAGTGGCCGCCCTCGAGCCCGAGCGCCAGCTGACCCTGGCGGTCGGCGTCGAAGGCGAGCCCCAGCTCCTGCAGGTCGCGCACCGCGGCCGGGGCCTCGTCGCAGAGCACGCGAGCGGCCGAATCGCGCACGGAGCCGCGCCCGGCGGCGATCGTGTCGGCGAGATGGATCTCGGGGCTGTCGCCCTCGGCCAGCGCCGCGGCCAGGCCGCCCTGGGCCCAGTAGCTCGAGGAGCCGGCCAGCGGCATCGCGGACACGAGCGTGACCGCGGCTCCCTGACGGGCCGCGCACAACGCGGTGTACAGGCCGGCCGCGCCGGCCCCCACGACCGCGACCTGAGCGTGAACACGGTGCACCCCCAGGTACGTTATCCGTCGATGGCGCCCGCCCCCGTCTTCCTGGAGCATCCCTCGTCGCTGGAGCACGAGACCGGGCCGCCACCCCGAGCAGCCGGCGCGCATCCCGGCGATCCTCGACGAGCTCGAGCGGCGCGGATGGCTCGGCTACGAGCGGGTGCTGCTCGCCCGCCGCCTCCCGGGAGGCGCTGCTGGCCGTCCATCCCGAGCGCCACATCGAGATGGTGCGAGGGGCTGTCGGCGCGCGGCGGCGGGATGATCGACGCCGACACGGTCGTCTCGCCGGGGTCCTTCGAGGCGGCCCTGCACGCGGCCGGCGGGGCGGTCGAGCTCGTCGACCGGCTGCTCGACGGCGCGGCCACCACCGGCTTCAGCGTCCACCGTCCGCCCGGCCACCACGCCGAGGCCGGGCGGGCGATGGGCTTCTGCCTGTTCAACAGCGTCGCCGTCGCGGCCCGCCACGCCGTGCTGGCGCGCGGCCTCGAGCGCGTGATGATCGTCGACTGGGACGTCCATCACGGCAACGGCACCAACGACGTCTTCCACGCCGATCCGCAGGTGCTGTTCCTCTCGATCCACCAGTCGCCGCTGTATCCCGGCACCGGCCCGGCCGGCGACATCGGCTCCGGGCCCGGGCGAGGGCTTCACCGTCAACCTGCCGGTCGCCCCGGGATCCGGCGACGAGACGTTCGTCGGCCTGGTGCGCGACGTCGCCGTCCCGCTGGCCGGTGCAGTTCGCTCCCCAGCTGCTGTTGATCTCGGCCGGCTTCGACGCCCATGCCGAGGATCCGCTGGCCGACTGCGCGGTGACCGATCGCGGCTACGCGGCGATGGCGGCCGCGCTGCGCGACGTCGGCGCGCGCCTCCGGGCGCCGGTGGGAGCGGTGCTCGAGGGCGGCTACGCGCTCGATGCGCTGGGGCGCGGCGTCGCCATCACCATGGAGCAGCTGGCCGCCGACGCCGACCCCTCCGATGTCCCGGCGGGCTGTCGGGCTCGGCGGTGGCCGAGCGGGCGCGGGCCAGCGCATCTGGCCGCGCCTGGTGGCCCGTCGCTGGTCCGTGAGCGCGGCGCCGGCGTCGCGGTCCTGGCGCGCGCCAGGCGGCGAGCACCCGGGCGGCCATGCGATCCGAGGAGTACGGCTCGGCCCGCTCGCGGCCGTCGATGCGCGGGTCCGGATCGGCCAGGTGGGGCATCGAGGGCCGCCCGCCAGGCGCGAGCGTCGAACGGGGCGCAGAGGGCGCCCGGCGACGCCGCCGAGCACCTCGGGGGCGATTCCCACCGGCGTGGCCAGGACCGGCACGTCGCAGGCCAGCGCCTCGAGCACCGCCAGCCCGAACCCCTCGCGGTCGGAGGGGATGAGCACCGCGTTGGCGGCGTTGACGTAGTCGGGCACCGCGCGGGCGGCACGTCGGTGAGCGTCAGCAGGCGGGTCTCGCCGGCCACCTGCCGGGCCCGGTCGTGGCGCTTCTCGGGCCGCCGCGGGTCGGAGGGGAACAGCAGGCAGGGCGCGGCCGGGTCGAGGCCGAGCTGCCGGCGGGCCTGCGCGCGGTCGAGGCGCCGGAAGCGATGCAGGTCGACGCCGCACGGCAGCACCTGCGCGCGGTCGCGACCCGCCCACCGCGGCAGGGTCGCGCGCAGCGCCTCGGACACGACGGCCGACCAGGTCGGTCCGCGGCAGCGCCGCCAGCGTGATCGGGCGCGAGCGGGGATGGGCGAGGTCGGTGCCGTGCAGCGTGACCGCGTGGGCGCGGGCCGGCGCCGCCCGGGCGGGCCAGGCGGTCAGCCCGAAGTGGGCGTGGACGACGTCGAACGGCGCGCGCGGTGCGGTAGCGGCCGCGCAGCCGGCGCGCCGCGCCGCAGGTAGGCGCCGGGGCCGCCCGGGCGCGAAGGCGAACACCTCGAGCTCCAGGCCGGGCGCGTCAGCCGGCGCAGCGCGGCGACCTGGTCGGCGACGAAGCTGCCGAGCGCCGGGTGCTCCGGCGAGGGGTACATGTTGGTGACGATCAGCGCGCGCACGGCATCGGATGATCCCAGCGGCGCCGGGCGCTCTGGCACCATGGGCGCGATGGCCCCGCCTCTCGCCGTCCGAGTCCGCGCCGCGACCTGCCCGTGGCCGTGTTCGACTCCGGCGTCGGCGGCCTGACCGTCCTGCACGAGCTGCTCGTCTCGCTGCCGTCCGAGGACTACCTCTACCTCGGTGACACCGCCCGCTTTCCCTACGGCGAGCGCACCCAGGCCGAGCTCGAGGCGTTCGCGATCGAGATCGCCGAGCACCTGCTGGCCGTCGGCGCCAAGCTGCTCGTCGTCGCCTGCAACGCCGCCAGCTCGGCGGCGCTGGACGCGCTGGAGCGCCACCTGGCCGCGCACCGGCCGCGACCTCGACGTCATCGGGGTCGTCGCGCCGGCCACGCAGCTGGCCGTCGCCGGCAGCCGCAACGGCCGCATCGGGCTGCTGGCCACGCCCGCGACCGTGGCCAGCGGCGCCTACGAGCGGGCGGTGCGCGCCGCCGACCGCCACGTTCACGTCGAGCCGGTCGCCTGCCCCGACCTGGCGCCGATCATCCAGGGCGGCTTTCCCTTCGACGACCAGGTGGTGCGCACCGTGCGCTCATACTGCGAGCCGCTGCGCGCGGCCGAGGTCGACACCGTCATCCTCGGCTGCACCCACTATCCGCTGGTCGCGCCGATGCTCCAGCGGATGCTCGGCCGCGGCGTCACGCTCGTGACCTCCGGGCGCCGGCGTGGCCCGCAGCGTCGAGCGGGCCCTGACCGCGCGCGGCCTGCTCAACCCGCAGTCCGGCGAGGGCAGCTACGCGCTTTCGCTGCACCGGCGAGGTGGGCGCCTTCGCCGCCCTGGCCACCCGCTTTCTGCAGATGCCGCTGGGCGAGGTGCGCCACGTCGAGCTGGGCGTGCAGGACGCGCGGGCGGCCGCATGAGCCGCCGGCGGCGCAGCGCAGCTACGGCCGCGCCGCCGACGGCCTGCGCCCGGCGACGATCGAGCCCGGCTTCGTGCGCACCGCGACCGGCTCGGCGCTCATCTCGGTGGGGGAGACGCGGGTCATCTGCACCGCCTCGGTCCAGGAGAGCGTGCCCCGCTGGATGGCCCGGTCGGGCCGCGGCTGGGTGACCGCCGAGTACGGGATGCTTCCCGCCTCCACCGGCGAGCGCAAGCAGCGCGACGTCACCAAGGGCCGCCCCGACGGACGCTCGGTCGAGATCCAGCGGCTGATCGGGCGATCGCTGCGCGGCGTCGTCGACTTCGAGGCGCTGGGCGAGCGGACGATCTACATCGACTGCGACGTCCTGCAGGCCGATGGCGGCACCCGCTGCGCCTCGATCACCGGCGGCATGGTGGCGCTGCAGCTGGCCTGCGAGCGGCTGGTCGCCGACGGCCGGCTCGAGCGCTCGCCGCTGACCGGCACGGTCGCCGCGGTCTCGGCGGGGATCGTCGAGGGCGTCGCGCTGCTCGACCTCGACTACTCCGGAGGATTCGACCGCCGAGGTCGACGCCAACGTCGTGATGACCGGCGACGGCGGGCTGGTGGAGGTCCAGGCCACCGCCGAGCGCACGCCGCTGTCGCGCGCCCACCTCGACGATCTGCTCGTCCTGGCGGCCGGCGGGATCGAGGAGCTGCGCGCCCTGCAGGCGCAGGCGGTCGCCGGCCCGCCGAGCCATCGGCTGAGTTCTGCCGCGGGTCATGAGCGCGCCCGCGTCAGTCGTCCTTGCGACCCGCAACCCGCACAAGCTGCGGGAGTTCGGACGGCTGCTGGCGGCGGCCTCGATCGTCGTCGAGCCCCTGCCCGACGGCGATCGTCCTGCCGCCCGAGGACGGGCGCGACGTTCGCCGACAACGCCCTGCCCAAGGCGCGGACCGCGGCCGCGGAGACGGGGCGGATCGCGATCGCCGACGACTCGGGCATCGAGGCGGCCGCGCTCGGCGGGCGGCCGGGAGTGCACTCGGCCCGCTACGCCGGCGGCGTCGGCCACCGATCAGGAGAACCTCGACAAGCTGCTCGCCGAGGCTCCCGCCGGCAGCGCCCTGCGCTACGTCTGCGCGCTGGCCTACGTGGACCCGGCAGGGGAGGTCGAGCAGCTCTTCTTCGGCTATTGCACCGGCCGGCTCGCCGCCGCAGCCGCGCGGTGCCGGCGGGTTCGGCTACGACCCGGCGTTCCTCCCCGACGGCGAGGGTTCGGGCCGCACGATGGCCGAGCTGACCGAGGCGGAGAAGGACCGGATCAGCCATCGCGGAGCCGCGGTGGCTGAGCTGCTGGCCTGGCTGGGACGGCCCGCCCCGGCGGGCCGGGCCGTCGGGGGCATTCGGGAGGCCGGCGGCAGCCTGCGCGGGGGGTCAGGTGAGGTTGATGGCGGCCGAGACGGCCACGGCGAGCGTGACGCCGGCGTAGCCGTAGTAGCCCTGGAGGAGCAGGATCCCGGCGATCACCAGGCAGGCGAGCACCGTGACCAGCCATGCGATCCGGCCGAGATTCACGGCGGTTATTGTCGCCGCCGGCGGGGATGGCGCCGGATCGCCGGCGCACGTGATTGCCGCAAATTGCGGAAATAGTTCGGCCGTCGAGCGCCGCCGCTCCGTGCCGGCGGCCTGGTGACAATGGCCCGCGGCTGACGTCCCGGGGCAGCGGCATCGTCCGCCAGCCGTGTTAGGTTCGACATTTCCTACGACCTTTGAAGGAGGAGCAGTGACGAAATCCGAATTCGTAGACCAGGTCGCTGACCGCGCTGGCTTGAGCAAGAAGGACGCCGGTGACGCGGTCGACGCGATGCTGGAGACGATCGAGGGCGCGCTCAAGCGCGGCAGCGACGTCGTCTTCTCCGGCTTTGGCAAGTTCAGCGTCTCCAGCCGGAGCGCTCGCGAGGGCCGCAATCCCGCGACCGGCGAGAAGATCCAGATCGCCGCATCCAAGGTCCCGAAGTTCACGGCCGGCGCGGCGCTCAAGAAGGCCGTCAAATAGCGCCGGGCATCGGAGCGACGGCGGATCTGGCCCCGGGCTCGCCCGACGTGGGTCAGACCGCCGGAGCGACGGCCGGTGCGACGGATCGCGCACCGGAGGTCGGAGCCGAGGCTTCGGTGACCGGCTGGCCGAGCGGGTCGCGCGAGCGGCGCTCCCAGATCGTGCTCGGGATCGATCCCGATCCCGGCGCGCCTGTGGCCGCGCGCGTCGAGCTGGCCGGCGGCCGGCGGGCCGGCCGCGAGCGGGCAGCGCGGGCGGTGGCCGCACACTGCCGGCTGCTGCTCGAGGCGGCCGGCGCGGAGTGCGTGGCGGTCAAGCCCCAGGTGGCCTGCTTCGAGCGCCTGGGCGCGCCCGGCTGGGCGGCGCTGCGCGAGGTGGTGCGCCGACGCGCGCGAGCGCGGCCTGCTCGTCATCGCCGACGCCAAGCGGGGCGACATCGACATCTCCGCCCGCGGCCTACGGGCAGGCGTTCTTCGGCTCGACGCCGACGCCGTTCGGCGACGGTGCCGGCACTGGGCGCCGACGCGCTCACCGTCAACCCGCTGCTGGGGCGCGACTCGCTGGCGCCGCTGGTGGAGGCGGCGCGGGCGGCGGGCGGCGGCCTGTTCGTGCTCGATGCGGACGTCCAACCCCGGTGCCGCCGACATCCAGGATCGGCAGCTGGCCGGCGGCGGGGCGGTCAGCGACGCGATCGCCGCGCATCGTCGACGAGCTCGGCGCGGCCCGGCGCGGGCGCCGCGCGGCCTGTCCGACGTCGGGGCGGTCGTCGGCGCCACCGCGCCCGAGCATCTGGAGCGCGCTGCGCGCGGCGATGCCCGCCGCGGTGATGCTGCTGCCCGGGCGTGGGTGCGCAGGGCGCCAGCGGTGGCGGACTGGCCCCCGCGTTCACGCCCGGACCGGCCGGCGGCCTGATGTCCGCCTCACGCGCGATCGTCTACGCCTTCGAGCAGGCGGCGAGGCGATCCGGCGGCCGGCGCGCGAGCGCAGGCGCGCCGCCTGCGCGAGCTCATCTGGGGCCTGTACGCCGCCTAACGGTGCGACGGACCGTGTTGCGGGCGATCCGCAGATACGGCTCTTGGCACGTTGACCCTCTAGCTGTCGGGAAGTAGACTTTCCAGTCGGTGCACGCATCTTATGCGCGGACCGGCCGTCCTTTGATTGCTCCATGATAACGTGCGCCGCGGAAACGCGCCTGCCGTGGAGGTTCCGCATTCATGCACATCGCATTCGCAGCGTCGGAATGCGTACCGTATTCAAAAACTGGCGGGTTGGCGGACGTGGTGGGAGCCCTGCCACGCGCGCTGGCTGCCTTGGGCCATAAAGTCTCCGTGTATACACCGCTCTACCGCAATACCAAGCTGAAAAATCTTCAACGGCAGTGCGCAGCATCACCGTTCCCTTCGACGACCAGTACCGGTTTTGCTCGATCGTCGACGGCGGGTGGAAGAGGGCGTACAGCACTATTTCGTCGATTACCCCGCCTACTTTGACCGCGACGCCCTTTATGGGACGCCGATTGGCGATTATCACGATAATGCGGAGCGATTTACTCTTTTCTGTCGCGCGGTGCTCGAAGGCACGAAGATCCTCGGCGTCCCTGACATCTTTCATTGCCACGACTGGCAGGCGGCACTGATTCCGGTGCTGTTGCGCACCCTGTACGCGGAAGATCCGGCCTTTGAGGCGGGCTCGGTGTTCACTATCCATAACATGGGATACCAGGGATTATTTCCGGCTGAGATCCTGCCGCTGCTGATGCTGCCCTGGGACCTGTTCACCCTGACCAAGATGGAGTTTTACGGGAAGGTCAACTTTCTGAAAGGGGCCCTGGTCTACGCCGATTATGTCACCACGGTAAGCCGGCGTTATGCCCTCGAGATTCAGACGGCCGAGTATGGATTCGGGTTGGAAGGCGTGCTGCGCGGGCGTTCCGGGACAGTGTCGGGGATTCTGAACGGGGTGGACTACACCCAGTGGAATCCGGAGACCGATACGTACATCGCTGCTAAGATATTCGGCGGCGGACCTCGCGGGAAAATCCCGGGACAAGCGCGAGCTGCTGCATGAGTTCGGGCTTGCGGATTCGGCGCTGCCCGTCATTGGGATCGTCTCGCGCTTTGCGGCGCAGAAGGGTTTCGACCTGATCCAGCAGGTGGGCGATCGGATGGCGCGGGAGGAAGATGATCGTTGTCCTCGGGGCGGGCGATAAAACATACGAGGATTTGTTGCGCCGTCTGAACAAGCAATACCCTAACCGCTTCGCAGTGCGCGTGGCTTACGACAATGCCCTGGCACACAGAATTGAGGCGGGGGCTGACATGTTCCTCATGCCGTCGCGCTATGAACCCTGCGGGTTAAACCAGATTTACAGCCTGCGCTACGGCACAACCCGATCGTGCGAGCGACCGGCGGCCTCGATGACACCATTGAGAACTGGGATCCGATCAAGGAAAGGACTGGATTCAAGTTCACCGGCTACACCGGCGAGTCTCTGCTGCTCACTATCAAAGAGGCGCTGCACGGCCTATCGCGATCAGACTTCCTGGCAGGTCCTGATGCGCAACGGTATGAATAAGGACTTTTCGTGGAATGCGTCAGCGCGCGAGTACGGGAAGGTGTACGAGAGAGTGCGCCAGCTGCGAACGGCAAACCACACCATGCCGGAGAAGGTCCTGGTCTAGAAATTGCAACAAAAATGCCGCGCTTCATCGAGCGCGGCATTTCTGTCTCGGAACATCCTTACCACTTGAATCCGTGCAGCAAACGTTGGCCGGCGGGCACTTCCGGCCTGTGTCCATGTCGCGCCTGAGTTCCCGCTCTCGACGGCGTGGCGCTACCCTGGGGCACGAACCATGCCTGGGAAAAACCATCGAAGATCCCGTTATTCGTCAGACGGACCAACCCGGTGCCGTCCAGATTCATGCTGTAGATTTCGTAACCGGTGCTTGCTGTCGCGCTCATATTGTCGCGGTCGGATTCGAACACCACCTTCGTAGCCAACCCGGGGACGTCGATTACCAGCGGATCCACGTTGTATCCCACGCCATCGCTCAATTGCGTGGTGCCCGATCCATCGAGGTTGGTGATGTAAATGTCGAGGTAGCTGGCATCGGTTGTAGTCGTCGAGCCGGTGAAGACGATCTGGTTGCCGGCAGGCGTGAACGCGGGGAATCCATCCCAGCAGTCACAGGTGGCGGAGTAAGGATTGGTGATGAGCTGGGGATTGCTGCCATCAGCATTCATCAGAACGATGCCGTGAAAATCCCCGTCAGTGTCGTTGTAACCCGTGGCCTCGACCGCGATCTTGGTGCCGTCGGGCGAGAACGTCGGATCCCACACGTTCGTTGCCCCGAGAGGCGTCGGTAGCACCAACTCGGGAACGGCCGCATTGACGGCGCTGCGGACGACGATCGAATTTCCCCCGTTTGCACCCTGGCGAAGCGAGGTGAACACCACGTTCTTACCATCCGAGGACAGTTGTGGATAGGAGTCCTCGTAAGTGTCATTCGTGATCTGGGTGGTGGAACCATCTGCATTGCCAACGTATATATCCCATTGGTCTACTAAGGCGCTGTCCATGCCGCCCCACAGATCGAATACCAACTTCCCATTCTCAGGAGAAAGATAGACCGAGCCAAAATCCCCGGATGTGACCTGGCCGGTCACCGCATCCTGCGCAGGAACGGGTTCAAAGGTCGCGCTATTCTCCGAAACCGTGTATTGCCCTGTCATGGGCGTCAATGTAGCTCCCTGGTTCGGCACCTCCTGCAGGAACATGAAAGCATTGGTGACTTGCGGTTGCGGAACCACGACTGCTTTGGAGCCACCGCCGCAGCCCAGAAGAAATGCGGTTGAGAGCAGAAAGAGGGCGACCGTAAAAAAGGTTCTACTCATAATCAGGTATCCCGGTGGGGTGAAGATCTCAGGGCCTGCATCGCGAAGCAACAGCCATGGCTCTCATCGAGCGGCAGTCCCTCGTGCAGGCGCGGGTTCGCCCTCGAACGCGAACCATTCACCTCCACACTCTATAACCAGTTTATAGGTCGCTTGGCGGGTCGGAAGCATGTAAAAGCAGTAGATCACGCATAATTGTGACTCACCTCACACTGCGTGAGGGGCGGACTCCTCGTCCGCCCCACGGGCCCAGCGAGCGTGCGATGACGACAGCTCAAAACAGCCAAGTCCAGCCAATGGATCCGGGGTACTAGCTTTGGTGAAGTTGCTTAGCAGCACGCACCACTGTTCCCGCCTCTAAGTAGCAGGGGAAAAGGCCGAAGAATGCGTGGAATCGGGTCTGTTCTGCTGCTGGGCGGTGCCGGGAATTGGCTTCTACGTCTAGGAGGTCCCGGCCTGATCGTGATCGGGCTGGTGGATAACTCCGTCATTCCGATCCCCGGCGGCATGGATCTCTTCGTCATTCTTCTCAGCTCCCATCATCGCGAGTGGTGGTGGTACTACGGCCTGATGGGAACCGTAGGAGCCGTGGTCGGGGGTTATCTCACTTTCCGGCTCTCGGAAAAGGGCGGCAAAGAAGGGATGGAGAAGAAGTTCGGAAAGGCGAGAGCAGAAAAGGTCTACAAGAAATTCGAGAAAGGTGGATTCTCGACCATTGCCATTGGTTCGGTGATTCCTCCTCCATTTCCGCTGGTTCCAGTGCTGATGGCTGCGGGGATCATGCAATACCCAAAAAAGAAGTTCCTGGCCGCCCTTACCCTCGGCCGGGGGATTCGGTTTTTTGCCATTGCGGCTCTCGGAAAACTGTACGGCACCGCGATCCTGGGCTGGCTGGGCCGCTATTACAAACCATTCCTGTACGTGCTTATCGCTCTGGGAGTGCTGGGTGGCATAGGAGCGTTGGTGTACTTCAAGTGGTACCGTCCAAGGCACCAGAACAGATCAAAAGAGCAACCCAAAGCTGCGTAGGGTGGCTCGGTACCTGTGTCGGAGCGGACGCCTCGTCCGCCCCGCAACCGTATCTGCACCCGATGGATGTCGCACTGCCCCGGACCAATGGGTCCGGGTCTACGTGATTTGATTCTCAGTGCGCTGGAGCCGGTTCGGGAGTCGGTGCCTGCGTCGTCGGGCTTGAGAAATTCACCTTCGGTGCGTCCCGCGACCTTCGGAAGCGTTGAAGTAAGCATCATTGGTCTTGAATCCAGCCCATCCGGCGAAGATGTTATTGCGGGAATTGCTGGATGTAGGTGTTGTAGTCCTGCAAGGTCTCGTTGTAGCGTTTGCGCTCCACAGCGATGCGGTTTTCGGTTCCCGCGAGTTCGTCCTGCAATCGCAGGAAATTTTCGTTCGACTTCAGTTGCGGATAGTTCTCCACGACCACCAGCAGGCGTCCAAGCGCCCCATCCAATTGGCCGTTTGCGGCGATCTTCTGCTGCGGAGTTCCTGCCGAAAGCAGAGCCGAACGCGCTTTCGCGATATCGCCAACACGGTCTGTCTTGCTGCGCATATCCCTTGACGGTCTCGACAAGATTCGGAATCAGGTCGGCGCGCCGCTGCAGCACAATATCGACCTGCGACCATGCCGCTTTCACCGCCTCATTCTTTCGTTACCAGCGTGTTTTTTACGCTTGACAATATATAATTATCCCAAAGAAAACAAGACCGACCACCAACAGGAGAGCACAATGACCGCGATTACAGCGATCAAGCCCTTTTCCCATAAAGTCCCCTCTCCTTGGAACTGCAATTACGTAGTTCATGACGCAGGTTCCCAATGCTAGACTGAATCGACAGCATCGATTCAACTTTTTCGATCGCTCCCAGATTATTGCTCAACGAGATCTGCGACTGTGGACTTTCTTACCGTGTCATCTTTTGTGTTCCCGAACGTCAAGCACCTGCAGCTTAATGGCTGATGAATCAAAAGCAAATTCCTGTGGAGAGCGCCCCTGCTACGGCGCGCGTCCCCTTTTCCCCAGCGAGGTTTTGTCGCCCATCCGCAATCAGCGCGTGGCGGAAAAGCGTGCCTGGAACGACGGCGTCCGACCGCTGTAGCCAGACGAGCAAAGTTGAGCATTGTCGCTCGAGTGGATCCCTAGCAGATATGTTGCCGCAAAAGGATCAGCTTCTCGCGCAACTCATATTCCACCTGCACGCGATGGAGATCCATCGGTATCTGCAAGCCCGTCAGCAGGGCGTCGAGACCAAACAGCACGCGATGGTGTTGCTGCATATCCAGCAACTCAATCGTGAATATGCTTTGGTCGAGCGTGCCAGTTCCTCACGCGTCATGCAAAGCGGAGGAGGCTGCTTCTCTCCGGTCCCACCACTTTCGCGGCCGGCGTCAATTGCCTGCAAGGGACTTGGAACGAACTGTCGCGCAACACGCAAAACATGTTGAGGTCGACTAGCCCGTCATGGAAGTCTCCTGCGGCGGCCGAGCCAAAGAGGATGATGCTCTCCACGTTCGCTTCCGCCGGCTTCGCTGGGACGCGCTTCACAAACTCGTCAATCGTTTCGACAGGGATCATTTCGTTCCTCGCATGATACTACCAACTGCTGCTGGCGCCGCCACCGCCTGAGCTTCCGCCGCCAAAACCTCCGAAGCCGCCACCCCCGCCGAATCCTCCGCCTCCGCCAAATCCGTCTCCGCCACCGCCCCCGAAATCCGCCGCGAAATTCCGCCAAAAATGCTGCGAGAAGAGCCAGCCAGAACAGAATTGTTGCGCAGGGGCGTGAAGGAGGACTACTGGGATGACGATCACGATCCTATGATGATTCCGCCGAAAGATATCCCCCGTGTTTTCGGGCGGGTAACTGGCGGGGCGAGCTGGGCGCGCGCGGTTTGTGAAGGGGTGGTGAGCTGAATTCCTGCGTCGGACGCGATGACGTCAGCTACGCGGCTCGTAACCAGAAGCAGAGCCTGGCTGTAGTCGTCCGGTGCGCATGAGAGGGATCTTCCTCCCGCTGAAAGCCGCCGACCTTGCCGTCGGGCAGAATGGGTTCCAGACCGTATCCAACTTCAATACGGGCGCGGTGATCTCTGAATCGCATAGAGGATTAGAACGCCGTGATCAGTGCTCTTGCTGACCAATGCCCCACTTTTTGGAGAGATCGACAGCATGAGGTCTCAATGTCAACGCCATTAAGCGTGTTGATGGTGACGACCGCGATCTGCGCGTGAGCCTTTTGGTCAATCTGCCGTGCAGATCTCCGTCATCTGGGCAACGGTCGTAGGGGTTCAAGGACGTGGGCGAAGTCGTTGACATATCCGGTGGGCTGGGGGAGTTGCTGAAACGGATTCGGGGGAAATCGACCATGTAGGCTCAGCGCCTAAATGAGAGTAGCGGCCAGGCACAGTTTGAATTGCAAATTCACTCGCAAAATTGTACAGGACGCTTGGCTTGGACGTTGCTGGCCACCGGCGTCTCGCCCATTTTGAAATCGGTCCTGGTGTATATACTTTTTTTATCAGCTAAGAGTGTCAACTCACCTTAGTAATTTGCTGCGTCGAAAGCGGTAGGGCGATGACTGAAACGAGAATGGACGAGCCTCTACCACAGACGCGCCGCTGGTGGATCCGCCTGCCGGTCGATCTGCCGGTCCCGCGTGGTTACGTCCAAAGGATTCTCGACCACGGTGGTCGAAAACCCGCGGAACCGAGATGAGCCAGGGCGGCATGGTTCTCTATGCCGGTATCCTGCTCAACCCGGGAGACCTCCTGGAGATCGAGTTCGACACGCCAACTCCGTCGCGCATGCCCGCGATTGTCCGCTCGCGCAACGGCTTTTGTTTTGGTCTCGAATTTATTACGCCGCTTCCTGCCTGAGTTCGTAGCTCTCCCAACGCCCTTGCCAATAGCTTTACCATTCAGATTTTGGTCTAGCATTTCTAACGTGTTCAACTCCATTGCCCCCTATGTACTTCGAACAGTTCTACCTGGGGTTTCTGGGGCACGCTTCTTACATGCTCGCCTCCGATGGCGAAGCGGTGGTGATCGATCCACAACGCGACGTGGATTCTGTACCTGGAAGGCTGCGGACGAGCACCGCGTCAAGATCATGCACATCTTTGAGTCGCACCTGCACGCCGATTTTGTCTCCGGACATCAGTGAACTGGCCTGTACGAACGGGCGCCAAGATATATATGGGCGCCCAGGCAGGGGCTGACGTTTCCCGCACGTCGCCGTCAGCGACGGATTCGAATTGAAATTTGGCAAGGCATCGATTCGCGTGCTGGAGACACCGGGGCACACGCCCGAGAGCATTTGCATGGTTGTCACTGACCACATGAGAAGTCCCTGCGACACCATGGGCAGTTTTGACTGGAGACACTTTATTTATCGGTGATGTAGGACGGCCTGATCTATCTCCTGCTGTACACTCCGGTCCAACTTGCCGGAATGCTCTATGACAGCCTTCCCACCAGAAACTTCTGCCGCTTGGGCGACAGCGTGATGGTGTATCCAGCGCACGGGGCGGGATCTCTTTGCGGGAAGAATATGCGCGCCGAGAGATCGTCGACGATTGGGACAGAACGGCTGACGAATTACGCACTGCAGATCAAGAGTAAGGGCGTCTCACGCTGCAATTGACAAGCCATCTGCCGGCACGCCCGGAATACTTCGCCAAAGATGCCGAGATCAACCGCACAGGCGCGACTGCCCTGGCAGAGCTCGACTCCGCTGCAAAGCGATTGCCGGACCCGCTGAGGTTAGAAAAGATGTTGCTCGGCGAGGGCGAACTTGCTCTCGATGTGCGGCCGAGCGAGCAGTTCGCCGTCGAACACGTTCCCGGATCCGTCAACATCGCCCTCCTCAGGGCAGTTTGCTTCCTGGGCAGCGAACGGTGCTGGGTTTCACGTCGCATCCGGTATTGGTCGCTGAAACGGATGCGCAAATCGAAGAGGCGCGGATCAGGCTGGCACGCGTCGGCGTCCAGGTCCTGGATGGCTATCTCGCGGGCGGCCTCGCGGCGTGGAAGCAGTGCCGGGCAGCGGCTGGCAAAATCGCGGAACTCAGCCGAAGAACTGAACAACGTATAAGCTCAGGCAAGGTGCAGGTGTTCGACGTACGGCGGGAACCCGAGTGGAATGCGGAACATCTGAAGGGCGCGGCTTGGTGGCCTCTGGACAACTTCCGAGTCTCCCCGCCCGAGATCGATCGCGAAGTGCCGTGGCCGTCCATTGCAAGGGTGGATATCGCAGCATGATTGCCCCAGCCTCTTGCAACGTGCAGGTTTCCGCAACGTTTTCAATCTCACTGGCGGTTTCGATGCCTGGCAGCAGGTGAATCTGCCATTTGTGACGGCGGCACGGCTACACCTAAGTAGTGTTTCTTGGGGCCTTGTGAAAAGTGTTCCTTCAGGAACCTTTCAAAGTACAGAAATCTAATAACAATGAGATTTTCTCAGCCTATGTGCTTCGATTTAAGAGTGTAGAATCTTCCTCGATCAGTGCCTCCATTTCAGTCTCGCGGGCTGCTGGATTCATGCAGGTGAATTTCAAGCAGGGATGATTGCGGACACGTGTGTGGCCGATTACGGCTCGTCCGGTGTGAAATAGTTGCTGCCTAATCCTCGCGCTCAATTCATCTGAATCGATCCCTGGGCTTGCGGGCAGGACTCGAAATACCACCGTGCTCAGCTGGGGCTCGCACATGAGTTCTACTTGCGGCTTGCTGCGGATTACCTCCGCTGCATGATTGGCCAACGAAATGGTGCGATCGATCATCTGGGCCAGTTTCTCACTGCCGAGGGTCTAAATGAGATCCACAGTTTTAGGGCGTCGAAGCGGCGAGTGGTAAGAACCGAATTTGTGACCAGATCCGGGATGCCCGCTTTTCGTGGGGTTCGGGGTTGAGTAGTCGGCGTGCATTTTGATCAAATCGAAGTGGGGGCGTCGCGCAGAAGAAAAACGCTGCACGGGACGGGCTGCCAGAACAGCTTGTGGAAGTCGATCGAAACGGAGTCGGCGGCTTCGATCCCGCCAGTCTGGCGCGCTGCCCAGGGGAAAACAGAAGCGCGCCACCGTAGGCGGCGTCCACGTGAAGCCAGGCTCCCGCCTGGCGGGCAATCTCGGCAATATCGGCGGTAGGATCGATGGATCCGAAGTCGGTGGTGCCGGCAGTGGCAACGATGGCCATCGGCAGGAGACCCTGAGCTTGCAGTCGATCGATCTCCTGGCGGAGCGCGGTGGGACTCATCCGGAATTGATCGTCCAGGCGACCCGCACCACGATCTGTTCCAAGTCCTAAGTGGGCGGCGGATTCTCCACGGTGAAATGGGCGACTTCGGAGCAGAGAATTCGCAGCCGGCCCGCTTCGGGATGCAGGCCTTGTTTTTGCGCGGGCCAGTTCCATTGCTTCTTCAGGAAAGCGTCGCGCGCGAGCAACAGTCCCATGTAGTTGGACTGGGAGCCTCCGGCGGTGAACGTGCCATCGGCGCTGGCGGGCAGTCCGGCGTGCGCGCATAACCACCTCACTAATTTTTCTCGAGGACGGTGGCGATAGGCGCCTGATCAAAGGAGTCCATCGACTGATTCAGTGCGCTGATGACGACTTCGGCCGCCAGAGACGCAAGCAGGGGCGGGCAGTGCAGATGAGCGATCGTTCCGGCATCGCTGAGGGCAACCGAGTTGGAAACGACCGAACGGAGGGTGGCGGCGATCTGGTCCGATGAGAGGCCGTGCTCCGGAAGGAAATCGCCGCTGATCAGAGCGGTGAGTTCGGAAACACCTGCTCCGGAGTAC
This sequence comes from uncultured Solirubrobacteraceae bacterium, assembly GCA_963800545.1. Taxonomy (GTDB): domain Bacteria; phylum Actinomycetota; class Thermoleophilia; order Solirubrobacterales; family Solirubrobacteraceae; genus Palsa-465. The sequence goes on from CAWDBJ010000014.1 coordinate 95,821, forward strand.
GCATGGGCCGGAAAACATTCACAGACAAGCTCGGCGGCTTGGGAAATCAGTTGGCGGAAAGACTCTTTGCTTTCCGGGCTGGAGGTCAGGAACTCGGATTCGAACACGCGAGCCTCAGGCTAGTTCTTGGCAAACCCAAAACGAGGGAAAGGACTCCGCCGCCGATCAGGACGATGCCCACAGCGGGCGGCAGCTTTTCGCGGGTCTCCGTCTGCAGCGTGAACTTGGCGTCGCCGATGTTCACAGAGTGATCGTCACGGTGGGGCATCGGAATTATGAAAGCTAGCGCGCCGAGGATCAGCAACAATACTCCGAGCACAGGCAGAGCCTTCATCGTTGAACTCCTGTCATGAGGTTGAGAATGCAGTGCGAACCAGCGAATTAGTGCGACAATCATACAGAATTTCAGGCCGGCCCGCGCGCCGAAAGCGGGAACTGAGGACTCGATGAAGAAGAAGAAAGAGAAGTTAGCCCAGAAGTATCGCGTCGCAGACGGCAAGGGTTTTAAGTTGAAAGATTTCGATCCCGGCGATACTGACGGCTGGGATTCGAAGGAGCATGCCGCCAAAGAGTTGCAAGAGGGAGTCGGCGCACGGCGGAACTGCAGGACAAGCTCTATGCGCAGGACAAATGGGCGCTACTTCTGATTTTTCAGGCGATGGATGCGGCCGGAAAAGACGGCGCGATCAAGCACGTGATGTCCGGTGTCAATCCGCAGGGATGCCAGGTGTATTCGTTCAAAGCGCCATCCGACCGCGAATTGAGCATGACTTCCTGTGGCGCACCACGCGGGACCTGCCCGAGCGCGGCCACATCGGCATCTTCAACCGCTCTTACTACGAGGAAGTGCTCATCGTGCGGGTGCACCCGGAGATACTGAAAGGGCGAGAAAACACCTCCCGCGCTGGTGACGAAGAACATCTGGGACGAGCGATTTGAAGACATCCGTGTTTCGAGCGGCATATGGCGCGCAACGGGACGGTGATCCGCAAATTCTTCCTGCACATTTCCAAGAAAGAACAGAAGAAGCGATTTCTCGCGCGACTGATGAGCCGGAGAAGAATTGGAAGTTTCGGCGGCGATATCCACGAGCGCAAGTATTGGGACGAATACCAGGATGCGTACGAAGACATGATCCGCAATACGGCGACCGAGCATGCACCCTGGTACGTCGTGCCAGCGGATAACAAGTGGTTCACGCGGCTGGTGATTTCGTGCGTGCTGGTGGATACGCTGGAATCGTTGAAGCTTGCTTATCCCAAGGTGGATGACGCGAAGAAGAAGGAGTTGCAGGAGGGCAGGAAATGCTGGAAGGGAAGGGCTGAGGGGTGCACGAGAAGCTGCCGCTACAAAACTTGGGCCGTCCAAGAACTGCCCTGCGTGAACCATCCGTACCTTAAACTTTGTATTACTATTGGTGAATCGTTTTAGTCCTCCCGGAGATTATCTACATGGGCCTATACAGCTTTCGCAAGATTGCGTCTCTTGTTCTGCGCATCATCATCGCAATTACAGTCTTGTTCCTGGTGAGTGCTGTCGCGATTGGACAGGCTAAACCGGAGCCGGCAATCGAAAGCCACAAAGGCATCGGAAGCAAAACCGGCTTCATCCACTTCGCAACCGGAAGCCAAGAACAGCGACGCCGACACCGAAGAATCTGAATCCGCCAAGCCGGAAGACAAGCCGTTCAAGGGCATGAAATACAGGCTAATCGGGCCGTTCCGCGGCGGGCGGTCCCTCACGGCGGCAGGAATCCCGGGGAAGATCCCGACCACTTATTACTTCGGCTCGACCGGCGGCGGAGTGTGGAAGTCCAACGACGGTGCGATGACGTGGTCGCCGGTATTCGACAAGGAAGGGAACTTCTGCCATTGGCAGCCTGGCGGTGTCGGCGTCGAACCACAACGTGGTTTATGCCGGAACGGGCGAGGCGTGCATCCGGGGCAACATCTCCCATGGCGATGGTGTTTACAAGTCGCTCGATGGCGGCAAGAACTGGAAGAACGTTGGGCTGAAGGATTCGCGTGCGATAGGCAAGATCATTATCAATCCCACGAATCCTGACATCGTGTTCGTGGCGGCCTTGGGACATCCGTACGGGGCCTAATGCGGAGCGCGGCATCTTCCGCACGACGGACGGCGGAAAGACGTGGGACAAAGTTCTCTACAAAGATGAGAACACGGGTGGCATTGATGTGGCTTTTGATCCGCACAACCCGAATATTATTTTTGGGGCGCTGTGGCAGGCGCGGCGCACGTCCTGGAGCATGGACAGCGGCGGCCCGGGCAGCGGCGTTTACCGTTCGACGGATGGGGGCGCGACGTGGAAGCATCTGCAAGAGCACGGATTGCCGAAAGGACCGTACGGCAAGATTGGCGTCGCGGTGGCGGCGAATTCGGAACGGGTCTACGCGCTGATTGAGGCGCACAATCCTGACGGCGGACTGTACCGCTCCGATGACGGCGGCGACTCCTGGCAACTGGTGAATCCGAGCCATAGCCTCTGGCAGCGGCCGTGGTACTACATGCACATCATCGCCGATCCGCGCGAC
>CAWDBJ010000015.1:0-65394 GCA_963800545.1 uncultured Solirubrobacteraceae bacterium
TGCCACCTCGAGGGTCTCGTCGAGGGCATCGCGCAGGTCACGGCGCTCGCGCAGGGCTTTGCCCCCGAGGAGGTCGCCGAGCCGCCTGCGGCATCGAGGCCGAGGACGATCCGGCGGATGGCCCGGGAGCTGGCGGTCGCGCCGTCGGCCGCCGTCTACGGGCGGATCGGCACGACCACGACCGCCTTCGGGACGACCGCCTCGTGGCTGGTCGACGTGCTCAACGTCCTCACCGGCAACCTCGACCGCCCCGGCGGCGCGATGTTCCCGCTGCCGGCCGCCGGCTCGCCGAACACGAGCGGCGAGCCCGGGCGGGGCCGCGGCGTGCGCACCGGCCGCTTCGCCTCCCGCGTGCGGGGGCTGGACGAGGTCTTCGGCGAGCTGCCCGCCTCCGTGCTGGCGGAGGAGATCCAGACGCCGGGCGCCGGCCAGGTCCGGGCGCTGATCACCCTCGCCGGCAATCCGGCGGTCTCGACCCCCAACAGTGATCGGCTGGCCGCCGCACTGGACGAGCTCGACCTCATGATCTCCGTCGACATCTACCTCAACGAGACGACGCGCCACGCCGACGTCATCCTCCCCGGCCCGTCGCCGCTCGAGCGCTCCCACTACGACGTGGCGCTCTATGCCTTCGCGGTGCGCGACGTCGCCAACTACTCGCCGCCGCTGTTCGATCCGCCCGACGGGGTGATGCCGGAATGGCGCACGCTGCTGCGCCTGGCCGGGGTCGTCACCGGCCAGGGTCCGGACGCCGACATCGACGCGATCGACGCCTTCGTGGCCAGCGAGGCGGTCCGCCGGGCGATCGCCGACCGGCAACTCGCCGATCGCCGGCCGGGAGGTCGACGAGATCCTGGCGCAGCTTGCGCCGCGGGTCGGGCCCGAACGGCTCCTCGACCTCATGCTGCGCGTCGGACCCTACGGCGACGGCTTCGGCTCCGGTCCCGGAACGCTGTCGCTCGCCGCCCTGGAGGCCGCGCCCCACGGAATCGATCTCGGCGCGCTGAAGCCGCGGCTGCCCGAGGTCCTGCGTACGACGTCGGGGAAGGTCGAGCTCGCTCCCGAGTCGCTCGTCGCCGACGTCGACCGGCTCCACGACGGCTCGGCGCCTGGACGGCGGAAGCCGGCACATCCGATGGGCCGCTGCGACTATCGGCCGGCGCGACCTGCGCTCGAACAACTCGTGGATGCACAACCTGACGCCGCTGGTCAAGGGCAAGGATCGCTGCACCGTTGGGTCCATCCCGAGGACGCCGCCCGCCTGGGTCTGAGCGACGGCGAGCCGGCCGTCGTCAGCGCGCACGCCGGCACGATCGAGGTCCCCGTGCAGATCACCGAGGACGTCATGCCCGGGGTCGTCTCGATCCCGCATGGCTGGGGCCACGGCCAGCCCGGAACCGAGATGGCGGTGGCCGGCGCCCATCCGGGCGTCAACTCCAACGTGCTCGCCGACGATCAGGAACTCGAGCCCCTCACCGGCACGGCGATCCTCAACGGCATCCCGGTCACCCTGGTGCCGGCCGCCGTCCCCGCGTAGTTCGAGGCGCCCGGCGGGCTCCCGGCGGGGCCCCGGCGTCTCACCGGCCCGGGCCGGGCTCCAGTCGGGGTACTGCAGGCGCAGGGCTCGCAGGCGGGCGTCGACCGCCTCGGCCTCGTGGACCCACGCCCCGACCTCGTCCCGGGCGCACCGCTGCGTCGCAGCTCCGAGCCCCGAGGTCGAGCGCGCGCTTCTGGTCCCACAGCGCCTGAAGCTGCTGCAGCGGATCGGCCGGGGTGGCGGTCGCCTCGGCCACCGCCGCAAACGCGGCGTCGCGCTGAGCGGCATCGCGTTCCGTGTGCCGGCGCATCGCGTCCTCGTCGATGGCGATCGCGTCCGGTCCGACGCGTCGTAGCGAACCGGGACGACCGCCCCCTGATCGCGCATCCCAACATCGCTCGTGTGGACGCGCTGATCAAACTCGTCGAGGTGCCGTCCTCGAACGTCGCCAGGACGCGCACGTGGTAGGCGCCCGTGCCGCCGTTGAGGACCTGCCACGCGTCGGACGCGACGATCACACCCTCGATCTGAGGACCGTCGCGGAGGAATTCTTGGTCCCGAACATCCGCCGCCATCCTAACCGCCAGGCGCCGCACCTCGCCAGGACGATCCGGCGGCCCGACGCGGCACCGACGCGGCCCGGGCGACTGCGGCGGCTGCTCGTCGCCATGACACGACGAGCAGGGCCGCGAAAGCGCCGGTCAGTCCCGCGTCAGTAGAAGTGCCGTCGCCCGCCGACTGCCCGTCCCATCGAGCCGAGCAGCACGAGGACGAGACCGACGACCAGCAGGGCGATCCCGAATCGAATACAGGACTGCGATCTTGGCGATCAAGCCGATGATGAGAAGAATGATCCCGAGTGTGATCACGTTCTCTCCCTCCCTCCTGTTGAGGTTTTCCCTCCAGGACGCAGGTGCCCGGGTTCGGCGCCGGCTAACCACCGCTGCCGCGAGAGCCTTGACCGCAGTCGAGGAAAAGTGATATCACTTTGATAGGTCCCGGCCATCCCGGCCGGGAGAGGCACAGGAGGAAGCGCGATGCAGGCAGCAGCCGAGCGCGTCAACCATTCCTCCGGGCGCGCGGCGCCCGTCGAGGAGCACGAGCACGGGTCGGGGCCCGGCATTGCCGTCCTGATCGGCGGCGCTGGCGGCGTACCTGGCCGGCATCCTGCTGATCCAGGCCGGCGGCGGCGCCGACGCCTGGACGGGGGTGGCGCTGCTCGTGCTCGGCGACCGCCGGCCTCGCCGGCCTGACCGCCATCAAGCCCGGCGAGGTGCGGGTCGTCCAGCTGTTCGGCGGCTATCGGGGAACGGTGCGGACCACCGGCCTGCGCTGGGTGAACCTGTTCGCCGTCCGCCGCCGGGTCTCGGTGCGGATCCGCAACAAGGAGACCCCGACGGTCAAGGTCAACGACGCCGACGGCAACCCGATCGAGATCGCCGCAGTCGTCGTCTGGCAGGTGCGTGACACCGCCCGGGCGACCTACGGCGTCGAGGACTTCGTCGCCTTCGTCGACACCCAGAGCGAGACCGCGCTGCGACACGTCGCCAACGGCCACCCCTACGACAACGCCGACAGCGACGCGCTCTCGCTGCGCGACCACACCGACGAGGTCGCCGGTCAGCTCGCCGCCGAGATCGCCGCCCGGGTCGTCCCCGCCGGCGTCGACATCATCGAGGCCAGGATCACCCGGCTGTCCTACGCGCCGGAGATCGCCCAGGTGATGCTGCAGCGCCAGCAGGCGGGCGCGGTGATCGCCGCCCGGTCGCGCATCGTCGACGGTGCGGTCGGGATGGTCCAGATGGCGCTCGCCCGCCTCGCCGAGGAGGACATCGTCGAACTCGACGAGGAACGCAAGGCCGCGATGGTGTCGAACCTCCTCGTCGTGCTGTGCGGCGACCGGGGCACCCAACCGATCGTCAACACCGGCTCGCTGTACCAGTAGCCGGGCGCCCGACCCGCTCGTGGCCGAGCGCAAGAGCGTCCTGCTCCGTCTCGACCCGGCCGTCCACGACGCGCTGGCCCGGTGGGCGGCGGACGAGCTGCGCAGCACCAACGCCCAGATCGAGTTCCTGCTGCGGCGCGCCCTCACCGACGCCGGCCGCGGCGGGTCCGCTCGTCCGATCCCCAAGCGCGGGCGCCCGAGAAAGCAGACCAGCTCCTCGTGAGCACGATTCCCGATGAAACGGAAGACCTCTCAATGCAACCTCCCCACATCTTCACGCCGGCGGTGATGCGATGACCGCCGTCGTCGCCGAGTCGCTGACCAAGCGATTCCGATCAGTGGTCGCCGTGGACGACCTGTCCTTCTCCCTCGCGCCGGGGACGATCACGGGCTTCCTCGGTCCCAACGGCGCGGGCAAGACGACGACGCTGCGCATGCTCCTCGGCCTGGCGGCGCCCACCAGCGGACAGGCCATCGTGCTCGGGCGGCCCTATGTCGAGCTCGAGCGCCCGGCGCTGTCCGTGGGGGCGGTGCTGGAGGCGACGGACTTTCATCCCGGTCGATCCGGCCGCGACCATCTGCGAACGCTCGGCCGCTTCGGCGGGCCTGCCCGACTGCGCGCGTCGACGAGGTGCTGCGCACCGTCGAGCTCGAGACCGCCGGCGCCCGGCGCGTCAAGGGCTACTCGCTCGGCATGCGCCAGCGCCTGGGCCTCGCCGGAGCGCTGCTCGGCGATCCCGAGCTGCTGATCCTCGATGAACCGGCCAACGGCCTGGACCCCGAGGGGGTGCGCTGGCTGCGGGACTTCCTGCGCGCCTTCGCCGCCGGCGGGCGCACCGTGCTCGTCTCCAGCCACGTGCTCGCCGAGGTCGCGCAGACCGTCGATCAGGTTCTGATCATCAATCGCGGGCGGCTGGTCATCGAGTCCTCGCTGGCGGCGCTCACCGCCCGCGCCGGGGGCACGGTCCGCGTCCGCACGGCACACCCGGACGCCTTGATGGCGGCCCTGGCCCGCGAGCATCTGCCGACCACCCGCGAGGACGAGACGCTGTTCGTCCGCGACGCCGACAGCGCCCGGGTGGGCGAGATCGCGTTCGCCGCCGGCATCCCGGTGCACGAGCTCGTCGCCGGAGGCTCATCGCTGGAGGAGATCTTCCTCGAGCTGACCGCGGAGCACGAGCGCATGATCGCTCAGCTGCGGGCCGAACTGCTCAAGGTCCGCTCGACGCGGACCACGCTGGGCCTCGTCGCCGGGATGATCGCCCTGACGGTGCTGATCGTCGTCCTCTCGGGCCTGCTCACCCACCCCGACGGCCTGACCTCCACCCGGGATCAGCTCGGACTGCTCTCCACCGGTGGCGTCGCGCTCATCTTCTCCGGCCTCGCCGGGGTGCTGCTGATCACCAGCGAGTACCGCTACGGGACCATCCACCCGACCTTCCTCTTCACCCCGCGCCGCTCGCGGGTGCTGACCGCCAAGCTCGCCGCCGGTCTGCTCACCGGGCTCGTCTTCGGCGTGGCCGGTGTGGGCTGCGCGCTCGGGATCGGCTTGATCATCCTCTCCGCCCGCGGGATCCCCTCGGCGCTCAGCGGCGGGCAGACGAGCCTGCTGGCCTTCGGCGGGCTCGCGGGCATCGCGCTGCGGGGGGCGCTGGGCGTCGGCCTCGGGGCGATCGTCCGCAACCAGGTGGCGGCCGTCATCGGCCTGCTCGCCTGGGACTTCGTCGTCAACGGCCTGCTCTTCGGGCTGGCCCCCTCGGTCGGCCGGTTCATGCCGACCGCCGCGGCCAACGCGCTGATGGGCCTCAAGACGGCCCACCTGCTCCCGCCCGGCGCCGGCGGCGCCGTGCTCTTTGGCTGGGCGGCGATCCTCGCCGTCGCCGGAATTGTGCTGACTCAGAGGCGGGACCCGACCTGACCGGGCCGAACGGCGGATGAGCGCCGTCCGGGCTGGGTAGGGTTTCGCTCATGGCCGATCTGGAGGGAACCCGCACTGACGAGGTGGCGGCGCCGCGCGAGCGCTGCTTCGCCATCGCTGCCGACCTGGACCGCGTGCCGGAGTGGCACGGCGCGATGACCGCCGTCGAGGTGCTCGAGCGCGACAGCGACGGTCGCGCGACGCTCGTCGACTCAGAGCTCGACGCGTCCGTGGCGAAGGTCCACCTGCGGCTGCGCTTCAGCTATGACGAGCCGACCGCCGTGCGGTGGACGCGCGAGAGCGGTGACCTTCGCTCGCTGGAGGGCTCGTGGCACTTCGAGGAGCGGGGCGACAGCCTGACGGTGGCGACCTATCGCCTGGAGATCGGCCTCGGCCGGCGTCTGGCCATGATGGTGCGGACGGTGCGCGGACCGGTCCGCAGCCGGGTCGAGTCGCTGTTGACTGATCGCCCGGTGCAGGGTCTCAAGGCCCGCGCCGAAGCCGGCTCCTAGCCCCCTGGCCTGCATCGGCCCAGGCCGGCACGCCGGCGGGCCGGGGTGGTGCTCAACGGCGGCGGGGCAGAGCGCGTCGCTGCGCCGCCGAGCACTCCAGGCAGAGCACGCCGTCGGGCATCGCTCTGAGCCGACCTGCCGAGATGGGACCACCACAGCTGTCGCAGAGCCCGTAGGTCCCCTCGTCGAGCTTGGCCAGGGCGCGTTCGGCGCGATCGACGCCGCGCTCGAGCGACTCGCCGACCCCGATGTCCGTCATCCGGCTGATCGCCTCCGTCGTGCCGTCACCGATGCGCTTGCCGAAACTGACCGCGCTACCCCGCTCCGGACGTTCGGCCAGGACTCCCAGCCGCCGCCGGTCGCGGTCTCGCCGCGCCTGCAGCTCGGCTCGGATCGCGTCGAGGTCGAGATCAGGGGAGCTCACCCCTCCCACGGTAGCTCGCGCGCGCCAGAATTCATCCGATGGCCGCCCTTCCACCCTTCGCCGACCTGGCCCGGGATCCCGAGCCCGCCATCGACCTCCTGGCGCTCGCCATGGCCATGGAGTTCCGGGTCGTCGATGCCGAACGCGCGCTCGCGGCGCTCGACGGCCTCGGCGAGGATCTGACCCGGGCCGCCGGCCGGACTGATGGACGGCCGATGCAGCTCACGGTCGCCTGCGCCGAGCTCCTCGGCCGCGAGCAGGGCTTCGTCGGCGAGCGCGGCCGCTACGACGATCCGGAGAACTCGATGCTCGACCTCGTGCTTGCCCGGCGCCGTGGCCTGCCGATCCTCCTCTCCGTCGTCTATATCGCGGTCGCTCACCGCGCCGGGATCTCGCTGTCGGGCGTCGGCCTGCCGGGCCACTTCGTCGTGGGCCATTTCGGTGCCGACCCGCCCGTGCTGCTCGATCCCTTCAGCGGCGGCGTGCGGATCGACCCGCGCGTGCCGGCGGGCATCGTCCGGCCCTGGCATCCCCACGAGATCGCCGTCCGGATGCTGAACAACCTGGTCGGCAGCTACCAACGGCGGGGCGATCTCGGCCCGGCGATTCGCGCTGCCCAGCTGCGTCTCACGCTTCCCGCCGACGGTGCGTCACGTGAGGTGATGACCGCCGAGCTGCGGGCCCTGCAGTCCCGCCTCAATTGTCGAGGCAGGCGAGCAGGGTGGCGATGAGGGCCTGGGCGATCCAGCGCCCGTACCGGGCGGTGGTCCACCCGCGGTCGGTGACGAGGAGCTCGTAGAGCTCTGGGGAGTTCAGGCTCCACAACACGTCGCGGGCTTCCTGCACTGAGACTCCGTCGCGCAGGGCCCCGCGGGCGTTCAGCTCCCCGGCGAACTCGGTCATGCCGTCGAGCCGGTTGGCCTTGAGCTGGGCCAGCGAGGCGGCGATCTCCGGATCACCGCTCGCCGCTTCGCGCAGGACGCGGGCCAGGCCGCTCAGGCGCGCGTTGACCTCGGCCAGCAGGTCCCCGTACATCTCGAGCTGGCGCCGCGCGTCCGTCTCGCGCCGGATGGCCTCGATCGCCGGTCGCCGGCGCAGCGGCGTCGCCTCCGTGTCGCCCCGGACGGAGGCCGTCAGCGCCGCGCGCAGCAGCCCCGCCTTGGAGCCGAAGGCCTTGTAGATCGTCTCCGGGGAGACGTTCGCCGTGCGCGCGACGTCGGCGATCTTCGTGGGGGCGTAGCCGTCCTGCACGAACAGGCGGCGGGCGGCCTCCGTGATCTCCTCGCGCGTGCGCTGCGCACGGGCGGCGCGCCCGGACGCGTCATAGCGGCGACGGGGAGGCTTGACATCGTCAGTCATTAGGTACAGAGTATCTGTATTGAATACTGAGCTACTGGAGGGAAGGTATATGTCAAACGCGGGTGCTCTCTACTACGACGGGCCCGAGATCGTCGATCAGCTTGCCACCGCCCTGCGGGAGGCGCAGCTCGATCCCGACGCGCTCGAGATCGACGACCTCGCGCTGCTCGACGAGTTCCACGCGCTCGGTCGCGCCGCCACGGTGGCCCTGGCCGAGCTGGCAGCGCCCAGCCCGGGTGAGCGGGTCCTCGATGTCGGAGCGGGCATCGGCGGCCCGGCCCGTTACCTGGCGGCCCGCTTCGGCGCGCGCGTCACCGCGGTCGACGCCACCCCGCGGTTCTGCCGTGCCGCGGAGATGCTGACGCGCGGCGCCGGCCTCGGCAGCCAGGTCGAGGTCGTGTGCGCCGACGCGCTGGCGCTCCCCTTCGCCGATGGTGCCTTCGACCTCGCCTGGACCCAGGCGGTCAGCCAGAACATCGCCGACAAGCGTCGTTTCATCGCCGAGCTGTCCCGGGTGGTTCGCCCCGGCGGCCGCGTGGCGCTGTTCGAGGTCGCGGCCGGCCCCGGCGGGCCGCTGCAGCTGCCCGTGCCGTGGGCCGACACGGACGATCAGAGCTGGCTGGTCACTCCCGACGAGCTGCGCGGGCTGCTCGAGGATGGGCCCCTGACCGTCACCTCCTGGCGGGAGGGCCCGGCCGCCCTGGAGGCGATCGGCGGGGCGGCCCAGAGGCTCGGCGGAGCGCCGGCCGATCCCTCGCTCGGCCTTCACCTCCTCATGCCCGGCTATGAGGAGCGGATGGCCTCCGTCGCCCGCAACGTCGCCGAGCAGAGGATGACGCTCGTCCAGGCGATCGCCACCCGGGCCGGGTAGCGCGCACGGGCGAACGCTCAGCCCGGGGGCTCGGCGCGGTCCATCGGATCGGCGACCTGCCGAGCGCGACGGCGCTTCTCCGAGATGGCGGCGAGCAGGACGCTGGCCTCGAAGAGCAGGTAGAGCGGGACGGTCTCGAGCAGCATGGTGATGGCGTCGCTGGGCAGGATGGCCGCCACGACGACGCACGCCAGCAGCGCGAAGCGCCGGTGGCTGCGCAGCTGCGCCGGGGTGATCAGCCCGGCCCGCGTCACGGCGAGGATGCCGACCGGGATCTGGAAGAGCAGCCCCATCGCCAGCAGCGTCGTGGCGGCGAACTTGTAGTACTGATTGGCCTGGACGAGGACGTTGAACTCGCCGCTGTTGAAGTTCTGAAAGAAGTGCAACGCCGCGGGCAGCACGACCGTGTAGCCGAAGGCGATCCCCGCCGCGAAGAGCACCGGGATGGCGGCCGTGATCGGCAGCATGTGGCGGCGCTGGGTGGGCGAGAACGCCGGCATGAAGAACCCGTAGGCCTGCAGCAGCACGACGGGCAGCGAGAGGATGAGGGCGAAGATGAGCGTCACCGTCAGGGTGGCGGTGAACGGTTCTCCGATGCCGAGCGTCACCGGACGGTTGCCCTGGGGGGCGGCCGACAGGGCCTTGACGTCCGTGCTCAAGCTCTTCTGGACCGCGGCGAGGGACGTCCGGGCGGCGGGCGACGGCGATTGGGCCTGCAGGATGGCGGCCACCTTGCCGACCTGCGCGGCCACGTCGCGGGCGCTGCGCTGGACGTGGTAGGTCGAGCCCAGCGGACCGTGCCCGGCGCGCACCTGCTGCTGCGTGTTGTGGGCCAGCGGCTCGTTGACGAGCCGCAGGATCTGGTGGTTCTGCCAGAAGCAGAAGCCAAACGCCACCGCGAGGGCGAGCAGCACGACGATCAGCCTGGAGCGCAGCTCGTCGAGATGATCGACCGCGCTCATCCGCGATTCGTGTGCCACCGGGCGAAAGGCCACAGAGGCGATGGCGCTGGGCATCTGCATGGGGAAGCGTCCGTGCCGGGGGGCGGCTGGGCTCAGGCGACCCGGGCGGCCGGCGCGCGCTCTGCGGCCGAGGCGACGGGCGTGTCCGTGTTGTCGGCGTGCAGCTCGGCCAGGATGCCGTGATGATCGTCGCTGTCGCCGCTGACGGAGGCCTTGAAGCCACGCAGGCCTTCGCCCAGTGACTTGCCCATCTCGGGCAGGCGCTTGGCACCGAAGACGAGCAGGACCACGATCAGCACGATCGCGATGTGAAGCGGGTTATCAAGTCCAAGCATTCAGTGCAGCTCCTGACGATGGGGGTGAGTCCGGCACTCCTTCCTACGGCCCCACCGGCGGGCTGGATCACCGGCGGGTGGCACTTTTGCTGCCAGTCGCCCTCGCGGGTTAATGACAATCGCCCCGACACTGCGGGGCGATTGTCAGCTACGGCTTGCGGTGGGTGGATTACTTCTTGATCAGCGGCCCGGCCTTGGCGAGCACCTGCTTCATGCTCAGCGGCTTGTCAAAGGCACCATCGGGGGTGATCTTCGCCCCGGTGAGCAATGCGATCGACGCCGCGTGACGAGCCTCGATCTGCACGATCGAACCGGCGGCCGCCAGCAGCATCTTGTTCTTCAGCGCCGGTCCGGCACCGTTGTAGGCGCCGACTCCGGTGTTCTCGAGAACGTAGGCGAGCTTGAGAAAGCCGGCCTGGTTGGTCACCGGGAAGGCGAACGTCGGCTTCTTGACCGGGTTACCGCCCCCGGCCATGATCGCCTTGGTCAACGCGGCGACGTGTTCGGCCTCCTCGTCGCCGAACGACGTGGCCAGGGCCTTGGCCTCGCCGCTGAGGCGGACTGACTTGCCCTTGACCTTGTAGAAGTCCGTTTCCAGGTACTCCAGGGTCAGCGCGAAGTTGAGGATGTCCATGTCCCCGGTGGCACTCGCCGCAAAGGCGTTGCCGACGAACGGCGCCACGGCGGAAGCGCCGTACATCGCGCCGACGCCGAGGGCTCCCTTGAGGATGAAGGCCGCGCGGTTCATGCCGTGGACCTCCACCGCCCCGAGCTCGGGGTTCTCCTGATCAGGCTTGGTCATGATGTATTTCCCTTCGTTACAGAGATCGGATGGGTCAGGCGATGAACGGCTTGACGACCTTGAGCACCTGGGCCATCGTCATCGGCTTGGCGAACGCGCCGTCCGGCGTGGGGCTCTTCAGAAGCACCAGGTTGAGCGTCGCGGCGTGGCGGGCCTCGATGCTGTGGATCGCCAGCGCGGCAGCAAGGATCTCCTTGCTCTTGATGTTCCCCGCCTGCCCGAGATACGCCGCAGCGCCGAGGTTCTCGACCGCGCCGGCCAGCTTGGTGACCTGCGCCGCCGTGTGGATCGGGAACTTGCCCACCGGTCTGGCGGCGGGCTTGCCGAGGCTCGAGGCGACCTTGTGCAGCGCCACGACGTGCTGGCTCTCCTCGGCGCCGAAGGTCTTGATCACCGACAGGTTCTTGCCGTGGAACAGGCCGCTCTTGATCACCTTGGCGTAGAACTGCGACTCGAGGTACTCGAGGGTCAGCGCGTAGTTGACGATCGCCAGATCGCCTGACGGGGCGCTGGCGCTCGACACTCGAGCTGGAGCTCGAGCTCGTGCCCGTGCCCGTGCCGCCGGCAGCGGCGGCCGCGGTCGAGCTTGACGAGCTCGATGAGGACCCGCAGGCGGCGATGAACGCTGCCAGCGACGCGGCGGCGGCCCCGCCGCCGATCCGCTTACCGGCCATCTTCAGGAATCGCTTGCGCTCGACGTCGTCGCGAGCGAGCTGCTCGACAACTCCGATCGGTGACGCTTCGTCGTGGCTGCTTCTCGTGTCCGTCATGGGACCTCCTCGGAGTAATCGATGTACACGCCGGGGGTACGGGCTCCATGACGCACCAGATCATTGGGGGATGGTTATGACGGCGCCAGCGCGTGGCGCCGGCGCTCGGTGGCGCTGGTACGCTCGGCGCAGAGAGCACCGGCTTGACGCGGGCGCCTGCGCCTGCGCCGGACAGCACCACACTGGTTCTCTGCAACCCGCGATGCGGAGACCTTCTGCTGCTCGAACCTCATACGCTGACCGCTGACTCCACGGAGGCCTGCGAAGGGGGCGTCGCACTTTCGTCGTTTCGCCGGAGGGTGGGGATCAGTCTCGTCGGTGCGGTCGTCGTCACCGGGGCGCTGGCCTTCGTGCTCGCCGGACGAGGCGAGCAGTTCAGCGCCGCCCTGCACACCGCTCCGATCCCGCTGCTGGCGGTCGCGGTGGTGCTGCAGATCGTGGCCCTGCTGGCTCGCAGTGAGGCGTGGCTCGTCTGCGTCGGCGCCGCCGGCGGGACGGTCAGCCGCCGGGTGCTGTTCCGGGCGGCCGCGGTCGGTTATCTGGCCAGCGTCATCAACGGATCGTTCGGGATGGCGGCGCGGATCGCCTCGCTGCGCCGCGCCGCCCCCCACAGCACCCCCCGGGTGCCCGCGCTGGTGGCTGCCGAGGTGCCGATCATCGCCGTCGAGGTCGCCCTGGCGGCGATCTTCTCCTTCACCCTGATCGCCCCCCTGGGCGTCCCCTGGTGGGTGCCGGCGATCGTCGTCGTGATCGTGGCCGGCCTGGTGGCGGCGCTCCGCCGGTTCTGCGATCGCCATCGACACGGCCTGTGGGCCGGGCTGGCCATCATGCGCATCCCCGGCCGGGGCCGTCTCATCACGTTCGCCCTGCTCGCGGTGTGCGCTCAGATCGCCCGCAACTGGCTGATGCTGCACGCCATCGGCGTGGACATCTCGATCTTCGACGCGATGGCCCTGCTGATCGTGATGTTCACCGTCGGCCAGCTTCCGATCGGACCCAGTACCGGCCCGGCCGCGGCGGTCCTCATCCTCGGTGCCAACGGCATCGCCGCCATCGCGGCCGCCGGTGTGCTGCTGACGGTCACCGGCATCGTCGGGTCGCTGAGCTATGCCGCCTGGGCGATCATCGACCGGGTGCTCGCCGGCCGACGTGGTCAGACGTCAAAGGGCGGCCCGCGCGAACTCCCTCCGGAGGGCGGCCGCCGTGACCAGAGCCAGGAGGGCGCCGTCGCCCCCCGTGGCGGTACGCGCTGCGCAGGGCCTGACCGGCGTTACGAGACGCCGACGAGGCGGCGCCGGAAGGCGGCGAAGCGCTTGTTGGAGACCGATCCGACGTGGGTGTCGGAGACCGGGGGAGAGGTGTCAGGCGTGCGATCGGGAAACGCCACCGCCGGATCGAGCCGGCGGGCCGCCCCCGCGGCCATGACGTTCCAGCGATGGACGCTCTCGGGACTGGGACGGCCCCAGGTCCGTGCCTGCAGGAGCCAGTGACCATCGTCGGATCCCGCCGCCAGGAAGAGGCCCGAGTGATGATCCAGGCGTGCCGGGCCCACCTGCTGCTCGCGCGGCGACGTCGCCGGCGCCGAGCGGGGGGTGAGGTCCGCCGCGCGCGCCAGGATCGACAGGTCGCCGTCGCTCATCACGGAGGCAAACGGGATCGTGAAGAGCTCGACCGGCCCACCCGAGGCGGCCGCGGCGGTGGGCGCCGCGCTCACCGCTTCCGGTCCGGGTCGGGCAGGGAGAGCGCGATCGCGGCGGGCAGGGTGTCGGCGACGTCGAGCGGGTCAAACAGCCGGAAACCGAGGAGTCGCTCCGCGGCGTTGACGGCGGTGAGGGGGAGGCTGCATTCCGGACAGGCGGTCAGATACGTCTCGCTGAGCAGCGTGAACCGCATGCGGCACTCCTGACAGCTTTGACGGATCATGAGCCGGGCGTCCAGCCTGCGGCGACGGGAACCGGTGGTGCGGTGGCCATGAGCCAACCGCCTCTCTGCCCCTCTGGCTGCAAGAAGTCGCCGGCGAACGAGAAGGACTGAAGGCTCGCCGGGCACCCTCCAATCTACCACGATGGCGGGGCCTGTCTGAGAGGGGGCGACAGCCTGCGGCGGAGCAGCGGAGCGGCTGAACTCGGCCGCCGGCCGGGCCGCAGCTGCGAACCCGGCCGGACGGAGGAGAGGAGAGACTGCGCGCAGAGGACCGCGAGCCCGGCCAGGATGCCTCGCGGCGCCCATACGGTGCTCAACGGCTGACGTCGCTGCTGGGGCCGCCACAGGTGCAAACGTGCGGGTCCCAGCCGTCGGCCTCGGTGCCTCTTCACCCAATCGCGGGTAAATACTACCAGATCAGTGGAGTATCCGGAACCTCCGCCGCGCCCGGACGCCTGGCGATAATGGCCCCGATGACGGAGATCAGCGACGTCGCCCCCGGGCTGTGGGTCTGGAGCTCGCCCCACCCTGACTGGACGCCGGAGAGTGATTTCGACGGGCCGGTGACCTCGACGTGCGTCGCCGTGGGAGACGAGGTCGCGGTCCTCGATCCGCTCGCGCCGCAGCCCGACTGCGAGGAGGCGTGGGCGCGGCTCGATGCCGCGCCGCCCACGATCGCGGTGGTGCTCAAGCCCGACCACGTCCGCGACGTCGATGTGTTCGTCCGTCGCTACGGAGCCCGTGCCTACGGCCCGTGGCTGTTCTACCCGCAGGACGTGCCCCGCTGTGAGCTCTCCCCGATCGAGCCCGGCAGCCGGATTCCCGGCGGTCTGGTCGCGGTCTACGACGGCCGCGGCCGGGCCGAGACCCCGCTGTGGATCGCCGAGCACCGCACCCTCGTCTTCGCCGACGCGCTCGGCGCTCCCCGCGGCGAGCTGCTCGTGTGGGACTGCCCGGCGCTGCAGGAGCGCGCCCTGCCCGCGCTCCGCGCCCTCCTGGAGCTGCCGTTCGAGCGGGTGATCGTCTCCCATGGAGCGCCGGTCCATGACCGTGCCGCCTACGAACGCGCGCTGACGCTCCCTCCCTGGCGCGGCTGAGGGGCCTACGGCGACTCCGTGGCGAAGGACGTCCACAGCTCGCCGAGCTCGCGACCGTGCTCGCCCAACCACCGGAGATGGTGCGCGCTGAGGATCGCGAGCTGGTCGGCGCCCTTGGGGGTCAGCCGCACGCGAACGCGGCTGAGCTGCTCCGTGTCGCGGACGCGCGTCACCACGCCGGCCTGCTCGGCGCGATCGATCAGCCCGACGACGCTGTGGTGGCGCAGGAGAAGCGCCTGGGCCAGATCAGTCACGGTCGGGCCGCCGGGATCCGGGAAGGCCCGGACCTCGAGGGCGAGCTGCACCTGAGCCGGCGTGAGCCCCTGCTCCCCGGCGAGCTGCTCGGCCCAGGCGAGATACTCGCGGATGCCGGCCCGCAGGGCGGCCAGGCGCTGGTAGCCCTCCTCGTCGACCGCCGCGCCATCGCTCGCCTCCGGGAATGCGAATGCGTCCGGCCGTTGCTGGTGGGCGGTCATCGCGTCCGGGCGGTCACGGCGACGGCGACGGTCGAGCCTGCCTGACGTACTCGATCACCACGGGGTCGGCGGACCGCTGGCGTTCGACCAGCTCACCGGTGCAGCTGCAGAAGTCCACCACCACCTCGCGATCGCTGAGCGCGATCGCCTCCCACGAGGCTCCGAAGAGGACCCAGCGCTCGAGCTGATCGACGGTCACCGGCATGGTCTCGTCCCACGATATCGTGGCGCCGTGGCCCACCTCGCGCTGTTCGGCCATCTGCTCGGAGCGCTGTCGTTCGTCGCCGGGATCATCCTGGTCGGCGCCGCCTTCGAGACGGCCCGTGTCCGCGAGTCGCCCGCGGAGATCGCGGTCCTGCTCGGCCTCGCCAGGGTCGGCGTGGCGCTCGTGGGGGTCGGCGCTCTGCTCATCCTCGGTTTCGGCCTGTGGCTCGTGCACCTCGACGGCCTGCGCTACACCACGGGTTGGGTGCTGGCGGCGATCGTCCTGTACCTCGTGTCACTCGGACTGGGCGCGCTCGGCGGCCGTACCCCCAAACAGGCGCGCCGGCGGGCCACGACCCTCGCCGGTCAGCGCGCCCCGGCCGACGCCGAGCTTCGCGCCCTGCTCGACGACCCCCGCTCGCGCGCCGTCAACTACCTGTCAGCGCTGCTCGTGGTCGCGATCCTCGTCCTCATGGTCTTCAAGCCGTGAGGTCGCATCGCGGCGCGGCCCCCCGGGACGACTGACGATCAACCGTTCGCGGTGATGCTCCTCGTGGTGGTCGCGCAGCCGGGCCTGGAGAAGATCGCTCAGGGTGATCTCGCCGATCGTCCGGTCAGGATCATCACGTTCGGCGACCGCAGCCACGGAGATCTTGCCGACCGCGAACCGGTTGGCGACGTGGCGCAGCGTGTCATCGGCATGGATCGTCCCGTCCGCCCCCTCCGCGCCATCGCCGCCATCCCCGTACCCACCGTCACGGCGCGTCTCGGGGCGCATGACGTCACGGGCGAGCATCACCTCGAGCGGGTCGATGGAGTACTCGCGGGTGAGGTGCAGGCCGCGCCGGGCGATCTTCTCCGTCAGCACCGAGCGCTTGAGCAGGAGCGTCGACAGGGCGTAGGCCGAGGTTGTCGCGATCAGGAGCGGCAGGACGAGCGGCCAGGCGTGGGTGAGCTCGAGCGGGAAGACGACACCGGTGAGGGGGGAGCGCATCACCCCGCCCAGCACGGCCGCCAGCCCCACCAGGGCCCAGAACCCGGGCATGACCGAGGGGAGGAGGTGGCCCTCGAGCGCCCCGAGGGCAGCTCCGATCATGAATACCGGCGCCAGCACGCCTCCGGAGGTCCCGGAGCCGAGTGACAGTCCCCAGATCGCGGTCTTCACGACGAGGATCCCGACGATCAACGACATCCCGGCCCGGCCGGTCAGCAGCTCGTCGATCACGTCGTAGCCGACCCCGAGCGCGCGCGGCTCCGCCAGGCCCCCCGCTCCGATGATCAGCCCTCCCAGCGCGGGCCACCACATCCAGTGGATGGGGAGGCGGTGAAACAGGTCCTCGGACGCGTACACCAGCCCGGTGGCGACGATCGCCAGCGCGCCGCCGGTCAGGCCGGCCGCGACGCACAGGCTGTCGATCCCGGCGGTCAGGTGGACGTGGACCGGCGGGAGCGCGAACACCGCGCGCGTGCCCAGCAGCGCCCCACGGGCGACCGTGCTGGTGGCCACGGCGGCGACGACGGGGACAAAGCTCCGCGGTCGCCACTCGAAGAGCAACAGCTCCACCGCCAGCACGGCCGAGGCGAGCGGCGCATTGAACGTCGCCGCCATTCCGCCGGCGGCACCGGCCACGAGCAGCGTCTTGCGTTCGTCAGCGGAGAGGTGGAGGTGCTGGGCGAGGATCGAGCCGGCGGCCCCGCCCGTCATGATGATCGGGCCCTCCGCGCCGAACGGTCCTCCGGTCCCGATGCTGATCGCGGCCGAGATCGGCTTCAGCAGGGCCACGCGCGGCTGGATGCGGCTGCCGCCGACGAGGATCGCCTCGATCGCCTCCGGCATTCCGTGCCCGCGGATCTTCTCCGAGCCGAACCGTGCCATCAGCCCGATGACGAGGCCGCCGGCCGCCGGCGCCAGCAGCACCAGCCAGAACGGGTGGTGCGCCCCCGCGCCCGGAGCCACCAATCGGGTGTTCCAGCGCTGATAGAAGACGAGGTTGGTGATCAGGCCGATCAGCCGCAGCAGGGCGAAGGCCAGCCCGGCGCTGAGCAGGCCCACGGGAACCGCCCAGCCCGCGATCTTCAGCATCCGGGCATCGACATCGAAGTCGCCGAGGTGCTCGGGACGCGGTGTCGCCCGCGGCGTGTGCGGCTGGCGGCTCATGCCCCTACTTATATCGTCACACGACATCGTGGCACGACACGTCTCCCACGCCGGCCAATGTCAAGCGAATTAGTGTAGTTTCAAGCGCCGATCATGACCGCACCCCTTCATCTCACTGCCGTCCTCGGCAGCGTCACTCCGCCCGGGAGGCTGCGCCGCGCCCTCACCGAGGCCCTCGAGCGTCTCGCGGCGACGGGCGACGCCGAGGTGGAGGTGGAGGTGGAGCTGATCGATCTGGCCGAACGGCGGATCGCCTTTGCCGACGGCCGGCCGCTCGACGTCCTCGGCGACGACACCGCGGCGGTGGTGGCGACGCTGCAGCGAGCCGATGCCGTCGTGCTGGCCACCCCGGTGTACCGAGGGTCGATGACCGGGTCGCTCAAGAACCTGCTCGACCAGGTCCCGGTGGCGGCGCTGCGCGACACGCCGACGGCGATCGTGGCCATGGGGGGAAGCGACCACCACTTCCTCGGCGTCGAGCGCCATCTCCGTGATGTGCTTGCCTTCTTCGGCGCTCACTCGCTGCCCAACGCCGCCTACCTCAGCGGCCGGGACTTCTCCGACGGTCGCCCCACCGAACGGGCCGCGCAGGAGCTCGACGCTCTCCTCTCGGCGGCGGTCAGGCTGGCTGGCGTTCTCCCGGGCGTCGGGCCGCTCGGACCGGTGCCGCTGGGCGCCCGGTTCTAGGCCCCGCTCCGTTTGCCCGGACCGGCCGCGGGTAGCCCGCGGGCCATGAAAGCTCTCACTTGGCAGGGCGTCAGCGACGTCCGCGTCGACGAGGTCCCCGACCCGACGATCCAGGACCCGACCGACATCATCGTCCGCATCACCTCCACCGGGCTGTGCGGCTCAGACCTTCATCTCTACACGGTGCTGGCCCCGTTCCTCGACCCCGGCGACGTGCTCGGACACGAGCCGATGGGGATCGTCGAGGAGGTCGGACCGCGAGGTCACCGAGCTCGCCGTCGGCGACCGGGTGGTCATCCCCTTCAACGTCTCCTGCGGCGACTGCTGGATGTGCGGCCACGGCCTGCACTCGCAGTGCGAGACGACCCAGGTCCACGAGTACGGCACCGGCGCCTCGCTGTTCGGCTACACCAAGCTCTACGGGCAGGTGCCGGGCGGCCAGGCCGAGTTCCTGCGCGTCCCGTTCGGCAACTTCCTGCCGATCAAGGTCCCCGAGGGCCCGCCGGACGATCGCTTCCTGTTCCTCTCCGACGTGCTGCCGACCGCGTGGCAGGGCGTCGAGTACGCCGGCGTGCCGGACGGCGGCTCCGCTCGTCGTCCTCGGGCTCGGGCCGATCGGGGACATGGCCGCCCGCATCGCCAACCACCGCGGCCAGCGGGTGATCGGCGTCGACCTCGTCCCGGAGCGCCTGGAGCGGGTGCGCGGCCTGGGGATCGAGGTGCTCGACCTCTCAGACCACGACGACCTGCCCGGGCACGATCCGCGAGATGACCGACGGCCGCGGGCCGGACGCCGTCATCGACGCGGTCGGCATGGAGGCCCACGGCTCGCCCGCCGCCGGCATCGCGCACAAGATCGCCGGGATGCTGCCCGACAGGCTGGCGCAGCCGATGATGGAGAACATGGGCGTGTCCAAGCTCGCCGCGCTGTACTCGGCGATCGAGATCGTCCGCCGCGGCGGCACGATCTCGCTCAGCGGCGTCTACGGCGGCGCGGCGGACCCGCTCCCGACCCTGCAGCTGTTCGACAAGCAGATCCAGGTCCGCCAGGGCCAGGCCAACGTCAAGGCCTGGGTCGACGACATCCTGCCGCTGCTCACCGATGACGGATCCCGCTGGGGGTGGACGTCGTTCGCCACCCACCATCTCCCGCTCAGCGAGGCGCCCGACGCCTACGAGCACTTCCAGAAGAAGGAGCAGGGGATGATCAAGGTCGTCTTCAACCCCTGATCCGCCGCAGCGCGGCGGTCAGAGCCGGCGCAGGGCGGGCAGCAGCTCGTCCTGCGCCCAGCGGATGAACGGCTCCTGGTGCTCACCGCCGATCTGCACGAGCGCGACCTCCGTGAAGCCGGCGTCGACGAACGGGCGGATCTTCTCGACGTGCTCGTCCACGTCGGGCCCGCACCCGAGTTGTTCGGCGACATCCTCGGGACGGACGAAGGCGGTGGCGGCGTCGAACGACTCCGGGTTGGGGAGGTCGGCGTTGACCTTCCAGCCCAGTCCGAACCACCGGAACTGCTCGTGGGCCCGCTGCACGGCCGTGTCGCGATCCGGGTCGTAGGAGAGCGCGATCTGGCCGACCCGGGCCTTGCCCTCGCCGCCGGCGGCATCGAACATCTCGCCCAGCTCGGCCTTGGGCTCGACCGCGATCATGAGATCGGCGTGCTTGCCGGCCAGCGTGCACGACTGCTGGCCGGAGACGGCGATCCCGATCGGCACCCGTTGCTCGGGAAGGTCCCACAGCCGCGCCTGCTCGACGTCGAAGTGCTCGCCGCGGAAATTGACGCGCGTCTCCCCGTCGAGCAGCTGGCCGATGATCTGGACTGACTCAGAGAGCATCTCGTGCCGGACACCGACGGCGGGCCATCCGGTCCCGACGACGTGCTCGTTGAGGTTCTCCCCGGCGCCCAGGCCGAGCCGGAACCGTCCGCCGGAGAGGATCCCCAGGGTGGCCGCCTTCTGGGCGACGATCGCCGGGTGATAGCGGATGCTCGGGCATGTGACGTAGGTCATCAGGCCGATGCGCTCCGTCGCCTGGGCGGCCGCACCGAGGATCGACCAGGCGTAGCCCGCGTGGCCCTGCTCGGCCAGCCACGGCTGGAAGTGGTCTGAGCAGACGGAGAAGTCAAAGCCCGCCGCCTCGGCGGCGACGAGGTCGGAGACCAGCTGGTCTGGCCGGGATTGCTCAGTCATCATCGTGTAGCCGAAGCTGGTCATCATCGCTCCTGTGGTCGCGGTCGAGGGCTGCCGGCCCAGGCGGGCCTGGGGATACGCTGTCCGCTGAGACGGGTCGCGAACCGCCATCTCGCCAGCGGTTCGCCGCCGGAGCTGGAGGGGTGAGGGGTTTGGCGCAGCGCGCAGCGGGCAGCCGACCTCCCATGAGAGTGGTGGTCACCGGCGGGACCGGAAACGTCGGAACGAGCGTCATCGAGGCGCTGGCGGCCGACGAAGCGGTCGATGAGATCGTCGCCGTAGCCCGGCGTGCGCCGCAGGAGCCCCTGCCCCGGACGCGGTTCGTGGCGGCTGACGTGGTCGACGACGATCTGGAGTCGATCTTCCGCGGCGCCGACGCGGTCATCCATCTGGCGTGGCTGATCCAGCCCGGACGCGACGAGAACATCACTCGCCCGGTCAACCTCGACGGCAGCCGGCGGGTGTTTCGCGCGGTGGCCGCCGCGGGCGTGCCCTCGCTGATCTACGCATCATCGGTGGGCACCTACTCACCGGGGCCCAAGGATCGCCTCGTCGACGAGTCCTGGCCGACCGACGGGATCCCGAGTTCCTTCTACTCCCGCCACAAGGTGGCGGTCGAGCGCGATCTCGACCAGCTGGCCACGGAGCATCCCGGCCTGCGGATCGTGCGGCTGCGGCCCGGCCTGATCTTCAAACGGTCAGCGGCGACGGAGATCCGGCGGCTGTTCGTGGGGCCGCTGCTTCCGCGGGCGCTGCTGCGCGCGCGCTTCGCCCCGCTGTCGCCTGACGTGCCCGGCCTGCGGTTTCAGGCGGTCCACACCGATGACGTCGCCGACGCCTATCGCCGGGCCGCCCTGTCCGACGTCGCCGGCGCGTTCAACATCGCCGCCGAGCCCGTCATCGGGCCCCCCGAGCTCGGCGCCCTGCTCCAGGCGCGTCCGGTGCGCGTGCCGGCGGCGGCTCTGCGCGGCGCTGCCGCGGCGACCTTCGCGCTGCGCCTTCAGCCCGCCGAGCCCGGTTGGGTCGACATGGCCCTCGGTGTCCCACTGATGAGCAGCGAGCGCGCCCGCCGCGAGCTTGGCTGGAGCCCGCGGTACTCGGCGACGGACGCGCTCACCGAGCTGATGGCCGGCATGCGAGACGGCGCCGGCGACAGCACGCCGCCACTGGCCCGCGCCACCAGCGGTCCCCTCCGCGTGCGCGAGTTCCTCACGGGGCTCGGTCAGCGCCCCTGACCGTCGGGTCAAGGAGCGGCTGGAGGCCATGACACGCGACCCCCGGGTGGTGGTCGTGGGCGCCGGCTGCACCGGTCTGGTGTGCGCGATCCACCTCGCGCGCGCCGGTCTCACGGTGACCGTGGTCGAACACGCGCCGCGACCCGGCGGCGCCGCGTCGAGCACCGCTGCGACCCTCCCCGGCTTCGTCCACGACCACTGCGCCGGCTTTAACCCGATGACGGTCGCCTCGCCCGCCATCCGCGAGCTCCAGCTCGAGGCCGAGGGACTGCGCTGGATCAACCCTGATCTCGTCATGGCCCACCCGTTCCCCGACGGCACCGCGATCGCGCTGCACCGCGATCTGGCGACCACCGCCGCCTCGCTGGACGAGGCGCACCCCGGGCGCGGGCGCGGCGTGGCGTGCGCTCATCGAGCAGTATCAGCCGCTCGCCCAACGTCTCGTGGAGACGATCCTCGGCCCGCTGCCGCCCGTCGGCGGCGCGGTCCGGCTGGCCGCCGCGCTGCGCCGCGATGGGCTGCTGCTGGCCCGCCGGATGACGGGCTCGATCGAGGGGTTCGGGCTCGACGTCTTCGACGGGGCCACCCGGCCGACCGCGTGGTTCTCCGGATCGGCGCAGCATTCGGGGCTGGCGCCGTCGACGGCCGGGAGCGGCGCCTTCGGCTTCCTTCTCCAGCTGCTGGCCCACTCTCACGGCTGGCCGTTTCCCGCCGGCGGGCAGGGGCGGATCATCGACGCGCTGATGGCGATCGCCACCCGCGAAGGGGTGCAGGTGCGCTGCGATGCCACGGTCGCAGCGCATCCCAGTGCGCGGGGGGCGCGCCGCCGGCGTCGTGTTGCGCGGCGGCGAGGAGCTGGGCGCCCGCGACGTGGTGACCACGATCAGCGCCCGGCCGCTGGCCCGGCTGCTGCCCGACGAGGCGCTGCCTCACCGGCTGATGCGCCGGCTGCGGATCTGGCGCTACTCGACGGCGGCGTTCAAGCTCGACTACGCGCTCGCGCGGCCGGTGCCGTGGTCCGCTGCGGCAGCCCGCAGCGCCGCCGTCGTCCACCTGGGCGGCGATCTGCGGGAGCTGTCGGCGGCCGCCGACGCCGGCCAGCGCGGGGAGATGCCGGAGCGGCCGGCCGTGGTCGTCGGTCAGCACACCCTGCACGATCGCTCGCGGGCGCCGGAGGGCCGGCACACGCTCTACTGCTACGCCCACGTCCCGGCCCGCTACGACAGCAGCGATGAGGAGGTCGCCGACCGGATCGAGGCTCAGCTCGAGCGCTTCGCCCCCGGTTTCTCGGGCGGCGTGCTCAAGCGGGCGATCCGCAGTCCGGCGCAGACCGAGGCGGAGAACCCGAGCCTCGTCGACGGCGACCTGGGCGGCGGCACCTACGAGCTCGACCAGCAGCTCATCTTCCGCCCGGCGCCGGAGCTCTGCCGCTACCGCACGCCGCTGCGCGGTCTCTACGTCGCCGGGGCCTCCGTGCACCCGGGAGGATCCGTCCAGGGGATGGGCGGCCGGTCCGCCGCCCGGGCGCTGCTCGCCGATCGCCGCCTGCGTCCGTGGCGCGCTTGACGCGGCCTCAGGGCTTGGCGACGCCGGTCTCGGCGATGCGCTTGAGCCGGCGCAGCGACTCGGTGTTGCGCAGATGGATGAGCGGGTCCGTCAGCCGGTTGAGCCCCAGCCGTGACAGGCGATCTCCGGCGGTCTCGATCATCGTGACGTACGTGCCGCCATCGCGCTCGCTCAGCTGCAGTGAGACCTTGGCCGTCCCCAGGGGGCGCGCCTTGGCGTGCATCACCAGCAGAAGCGGCGCCTGCACCTCGATCACCTCGGTGTGATCGTTGAGCTTGAGCGGTCCGAAGCCGACGCGGTGGTGAAACCGTGAGCCGACCTTCGGCCAGCTGGGATCCGCGTCGCGGATCGTGTCTGAGCCGACGACCCAGTCGCCGTAGTTCTCGGGGTTGGCGAGCACCGCGAAGACCTGATCGGGGGCGGCGGTTATCTGGGTGTGGTTGGTGGCCATGGAGGACGGTCGATCGGCGGCTGCGGGTCAGCTAAGCAGGTTCGGTCGGATCCTCTTTGGCGGCCAGCCGGAGGGCATGCGTGCGAACGTCGTCGACGTGGGACTGCTGGAGCGGCACGGCGAACTTCACGACGCGGGCGACGTCCCTGTCCCCGGCCGTCTCGTTGAGCGTCGCCAGGATCTCCCAGTGCGCCAGCTCGCCGGCCTCGGCCATGCTGAGGAACTCGAGGCCGTCGAGCGCCTCGGCGTCCTCGAGGTAGGTCTTCATGAAGTCGTTGACCTCGGCCTTGGTCTCTCGCGCCTTCTTCGTGATGGCGGTCCGCATCCCGTCGCGCGAACTTGCGACCACGTCACAGCGCTGCGCGATCTTCGCCGACTGATCCTCCATCTGCGCCATCAGCTCGACGAGCTCGGTCTCCTTCTCCTTGCGGGCGAGGGTCGCGACCTTCTTGGCGGCCGCCTGCGCCGCCTGAGCCAGTCCGAGGACCTCGGCGAGCTTCTCATCGAGGGTGGTGAGCTGCGCCATGTCTCTCCTTTGGTCTGTGCCAGTGCTCCGGCGACGGCGGCGCCCCGGACCCGGGGCGCCACCATCATGGAGAGGTCTGTTTTTGTGCGGCTGAACAGGTGGCGCACGGGTGATCGTCGCGGACTGGTAGCGTGGCCGGTGCCAGGCCGGTGGAGGAATAAAGATACTCGGCGGTAGGGGAACTGAGGGATGGGCAGAGCTGAAGGCGGTGAACGACGGCCGCTCGGATGGGACGCGACGCCGGGGAGGCGTGGTCAGCACCTGCCCGTCACTGCCGGCCAGCAGCGCGGAGATGTCGGCGTCGACGCGCGGCGATGTCGGCGCTGCAGGCGCCTGCCAGCGGGCGACGACCGCGAGCGCAGACGTGGCGGCGCGCAGCTCGCGCATCGGCCGGCGGTGACAGGCACCGCTACCAGCGGTGCGACCCAGAACGCGGCGGTCGCTGCGGTCAACCGGCCGGGTGATCGAGCGTGCAGCGAGCGCGCTGACGGCGGCGCGGCCGGCGAACGACGACGGCGCACGTCGAACACCGCCTGCCCGGACGGGGAAACTCCAGCGAGCAGTGCACGACCATGCTCGGCAGGAGGAGAAAGTCCAGCTGACGGCGTCCTTGACCTTCTCGACGACACCGCCGCCATTGCCGTTGTTGGCCACCACGCCGGTGGGCTCGGCGGGCAGGCCGGCCGCCTGGCGCAGCTTGGCGGAGACGTCGGCGAGCATGTCCGGGTCCGGACCGGGGGCGAACACCGCCGGCTGAGCGGGCAGGTCGAACGGGGGCGCGCCCTCGGGGTGCGTCTCCTCGGCGACCATGAGATCCTCGCCGGTCTCCGGGTGCGGCCCGTTGAACACGGCGGCGATCTCCTGGAAGTCGCTGGGGGAGAAGCGATAGAGCTTGAGGTGCTCGCCGCGCTTGATGTGCGGCTGGCACTCGGGGATCTTGTCCGTCGGGATGTACGGCGAGGGGAACATCTTCATCAGGTTCACGCCGGTCAGGTTCTCCAGCGCGCGGGCGTAGGCCACCTGGTGCACGCCACCGCGGACGAGCAGGTAGCCGGTCAGCGCGCGAGCGGCCGGATGATCGACCATCTCGTAGACCTTGAGCTTGTTGTTGCGGGCGCCGGTCTCGAGGAAGAAGTTGAAGGTGAGATCCCCGACGAGGTCGCCGGAGGCGTTGACGTAGTCGCCGTTCCACGGCTTGCCCATGGAGTCCTGGACCTGCGTGGCCGCGCCGCCGGCGATGAACTGCTGCGTGTTACGGGTGTCCTTGACGCCGCCCAGGTCGCCGAGCTCTCCCGGCTTGCCGTCGGCGGCTCCCGTGAGCATCGTGTTGATCGCCGTCGAGACCAGCTCGATGTGGCCGAACTCCTCGGCGGCGATGCTGGCCACGAGGTCGTAGAACGGCCGCGCCCCCTGCCGATTGCGGAAGTTGAACGACTGGTACGTGTAGTTCATGAACGTCGACATCTCGCCGTACTTGCCCCCCAGGAGCTCCTGCACGGCCGACGCGCCGACCGGATCCGGGTCAGACGGCGGGGGAAGCTCAGTCTGCAGGCGGTCGATTCTCAAAATCACGGAGTGTCTCCTTGATAGGACATTGTCTGAAGAAGCTGACCGCTGAGCCGAACCCCAAACAAGCCTTTTTCCTCCTGCGTGAGCCGCCACACACAACCGTCATCGGGCGATGGGCCGCGCGCTCGATCGGGTAGGCCATACGTACGCGGCCGATAGGTCAGCCGCTCCGAACTTGACCGTCTTTTTAGTGATTGGATCGACTATGAATGCCACTCAGAAAACAGCCCAGTACCTCAGCGAGGCTCTCGCCACGGAGCACGCTCTCGTCCGCGTTCTGCAGTCGCAGATCGCCATGACCCCTGAGGGGTCCTACCGCTCGGGCCTCGAGAAGCACCTCGACGAGACCCGCCGCCACGCCGAGCGCGTCGCCGAGCGCGTGTCGGCGCTGGACGGCGACTCGACGCCGCTGCAGATCGTCGTCGGCTTCTGGGAGGACCTCCTCGGGCAGACGGTGGCCCTCGCCAAGACCCCGTTCGATCTGCTGCGCGGCAGCGGTGGCGAGGAGAAGGTCCTCAAGAACGCCAAGGACGCCGCCACGACGGAGGCGCTCGAGATCGCGACCTACACCGCGATCGAGCGCCTGGCGCGTTCGGTCGGCGACGACGAGACCGCCGACCTGGCGCGCAGCATCCTGGCCGACGAGGAGCGGATGCTCGCCCGCATCCTGCGGGAGATCCCCAAGCTGACGGATGCCGTCGTGCGCTCAGAGCTCAAGAACGATCCCTCCTATGACGTGACCAAGACAGGGGCCGCTGATGCCGTGCGCGCGGCGCGCACGAAGAGCACTCGCGCGGCCGCCAAGACCAGCGCCGCCACGCGGCGCACCGCCCGCAAGACGCGCAAGGTCCCGGGCGTGGCCCAGGTCGAGGGCGAGGTCAAGGGTGCTGTCGCGGCCGAGGGCGATCTGGCGATCGCGGGCTATGACGGGCTGACCGCGGATGAGATCACCAGCAAGCTGCCGAGCCTGTCGCAGATCGATCTGGCCAAGATCGACGCCTACGAGCGCCGGCATCAGGACCGGACGACGATCCTCAGCCGCATCGAGACCCTGCGCGGCGACGAGCCGTGGCCGGGCTATGACGAGCTGACGGCCTCCGAGGTCCAGTCCGTGCTGGCCGACGCCGATGACGAGCGCGTCAAGAACACCGCCGCCTACGAGCGGTCGCACAAGAACCGCGCGGGCGTCCTGAAGGCCGCCGAACGCGAGCGTGCCCACGCCTGACTTGGTCGATCCGTCGCCCATCGGGATCCTCGGCGTTGGCCGCATGGGGCTCCCGATGTGCGCGCGGCTGGCCGGCAGCGGACGGCCGGTGCTCGCCATGGATCGCCGGCGCGAGGCGCGGACGGCGGTCCTCGCCGCCGGGGCCGACTGGACGGATTCGCTCGCCGAACTGGGGGCGCGCTGCGATGTCGTGATCACCGTCCTCCCGGGACCCGCTGAGGTCGCCGCCATCCTGGGGGATCTGCTGGCGGCGCTCTCCCCGGGCGCGACCTGGATCGACATGAGCACCGGGAGCCCGGGCCTGGCCGAGCAGATCGCTCGCCGCGCCTCGCCGCGCGGCATCCGCACGCTCGACGCCCCGATGGGCGGAGGCCCGCCGGACGCCGGCGACGGCGAGCTCGTCCTCTTCGTCGGAGGCGCCGAGGCCGATGTGGGCGCGCAGCGCACGCTGCTCAGCGTTCTCGCCGACCGGGTCCTGCACGTCGGGGAGGCGGGGGCCGGTTACACGGTGAAGCTGCTCGTCAACCTGCTGTGGTTCGGCCAGGCGGTCGCCGGCGCCGAGGCGCTCGCCCTGGCCGTCCGGGCGGGGCTCGACCCCGAGACGTTCCGCCTGGCCGTGGGGCAGAGCGCCGGCGCCAGCCGCTTCATGGAGCGCCACGCGCCGGCGCTGATGCGCGGCGACGACCTCACCTCGTTCTCGCTGGCCGGGTGCATCGAGGAGCTCTCGGCGATCCTGCGCCTGGGAGAGGAGCTCGACGTGCCGATGGCCCTCGGTGAGCGGGTGGCCGACCTGTACAGCGGATGCGCTGCGTCGCTACGGCGACCTCGACGGCGAGCTGCTGGCGGCCCGTCTGGTCACGGAGCGTGCCGGCGTCTCGTTTTCGTCCGCGCAGCCCTGACGAGGGCCCTGGGGGGGCTGCCCGCGGATACGGCTGCCCCTTACGAGTGCCAGCTGTATCGCCAGCCCCCACCCACCGGACACCGCGGATCGCGCATCGGCCCCTGCCGTCAGGACCAGGCGGAGACGGGGCGTGGCCGCTGGACGCCCTCGACGAAGGTGTCGACGCGCTCGTCGTAGAAGGCGATCAGCTGCTCCAGCCGCGGCGCCTCGGGCACCGGGAACACATAGGTCCAGGCGATGTCCGGGATCGTCTCCTGCTCAGGAGCGCCGAGTAGTAGGAGGCGCGTCCCTTGTACGGGCAGCGGGTGACGGTGTCGGACTCACGCAGCAGATCCAGGTGGACATCGGGCCGCGGGATGTAGAAGCGGGTGTCGATCCCCGTCTCGAAGAGCGAGCGTCGGTCGCCGGGTCTCGGCCAGCACCACGCCACCCAGCTCGATGCGGACGTGGCGCGAGCTCGGTAGCGCGTCGACGCGCTTGTAGGGATCGCGGGCGTGGACGAAGACCTCCTCGTCCTCCTCGTACCAGTGATCGAACTTGCCCCAGTACAGGGCGACGTGACCGGCGAGCTCGGCCGCCTCGGCGATCGGGTCCTCATAGCCCCAGACGGCGTCCTCGCACCGCGCTCGCCGACCCGGGCCGACCAGTAGCTGGCGTCGCCCTTGTGCGGGCAGTGGGTTCGTCTGTCCGTCCGCTCCAGCACGGAGAAGTCCACGTCGGCCACCGGGAAGTAGTAGACGGGGAGGTGGTCGCGCTCGAACAGGTACTTGACGGCGGTGGAGTCGGCGACCGTGCTGGCCGGCCAGCACGCGCGGACGCGGCGGCCGCAGGGCTCGATCCGCAGCGAGCGGCCCGTCCGGGGAGCCGCCCGGATCCGCGTTGAGGATCGTGCGTGTCTTCGAGCGCGGTGGTGCTCATCGGCAACTCCGAGAGGATCTCAGCGACTTCCTACAAGCTAGCTTGACGACGCTACATCGCCTCGATGGAATCGAGAGCATCGCCTCTTCCCCACCGACCGCCGGGTGCGCGCGCTGTTCGGCGGCGAGATGGTCGCCGACAGCCCGGCCGCATGGATGGGCGTGGGCGGCTACACGCCCGCCGATCTACGAGCTGGGGACGTGGTGGTTTGACCGGGCGCACGTGCGCATGGAGCTGTTGGAGCCGTCAGACCACACGACGGTGTGCGCGGTCCGCGGGCCCGCCACCTACTGGGATGTCGCCGCCGGCGGCCGCCGCGCCGAGAACCTCGCCTATGCCTACGCCCACGCGCCGGCGGGCTGGGAGAACCTGCGCTCTCTGATCACCTTCCGCTGGAACGACATCGACCACTGGTACGAGGAGGACGCACGAGGTCTTCGTCCACCCCCGCGGGCCCAACCACCGCATCGACGTGTGCCGCAGCTCACGCCATGTCCAGATCGCCCTCGACGGCGTCTCGCTGGCCGACAGGGGCGCCCCCTGGCCCTGTTCGAGACCGGGATGCCGATCCGCTGGTACATCCCGCGAGCCGACGTCGCGCTGGAGCGGCTGACCCCCTCGGCCACCCGGACCCAGTGCCCGTACAAGGGCATCGCCGAGTACTACTCGATACCGCACGGACACCGAGGAGATCGACGGATCTCGCCTGGACCTACACGTACCCGGTGCCGAGTGCCGGCGCATCGAGCAGCACGTCTGCTTCTTCTCCGAGCGCGTCGACATCACCCTGGACGGCGGCCCCAGCCCCGGCCGCTGACCAAGTGGGAGCACGCGATCCCCGAGCGCGACCTCGTCTACGGCGTGGCACGCTAGATCGACGCCTGCCCAGGTAGATCGCCCCGATCGACGTCGGGTTGACGCCCTGGACGTTCGGGCTTGGTGGCCGACAGGGATTCCAGGAAGTAGGGGATGATCAGCGGCGTCTGCTCGAGCAGCAGCCGCTCGATCTTGCCCGCCACCGTTCGCTGGGCCTGCAGGTCGACGCTGGCCACGTACTGCTTGACCAGCCGGTCGTAGGCGGGATCCTTGAAGCGGGCGGCGTTCCAGATGCCGTGGGAGGTCAGAGGCGCCTCCAGGTACAGGTTGGGGGCGCCGCGATCGCCGTAGTCGACCGCCGAGACGGTGCTGTCCAGCCAGTCCGAGCTACCGAAGGTGCTCTTGCCGTAGTAGGCGCTCTGGTTCTCGATCTTCAGCGTGAAGTCGATCCCGGCCATGCGCGCGTCGGCCTGGACGACCTGGGCGAGCGCCGGCATCTCGAGGCGGTCTCGGAGGCGTACTGGGCCCGAAGCCGTTCGGGTGCCCGGCGGCGGCCAGCAGCTGCTTCGCCCTGGCGATGTCCTGCACCCGCTGGGGCACGGTCGTATCAGTCGAGGGAAAGCGCGGGCCGAAGGGACTGTCGTTGCCGACCGAGCCCCGGCCCGACAGCAGCCCCTTGACCATCGCCGGCCGGTCGAGGGTCAGTGCCAGCGCCCGGCGGACCCGCGGGTCGTTGAAGGGGGCAGGTCGGTGCGCATCGAGATCTCCCGGTGGCCCGCCGACTTGCGGCTGATGATCGTGTACGGTTGCAGGACAGCAGCGCCTGGGCGCCCGGGGCGACGAACCCCACGATGCACGTCGACCTGCCCGCCCTGGAGGGCCAGGATCATCGGCTGCTGGGTCGCGTAGAAGGTGAACGACGTGGCGCTCAGGAGGGGCTTTGACCCCCAGTAGGCGGGGTTGGCGACGAAGGAGGCGCCGACGTTCTGGGAGTAGCTGTGGAGCTTGAACGGGCCCGTGCCGACGAAGGTCGACGGCCACTTGGCGTAGTTCGTCCCCTTGGGGACGATGATCGCGTTGTAGTTGTCAGAGGAGACGAGGTACGGGAAGTTGCCGTTGGGCGCCTCCAGGTGGAAGGCGACTGTCTGAGTCGTCCACCTTGCGCACCCGCCGGGGGTCAGGACGTCGCCGAAGTTCGACAGCGCGTTGGAGGCGTTCTTGGGGTCCGCACAGCTGCTGGAAGGTCCAGACGACGTCGTCGGCCGACATCGTCTGGCCGGTGTGGAACGTCACCCCCGGCCGCAGGTGAAAGGTCCACACGGAGCCGTCGTGGTTGGCCGCCCAGCGGGTGGCCAGCATCGGCTCGAGCCGGAGCGTCGCGTTGTCGTCGAAGACGAGGTACTCGCCGGTCTGCGCCAGCAGGTTCAGCCCACCGGCGTCCGAGACGGTCAGCGGGTTCATCGCGGCCGCCGGAGTCTGCTGGGCCAGCTTCAGCGTTCCGCCCGCCTTGGCCGGCCCGCTCGCCGCGGCGCTGGAGGACCCCGTGCTCGCCGGCGACTTGCTGTTGGCGTTGCCGCAGGCGGCCAGGATGGCGCCCATCGTGGTGGCCGACAGACCAAGGACGCTGCCGCGCCGCACGAACTCGCGGCGGCTGAGCCGCCCGGCGAGCAGCTCGTCGATGGTGTGGTTGGCGACCTCGCCCTGCGCGCGCGCGAAGGCGGTCGAGGCGGCGGTGATCCGGGGTCATGGCGTGGCTCTCTCAGGCGTCAGAACGAACGGGTCAGAGGACTGAGCATACTTTTCCGATCCATTTGTCCTCTTTGACCGCGACCGACTGCGACCGGCGGCCCCAGGGCGCGCCGGTCGCGCTCAGCTCAGTGAGCGGCTTCCTGCACCCGGTGCGGCAGCTTCCAGCCGGGCCGCACGAAGTGGCAGGTATAGCCGTTGGGATAGCGCTCGAGGTAGTCCTGGTGCTCGGGCTCGGCCTCCCAGAACGGCCCGGCGGGCGCCACCTCGGTCACGACCTTGCCGGGCCACAGGCCCGACGCCTCGACATCGGCGATCGTGTCCTCGGCGATACGGCGCTGCTCGTCGTCGACGTAGTAGATCGCCGAGCGGTAGCTGGCACCGACGTCGTTGCCCTGGCGGTTCTTGGTCGTCGGGTCGTGGATCTGGAAGAAGAACTCGAGCAGGTCCCGGTAGGAGATGCGCTCCGGGTCGAAGAGGATCTCGATCGCCTCAGCATGCGAGCCGTGGTTGCGGTAGGTCGCGTTGGGCGTATCGCCGCCGCTATAGCCGACGCGCGTCCCGGTGACGCCATCGAGCTTGCGGACGAGATCCTGGACTCCCCAGAAGCACCCGCCCGCCAGGATCGCCTTCTCGGTTGCCGCCATGTCTGTGCTCCTTCTCGTCTCGATTTTCGTAGCCGCGCTCCCCATATGGTGACACCCGGCCGAAGGCGGACTGGCGAACCGAGACCCGACGGCGGGGCAAGCCGTGCCCCACGGCTCGACCACGCCTCAGGCGGGACCTAGTTGGTGGGGCATGACGATCGGCTGGCCGGTGCGCGCGCAATACGCAGCCGCCGAACACGGTGTCGTCCTCTCCCGGCTGGCCCGCGAGCGGGTTGGCCGGCGGGTTGGCGATGTCGACCTCGTAGGCGTTCTCCTTGCGCACGGGCCCACCAGGAACGGGACGGCCCGGTCGCCGTCGATGACGTACGCCCGCCGAAGACCGTGTAGCCCCAGGGCACTTGACGAATTCCCTCCGGCGTCGCCCGGATGGATGGTGGCGCTCGTCCCCTTGACCACGACGACATTCCCGACACCGGCGGCTCCGGCGGAGCTCCCCGTGAATATCCGGCGTTGCCCGCCAGCGCCACCAGCAGGGCGGCAAAGGCGACCACCAACGCGTACGACGGCCTGGCTCGGCGAACGATCTCATCGTCTTCTCCTCGGTACGGCGTGGTCGTTACACCTCCACCCGGCCGCCGCGTGAGCTTTGCCGACCATGCACCGTCGTCCGGGACCCCTCACCCGTGACCTGGCTGCGCTCCACCTGCGCAGGCGCCGGCTGTCGCAGCGTGCGGTCCGACTCCATGCGGGCGTCGATCCGCTCCAGGCTGTCGTGGCAGGTCTCGCGCGCGGTGGCGACGGCGAGGGCCGCGACCAGGCTGCAGCGCAGGGTCGCGCCGCGACCGGGACCCAGCCCGCGGGCCGTTGCCGTCGATGGCGGCGGCGACGGTGGGAGCAAAGCCGCCGATCGCGAACCCGATCTGGGTGCCGATGGCCATGCCGGACAGGCGAACGCGGGTTGGGAACATCTCGCCGTAGAGCGCGGGCCAGATGCCGTTCTGGGCGCTGTAGACGACGCCGGACATCAGGATCGCGGCGAGGAAGATGAGCAGGTAGCTGCCGCTGGCGATGGCGCCGAGATAGGCGAACATCAGCGCGCCGCTGCCGACGGCGCCGAAGATGAACACTGGCTTGCGCCCGATGCGGTCGGAGAGCATGGCCCAGGCCGGGATCGCCGCCAGCGCGACGACGTTGGTCACGATCGCCACCCACAACATCGTGGTGTCGTCGAGCTCGACGGTCTTGACCGCGAAGGTAAGGGCGTAGACGGCGAAGATCGTGCTGACCGTCGAGGCCAGTGCGCCGCAAGGGTGACCCGAACCAGGTCGGCGCGGTGATCGCGCAGCAGCTCGGCCAGCGGAATCTCGAGCGCTCCATCCTCGGCCGCCCGCTGGAAGGCCGGCGTCTCCTCGAGCTTGCGGCGGATCACGAGGCCTGCGACGGTGACGAGGGCGCTGAGCCAGAAGGGGACACGCCAGCCCCAGGTAAGCAGCTCGTGGTCAGGCATGGAGCCGATCGGCAGCCAGATCGCGGTGGCGATGACCAGCCCCGCCTGTGTGCCTCCCAGGGTGAAGCTGCTGTAGAAGGCTCGCCGCCGCTCGGGAGCGTGCTCGAGCCCGACGGAGTTGGCGCCGGCCTGCTCGCCGGAAGCGGCGAGACCCTGTAGCAGCCGCAGGGCAGACGAGCAGGACCGGCGCCCCATTCCGATGTCGGCGTAGGTGGGAAGGCAGCCGACAAGGAACGTGGCCGCGCCCATCAGCGTCACGGTCAGGAGCAGAACCCGCTTGCGCCCGTAGCGGTCGCCGAGGTGGCCCATGAAGATCGAGCCGATCGGGCGCGCCACGTAGGCGACGCCGTAGGTCGCGAGCGACAGCAGCGTGCCGGTCGCCGGGTCGGCGTCGGGGAAGAACACCTTGCCGAATACCAGCGCCGCCGCGGTCCCGTAGATGAAGAAGTCGTAGTACTCGAGGACGCTTCCGATCCAGCTCGCAAGCGCGGCCATCCTCGGGCTCTTCTTCGCGCCGTCGTCCTCGTGCGACGTGGGGCTGCTATCGGTTCTCCATGGAACTCTCCTCCCTTGCACCGGTGTCACCAGGCTTCTCGTCATGCATACGCGGCAGTCTCGGGCTGGCCGTTGCTGCGTTCTCTGGGCCGCCATGCGGATGGGTGCGTTCGCGGCGCCATAGCCGGCGTAGCCGCCGTGCCGCTGCACCACCTCGAAGAAGAGGCGGCCGCCGATCATCGGCGTGTAGAAGTGCAGAAACTCAGCCGTCGCCTTGGCGGTCGTAGAGCACCCCGAGCTCCTGCATCGCGGCGATCCGGCGGGGGTCGAGCTCGGTGCGCGCGGCCAGATCGTCGTAGTAGTTGCCGGGGATCGGCAGCGGCTCGGCATCCCGGGTACGGCAGATGGCGGGCGGCGGCGAAGACGTCGGCGCAGGCAAATGCAACATGCTGAGGCCGCCGATCGGCCGTTCGTTTTCCTGCGCCAGCAAGCGGGACGTTGAGCGCGAGCCGCACTCCGCTGCCGCGGCTGCTGCTGACCGCGCGGCTTCGCACCAGTCCGTGCGGGCGCCGCCAGCTCGAGGCTCTCGTGCGGTTCGAGCCCGAGCACCGAGCGGTAGAACAGGACGGCCTCGTCGAAGTAATCGAACGGCTGGGCGAGCGCGATGTGGTCGATCCGCTCGAGCCCGACCGGCAGCGACCGCCCGGTCGGCGTGACCGACTCGAAGTCTCCGAGCCAGCTGCCGGCGTCAGCCTGCTCGCCGCTCCGGCAGAAGAACACCGAGGTTCCGTCAGGTGCGGCCACCGCCGAAAGATCTGCCTCTCCCGGCCCGCGTGGGCGTCGGAAGGATCGGGGCCAGCAGCGCCTCTGCCCGAGCGCGCCGATCGAGCCGGGATCGTCGCTCTCGAACGCGAGCGCGGCGATGCCGCGAGCCGCCGCGGCGCCAGCGTTGAGCAGGATCCGGACGCCTCCCTGTTCGCCACAGCGCCACCGGCTTGGTCCGGTGCTGCGCGCTCGGCGCGAAGCCCAGGGCGTGCAGCAGCGCTTGCGTCCGTCCGACCGATGGCCGGCTCCACCGCGAGCTCGACGAAGGCGTAGCCGTGGAGCGCGGTGGGCGGGGGCACACGACGGGTGGATGTCCTGGGCGCCACCGTGCTCCTCGAGCGGCAGCAGCGAGCGCATCGCGTCGACCGCCATCCGCTCGGGGTCGGCCTGGCGGAAGACGTCGTTGAAGACCTCCAGCGAGAGCGGGCCGGCGTAGCCGGCGTCGAGTACGCGCGCAGGTGAAGTGCGCTCAGATCGAACCCTCCCTGGCCAGGGAAGCAGCGGTAATGGCGGCTCCACTGCAGGACGTCCATGATCAGATGTGGGGCGTCCGCAAGCTGGAGGAAGAACAGCTTCCCGGCGGGAATGTCGGCGATCGCGTCGAGGCTCGTCCCCCGCGAGAGGATGTGGAAGCTGTCGAGGCAAACGCCCAGAGCGGGATGATCGGCCGCCTGCGACGATCCGCCAGGCATGGTCGTAATCGCTCACGTGCCGGCCCCAGGCCAGCGCCTCATAGGCGATCCGAAGCCCGCGCTCGGCCGCGCGCTCGGCCAGCGCGCGCAGCTGATCGGCAGCCAGCGCGTCGTCGTCGATCGTTCGCTCCGACACGTTCGAGCAGACCAGGATCGGTGCCTGCGCCGAGTTCCTCCATGACGTCGAACTTCGCCTCCGCGCGGCGGAGGTTGCGCTCGAAGCGCATCGGGCGGGACCCCCTCGAAGTCTCGGAACGGCTGGTAGAGGTCGATGGTCAGGCCGAGCTCGTCGGCACGCACGCGAACTCGCCGGGGGAGAGCCGCAGCCGACGAGGTCGGGCTCGAACAGCTCGACGCCGTCGAAGCCGGCGTGCGCTGCGGCCGCGAGCTTCTCCTCGAGCGTGCCGCTCAGGCACACGGTGGCGATCGTCTTGCGCATCGTCATCCTCACCGCTGGGCAAGACCGGTCTCGGTCAGCTCGGCGAAGTGGCTCAACATGCGCTCGACGGTCGGGCTCGAGCCCGGTGAACAGCGCGAACGACAGGGCGGCCTGGAATACCGCCATGCCGCCGCCGTCGAGCGTGCGGCAGCCGAGCGCGCGCGCGCGTGCCGGAGCAACTCGGTTTCCAGCGGCCGGTACACGACATCGGCCACCCACAGACCGGCGTGCAGCAGTTCGGCCGGCAGTGGCAGCCCGGGATGGCTCTCCATCCCGATCGGCGTGGCGTTGATTAGCCCGTCCGCCCGTGCGAGCGCTCGCGGCAGATCGTCCAGCACCGCGGCTCTCGCCCGGCGCCGTAGCGCTGCACCAGAGCGTCGGTCAGATCCTGAGCGCGCTTCGCCTCGATGTCGACTCACGAGAACCCGGTCGGCCCCGAGCGAAAGGGCGGCGTGGGCCGACTGCCGAGCCGGCACCGCCCGCGCCCCAGCACGACGACGGACCGGAGCGCGACGTCCGGCAGCCCGCGGCCGAAGCTCTCCTGGAAACCGGGCCAGTCGGTGTTGTGGCCGACCGCCCGTTGGCCTTCGAAGACCACGGTATTGACGGCGCCGAGTGCGCCGCCTCGGCGTGAGAGCTCGTCAGGTGCTCGATGACGAGCTGCTTGCAGGGGTGCGTGACGTTCACGCCGCGGAAGCCCCGCTCCCGCGCGATCGTCCAGCAGCGAGCCGACGGCGGCCGCGGGCGACGCCCGAGCTCGCTGATGTCGATCCGCTCGTAGACACAGCGAGCCCCAGTTCGTCCGCCTCGCGCTCGTGCAGGGCGGGACTGAGCGACGGACCGATGTCGGCGCCGATGAGGCCGACGCGGTAGGACGAGCGGTGATTGTCGGGTTGCATCAAAGCCGTGGTCTGAGATAGGCCCGCGAAATAACCGTCAGTCGAGGTGCGATATGTCAGACTAGTTAGTTATGTCCTAGCCGCGTTCTGAAACGTGCACGTACGTAGAATCTCCGGACGCGTCACGTATCGAGAGACGCTCCATGGCAGCAACGAAACGGCGCGCCCGGCGGCCCCGACGCGCCAGCGCGACGCCGCGCAGACCCGCAGCGAGATCCTCGGGTCGCCGCCCAGGGAGTTCGCCGACACGGCTACTCGGGCGCGCGAGTCGATCGCATCGCCGCCCAGCACTCATACCACCAAGCGGATGATCTACTACTACTTCGAGAGCAAGGAGCAGCTCTGCGTCGCGGTTCTCGAGCGGGCGTACGCCGCCATCCGACGCGCCGAGCAGAGCATCGACGTCGAGCATCTCGACCGCTGTGTCTGCGATCCGGCGCCTAGCCGAGCTGACCTTCGACCACCACGAGTCGCAATCCGGACTTCATCCGTCTGGTCAGCATCGAGAACATCCACCGCGCCGAGCATATGGCGCGGTCCGAGAGCTTCGCGCGCCTCAACAACCCGGCTATCGACCTGATCGCGCAGGATCCTCGAGCGCGGCCGGCGTCGGGCGCATTCGCTCGCGACGTCGACCCGATCGACCTCCACATGATGATCAGCGCGTTCTGCGTGTTCCGCGTCGCCAACCGGCATACGTTCGGCGACGCATCTTCGACCGCGACCTGACCAACCCCGAGCGGCGCGAGCACTACCGCACGATGCTCGGCGACATGGTCGTCGCCTACCTCACCGCTACTCCGGCGGCTGACGCCCGCCGGCCCCCGCCCGCCCTCCGTCACAGATCGAGCACCAGGTCCGCGGGGCTGCGAGCAGCAGATGAGCACGCTGCCCTCGGCCGGTGGCTCGACCGGATCGGGGTCGTAGCCGATGCTCCCGGCGATGAGCGTCGTCTCGCAGGTGTGGCAGACGCCGGTGCGGCATGACCAGCGGACCGGCACGTCACAGGCTTCGGCCAGCTCGAGCAGGCTGGCGTAGTCGCGGCTCCACGCGATCGCCAGGTTGCTGCGGGCAAACTCGATCATCGGGCCGTCTCCGGGCCGCCCGGCGGGGGGGTGCGGGGGCGCGAGCGGGGGTCGCCGCGATCCCGGGCGTCACCGCCGGGGCCGGCCCGAACGGCTCGGTGTGGATGCGCGCGCCATCGATCCCGAGCGCCGCCAGACCGGCGCTGATCTCGTCCATGAGCGGCCGGGACCGCACAGGTAGGCCTCGGCATCGGCGGGTGGCGCGAGCTGTGCGACCAGCGACGCCGTCAGGCGCCCGGCGCTGTCGAAGTCGCGGCCCGCGACATCCTCGGGGCCGGGGCGGCTGTAGCAGACGTGGGTCCGGACGTTGGGCAGGGAGGCGAGGAGGGTCCGGGCCTCGGCGGCGAAGGAGTGCTCGCGCCCGTTGCGCGCCGCGTGCAGCCACCAGATCTCCCGTTCGGAGTGCTCAGCCGCCAGCGCCTGGAGCATGGCGAGCACCGGGGTGGCGCCGATGCCGGCGCTGATCAGCAGGACGGGCGCCGCCGTCTCGTCGAGGATGAAAGCGCCGCGGGGGGCGGCGACTTCGAGCTGGTCACCGGCGGCCAGGCGGGTGTGGAGATACCCACTGGCGGCGCCGTCGAGCTCGCGCTTGACGTCACGCGGTAATAGCCCGCGTCCGGGCGGTCCGGAGAGGGAGTAGCTGCGCAGGAGCGGAGCGCTGCCTGCTCCGGCGACTGGATCCGGATGGTCAGGTACTGGCCCGGTCGGGCGGGCGGCAGCGGCGCTGCCGCTGGGATCCTCGAGGCGGATCGAGATCACCGCGTCGCTCTCCGGCGTGATCGCGGTAACGGTCAGCGGGCGAAAGCCCGGCCACGCGGGTGGCGGGCTCGCCACCGCCAGACCGGCGTTGCCGCTCCCCGGTGCGCCTGCAGCAGCGCGCGGAACGAGGTCTGCCAGCCGGGGCTGAGCGCGGGGATGCGCAGCGCTCGGAGCAGCTGCTGGCGGGTGTGGCCGGGGAGATAGAGCAGCGCGTCGGCCTCGGCGACCGGCATCTGCTCCGCGCCCGAGGAGAGCTTGACGATCTCATCGCCCGCCTGCACTTCCCCCTCCTGCAGCACCCGGAAGTAGAAGCCCGGCCGGTGGTGGGAGACGAGCATCGCGGGGATCCGGGGGTCGTTCATGCGGATGCCCACGCGGTAGCAGGTGACGCGCGGTTGGGAGACCTCGAAGATGGCGCTGCCGATCCGGTAGCAATCACCGATGCACACCACGTCGTCGTCGAGCCCGTCCACGGTGAAGTTCTCCCCGAAGTGCCCGGGGACGAGGTCCGTGCGACCCAGCTCGCGTTCCCAGTAGCGATACGAGGACAGCTGGTAGACGAACACCGCCCGGATCTCGCCGCCGTGCCCGGCGAGATCACCCTGGCCGTCGCCGTCGACGTTGAGCCGGCGCACCCGCCGCGGACCGCTGACCGGGTCCTTGAAGACCCCGGTGAACACGGTCCTGCCCTGCCAGGAGACGTTCTTCGGCAGGCCCACGTTGACGGACACCAGCGTTCCCGCCGGTTGGGCCTCCGGGGGCGGTGATCTGGCCGGCTCAGGGGTCGTGAGCATCGGGTTCTCCTCTGACCCAAGTTCTACTGGATGAACTGCTGCCCGCCGTCGATGTCGACGGTCGCGCCGGTGATGGCGGTGTTGGCCATGAGATGGACGGCGAGGGCGGCGATGTCGGCGGCCTCGACGACCCGGCCGATGGGGAGGGTGCGGCGCAGTTCGGCGCGGCGGGCATCAAGCGCGTCACCGAGGATGGAGGCCGACAGAGGCGTGTCTACGAAGCCGGGGCAGATGAGATTGACGCGCGCCGGGGCCAGCTCGAGCGCCAGCGTGGCCGTCAACGCCGGCAGGGCGGCCGTGGCGGCGGAGGCGATTCCGAGCTCGCGGCTGATGCGGCGCGCCCCCGTGCCGCCCATCAACAGCAGCGCTCCGCCCGGTCGCAGGCGCCCGGCGAGATGGCGCGCGACCTCCACGGCCAGGGACGCGTGCCCCGCCAGCGCCCGGCGCAGCGCGTCGCCGTCCATCTGCAGCAGCGGCCCGTAGTCCGGGCTGCCGGCCGTCACCATGACGTGATCCAGCGGCTCGCCGTCCAGCGTCTGAAAGAAGCCGGCCAGAGCTGCCGGTAGCCGGCGTCGAAGGCGGCGGACCCGCGAGCGCCGAGCTCGTCGGCCGCGCGCTGCAGGCGCTCCGGGTTGCGGCCGGTGACGATCACCTCGGCGCCCTCCGCGCGAGCCAGGCGGGCGGTGGCGAGGCCGATCCCGGCACTGCCGCCGATGATGATCGCCGTCTGTCCGCGCAGCTGGGGTGGCCGGGCGGCGGGGAGGGGAGTGGCGTGGATGGTCATGGTCGTTTCTCCATGGGTCGTGAGAGGTGCTCGCTCAGGCCGAGCCGGCCGGTTCGGTGGCGGCAAGCGCGCAGCTCTGGGTTCGGGGATGGACCGCCGGCGTCGCCGGCGACCCGGCGACCCGGCGGTTGGAGACGAAGGCGGCGGTCACGAGCGCGGCGACGACGCACAACGCGGCGATGGCGATCATCGCCGGCTCGTACCCGCCGTCGAGGGCCGGCCCGAGTCCTGACGAGGCACTGACCCCGATGAGCACCGGGACGAGACCGACGGTGACCACGCCGCCGACCCGCGAGGCCGCGTCGTTGATCGCCGAGGCCTCGCCGAGATCGGCGTCGCTGACCGCGGCCAGGACGGACGCTGTCAGCGGGGTGACCGCGATGCCGATCCCCAGCCCCCACAGCCCGACTCCGGGCAGGAGCGCCGCGACGTATCCCTCGCCGCGCGTGGCCTGCGAGAGCCACACCAGGCCGCCGGCGACCGCGAGGATGCCCGGCCACCATCAGCCACCGCGGGCCGACCTTGGCCACCAGCACCCCGCTGACCGGGGCGATCAGCAGGAAGACGACGGACTCCGGGATGAGCGCCGCGCCGGCCTGGGAGGCGGAGTAGCCGAGCTGGAGCTGACACTCGAGGACGACCAGGTAGCTGGCGGCGCCCAGGGCGCCGTAGAACAGCAGGGTGGCGGCGTTGATCGCGTCGAACTGCCGGGAGGCGAACAGCGCCAGGCGCAGCATCGGGGCGCGCTGGCGCCGCTCGATGGGCACGAGCGCGGCGAGCGCGAGAACGCCGATCACGGCGGCGGCCAGGACCGGCGCGTGCAGCCAGCCCGACGAGGGCCCGGCCGTCAGCGCGTAGATGATCGCGCCGAGACCGGCGATCCCGGCGAGGGCGCCGAACAGATCGAGCGACAGTGGCCGTGGCTCGCCGCCGGTCTCGGGCACGCGGCGCAGGACGGGCAGCGCGGCGGCGATCAGGGGCAGGTTGAGCAGGAACACCGCCCGCCACGAAACGTGGTCGACCAGCCAGCCGCCGGCATAGGGGCCGACCGTCGTGCCGATCGTGCTCAGCCCCGCCCACACGCCGATGCCGCGCGCCCGGTCGGCGACCCGCAGGGTGCCGTTGAGCAGCGCCAGGCTGCTGGGGACGACCATGGCCGCCCCGACGCCCTGGATGACCCGCGCGGCGATCAGCGCGTTGGCCGACGGGGCCACCGCGCACAGGATCGAGGCGACGAGCATGACCAGAAGCCCCACGCTCAGCACGCGGCGGCGACCGAAGCGGTCGGCGAGCGCTCCCGACAGCAGGAGCAGCGCGGCGACGGTCACCAGATAGCCCGTCAGCATCCACTGCACGGCGGTGACGCTGGCGGAGAGGCCGTGGCTGATCGCGGGCACGGCCACGTTGACCACATAGGCGTCCAGGAAGCCGACCATCGAGGCCAGCACTGTGGCCGCGATGAGCGCCGAGCCGGCCGGGCTGCGCAGGGCGACCAGTCCGCTCGGCGGGACCGCGGTCTCGGGTTCGGCGACGGCCGGCGGTCGGCTGACCAGGCTCACCGCGCGTCGCCCTCCGCCGCGGGAGGCCGCGTCGTCTGGCCGACTTCGATCAGGTGGCCGTCGGGGTCGCGGAGATAGCAGCGGATCTCGGTCTCGCGCTGGATCGGCGGCGTCAGGAAGGCGGCGCCGCGGGCCGTCCACTCGGCATACAGGGCGTGGATGTCGGCGACGCGGAGGTTGAGAAAGCTCGAGACGCGATCGAGATCGCGGGGCGTCTCCAGTGTCACCGTCGGCTTGTCGTCCGTGGGTCCGCCCCCCTGGTTGATGATGATCCAGCTGTTGGAGAGCGCGACGTAGGCCGGCTCGCCCGAGCGGACGGATACGCCGCCGAGCACCTCCGTATAAAAGCGCCGGGAACGCTCCACGTCGGCCGCGACGATGAAGTGGGTCAACAGGATCCCCTCCGGGGGATGGGGAAAGCGGGGCCGCTCCGAGTGCTGAGCGGCGGCGGTGCTGGTCATGGCGAGCCTCCTTGGGAGTGATCCG
The DNA here is from genome assembly GCA_963800545.1 of uncultured Solirubrobacteraceae bacterium. Taxonomy (GTDB): domain Bacteria; phylum Actinomycetota; class Thermoleophilia; order Solirubrobacterales; family Solirubrobacteraceae; genus Palsa-465. The sequence goes on from CAWDBJ010000015.1 coordinate 42,059, forward strand.
GAGTCAGTCGAGGGCGAGCTGGCGCAGGTTGGTCTTGGCGACCTCGATCACCGCATCCCCATCGCCGGAGAGGACGCTGCGCGTCGCCCATAGGGTGAAGCCCTTGGCCTGGGCGACGGAGATCTGGGGCGGGATCGCCAGCTCCTGACGCGCGGTCATGACCTCGACCAGGGCGGGACCGTCGTTCGCGAAGGCCGCTTGAAGCGCGGGGCCGAGCTCGCTGGGACGAGCGGCTCGCTCGGCATGCAGGCCGATGGCCGCTGCGATCTCGGCAAAGCTCGGGTTCTCGAGGTCCGTGCCGAAGTTGACGAACCCGTCGGCCTTCATCTCGAGCTCGACGAATGACAGGGCGCCGTTGTTGAGGACGACCACCTTGACCGGCAGCCGTTGCTGGCGCAGCGTCAGCAGGTCGCCGAGCAGCATGCTCAGGCCCCCGTCGCCCGAGAGGGTGACCACCTGGCGGCCTGGCTGGGCGGCCTGGGCGCCGATCGCCTGGGGTAGCGCGTTGGCCATCGTGCCGTGGACGAAGGAGCCCAGCAGCCGCCGGCGTCCGTTCATCCGCAGGTAGCGGGCCGCCCACAGTGTCGGCGTGCCCACGTCGGCGATGAACACCGCGTCGTCGGCCGACAGCTCGTCGACGGCCCGCGCCAGGGTCTGCGGGTGGATCGGCGTGCCGTCGCCGCGGCTGTGCGCGAGCGCGTCAAGACGGCGCCTCGTGCGCCGGTAGTGCGCGGTCATCCGCTCCAGGTGGGCGTCGTCGCGCTCGCCGCCGGCAAGGCGGGCGATGAGCTCGGCCACCGTCTCCTTGACGGTCCCGGCCAGGGCCACGTCGACGGGGACACGGCGGCCGATGTGCTCGCCGCGCACGTCGACCTGGATCACCCGGGCGTCGTCGGGATAGAACGGCCGGTAGGGGAAGTCCGTACCGAGCATCAGCAGGGCGTCGCAGTGCTCCATCGCGCGGTAGCCGGAGGTGAAACCGAGCAGGCCGGTCATCCCCACGTCGTAGGGGTTGTCGTACTCGATGAACTCCTTGCCCCGCAAGGCATGCACGACCGGCGCCTTGAGCAGCCCGGCCAGGGCGACGACCTCGTCGTGGGCGCCCTCGCACCCGGCGCCGGCCAGGATCGTCACCCGCTCGGCGTCGTCGAGAAGCGTCGCGGCCTGGGCGAGCGCCTCCTCGTCCGGGCGGACCGTGGCCTTGGCGCGCCGGATCACCCGGGGCGCGAACCCGTCCGGCGCAGGGGCGACGAGGATCTCGGCGGGGACCACCACGACCGCGACGCCACCGCGCTGCAGGGCCTCGCGCATGGCGATCGGCAGGACGTGCGGCAACTGGGCGGCGACGCTCACGAGCTCGGCGTAGACGCTGCACTCCCGGAAGAGCTCCTGCGGGTGGGTCTCCTGGAAGTAGCCCCCGCCGACCTCCTCGAGCGGGATGTGGCCGGCGATCGCCAGCACCGGCAGCCGGCTGCGCTGCGCGTCGAACAAGCCGTTGATGAGGTGCAGGTTTCCGGGGCCGCAGCTGGCCGCGCACACGGCCAGCTCGCCGGTGACGGCGGCCTCGCCGGCGGCCGCGAGCGCCGCGGCCTCCTCGTGACGGACGTGCTCCCAGGAGATCGTCCCGTCGCGGCGCAGCGCCTCCGTGAAGCCGTTGAGTGAGTCCCCCGGCAGGCCATAGATCCGGCGCACGCCCGACGCTGCGAGCGTGGCCACGATGGCGTCGGCATTGGTCAGCGACATGAGGTTCCCCTCTCAGTGATCGCGCGTCGAGCTGAGCGCCCGCCACGCGCCGGCGGTGGTCAATCCGTAGACGAGGTGGGCGCTGAGGTCCTTGGCGAGCGTCACCGTGTCGTACTCCCAGATCGGCTTGTAGAGCTTGGCCGCGGGCAGGACCACGTACCCGGAGGCCCACACCGTCGCGCCGAACGGCAGCCCGTCGCGAACGCGCGGACGGCGCCGCGACCCGGCGACGAGGCCGTACTGGGCGCCGCCGAGCATGCCGTAGGCCCAGTGGGTGATGTTGTTGACCAGCGACGCCCGGCTCGGCGGGAGGGTCAGGCCGAACAGGCCCTCGACCAGCCGTTTGCCCACCTGGGCCGGCGCGGGCGCCTGCTCCCAGTCAGACAGGCCCGCGGAGAACTCCCATGCGCTGACTGGGTCTCTGCCTCCGCCGCGGCGATAGCGCGTGAACAGCAGCGCATCCATGGCGGCAGTGCCGACCGCGCCCGCGGCCAGCCCGCGCACCAGCGATCCGATTGGGGTGAGGCTCGGGAAGCTCGTCGCGCTCACGCGGAAGTCCCCACGAGCAGGCTCGTCTGCGCGGCAGCTCCGTTGGACGACCCGCTGGGCCCGGTGAAGATCGCCTCGGGCAGCAGGGCGCTGACGATGTACTGGCCGCCGTCGACGATCTCTGAGATCTTGAGGTCGACGGCCACGCTTGAGAGCAGGTAGGCGTCCTCGGGCGTCAGGCCGTAGACGGCGCCGAGGTGCCCGATCATCGCGCGGATCGCGTCCTGGGCGGCGACGAACAGGTCGTCGCCGACACCGGTGGTCGCGTAGAACGGGGCCGAGTCGACGCGGGGGGTCAGCGGCGCCGGCGTCCGGTACTGCGGGGCCGGGATCGAGCGGCCGCTCTCCAGGGTGAACCGCAGGGCGGCGAACATCGGCGACTCGACAGCGGTCCCGCACACCTCGCCGTCGCCCTGGGCGCCGTGTGCGTCGCCGCACGAGAAGAGCGCGCCCTCGACCTGCACCGGCAGATACAGCGTGGACCCCCGGACCGTCTGGCGGATGTCCATGTTCCCCCCGAACGGCCCCGGCGGCACGACGGACTGGGCGCTGGCGCCGGCCGGGCAGACGCCCATCGTCCCGAAGTACGGCTCCAGGGGGACGGCGATGTCCTCCCGGAAGTAGGCCAGGTCGCCGTCCGAGAGGTCGTAGACCTTCAGGTAGGCGTCGGGGAAGTCGTCAGTCAGCAGCCCGAAGCCAGGGATCACGCCCGTCCAGCCCCAGCCCTGAGTGTGGACGTCGAGGATGTCGATGCGCAGGGTGTCACCCGGTTGGGCGCCGTGTACGGCGACCGGGCCGGTCAGCGGATAGGTGCGATCCCAGTCAAAGGCCGCCAGCGCGCTCGCGTCGGAGTCGCGGGAGACCTGGTTGTCACTGATGTCGCGTGTCCACACGACGACGGTGTCGCCGGAGTCGATCGTGACCAGCGGCTCGTTGGCGGCGTCCCACGTGTAGTGAACGCGTTCATCGGAGAGGTAGTGCGTGCGTGACATGGCTGGCTCCTGATCCGTCGGCCGTTATCGTGGGCCTCAGGCTGACGCGAGCGTCGGGAGATCGCGCCCGTCGTGACCCTGGCCGGCACCCTGGTGTGCCGTCGGACCGCCCCCTGAGCGCCCGCTCACGCCTTGACGGCGTCCCGGTTCCATCCGTGAAACGGCCCGAGGTCGCCGCCGTCCCACGCCGCCCGCAGGCCGGGGGCGCTCAGGTCCCAGTCGGGGCGGACCTCGCGGGTCACCGCTCGCAGGTCGTGCCACAGGTCGATGACTGACGGCCGGCCCCAGAACCAGTACCCGTTGTAGATGCTGTGGATGACGCGTCCCGGCTTGAGCACCAGGGTGTGGGGGATCATCGGGTCGTTGTCGGGATCCGTGTACTCCTGGATGTCGAGATCGCGCTGGACGATCCGCCCCGGATCCGACAGGAACGGCCACTGCGCGCCCACGGATGCGCGGAACTCCTGCGAGGTGTGGTGGGTGTCCGTCGAGATCGTCGCGATCCGCGTGTAGGCGACGGCGATCTTTGGATAGAAGGCGGCCAGCTCGAGGTGCTGCTGGTGCTCCTTGGGGCAGAAGTGGCCTCGGGCGAGGGTGAGGATCATCGGGTCATCGCCCTGCAGCTCGCTCAGCCTCCTGGTGACGCTCTCCTGGTCGGGCAGCTCGTAGTCGGGCAGGGTGGCGCCGGGGATGATGTCTGCGCGCACGGTGAACCTCCTGGGACGGTGACGGTGACCGCCACGATCGCGCAGCGCGTCCGGCGTTGCGCCCGGGGGGTCACCGGTCGGCTCCCTGGTCTGCCCGGCCGGCGGTGGCGCCGCTCGCGCTCACAGGGGCGCAGGATCCCCGGCGGGCAGTGCTCCGCCCAGCTCCCGGCGCGAGCCGATCCCGAGCTTGCCGAAGACCTTTCGCAGGTGCCATTCGACGGTTCGCGGGCTGAGGAAGAGCTGGGCGCCGATCTCGGGGTTGGAGAGCCCGTCGCGCGCGAGCTGGGCGATCTGGCGCTCCTGCGCGGTCAACTCGTCGCGCGTGTCGGCGACCCGCCGCCGCACCGTCGCTCCGGTCGCCACCAGCTCGCGGCGAGCGCGATCGGCGAACGCCGTCATCCCCATGACCTCGAACAGGCCGTGCGCGTCGTTGAGCTGCGCCCGCGCGTCGACCCGGCGCCCCCGGCGGCGCAGCCACTCCCCGTAGAGGAGGTGCGAGCGGGCGAGCTCGGTCGTGACGCGGGTGGCGCGCAGGTAGGCGATCGAGTCCCGGTACAGGCCGTCGGTTGCCGGACCGTCGCTCATCAGGGCCCGGATGCGCGCCTCGATCCCGAGCGACCAGTCGGTCGGGGTGAGGCGCGTTCGCTCGCCGATCCAGGCCAGCAGTTCCGAGAGCGTTGCCATGTCGCCGGTGCGAGCGGCCGCCTCGGCGAGTTCCGGGACGATGAAGGGGCCGTACCCCGCGTGCTGACGGGTGAACGCCGCGCGGGCGGCGTCGCGAGCCGCGGCGTGGTGGCCGAGCCCGTTGTTGAGCACCGCGGTGGCGTACTCCGTGAAGGTCAGGACGCGCTGCAGCCCGCGACCGGCGGCTCCGCGCGCGGCGGCCTCGATCATCTGGGGAGCCCCGTCGTCAACGGCTCGGTATGCGGCCAGCAGGATGTGGGCGTAGGTCAGCGGCGGGTAGCCGGTTGCCATCGCCAGGGCTCGATCCTCCGCCAGGAGGGCGGCCGCCTCGTCCAGCTGACCGGAGACGATGTGCGACCACGCCAGCATGTGGATCGCGAACTGCAACTGAACGAGGGCGCCGGTCTCGCGGGCGAACTGCTCGCGGCGGGCGGCGAGCAGATGCCACGCCTCCGCGTCCCAGAGCTCCTGGGGCACGGTGACGGCGCTTCCCGCCACCGTCAGCCACAGCCAATGCGTCCGCTCGTCAGCCGGTGCTTGGGCGTCCAGGACGACGGCGAGCGCTCGCGTCAGCGGGTCCGCGGCGGCCGCGTATCCGTCGGCCAGCAGGTGGGCCAGCGCGTCGAGCAGCCGGTCGACGGCGTGCGGCGCGCCGGTGCGCTGAGGTGCCCGCAGCGCCGCGCGGGCGACCTCCGTCACCCCGCCGGGGCCGTCCCGGTCCCCCATCCACATCGCCGCGCCCAGGGCCTCGAGGTGCGCCGTGCGCGCCATCGCGGCAGACAGCGGTTCGAGCCGGCGGGCCGCCTCGGTGAGCAGTCGGGACGCCTCGCGGACCTGCTGCTGATCGAACGCGATCTGGCCCTGCAGCATCTTGAGCCGGGCGCGGGCGAGGTCGTCGAGCGGCTCACGCTCGATCCCGCAGAGCAGGCCGACAGCGGCATCGAGCGCCCCCGCTTCGCGCTTGGCCGCCGCGGCCGCCAGCGTGCGGGTTGCGCGGTCGGGTCGCTCCGGGGTCAGCGCGGCCGCGCGCTCGAGGAATGCCGCCGCCGCGGCAAGGCCACCCCGCCGCCGAGCCCGTGCGGCCGAGCGCTCGAGGTCGTGGGCGACCGGTTCGTCGGGCCCGATCGTCGCCTCGGCGAGATGCCACGCGCGGCGATCCGGATCTGCCTGTGGATCCGTGACCCGGGCCAGCGCGGCGTGAGCGGCCTGCCGTTCACCCAGTGAGGCCGACGCGTAGGCGGCCGAGCGCACGAGGGGATGTCGGAAGCGCACCGTGGCCCCGAACTCGAGCAGCCCCGCGTCGGTCGCGGGCCCGGCCGCCTCGGGGCTGATCCCCAGCTCTGCGGCGGCCCGCCACACCAGCATCGGCTCACCCGTCGGGTCGGCCGCGGCGAGCACGATCAGCCGCCGGGTCTGCGCCGGCAGCGCCTCGAGGCGGCGGACGAAGCTGTGCTCGATGCTCTGCGAGAGCGCCGGCGCGCGCGGCGTGGCAAAGCCGCCGGCCAGGTCGGCAGGGGTCACTCCCCGCGCCAGCTCGATCAACGCCAGCGGGTTGCCGCGCGTCTCGGTGAGGATGCGGTCGCGCACGCTCGGGTCGATCGGGCCGGGCAGCGCCGAGGTGAACAGGGACCGGGCATCCGGTGTGCTCAGCCCCTCGAGCCGGACCTCAGGCAGGTCGCGCAGCTCTGGACGGTCGCTCGGCTCGCGGATCGCGAACACCATCGCGACGTGCTCGGCCAGCAGGCGCCGGGCGACGAACCCGAGGACCTGGCGGGAGCTCTGGTCCAGCCACTGGAAGTCGTCGACCAGGCAGAGCAACGGCTGGTCGTGGGCGATCGCGGCCACGAGGCTGAGAGCGCCCAGGGCGACGACGAAGCGCCCCGGTGCCTCGCCGTCTGTCATGCCGAGGGCGACGGTGAGGGCCTGGACCTGGGGCGTGGGCAGATGATCCAGCCCATTGAGCATGGGCGCGCACAACTGATGCAGCCCGGCGTAGGCCAACTCCATCTCTGACTCGACGCCCAGGATCTGCAGCACCCGGAACCCGGGAGCGTGGTGGGCGGCATAGTCGAGCAGCGTCGTCTTGCCGACGCCGGCCTCACCGCGCACGACCAGCACGGAGCTGCGGCCCTCCCGGGCGCAGGTCACCAACCGGTCGACGAGCGCACACTCCGTCGATCGGCCGTGCAGTCGCGGCATGGCCTGCTGGGCATGGGTGGTCGTCGTCACGGCGTACACCAACCTCCTCGTCATCGAGGCCTCGGGGAACGCTTCCGCCCCCGCCAGGTGACGCATCGCTCGTCTCGGGACGCGGGATGACGGAGCGCGGCGGTGGGCGGTGGAGTGTCGATACGTCCTAGTAAGCCGCTCGGATGGGCAACCCAAGTCAGCCGTGCGAGAATGCGTCGTCTTCAGGCCGGAGGGACCCGCTGCATCGGCAACGACTCACTGGGTGGCAGGAACGGGATCTGATCGTCGCGACCGAATGCGGCGACGCCGAGGCATGCCGTCGCCTCGTCGAGTTGTTCCTCCCCGCGATCGCCGGTCTCGCCCGCGGCTTTCAGGGCAGCCGCGTCGAGCGCCGTGAGCTCCTCCAGGAGGGAGTGGCCGGCCTGCTGCTGGCCGCCCGGCGTTATGACGCCCGGCTGGGCACCCCGTTCTGGGCCTACGCCTCGTTCTGGGTCCGCAAGGCTATGCAGGAGCTGGTCGCCGATCTGACCCGCCCGGTCGCTCTGTCGGATCGTGCGATCCGCGACCTGTCGCGTCTGCGCGCCGCGCGGACTGAGTACCTGCACACGCATGGCAGCGACCCCACCACGGACGAGCTCGCGGCGGCGACCGGACTGGCGCCGGCCCATGTCGAGAGCCTGCTGGCGACCGACCGCTCGGCGCGCAGCACGGAGGAGTACCTGGCCGACGATGGCGCGGCCGGCGTGACGCTCGGGGAGACGATCGTGGACCCACGGGCCGAGCAGGCCTACGAGGAGGTGCTCGATCAGCTCGAGATCCAGCACGTGCTCGACCTGACGACCTCGCTCCAGGAGCGCGAACGCAGGGTGATCCTCAGCCACTACGGGCTCGGCGAGGAGCCGCGCACGCTCAGCCAGATCGGTGCCGGGCTCGGCCTGACCGCCGAGCGCGCCCGGCAGATTGAGGCCGGCGCGCTCGGCAAGCTGCGGGAGCGTCTCGCTCAGCCCGCGATCGTCGCCGCAACGTCGCCTTGAAAAGCTCGCGCTGCGGCTTACCTCAAGGAATTGGTGGGGTGGGTGGCCCCATTTCGCGATGACCGCTGACCTGACAGCCCTCCGGCACAACGCCATCGTCTATGAGTCCACCGGCGAGTACCTCGGGAGGGCGGTCCCCTTCCTCAAGGACGGGCTCGAGGCGGGCGAGGGCGCGATCGTGGCGCACACCCGGGCCGGCATCAGCATGATGCGCGAGGCGCTCGGCGCCGACGCCGCGCGCGTGACCTTCGTGGATGTCAGCGCGGCCTACACGCGCCCGGCGCGAACCCTGGCGGCCTATCACCAGGTCTACGCCGAGCAGCTCCGGCGGACGCCGAGACTCCGGGCCGTCGCCGATGTCCAATTCGGCCCCGACCCGCGCGAATGGGACCTTTGGACGGGCTATGAGGCGGTGTTCAACCGGTCCTTCGGGCACCTGCCGGCGTGGGTGCTGTGCTCCTATAACGCGAACGGCACCCCTGATCCGATCATCGAGGGCGTATGGCAGACCCACCCCGAGGTCGTCGATGGCCGGGCCTGGACGGCGAGCGAGCGCTATGAGGACCCCGACGCGTTGCTGCGCCGGCTCACTCCCGCGCCGGAGCCGCTGGCTGGGCTCCAGACCATCCCGTGGCACGACGACCTGATGGCCCTGCGCGAGCACCTGGCCTCAGCCGTGTCCGCCGCCGGCGTCAGTGCCGCCAAGACGCTCGACATGCTGCTCGCCGTCACCGAGGTGGCCGACAACGCCGAGCGGCACGGCGGAGGGATCGAGGCGGTCCGGGTCGGAGCTGCCGACGGTCGCTTCGTGTGCGAGATCGTGGACCGCGGGCCCGGATTCGATGATCCATCGGCCGGCTATCTCGCGCCGCGCTCAGGTCTTGGCACGGGGCTGTGGGTCGCCCGGCAGCTGACCTGGGGGATCGAGTTCTTCCGCTCGCCCGCCGGTTTCACCGCACGGATCTGGCTCTAGGATCACCCTGATCGAGGGCGGCCTTGGTGCGGGCCAGGGTCGCGCGGTCACAGCACGCCAGCCGCGTGGCCAGCGCGTCGACCGTCGCCTCGAGGTGCCCGTCGGCGACCGCTCGGTTGACGTAGCCATACTGCTCGGCGCGACGGCCGTCGCACCCGTCGCTCGCGAGCAGGATCTCCAGCGCGCGGGCGCGCCCGACCAGCCGCGCCAGGCCAGCCACCCCCCGCCAGCGGCCCGCTCCGCCCGCCGCCGGGAACGGTCCCACGGCGGTGTTCTCCCGCGAGGCGAACCGCAGGTCGCAGGCGAGCACAAACTCATGTCCGGTCGCGCCCACCCGTCCGCGGATGGCGGCGATGCTGACCGCCGGCGCTCCGGCGAGGCGGGCCAGGAGGTCGAGCCACCCGTTCGTCCCAGCCGGCCCGGGCTGCAGGGGGTCAGGGTCTCGCTCCCCGTCCTCATCGGCCAGATAGACGTCCGGGTTGGCGCTGGCGAACACCACCACGCTGAGATCGGGATCCTCCGCGATGAGGCCGACCAGCTCGCCGAGCTCGGCCACCATCGTCGCCGTGACCGTGTTGATCGGAGGGTGGTCGAAGGTGACGCGGCAGTACCGCGGACCGGGCCGCTCGAGGGCGAGCTGCAGCCACGATGCGCGCCACTGGTCTGAGCCGTGGCCGTTCTGCGTCGGGTCGCACCGGTCGGCGCCGCTCACGATCGCATCCCCCGTCGTCTGAGTTACGCCGCGGTGACCTCGACGTGCTTGACCTCGGCCATGTAGCGACCGGCGGCCGTCACGGCCTGCGCCGACGTCTGCCCGCTCTGCCGGGCGTCGAGGTAGGCGGCGTACCAATCCCACCAGTCATGGGGTGCTGCGACCGCCTCGAAATCGCCATGGTGGGTGGCCGTCTCGTGCAGGAGCTCCGCCAGGGTGGCGACGTCCATCAGTCGACCCGTCCGGGAAGCCGCTCAGTGATCTCCTGCAACAGCCAGCCGTTGCCGTCCGGGTCAGCGAACGACGCCCAGCTGCCGTAGCTGCCGCCCTGCGGGTCTGGCCCGGGCACCCGCGCCCGCGTTCCCGCGTGGTGGAAGATGCCGGTGGCGTCGTGCCAGACATCGCTCACGTCGGCGCCGCGTTCGATCAGCTGTCGGCGGGCGGCATCGATGTCGTCGACGATCAGCATCACGTCCTGCACTGATCCGGGGGCCATCGTCGTCAGGCCGGTTCCGAAGATGACGGAGGCGGGCGAGCCGGGTGGGGTGAACTGCACGACCCGGTAGTCCTCCTCGACGGTCAGATCGGCGTCCTCGCGCCAGCCCAGCCCGCCGTAGAACGCCTTGGCGCGATCGACATCGGCGACCGGCAGCACGACCACCTCGAGCCGCAGGGCCACGCTCGGGGTCTGCGGAGCCGGACCGGCGGTGTCAGTGCTCGTCTGCGTACTGCTCATCAAGGCCTCCTCGGTTGGCGATGGGTGACCGCTCACTGTGAACCTCGTCGCCCACCGTCGCGCCCGGGTGGTCACTGGCCCGCACCCGGGTGAGGCGCCGCCACGGCCAGGGCCGGACGATCCCGCGATTGGAGTACGTTCTCCCGGACGCCGACATCCGTGACGTCGTTCAAGAATTGAGGTCTGTCGATGAAGGAAAGTCCCGTTCTCATCCACGTCTGGGATGTGGACCCGGCGCACGAGGGCCAGGCCGCCGAGCATCTCGACACGATGTTCGGCGAGGTCGCCGGGGATCCCGGCTTCGTCTCCGCCAGGGTGCTCGAGAGCGCCGACCGCTCGTCGATCGCCGCCTTCGTGGAGATGCGCAGCGTCGAGGACCGCCGGCGCCTCGAGCAGCTCGCCCCGGTTCGTGAGGCGCTTGACCACCTGCCCGGAACCGTGAACGTCGTGTTGCGCCTGTACCACGAGACCGGCGCCTACCCCGGATAGTCGTCGCCTGGGGGGTCCTCGCCGGGGAGCAGGACGGTGCCGAGGATCCGCCGTCGCCGGCCGGGCCGGGGCGCGTTGGCCAGGCGTGGCTGGATCACGCGGGCCAGGTCGCGGATGAAGTCGCCGAATTCCCCGTCATCGAGCCACAGCCCGGCCAACCGATAGCCCGCACCATCGCGAACCGGGTCGAAGTCCTCACGCTCCAGGTAGCGATCGACATCGCCCAGAAGGCCGGCGACGAAGGCGATGAACGCCTGCCGGTGATCCTCGCGGCTCATCCGCTCGAGCTCGTCGAGCGTGATGCTCGCGGCGGCGACGCGCAGCATGTAGGTCCGCTCGACGGCCCCGCGCACCCTCCGCTCGCCGACGACGGTCAGGACGCCGGCCGCGCCGAGCCGTGCCACGTGGCGATAGAGGCTCGCCGGCGGGATGTCGGCCAGCTCCCCGCGCAGATCAGAGGTGGTCAACGCCCGGTCGCCCAGGAAGGCCTGCACGATCCGCAGCCGGACGGGGTGCAGGAGCAGCTCAGCGCTCGTCATGAGGAATGCTCGCCCATTGATATCAGTTCTGGTAACGTTCCCGATCGCGATACTGGAAGCCTCGAATGTAGAGGAGGGCGACCGTGCCGAGATTCTCATCCCCACGCCGTTCGCGAGGGGCCGTCGGCCGCCGCGGCCGCGCCATCGCCGTCGCCGCCGCGAGTGTGGCGGTGGAGGCGTCCCTGCTGTGGCGGGGCACGTCGCGTATCGGCGGAAACACCATCGTCCGCTGCCGCGACGGTCACCTGTTCACGACCATCTGGATTCCCGGAGCCTCGTTGAAGTCGCTGCGCCTGGGATGGTGGCGGCTCCAGCGCTGCCCGGTGGGCCCTCACTGGTCGCTGGTGACCCCGGTCCGGGAGTCGGAGCTGACCGAGGAAGAGCGCAAGCTCGCCCGCGCCCGGACGGACACCCGGATCCCCTAGCCCCCCGGGCGGGCGCCGGCGGCCTCCCGGAACCGGTCGCGGCGACCCCCGCGAGCTATGATCGATCGCAGGCGATGAGGCCCGCCTGACCTCGCTACGGGAGCGTGCGTGATGGCGTTTGTCAGCGTCCTGTTTGATGAAGAGCAGGACGCCGCCGTCGCGGAGCGCGACCGCGAGCCGGCGTTCTTCGGGGACCTGCACCTCGATCAGGTGGTCGCCGGCATCACCGCCGGTCGCGAGGAGTACGGCCTCGTCTCGTTGTTCTGGCGGCCGCTGCACTCGGTGCAGTCCGTTCGCTATCGCCAGCAGGTGTTCGCTGACCTCGAGCGCGACGGCGTCGCCGCAGCGCTGCGCGCGTTCGCCGCCGGCATGACGCGGATGCGCCGGCACCTCGAGCTGGCGGAGAGACTGCGCCACCCGCGCCAGCGGCAGCGGTGGTTTCTCAGCGCGGCCTCGGTCTACTGCGACGTCGTCGCGGGCCTCGCCGAGGCACTGCCGCCACTGGATCTCCAGTCACTGGGCCTGCGCTCGCTGCGTGACTATGTCGCCGGCCACACCGCCTCTGAGGCCTTCAGGTCGCTCATGGCCGAGACCCGAACATGCGAGCAGGAGCTGGCGGCGATCACCTACGCCGTCCACATCCGCGGCGGCCGCGTCCGGGTGAGCGAGGCCGGCGACGAGCCCGATGTCAGCGAGGAGGTCGAGCGGGCGTTTGCGAAGTTTCGGCAGGGCGCCGTCCGCGATCATCGCCTCCGCTTCCGCGTCGAGCCTGAGATGAACCACGTCGAGGAGCAGATCCTCGATCTCGTCGCCAGGCTCTTCCCCGAGCCGTTCGCACATCTTGCCGGCTATCGCACCCGCCGCGCCGGCTATCTCGAGCCGACGATCGCGCGCTTTGACCGCGAGCTCCAGTTCTACCTCGCCTACCTGGAGTACATCGGGCCGCACGTGAGCAACGGGCTCGCGTTCTCCCTGCCCCGGGTGTCGCAACGCTCGACCTCGGTCGCCGCCACGGCGACGTTTGACCTGTCCCTGGCGGCCAAGCTCCTGGCGACCAACACGCCGGTCATCGCCAACGACCTCTCGCTCACGGATCCCGAGCGGATCCTCGTCATCAGCGGTCCCAACAATGGCGGCAAGACGACGTTCGCGCGCGCCGTCGGCCAGCTGCACTACCTGGCTGCCCTGGGAGTTCCCGTCCCGGGTCGCGACGTCCGCCTGTCGCTGCCCGACCAGATCTTCACCCACTTCGAGCATGACGAGGACATCGGGACGCTCCGCGGCAGGTTCGAGGACGAGCTGTACCGGATCCACGCCATCCTGCAGCAGGCCACGGCCTCCAGCGTGCTCATCATGAACGAGAGCTTCGGCTCGACGACGCTGCGCGACGCCATCGCCGTCGGTACCGAGGTGATCAACCAGATCATCGCCCTCGACGCACTGTGTGTCTTTGTCACCTTCGTCGACGAGCTGGCCTCACTGGGGGACACGACCGTCAGCATGATGAGCACGGTCGTGGCCGACGACCCCGCCGTGCGCACCTTCAAGGTCGTCCGCAAGCCCGCCGACGGCCTGGCCTACGCCTCGGCCCTCGCCGACAAGTACGGCCTGACGACCGAGGCACTGCGCCGGAGGATCGCTCCGTGAAGGCGCATCTCATGCACCGCGACGAGGACTTCGACGCCGACGGCGAGCTGCCCGCCAACACAACCGCGCTCACCCGGGATCTCGAGCTCGACACGCTGCTGGGCGCGATGGCCGGCGACGACCGGTTCCTCTTCGGCGTCGCCAGGCGAGCATTGCTGCGCAGCCTCCGCGAGCCGGCGTCCATCACCTATCGCCAGGAGATCCTCACTGACTGCCTGGCCGCTGCGGCCGTCGTCCGCGAGCTGTACGACCTCTGCGGCGAGGCCATCGAGGCGGCCAAGACGGTGTGGGGCAGCGTCCTGGACCAAGACGCACCCCGCAGGCTGCTGCACGTCTCCGTGCGCAAGATGGAGATCCTCATCACCTTCCTGCGGCGCCTGCGCGACGCCGCCGCCGAGCACGGCCCGAGCTTTCGCTCGCCGGGGCTGACGCGGTTCGCCACGATGCTCGGCGACGAGCTCGACGAGGCGTTCTTCGAGCTCATCGAGGGCTACCTCACGGAGCTCGCCTTTGCGGGCGGCATGCTCATCAGCGCGCGGCTCGCCGCCGGCAACAAGGGAAGCGCCTACATGCTGAGGCGCGCGCCCGAGCAGGGATTGATCGCCCGCGTGCTCGACCGCTCCGGCTACAGCTTCACCGTTCCCGATCGCGACGACGACAGGTTCCGCGCCCTCGGTGACCTGGAGGACGAGGGCGCCAATCTCGTCGCCAACGCGCTTGCCCAGTCCGTCGATCACGTGCTCAGCTTCTTCGCCACGCTGCGGACGGAGCTCGGCTTCTACGTCGCCTGCCTGAACCTTCACGACCGTCTGGCCGCCAAGCAGGAGCCGATGGCCCTGCCGACCGTCGTCACCGACGATCAGCTCCGTCTGGGCGGTCGCGGCCTCTATGACGTGTGTCTGAGCCTCACCATCGATGAGCGGGCGGTCGGCAACGACATCGACGCCGACGGCAGGTCGCTGGTGATCATCACCGGCGCCAATCAGGGCGGCAAGTCGACCTTCCTGCGGGGCCTCGGTCTGGCGCAGCTGATGGCCCAGTGCGGGATGTTCGTCGCCGCCGAGGCCTTTCATGTCAACGCCTGCCGGGGCGTCTTCACCCATTACAGCCGCGAGGAGGACGAGACCATGCAGAGCGGCAGGCTCGACGAAGAGCTCGCCCGAATGAGTGACATCGCCGACCACATCGGTCCCCGTTGCCTGTTGCTGTCCAACGAGTCGTTCACCGCCACCAACGAGCGCGAGGGGTCGCAGATCGCCCGCCAGGTTCTCGATGCCCTGCTGTCGCGGGACATCAAGGTCGTGTTCGTCACCCATCTGTTCGACCTCGCTCACGACTACCACGAGCGTCACCTGCCGACGGCGCTGTTCCTGCGCGCCGAGCGCGGGGTCAGGGATGGCGGGGAGGACGCGCGCCCCTACCGGCTCTCCGAGGGCGAGCCGTTGCCCACCAGCTACGGCGCGGATTCCTACCGCAAGGTCTTCGGCCGCCGCCCCGCGTGAGGATTTACCCCCGGTGTGCCCGGCGAGCGTATTCTCCGCCAATGAATCCCCATCGCCTCAGAACAGCGGCCGTCGCCGCTGCCGCCACCACGTTGGCGGCTGTCGGCACGGCCGGTGCAACGGCTGGCGCCGCGCCCTCGATCACCGCTTCGGGCCCCGCCACGGCTCAGATCACGCCGGCCGGCGTCGGCGCCGTCACGCTCGGTGCCAGTGCGACCGCGCTGCAGGCGCACCACCACATCGGCAAGCTCATCAAGGGCTGTGAGCTCGCCGGCTCCGGCGCGCGCTCGGCGCGACTGACCGCGCCGCTGGAGGGAAGCGTGGACTTCACCCTCACCGCTCCCCGCAAGGTGACAGACATCGTGGTGACCGGTGGCGCCAAGGCCCGCGGCGTCGGCGTCGGCGCCCGCATCCCAGCGATCAAGGCCGCGTTCCCCAAGGCCAAGGTCGATCACTCGACGGATCACATGTTCGGCGTGACCTTTGTGACGATCCCCAAGAACGGCGGAGGGAAGCTGCAGTTCGCGGTCAGCACCCGAACCCACAAGGTGACCCAGATCGGGGTCCCGGCCATCCCGGTCTGCGAGTAACGCCGGCCCCGTCACTCGAGCTCGCCGGAACGCCCGGGGCGAGCTGGCTACCAGGCAGTCCAGCCGCCGTCGACGCGCAGGACGGATCCGGTCACGCTGCCTGAGGCGTCGCACGCCAGGTAGCGCACGGCGTCGGCGACCTGCTGCACGGTGGCCAGCTCCCCGGTGGGCAGCCGTCTTTGACCTCCGCGGCGAACGTCTCGTCCTCGAGCATCGGGCGGGTCATTGGCGTCAGCACGAACGTCGGGGCAACGGCGTTGACGCGGATGCCCTGCCGGGCCCACTCCACGCCCAGCGCCTTGGTCATCCCCTCGACGGCGTGCTTGGTCGCGCAGTAGGCCACGCGGCCGGGGTAGCCCACGGTCCCCATCTGCGAGGAGAGGTTGACGATCGAGCCGGGCACTCCCCTCGCCAGCAGCGCCCCGCCGAAGGCCTGGCAGGCGAGAAACGTCCCCCGGACGTTGACGTCGAACAGCGCGTCCCAGTCACTGATCGCGTAGTCGGCGGCGGGTCCCGTGCGGTTCGTGCCGGCGGCGTTGACGAGCACGCCGACGTCCCCGAGCGCCGCTGCGGCCGCGATGATCCCGTCCACCTGGGTGGCGTCCGTGACGTCGGCGACGTGCGGCTTGCCCATCGATGTCGCGCGCCACCGCCTCGCACCTCGCTCAGCCGTCCTGGCCACCAGCAGCACCCGGGCTCCCGCCTGCGCGAGCGCCCGCGCGCAGCCCTCGCCGAGACCGCGACCGGCGCCGATGACGATCGCCACCCGGCCGGTCAAAGACCAGCGGTCGCTCATCGTGATCGGGTTCCGGCGCGCTCGAGGCGCATCGTCGCCGTCAGCCCGTGACCGGCGAAGTTCTCGGCCGCGCAGATCGACTCCACGGCAGGGGCGACGCGGCGGGTGCCCTCCTCGGTCAGCTCCTGGTAGGTGCACGTCTTGAGGAACTTGCCGACCCACAGCCCGCCCGTGTAGCGCGCGCCACGCAACGTCGGCAGGACGTGGTTGGTCCCCACCGCCTTGTCGCCGTAGGCGACGGTCGCCTCCTCGCCCAGGAACAGCGAGCCGTAGTTGCGCAGCCGCTCGAGGTACATCGTCGAGCTTGTCGGGCGCGACCTGGACCTCGAGGTGCTCGTTGGCGGCCTCGTCGGCGATCGCGATCGCCTCCTCGTCGTCGGCGGCGACCGCCATCCAGCCGCGGTCGCGCCAGGCGGCGCCCGCCACCTCGGCCGTCGGCCAGGTCCGCAGCAGGTCGTCGACCTCGGCGTGCACGGCCCGGCCGACGTCCTCCCCGATGGCGATCAGGCCGGCCGGCGAGGTCGGCCCGTGCTCGGCCTGACCCAGCAGATCGGCGGCGACCAGCCGGGGGTCGGCGCTGTCGTCGGCGATGACGAGGATCTCCGTCGGGCCGGCGAGCAGGTCGATGCCGACCCGGCCGAACAGCTGGCGCTTGGCCTCGGCCACGTACGCGTTGCCGGCTCCGACGAGCATGTCGACGGGCGGCACGTCGTCGATCAGGCCGAACGCCATCGCCGCCAGCGCCTGAACACCGCCGAGGCACAGCACCGTGTCGGCGCCTGAGGTCTTCATCGCGTAGAGCATCGCCGGGTGGATCCCGCCGTCGCGCTGCGGTGGCGCGCAGGCCACCACGTGCTCGACGCCGGCGACCTTGGCGACGCACACCGTCATGAACGACGAGGCGAGCATCGGATAGCGGCCGCCGGGGACGTAGGCCCCGACCGCGGTGACGGGGATGTGGCGGTGGCCCAGCACCGTGCCCGGCGCCATCTCGACGCGCAGATCCGTCAGCGTGTCGCGCTGGGCCTGGGCGAAGCGCCGGACCTGATCCTGGGCGAAGTGGATGTGCTCGCGCAGCCGGTCGTCGAGCTCCTCGCTGACGCGCTCGAACTCCTCGTCGGAGACGACGAAGGACTCCGCATCCCAGCCGTCGAGCTCTCGCGAGTAGCGGCGCACGGCGTCTGGTCCGCCCAGCTCGATCTCCCGCAGCATGTCGGCCACCCGGGAGCGCACCTCGTCCGTCGCTTCCATCGTGACGGGGTTGGGCGGCTTAAGGTACCTGTCGTGCATCGGGTCCTCCTGATGGGCCTCGTCGGGCGCCGGCGCTGACCGGAGCCCGCTTGAACATACGTATACAGGTCATGGAATCTCCCGCCGGACGTCCGCCGACGAGCCACGACGTCGCCCGCGCCGCCGGCGTGTCGCAGCCGACCGTGTCGCGGGCGCTGCGCGACGACCCGCGCGTCACGGCGCAGACCCGGGCCCTGGTGCGCGCCACGGCGCAGCGCCTCGGGTATGTCCCCAGCGACCGGGGGCGCAGCCTCTCCACCCGGCGCACCGGCCGGATCGGGGTGGTCGTGGAGGATCTCGGCAACCCCTTCTACCTCGAGCTGCTCGACGTCCTGCACGACCGCCTCGAGCGCGACCGGGCGCGGATGATCGTCTTCGCCCCCGGCGTCCACGATCCCGAGCGCGTCGAGCACCTGGCTGACGGCTCGATCGACGGCGTCGTGCTGACGACGACGCTGCTGGACTCCCCGCTGCCGGTGGAGCTGACCCGTCACCGCTTTCCCTTCGTGCTGCTCAACCGGATCGTCGACGGCCTCGAGGCCGACTCGTGCTCCGTCGACAACTTCGCCGGCGGCGGCGCGGTGGCGGCGGCGATGCTCGACTGCGGGCACCGCGAGATCGCGGCCATCTTCGGCCCCTCGGAGACGAGCACCAGCCGGGACCGCGAGGCCGGCTTTCGCCACACCCTGAGCGAGCGCGGGGCGCCGCTGGACCCTGATCTGACCCGCCGGGGCGCCTTCAGCTTCGCCGCCGGCCACCGCCACCTGCTCGACCTGCTCGACGCGCGGCGGCGCGCGACGGCCGTGTTCTGCGCCAATGACGTCATCGCCCTCGGGGCCATGAACGCGGCGCTCGGACGAGGGGTGCCCGTCCCCGGTGAGCTCAGCATCGTCGGCTTTGACGACATCACGATGACCGGCTGGGAGGCGTTTGACATGACGACCGTGCGACAGGACATCAGCCGGATGGGGCGCACGGCGATCGACCTGCTGCTGGCGCGCCTGGCCGATCCCGCCCGCCCACCGCAGCGGGTCGTCCTGCCGGCCGAGCTCGTGCGGCGCTCCACGCTGGCGCCGCCGAGCTCTCCGGCTTGAGGTGTGTCAGGCAGCGGCGCCGCTGGGGGAGCGCAGCTCGGCGCGGACCCGGGCGGCCGCCCGGCTCAGCGCCTTGAGCTTCTCGTGGGCGACGAAGCGCGGCAGCGCCTTCATCCCGCAGTCCGTCGAGAGGTAGACCCGCTCGGGCTCGATGTGCTCGAGCACCTTGTGGATGCGGGCGACGATCTCGTCGTCGGTCTCGATGTACAGCGTGCGGATGTCGATGACCCCGACCTGCACCTCGCGGTCGTCGTCGAGCTCTGAGAGCGCGTGGACGTCGGCCATGTCGCGCAGCGCGAAGTCGAGCGCGAACTGCTCGCAGTTGACGGCCTGCCAGCGCTCGAGCACACGAGGCAGCGCGTCCTCGACCGTCCGGAAGGTGTTGCCGTAGCCCGCGCCCAGGCAGCAGTGCCAGGCGATCTTGGCGTCGACGCCCTCGATCCATGCGTTGAGGACGTCGATCACCCAGCCGGCGTCGTCGTCCCAGGCGAGCATCCACGCGCCGAGGTCCTCGATCTGGATGAAGTCGGCCCCGCGGGCCGCCAGGTCCTTGAGATCCGCGTTGAAGATCGGCACGAGATCCTCGGCCAGCTGGCGCGGCGAGTCGTACTTGGACCCCGGCACCTTGAGGTCGACGTGGTAGGTGAGGTTCGGCGGTCCGGCGCCGACGGACACCTTGAGCGGCTTGTCGGTCAGGGCGCGGGCCACCTGGTACATCTCGCCCAGCCGCGCGGGAATCCCCTGGCTGACCGTCTCAGTCACCGCGGTGCCGCCCCAGTCGTGCATCCACGCCGCCTGGCTGAGGTCTGAGTCGTCGCCGGCCTCCTCCATGCCCTTGGCGATCGGGTTGGGGAGCTTGGCCTTTGAGAAGCCGCCGAGCCGCTCGTACCAGTACCAGACGAACGAGCCGATGGCCCCGCCGTACTGATCGAAGTGCATCTGGCCGTCGGTGACGATGTCGAGGCCCGCGTCCTCCTGATCAGTGATCACGGCATTGGTGGCGTCTCGCCAGGCCTGGAAGTTCTCCTCGAGCTTGAACCACTCCAGGAGGTCCTTGCCCTCGACGTTGTAGCGCTCGAACCAGCGCGGCTTGGGATAGGACCCGATCATCGTCGTGGGCAGGATCGTGTCTGTCACCTTCGTGGGCACGTCGTCTCCTCTCGTCAGTCGTCTAGGAACGCCACGGCGCGCACCGGCGAGCCGTGCCCGCCGCGGATGCGCAGCGGAAAGCCGACAAAGCGGAATCGCCGGCCGGCCACCTCGCCCAGGTTGGCGAGGTTCTCGTAGTGCGTGATGCCGCTGGCGCGGCTGAACAGGTGGGCCGGGTAGATCCGGTCCGCCGGGTTGTCCGGGCTCGGCGAATCGACGCCGAAGACCTTGGGCTTGTGATCGCGCAGCCAGTCGGCGGCGCTCTGATCCAGGCCGGGGTACCGCTTGGGATAGTCAGGCGTGCCGGCGAACTCGTCGGCGGCGCCGGTCCGCAGCAACAGGACATCGCCCTCGCGCAGCTCGGCCGGTGATTCCGCAAGCGCCCGCTCGAGCCGCTCGGCGGTGATGTACTCCCGCGGCGCGACGCCGGAGACATCCAGGCACGTCCCCTCTCCGCAGAACTGATCGAGCGCCATGACGTCGATGGTCGGCGCGCCGGGCCGCGGGTCGAGATGGCTGAGTGCGTCCACGTGCGTCGGCCCGTGGTCACACAGGGTGATGCCGAGGCTCTGAAAGGCGAAGTCGCTGTCGAAGTTGGGGGCGGTGTCGGCGAACGTGTGGTGCTGCCACACCTTGGTCTCGAGATGGCCGGCGTAGACCGGCATCCCCTCGTAGATCTCCTGCGACAGATCGATGATGCGCGGCACGACTCTCCCCTTCGGTGGATACATACGTATTCATACCAGCGGCGGGGACATGGGTCAAGCGGGGTGAGGCGCTCTCGGACCTCTCCGAGCGGCGCCGCCGCGGGCCGAAGCGGCGCTGCATGGCGGTGGGCCCGGCGGCGGTGCGCCACACTGCGTCCGTGGCGACTCTCGAGGTGACCAGCGCCGATGGTGCGGTTGTCCGCGCGATCGACGAGGGGGCGGGACCGGCAATCCTGATCGTTCATCCCGGCGGGAGCGACGCGTCGTCCTGGGGCCCGGTGGCCGCCCTGCTCACGGACGCGTTCCGCGTGGTGCGCATCCAGCGGCGCGTCTACGCCGGCGAGGCGCCGATCGCGCTCCCGCATTCGATGGCCACGGAGGCGGCTGACCTCGCCGCCGTCGCCGGCCAGCTCGACGCACCGCTCCTCGTCGGGCATTCCTCCGGCGCGGTCGCCGGCCTGGAGGCGGCGCTGGCGTTCCCTGGGACGTTCGCCGGGATGGTGTTGTACGAGCCGCCGCTCTCCACCAGATCCGCGATCGGTGGCGCCGCCGTGCCGCGGGCGCGGGCCGCGCTCGACGCCGGCGATCCAGTGGAGGCGATGCGGATCCACATGCGCGACATCGTCCGGATGCCGGCCGCCGACGTCGATGCGATCTTCGCCATGCCGGCGGCGCAGGCCCAGTTCGCGAGGTTCGCGGCCGGTCAGATCGCCGACGATGAGGCCCTCGACGCTCTCGGGGTCGGGATCGACCGCTACGCCGCGCTCGACGTCCCGACCGTCCTGGTGCAGGGCGAGTTCAGTCCGCCCCATCTGAGGGAGCGACTCGCGGACCTCGCGGCGGCGCTGCCCCGCGTCGAGCGGGTCGTGACGCTCGCCGGCCAGGACCACGTCGCCCACATGACGGCGCCCGACCGCCTCGCGGAGATCATCCGAAACCGCAGGGGGCTCTGATGGCGGTCAAGGCCTGCCTGAACGGCTCGCGCTCCGCGGACGAGCATCCCGCCCTCCCGCTGACGCCCGCCGCCATCGCCGCTGACGCGGCTGCCGTGCGTGCGGCCGGCGCCTTCGCGGTCCACGTGCACCCGCGCGACGCGGACGGCCGTCAGACGCTGGCGGCTTCAGCCTGCGACGCCACCGTGGAGGCCATCCGGCGTGCCGCACCGGGCCTGCCGATCGGCTTCTCGACCTCGGCCGGCATCGATCCGGACCCGTTCGCCCGCGCGGCGGCGCTGGCGACCTGGCGGGTGCGGCCCGACTTCGTGTCCGTCAACGTGTCCGAGATGGGGTGGGGGGGCATCGTCCGCGCCGCACTGCACGCCGGGATGGCGGTCGAGGTCGGCCTCGCGACACCCGCCGATGCCGACCAGCTGCTGGACACTCCGTTCACCCACCAGGTGCTGCGGGCGATCGTCGAGGTCGAGGGGGGAGCCGACGATGCGCGGGCCGTGGCTGCCCGGATCCCCGAGGGCATCCCGCAGATCTGGCACGGCGCCGGGCCGGCAACCTGGGAGGTGCTGACGGCAGCGGTCGCCGCCGGGATCGATGTCCGTGTCGGCCTGGAGGATGTGCTCGTCCTGCCCGATGGCGGCGTCGCTCCGAGCAACGCCGGCCTCGTGGCGGCGGCGGTGGCCCTCGCGCCGTCACCGTGACTGATCGTCCACGCGCGGCGACGCTAGCCGAGCCGCCGGGCGATCTGGGCGATCACCGTCAGGTGGTCGTCGTGGATCTGGGCGCGGCTGAAGCGCATCGTGTCGATGCCGTGGGCGCGGAAGGCGGCCTCCTTGCGCCGGTCGCGCTCGGTCGCCCAGCGGCCGGTGTGAAAGCCGGAGCCGTCGACCTCGACGACGAGGCGCTGCTCGGGCCAGTAGAAGTCGGCTTCGAAGCCATGGAGGGCGGCGTTGGCGCGCGGCTCCATCAGCCGGGCGCGCCGGATGAGCTCGAGCAGGCGCCGCTCCGTATCTGAGCGCAGGACGGCGGGCGCGATCTCGGCGTCGAGCAGCCGGATGATCGCCGGGCAGTTCCGGGCGGTGGCAGCCAGCGCGGCGGGGGTGACGAGGCGCAGGGTCAGGGCCTCAGTGAACATCCGCTCGAGCTGGCGCGCGCTCGTGCGGCCGGCGGTGGCGCAGTCGACGAGCGTGCGGGCGGGGGAGGTGACGGGCAGACCCTCGCATAGACGCATGTCCCCCGCCGGCAGCTCGCGAGTGCGGTGCACGCGGACGCCCGCGCGGGGGCGTGTCCACCCACCGGGGACGAGGAGGTGGATGTCGTGGTCGGGGGCGCCGAAGTTCCACAGGGCGGCGGCGGTGTGATGGCTGAGGACGGCCAGGGGCCGAGCGATCGAGAGCAGCGCTCCGGTCTCGGCCCCCAATGGGATCTCGGGCATGAGGGCGTCGACGTACACGGAGGGGTGTTCGCGGCGCAGCTGCCCCTTGAGGACGCGATCCTCGATCTGCTCGTCGGAGAGGCCGAGGATGCGCAGCTGCGCTCGTTTGATCCGGCCCCGCTGGCGCCGCGTCACCGCCGCCACACGCTGGTCCGGAGTGCCGGAGACCCGGATTGTGTTGCGCCACCCGAGCACCCACACCGGCCGGGCAACATCCTCCATCTCTGAGACGGGTTCTGTAGCGCCGACCACGCGCGGAGGGTCAGGCACAACATTTTCCGGTGGCATCGTCGGGGTCCATATAGGGAAGAGCCTCCAGGGGCCCGAGTTCCACCCCCCGGGACGCCAAACAACTGCCCATCGAGTGGTCGCAACCGCGGATGGCGGGTAACCTCAAACACGG
>CAWDBJ010000016.1:0-81589 GCA_963800545.1 uncultured Solirubrobacteraceae bacterium
GCACCGAACAGCCGACGCATCAGCGAACGCGAGGCGTCGGACCCGCTCGGCGGCCCCTCGGCGGCCAGGGCCGCGAGAAAGCGCGGGCTCAGCAGCGGATGAGCGGCGGCCACGTCGTAGGACCGCGCCACCACCGCCAGGCCCTGGACCGGAACGCGGACGATCCGGCGTCGCGCGTGCCACGCGAGCCGCCGGTCCCAGCGCACCGGCTCCTGGACGACGTCGGCGCGCGCCAGCACCCGCCGGAAGGCGGGTGGTCGCAGCCACGGGAAGAAGCCGCGCAGGGCACGTGCGTGAAGCCGGCGCCTCACCGCCCGCGGGGCGAGCGCGGCGGCGATGCGGGCGCCGTCACGGGGCTCGGGGCGGACGCGGCCTCGAAGCACCTGCGCCAGGCGCGAGTACGAGCCAGCCATCGAGCACGGCGCGGGCCTCCTGCGCGACCAGCAGCGAGCCGCCGCGGGCGCGCTCAAGCGCGGGCACATGCAGATGAACCGTCGGCGGCCACAACAACCCGTGCTCGCGCAACCCCCCGTCGCCACCTCCCCCAACACCTCCAACTCCTCCCCAAACGCCAACCGCTCCCACTCCGAGACCCCCAGATGCGCCACCACCATCTCCTGCCAATCCGACTCATCCGTCGAGCGCACACCCGGAAACCGCCACGTCAGCGCCACCGGCTCAGGCAACCCCTCCCGCCGCGCCAACGCCACCGCCAACCCCAACATCGCCGACGAATCGCGACCCCCCCGAAAAACTCACCACACACGGCGGCCGCCGCAACGCCCGCACCACCTCATCCTCCAACGCCACCCGCGCCGACACCCCACCCCCCACCGGCAAACCCCCCACCCCCGCATCCACCCCCAACGGCACCCCCGCCGCCAACTCCAACCCATCCAAGGACGCCGCCGGCGACGCCATCACGCGTCGCCCTCCCGGCCACTCAGCCACACGGACTGCAGCACGCTCGAGCTCCCGAACGGGGGCGTGTCCCGCCGCCAGGCGTCGCGTAGCCGGTCGCGGTCGACGCGCGCGGGGTCAACGCCGGCACCGTTCCAGGAGGCCGCGAAGGCGCGAGACTCGGGTCCCCACATGGTGGCGCCGAACTGGGCCTTGATCCGCCGCGACAGAACCTTCTCGGGAACGACGTCGGCAAACAGCAGCCGCATCGCGTCCGTGCGGGTCGCCCCGATCCCGACAGCGCCGCCCTCGCGCGCCAGCGCGGTCAGGAACGCCGGCGCGGCGAGCGGATGGCGCACCTCGACGTCCCGCGGCCCGGCGAGGGCCGCGAGGCTGGCGACGGCGACGCGCACGTAGCGCTGACCCGCGTACCAGGCCACCCACCGGTTCCAGCGACGCGGAGCCGGTGGGGTCGTGTAGCGGCGGGCCACCTCGCGCAGCGCGACCGGCGTCAGCCACGGATACAGAGTGGAGAGCCGGCTTGCCCCGCCGCGAAGGCGAGTACGCACCGGGCCGGGCGTGGCCGCCAGAGCCACGCGCAGCGTGTCGCGCCACGGGACGGGCCCGGCGATGCAGGACGGCCTGCACGCGGGCGTACGGCCACCCGTCCAGGACGCCGTCGCCGTCCCACCCGGTGAGCAGCGAGCCGCCGCGGGCGCGCTCAAGCGCGGGCACATGCAGATGAACCGTCGGCGGCCACAACAACCCGTGCTCGCGCAACACCCCCGTCGCCACCTCCCCCAACACCTCCAACTCCTCCCCAAACGCCAACCGCTCCCACTCCGAGACCCCCAGATGCGCCACCACCATCTCCTGCCAATCCGACTCATCCGTCGAGCGCACACCCGGAAACCGCCACGTCAGCGCCACCGGCTCAGGCAACCCCTCCCGCCGCGCCAACGCCACCGCCAACCCCAACATCGCCGACGAATCGCGACCCCCCGAAAAACTCACCACACACGGCGGCCGCCGCAACGCCCGCACCACCTCATCCTCCAACGCCACCCGCGCCGACACCCCACCCCCCACCGGCAAACCCCCCACCCCCGCATCCACCCCCAACGGCACCCCCGCCGCCAACTCCAACCCATCCAAGGAGGGGCGGATGCTCGATCCTCGGCTGGGCGCCACGACGCAGATCTTAGGCTCGGGACCTGCCGACGCCGACCGCGGGACTACGGTTGCGCGATGGAGCCAGTGCGGGCAGTTCTGGACGGCACGGTGCTGGCCACCCTCCTCGGCAGCCAACCGCACCCGCCGGCGACCGGCGCGGAACTGGTGATGTCGCGTTTCGCCTGGCTGCGGCGCGATCAGGACGGGCTGATCGCCGAGAGCGCAACGGGCCCCGAAGCGGTGCGGCTCGAGGATCCCCGCGCGACCGCGCTGCTGACTCGGTTCGCCAGGCCGGCAGCGCTCGACGAGGCGCTGGCAGCAGCGGCCGGCCTCCCGCTCGCGGCGGCGATCGAGCTCGCCGGGCTGCTGTGTGGCGCACGCGTCGTGGTCGGACTCGAGGCAGCGGCCGCCGAGGACGCGCCGCCGCTGGCCACCTGGGAGTTCCACGATCTGCTGTTTCACAGCCGCAGCCGCCTCGGTCCTCAGCGGCGCTCCGGCGGCACCTACCGCTTCGCCGGGCGGCTGCCCGAGCCGGCGGCGATCCCGGCGACCCCCTGGCCGGCTGGGTCGGCCTTGCCGGTCCCCGACTGGGAGCAGATCGAACGCACGGACCCCCCGCTGGGTGCCGTCCAGTCACGGCGCATGTCATATCGTCGCTACGCGGAGGTTCCGATCACCCGCGCGCAGCTGGGCGAGTTCCTCTACCGCGTGGGCCGGATCGAGGACGTCTGGGCAACCGGCGGCGAGTCGTTGATCGCCAAGCCATACCCGTCGGGCGGCTCGCGGCACGAGCTCGACCTGTACGCAGCGGTCCGGGCGTGCGCGGACGTCGAGCCCGGCCTCTACCACTACGCCGCCGACGTGCACGCGCTGCAGCGCGTCGCCCCGATGACGACCGCCGTGAGCGATCTGCTCGACGGCGGCGCGGCCTCCATGGACGCCGACCCGGCGGCGATGCAGGTACTGATGGCAATCGTGGCCCGGACCGATCGCGTCGCCTGGAAGTACGAGGGCATCGCCTACGCGCTGATCCTCAAGCACGTCGGCGTGCTGCAGCAGACGATGTACCTGGCGGCCACGGCCATGGAGCTCGCGCCATGCGCTATCGGCGCCGGCGACTCGGAGCTGTTCGAGCGCGCGACCGGCCTCGATCCCCACGCCCACGCGGCGGTCGGGGAGTTCGCGCTCGGCAGTCGCGCAGACCACTGACCCAACGACAACGCGCCCCTGGGCCGGAGCCGCGGGGCGCGTCGTCAAGCGGTGGCTGTGGCCGGAGCTACTTGAGCTCGACGCTCCCGCCGGCCTCCTCGAGGTCGGCCTTGAGCTTGTCGGCCTCCTCCTTCTCGATGCCCTCCTTGACGGGCTTGGGAGCCTCGTCGACGAGCGCCTTGGCCTCCTTGAGGCCGAGGCCGGTGGCGGCGCGGACGACCTTGATGACCTGGATCTTCTTCTCGCCGGCGGCCGTAAGGATGACGTCGAACGCCGTCTGCTCCTCCTCGGCCGGACCGGCCTCGGCAGCTCCGCCGCCGGTCGGGGCCGGGGCAGCCATCGCCTGTGCGGAGACGCCGAACGCCTCCTCGAGGGCCTTGATGCGCTCGGAGAGCTCGAGCACGGAGATCGACTTGAGCTCGTCGATCCACTCTTCAGTACTGGTAGCCATGCTTCCTCCTTAGTCGTCGGACGGGGCCGCGTCCGACGCGGCTTGCGGTTCAGGGTCGGGTGCTGCAGGGGGTGCTGCGGGAGCCTCGTCGGCGGCGCGAGCCGTCTCGGCCTCCGCCTCGGGCGTGTTGGGCTCGGGGTCCACGGAATCCGTCGGCGGCTCGGGG
The DNA here is from genome assembly GCA_963800545.1 of uncultured Solirubrobacteraceae bacterium. GTDB lineage: Bacteria > Actinomycetota > Thermoleophilia > Solirubrobacterales > Solirubrobacteraceae > Palsa-465. The sequence continues at coordinate 3,900 of CAWDBJ010000016.1, forward strand.
GCGGCGTCGCCCTGCACCGCCGCGGCCTGCTCCTCGGCGGCCGCCTCAGCGGCGTCGCCGGGCGCCGGAGCCGCCGGGCTGCCCGAGACGAGGCCTTGGTCAGCGATGGCCTGCAGCTGGATGGCGATCCCGGCGATCAGCGCGTTGAGGGTGCGCACCAGGCCGCTGATCGGGGCGGCGATCGTCCCCACGAGCTGGGCGTTCAGGACCTCGCGGCTGGGCAACCGGGCGATCGAGCGCACGTCGTCGGCACTGAGGACGGCGCCGTTGAGCAGCCCCCCCTTGAAGTCGAGCAGCTGCAGGGTGCGGGCGGCATCGGACAGGGCCTTGGCGGCCATCGCCGCATCGCCGTTGACCACCGCCAGCGCCGTCGGACCTACGAGCATCGGCTTCAGCGACTCCAGCCCGGCCTTGTCGGCGGCCCGCTCGGACAGCGAGTTCTTGACCACCCGGAAGCGGGCGTCGGCCTCGCGCAGCCGGTCGCGCAGGTCGGCGACCTGCGCGACGGTGATCCCGCGGTAGTCGACGGCGAAGATCGCCTCGGCGTTCTGGATCTGGTCGGCGATCTCGTCGACGACCGCTGCCTTCTGGTCTCTGTTCATGTCACAACGCTCTCTCTCAAACGACGGACGCCCGCTGTCTCAGGCGGGCGTCGGAGGCGACGGCCGGCCGTGTCAGGGCCGCCGGGGCTCAGAGCGTTCCACCTGCTCCGGGCTTGTGCGCGCTGGCCGCCGGAGGTCTCGGGCTGGGTCTCTTAGAAGATCTGCAGCAGCGATTCTACGCGGCCACGGCCTCCCCGAGGATGTCGCGGGTCTGCGACGGGTCAACCTTGATGCCCGGGCCCATGGTGGAGGCGAAGACCACGGAGCGGATGTAGCGCCCCTTGGCGGCGGACGGCTTGGCCCGCATGATCTCGTCCATCACGGCCGCGTAGTTCTCGAGCAGCTGCCGCTCGGGGAAATCCTTCTTGCCGATCACCAGGTGGACGATCGCCGTGCGGTCCGTGCGGTACTCGACCTTGCCGGCCTTGGCCTCCTGAACGGCGCGGGCCACGTCCTGGGTGACCGTGCCGACCCGCGGGTTGGGCATCTTGCCGGCTGGACCGAGGATCCGGCCCAGGCGGCCGACGATCGGCATCATGTCCGGCGTGGCGATGGCGGTGTCGAAGTCGTCAAAGCCCTCCTGGATGCGGGCCGCCAGGTCTTCGGCGCCGACGATGTCGGCGCCGGCCTCCTCGGCCTCGCGCGCCTTGTCGCCCTGGGCGAAGACGGCGATCTTGACCTCCTTGCCCAGGCCGTTGGGCAGCGCGATGGTGCCGCGCAGCTGCTCGTCGGCGTGGCGGACGTTCAGACCCGTCCGGATGTGGACCTCGACTGACTCGTTGAACTTCGCGCCGCCGAGCTGCTTGAGGAGCTCCACTGCCTCCGTGGGCGAGTACTCACGCGAGCGATCGAAGCGCTGCTTGGCGTCGAGGTAGGCCTTTCCGTGCTTGGGCATCAGTCTCTCCTGGGGGTCAGACGACGTCGACGCCCATCGAGCGCGCGGTGCCGGCGATGATCTTCGCCGCCGCGTCGACGTCGTTGGCGTTGAGGTCGGACATCTTCTTCTCGGCGATCGCCCGCAGCTGATCGCGGGTGATCTGGGCGACCTTGTCGCGATGGGGCTCGGCCGAGCCCTTCTCCAGCGACAGCGCCTGCTTGATGAGCACGGCGGCCGGCGGGCTCTTGGTCACGAAGGTGAACGAGCGGTCCTCGTAGACCGTGATCACCACGGGGATGACCGTGCCGGCGTCGGACTGCGTCTGGGCGTTGAACGCCTTGACGAACTCCATGATGTTGACGCCGTGCTGGCCGAGAGCCGGGCCGACCGGCGGTGCGGGGCTCGCCTGACCGCCCACGGCCTGCAGCTTGATCTGTGTCAGAACCTTCTTCGCCATTTTTTCCCTTAGATCTTCTTGACCTGGTCGAAGCCCACCTCGACCGGGGTCTCCCGGCCGAAGATGGACACCAGCACCTTGAGTCGCTGCGCGTCCTCGTTGACCTCGGAGATCTCACCCGAGAAGTCCGAGAGCGGGCCGGAGACGACCTTGACGGACTCGCCGATGGAGAACTGCGCGCGACTGCGACGCGGCTCGAGGGGTGCGACGTGCAGGAGTCGATCCACCTCGGCCTGGGTCAGCGGCACCGGCTCATTGGAGGCGCCGACGAAGCCGGTCACCCCGGGGGTGCCCTTGACCAGCGACCAGGAGTCCTCGTTGAGGTCCATCTGCACGAGCACGTAGCCGGGCATCGTGCGCTTCTCCACGGTGACCTTCTGGTTGTCCTTCATCTCGGACACGGACTCAGTGGGCACGATGATCTGCCGGACCGCGCGCTGCTGGTTGAGCGACACCACGCGGTGCTCCAGATTGTGCTTGACCTTGTTTTCGTGGCCGGAATATGTGTTGACGACGTACCAGCGGAACATGTGCGTATCTGACTACTTGAGGATGAAAGTGACGATTTTCTGAGCCACCCAGTCGGCGGCACCGAGGAACACGCCGGCCACGATGACAAACCCGATGACGACCCCGGTGGCCTGCATCACCTGCCGGCGATCGGGCCACTGTACCCGCTGCAGCTCGCGCCAGCTTCCCTGCAGGAAGTGCACCAGCCGATTACCGATCCACACCTTGGGCGCGGCGTCGCCCCTGGACGATAGCTGCGTGCCGGCGGTTCTCCGCTCCTCGGCCTCGCTTTCCGCCTCCTCGGCCTCGAATTCCGCCTCGCTGGCGGGGTCGTCGGCCAGCGGTCCGGCGGCCTGGGCCTCGGCTCGCCCGGCGGCCAGCTGCGCCTCGGCGAGCTCGACGTCGGGCGCCGCGTGGTCAAGCGCCCCGGGGTTCTCGGGGCCCTCCTGCGCGTTCGCCGTTGCCTCGAGCGCGGGATCGCCGCCGACGGGACCCTGCCCGTCCTGCGCCTCGCGATCGGACCCGGACTCGGAACGCTGCCCGCGAGCGGTGGCCACCCCCGGCCGCGCGGACGCCTCGTCGGCGGGCCGACGGGGACGCCGGTCGTTGCGGCGTTTACGGTTGCGGGCCACGAACTGCTCCGGCGCCGCTCAGCGAGTCTCGCGATGCGGCGTATGACAGCGGCACCAGCGGCAGTACTTGCGCAGCTGCAGACGCTCCGGGTTGTTCCGCTTGCTCTTGTTCGTCTGGTAGTTCCGGCGCTTGCACTCCTCGCAGGCGAGTGTGGCAGCGATCCGGACGTCTCCACGGGCCATGTAGCGCTCTTCGGAAGGGTCTTGACGGGATCGGTCGCCGGGTCACGGGCGTCAGAACAAACGCCGCCCCGGCGCTGGGCCTGAGTGTAGCGCCGCCCTGGCTGCGGCCGTTGCTCGCGATTCAGAGAGACTACGCGGATGATCCGCCTGATCGGCCTCATGATCTCGATCGGATTCGCCGATTCGCTGAACCCGACGACGATCGCCCCCGCCCTCTACCTGGCCACCAACGAGCGCAACCCGCGCAACCAGGTGGCCCAGTTCACGGCCGCGGTCTTCGCCGTCTACCTGGTGGGCGGCCTGTTCATCGCACTCGGTCCGGGCGAGCTCCTGCTGGCGCTCGTGCCCAAGCCGAGCAGGCATCTCAGCTATGTGCTGGAGATCGTCGCCGGGGTGGCGATGCTCAGCGCCGCCACGTTTTTGTGGGGGTATCGCGCGCACCTGGCCAAGCGCGAGCCGCCGGAGATCCGCTCCGACGGGCGCTCGAGCGCGATCCTCGGCGCGACGATCACGGCCGTCGAGCTGCCGACCGCCTTCCCGTACTTCGCGGCGATCGCCGCCGTGGTCGGTTCCGGGCTCGACATCGTGCGCCAGATGATCCTCATCGTCCTCTTCAACGTGTGCTTCGTGGCGCCGCTGCTGGCCGTCCTGGCGACGCTGACGTTCGCCGGACCCAACGCCACGCGGGTCCTCGTCCGGGGCCGGGAGTTCCTGGAGCGGCGCTGGCCGATCGTGCTGGCGACCCTGGCGCTGCTCGCGGGCGTGTTCGTGACGCTCTTGGGAGTCACCGGCTTTGCCAGCACCCACCACAACGACTTCGGCACCTTCTCGCGCCATTTGCGCGGGCTCCTGCACCACTGACGGCACGGTGGCCGGCGAACTCGACCTCCGCCGGCTGGCCGCGCTCGAGGACCTGCTCGGCTCCGGTGTGGACCAGATCGTGCAGACGCTCGTCACGGAGCTCGACCGAGCCCTCGGGGGCGTCGCGCAGGCGCTCGCCGACGGCGATCTGGCGGCGGCGGCGCTGGCCGCCCATGCCGCTCGCAACAGCGCGCTGATGATCGACTCGCGCCCGCTGCTGGGCCGCCTCGACGCGCTCGAGCACAGCGCCCGGCGCCAGGACCTCGAGGAGGCCCGGGCGGCTGAGAGCGCCCTGGCGCGGGCATGGCCCGCGGTGCGCCTGGCGCTCCAGCGCGCAGCCGGCGCCGCCCCTGAGGGATGACGGAGGCTGCCGCCGCCGCCCGCCGGGCGGGTGCTCACCAGATGATGCGTGCGCGCCGGGCGAGGACGTCGTCAAGGTCGCCGGTCTTGTTGACCAGTGCGAGCAGCCCGTCGCGCATCCCGGCGAGGGCGCGCGGCCCGATCTCCTGCTGAAGCTCCCGCTCGAGCTCGTCGCTGGCGGCGAGGGCGGTGGCCCGCACCTTCTCCCCCTTGGCGGTGAGACGGAGGTGCCGGCTGCGCCGGTCGCCGGGCACGGCGGCGCGCTCGATGAACCCGGCGCGCTCGGCTTCGTCAGCGAGCCCGCTGGCCGATTGCTTGGTGACATCGAGCAGCTGCGCCAGACGGGTGATCGTCGGCTGCTCGGCGGCCACGGCGCGGATCACGAAGCCGAAGGAGGGCCGCATCCCGTCGATGCCGTGGGCATCCATCGCCGCGGCCAGGCGTTCCGTGAGGGAGCGGTAGCCGGCCGCGAGCAGGATCGCCAGGTCGGGCGCGTCCTCCGTGGCGCCGGGGTCGCCGCCGGCCGGGGGACCCTCGCGTGCGGGCGCCGTCACTGGGCCCACGGGATGGGGAACGGGTCGCCGTCGCCGACTCGCGCCTGGCCGCCGGCTGCCATGCAGCAGATCGCGGTGAACGGCTCCGCACCCTCGTTGGTGAGCGCGAACGAGGTGTTGGGCGGGACGCAGATGGCGTCGCCGGCAGCAAGGGTGTGATGGCGCCCCTCGATGTCGAAGCGGGCCGTGCCGCTGAGCCCGATGAACACCTCGCCGTGCGTCAGCTGGTGCCGCGGGCTGCCGGCGCCGGGATCGAGCGCGACCCTCCACGCACACACGGACTGCGAGCCGCGAGTCGGGGAGGCGTACCCCGTGATGTGGGTTCCGTCGTCTCCGAACTGCGGCGCGTCCGAGCTCCGTATCAGGGTCTCCGTCATGCGATCTGCTCCTTGAGCGTGCGTGGGCGTGGGTCCTGCCGTCCTGGAGCGTCAGGATAAAGTCAGGTCTCCCTGATTGTCAAGGTAGCCTGACTGCGGGGCTAGGCGCTGCCGAGCACGACGCCGGCGGCCACGATGAGCGCGCCGCCGAGGGCGACCTGCAGCAGGCTGGTGCGCAGCGAGACAGAGAGGAAGCGCTTGCGGATGAGCGAGATGGCGATGAGCTCGATGGCGACCACGACCCCGGCGACGACCAACGCAGTGTGGACATCGCCGATGAGGAACGGCAGGGAGTGAAAGACGCCCCCCACGGTGGTCATCGCGCCGGTGACGACGCCGCGCACGATCGCCGATCCGCGGCCCGTCTCAGTCCCGTCGTCCGACAGGGCTTCGGAGAACCCCATGCTGATGCCGGCGCCGACCGCGGTGGCCAGGCCGACGAACAGGGCGGCGTGAGAGCCCGAGAGCAGGGCGGCAGCGAAGATCGGCGCCAGCGTCGACAGGGTGCCGTCGATGAGACCGACGAGCCCGGGCTGGATAAAGCGCAACAGGAAGTCGCGCTCGTCGATCTTCCTCATCTGGTTGAGGGTCTCTACCATCCTCTTCACTATAACAACTGTGTTAGGATAAGGGTCGCCTAATGCCTCCGGCGCTCGACACGTCAGACGATCTCGTCGCCCTGCTGCACCGGCGCGGCCAGCGCGTCACGCCCCAGCGCCTCGTCATCCTGCGCGAGCTGCGCCGGCGCGCCCGCCACTGCACCGCCGACCAGATCCGCACCGCCGTCGCCGAGGAGCTGCCCGGGATGTCCGGGCCGACCGTGTACGCGACGCTTGACCTGTTCGTCGAGCTCGGCCTCGTCCGCCGGGTGGACGCCGGCCCGGGAGCGACCCTCTACGACCCGCGCACGGAGCCCCACCAGCACACCGTCTGCCGGCGCTGCGGCCGGGTCGAGGACGTCGACGGCGAGATCGAGACGGCAGCGCTGCGTGGGGCCGCCGAGCGCGCGGGGTTCACGCCGCAGTCGGTCGAGCTCGTCATCTCGGGCCTGTGCGCGCAGTGCGCCGCCCGGCATCGGCGTTCCCGCTAGCGCCACGAGCGGGACCGCCTCGGGCCCTGCCTGGCACCCGGTGGGCGCCGCCGTTGAGCCCGGTCAGGCGGAAGATGTTGCTCTGCGGTCAGCGCGCGGGCGGACGCGCAACATCCTCCGCCTCCGAGACGGAAGATGTTGCTCCGCGGTCGGCGGGCGGGCGGACGCGCAACATTTTCCGCCGCTGGCACCCGCTGCCCGCCGTCGGCACCCGCCGCCAGCTGTCAGCGTCAGCTGAGAGCGCTCAGCCCTCAACTGTCGGCCGTCAGCTGAGAGCCCTCAGCCCTCGGCTGTCGGCCGTCAGCCGGCGCGGCCGGGCACCGGCCCGGCTGCCACCCGGGCGCGCTGGCGCTCAGGGGTGATACGCACGACGTTCCAGGCCAGGCCGGCCCGCTCGAGACCCTGGATGATCAGCCCCGAGGGATCGATCTCCCACCAGCGCAGCCCGTGGAAGGCCGAGCGGGGAAAGGCATGGTGGTTGTGGTGCCAGGACTCGCCGAGCGAGAGGACGGCCAGCCAGCCGACGTTGGTGGAGTGGTCATCGACGTCAAAGCGCCGGCGGCCGAAGAAGTGGCAGATCGAGTTGACAGACCAGGTGACGTGGTGCACGAAGAAGATCCGCACCAGGCCTCCCCACACCAGCCCGCGGGCCGCGCCGGCGGCGGTGAAGCCGTGGACCGCGAAGCCGGCGGCCGCCGGGATGAGCAGCGAGAGGAGGGCCAGCAGCTCGAAGCGCCGGCCGATGGCGCGCATGCCCGGGTCCTCGTAGAGGTCAGGCGCGTAGCGCTTCCAGTCGGCCTGCCCCTGCGTCTCCAGAAGCCAGCCCACGTGAGCGTGCCAGAGGCCCGCCAGGCCGCTGCCGTGGCCGACGTGCGGGCTGTGGGGGTCGCCCTCGCGATCGGTGTGGGCATGATGCTTGCGGTGATCGGCGACCCAGTCCATGACCGAGCCCTGCACCGAGAGCGACCCCGCCACCGCGAACACCCGCTCAAGCCACCGGTGGGTGGCGAACGCGCGGTGGGTCAGCAGCCGGTGAAACCCGACCGTCACCCCCACGGCGGTGATCAGGTACATGGCGCCGAGGATGACGAGGTCTGAGACGTCGACCGCGCGGTCCCACAGCAGGACCACGGCGACGAGCACGCCGACGAAGGGGGCGACGACTCCGACGAGGTTGGCGATGCGATCGACCCGAGTCACTGGACGGAGGTTCTCAGACGAGAGCATGCATTTCTTGCACGATCGGGCGAGAGGGACCCCGCAGAACTTGTGGCGAAGCTATGAACCGATGGGTGTGCCCATGATCGTGGGCGTCACCGCCGACGGGGGCGGGGCCGCCGGCTCGGTGACGATCCGCACCGGCGGCGCGCGCCGCGTGACGATCCGCCCCCGCAGGTACTCCAGGATCCGCAGGCGGCGGATGACCAGGGACGGCGCGGTCGTCCCCGGGGCCGGCAGCAGGCGCAGGCGCACGAGCGTGATCGGACGGCTGGCCAGCGGGAGCGGGACCTTGACCACCGTCCGCCCCTGACCGCCGCGGTAGAGGGGATACGTGGTGCCCAGATCGTTGGAGTAGACCGCCGCCGAGCCGGCCAGCCCGATGTCGACGCCGACCGCGGCGGCCCCGCGGGCGACGGTGTCGAGGGAGACGATCAGGTACTGGCGGGGATCGCCGGGCCCGGCCGACGCGGCGCTCGTCGTGAAGTCGGCGCGGTCGCGCCGCAGCTCCTGGCCCATCACGCCGTAGGTCCACGGGTTCTCGTCCATCGCCCCCTCGCGGGTCTCCCCCGCCGCCGGGGCGGCGGCCAGCGCCTGCTGGAAGCGCAGCGCCGAAGCGCCGGCGGGCACGAAATCCGACAGGTCGTTGTTGCCGGTGGCCACCCGCAGCACCGGGTGACCGTGGAAGTAGCGGCCGCGAAACGGGGCCTCGGTCTCATCGAGGGCGGTGCGGTTGGGGTCAAAGCGGCGCCCGCAGGTCACGCAGGTCAGATAGGTGGGCCGGCGGACGTGGCCCTGGCGGTCGACGAGCATCGTGATCGCCGTCTCGATGTCCGTCATGCGCCCCCATGTCCCCCACTCCAGCCAGGGGACGAAGCCCGTCCCGGCGTCCTCGTGGCTCCAGGTGACCACGTAGCTCAGCCGGCGCAGGCCCGGCTGCCCCACGACGGCGGAGTCCGTCGCGTAGGTCTCGAGCGGGGTGTCGCGGGTCGTGCTCACCGCCCGGCCGAAGAGCACCGGCGCATGCGCCAGCTCGGCGCCCGCGCGCGAGCGCGGAGACACGACGACCAGGGCCTCCTTGAGGATGACGGCCAGCGCGCGGTGACGGGTGACGTGGGAGAGCCCGTCGCGGACCCGGACGGTGACGAGGTGGCGGCCGGTGCGCAGCGGCCCGGTGAACCCTTGATAGGTGAAGGGGGCGGCGCCCTGGAAGAGGACGATCTGCTGCCAGGGCCCGCCGTCCACCCGCGCCTGGACGACGACCGAGGTATCGGCCGGGTCGCCCCAGCTCGTCTGCGGCGCGCTCATCGTCAGCGCCAGCAGGCCCTCACCGAGCAGCCGCCGGCGGGGCAGTGGGCGGGCCGGCAGCGCCGGCAGGAGCCCCGTCCGCCCGGAACCGAGGGCGCCGGCTGGATGGGCCTCGAGCACCGTCCGGTACGGCGTGGCGCTCGTCAGCGGCGGAGTCGGGTAGGTCTCTGACAGCGGCTGCCCGCTTGGCCTGGGCGCCGGCGAGGAGCTCGCCGACGCGGCGAAGCCCAGCGGCAGGACGGCCACCTGCAGCGGCCGCCCCTGCAGCGCGGACAGGTTGACGGCCCCCAGCAGGCAGCTGTCCGCGCGGCGGCAGTCGACCCGGCCGGCCGCGGTGTCGATGACCGGCGCCACGCGCGTGACGACGGCGAAGCGGCCGCCGTCCCCTGCCGGCTCGACGGCCACCTCGGCGGCGTCGCAGTCGTCCAGCGCGCTGGACACCGAATGCAGCGCGTCGCCCAGCGCCGCCGTCGAGCATTGGGCGACGACGATCGCCGCGTCGGGATCAAAGCCGCTCCCGGTCACACGTACCGAGCGCGCCCGGGTCAGACCCTGCAGCGGCCCGGCAGCGGTCAGCGCCGCGCGGGCCGCGGAGACCGCCGCCGCGGACCGGTTGGCCACGGGCGATCCGGAGGAGCGGTCGGCGCGCGGGGCTGCCAGTGCCGGTCCCGCCATCACCAGGCAGGCCAGGGCCGTCAGCGCGTGCCACTTCATCCGTGAAGCCACGGCCGCAGCTTAAGGGTTCGCCGCCCGCGGCGGACCCCGGTGGCCGCGGGGCGGCCTTGTGCCTGCTCGTGGGCCGTTAGGCGGGCTTGTGCCGGCCGTACAACAAGCGGCGGGGCAGGGGCACCGGCGAGAGGCGATCGACCGCGCCGCCCATCAGCTGCCGGGGGGCGAGCTTGATCAGCAGCGCCTCGAGCTCGTCGCGCTCGGCGTCTGTCAGGCGGCTGCGACGGCCGCGGCCGAGGCGCACCAGGGCGAGCAGGCGCCGGCGCTCGGCGGGGCTGAGGCGGGCCAGGTGGTCGGCGGTGAGCATCGCCACCTCGGCCACCGACAGCAGCTTGAACAGCGGGACGCGGCGCAGGCCGGGGATGCGCTCGGCGGCGCGGCCGAGGGTGTGGGTGACAAGGCCGGAGGGCACCCGGTCCAGTCTAGGAGCCGGGTTCGGGCCGGGCGCACCCCGCCCGCAGACGCACCGATCGGCGTAGGCTCTCCCGCCACCATGCGCGAAAGTTGGGTGGGTCTGCAGGCCGGCGTCGATGCCCACAAGTGGGCTCGTCTGCTGCGCCGGGCGCACGCCTCAGCGCTGTGCGACGGCCATGTCCCGGCGATCGTCCGGGGGGTGATCGCCGACTCATGGGAGCGCTGCTCGCAGCGCGGCGTCGACCCGGCCGAGCCGGGCGCCCCGCTGGTCATCGATCCGCAGGACGCCGTCGAACGCTGGCGCGAGCACCCGCTCAGCCGCATGACCCAGATCCTGCGCAGCGTGCTCGACGACCTCCTCTACGACGCCCGGCACATCCTCGTCGTCGCCGATGCCGACGGCTGCCTGCTGTGGTCAGATGGCCATCCGGACGTCCTGCGGGCCTCCGAGCGGATCCGCTTCAGCCCGGGCCACGCCTGGTCGGAGGGCGCCGCCGGGACCAACGCGGTCGGCACGGCGCTCGCCGCCGACCACGCCGTCCAGGTGTTCTCCGCCGAGCACTACCGCTCCGAGGTGCATGGCTGGCAGTGCTCGGGCGCCCCGGTTCACGATCCCGAGACCGGCGACATCCTCGGCGCGATCGACGTCACCGGCAGCTATGAGACCGCCCATCCGCAGACCCTGGCGCTCGTGCAGTTGACCGCGCGCCTCGCCGAGCAGGAGCTGCGCTCAGAGATGCTCGAGCGCGACACCCGGATCCTGGGACTGTTCGCCGAACACGCCGCCCACCATGGCGGGGACGCGGCGGCGATCAGCCCCTCCGGACGCGTCCTGGCCGCCATCGGCGGCTGGGAGAACCGGCGGTCGACCGGCGCCCGCATCGAGGTCCCCGCCGACGCCTCCGAGGTGGCGCTTGACGACGGGACCGAGGCAGCGGTCCACCCCCTCGGTGAGGGCGCGCTGGTGCTGCCCAGCCGACCGGCCCGTTCCCGGCCGCGCACCACCCCCAGCCGTCTGGAGCTGCTCGGGCACGACCGCGCCACGCTGACGACGCCGACCGCCACCCACCGGCTGACCGTGCGCCACTCCGAGATCGTCGCCCTCCTGTCGCTGCACCCCGACGGGCTCGACGCCCGGACCCTGTCGCGGCTGCTCTACGACGAGCCCGGCCATGAGGTGGCCGTGCGGGCCGAGCTCCATCGCCTCCGCGACATCCTCGGTCCGGGGCTGGTCACGCGCCCCTACCGGCTCAGCGGCATCGAGTCCGACCTGCAGGTGCTGCAGCGCCGCCTGGCCTCCGGCCGGCCGGTGAAGCCCGCCGACGGCGCCGCCCGGTCGCTGCTGCCGGGCTCCACGGCGCCCGCGATCGTCGCCGCCCGGGCGCGCCTGCAGGCGGCCGCCGCCGAGCCGCCCGTCGCGTGACGCTCCGGCCGGCGGCAGCGGTCGCGCTGGCTCTGGCTCTGGCGCTGGCGGCTCGCTCGCCGGCCCCCGCAGCCTCGAGCGTCGCGCGAACCGTGCGGCGCACGGTCCTCATCGGCCGCTCGGTCCAGGGCCGGAGGCTCATCGCCCATGTCATCGGCGCCGACGGGGCGCGCCGCCGGCTGCTGCTCGTGGGTTGCGTGCACGGCGACGAGTGCGCGGGGCTGAGGATCCTCGCCGCGCTGGCGCGCCGGCCCCCGCCGGCCGGCGTCCAGCTGTGGCTCATCGGCGAGCTCAACCCCGACGGGACGGCCGCCGGGACCCGCCAGAACGCCCACGGCGTCGACCTCAACCGCAACTTCCCCTACGCGTGGGCACCGATCACGGATCCCACCTACGACGCGGGCCCGCACCCCGCCTCCGAACCCGAGACGCGCGCGGTGATGGCGCTCATCCTGCACATCCATCCGGCGGTCACCATCTGGTACCACCAGCACCAGGACCTCGTCGACATGGCGGGCGGGGACCGGGGCGTGGCGCGCCGCTACGCCGAGCTCAGCCACCTGCGCGCCGCCTGCCTGGGCTTCCTGCCCGGCACGGCGCCCTCCTGGGAGAACCACCGGCTCCCCGGGACGACGTCGTTCGTGGTCGAGCTGCCGGCCGGCGCGGTGGGCCCGCTCGGAGTAGCGCGCCATCTGCGGGCGCTCAGTGCCATGGAGCACGCGCAGCGGGCCGGGTCGCGGACCAGCTGCCGTCCCTGACCGCCCGCGCCGGCACCGCCCGCTTCAGCGGGGCCCCGCCGCGGCGATGAGAGCCTCGAACAGGCGGTCGTCGCCGCCCTGCTCGGGGTGCCAGAGCACGCCCACGGCAAACCGGCGACCGGGATCCTCGAGCGCTTCAACGGTCCCATCGCCGGCGCGCGCGCCGACGATCAGGCCGTCCCCCACCCCATCGATCCCCTGGTGGTGACCCGAGGCGACGGTCAGCCGCGGCCCGAGGATCGAGGCGACCCGGCTCCCCGGCGCGGTCACCACCTCGTGGGCGTCGAACGTTCCGGGCAGGGTCACGTGACCCGGGAGATCCTGGACCAGCGTGCCGCCGCGCACGACGTTGAGCAACTGCGCCCCGCGGCAGATGCCCAGCAGGGGCAGGTCACGCTCGAGCGCCGCCCCGATCAGCTCCTGCTCGGGGCCGTCGCGCTCCGGCGCCAGCAGCACGGTGGCCGGCTCGCGATCCGCGCCGTAGAGGGACGGATCGATGTCGGGGCCCCCGCAGAGGATCACCCCGGCCGCCAGGTCAAGCGTCTCGGCGACCGCGCCCGGGACCGGCGGGATAAGGACGGGCCGTCCGCCCGCCCGGATGACCGCCTCGACGTAGGCCAGCGGGACGAGCGCGGCGGCCTGCTCCCACGGACCCCATCGCGCCGGGGCGACATAGGTGCTGATGGCGATCACCGGACGAACGCCGGCAGCAGGGATGGTCATCGACCTGCATTCAAGGCCATCCGCTTCACGGCCGATGTAGGGAAGGTCACCCCTCGATGAGTCGGCGCGCGGCCGTGTCCCGGCGCGCGCCTCAACAGGAGCCGTCCGTGTCCCCCCGTGTCGAGTCCGAGCAGGCCGGTGATCCGCACGAGGCGACCCTCGCTGCCGAGCGGGGCCGCCGCGAGACCGAGGAGCGGCTGCGCTCGATCCTCGCTCGCCTGCCCGGCACGCTCGTCGTCCTCTATGACCAGGACCTGCGGTGCGTGGCCTGCGAGGGCGCCGTCCTCTCCGAGGGCCGCACCACCCGCGAGAGCCTGCTGGGGCGCACCGCCGAGGAGGTGCTCGGGCCCGAGGCCTGGGTGTCCCTCGAGGAGCATTTCCTCGCCGCGCTGAACGGGGAGTCCGCCAGCTTCGATCTGCTGGCCACCCGCGGAGACGTCGTTCTCGAGACCCAGCTCGCGCCCTACCGGTTCGAGGGCGAGCCCGCGGGCGTGCTCAGCGTCGCGCGCGACGTGACCGAGCGGCGCCGCACCGAGGCTCGCCTGCGCGAGGAGCAGCGGCTCCTGGCCGAGACCCAGTCGGCGGCCCGTGTCGGAAGCTGGGAACGCAACATCGCCACCGGCCGGCGCCGCTGGTCTGACGAGCAGTACCGGCTGCACGGTCTGGAGCCCGGCAGCGAGGTTCCGACCGCGAGCGACTACACAGACCTCATCGACCCCGGTGACCGGGCGCGCGTGCGCGAGATCCTCCGCGTGGCGGTTCGCGACCGCCGGCCGTTTGACTTCGAGTACCGCATCCCGCTCCCCGACGGGGAGGTGCGCGTCCTGCACACCCAGGGCTCCTACCTTCCGGCCGAGGGAGCGCGCGCGGCGCGGCTGTCGGGGACCTGCCGCGACATCACGGACGCCCACCGGGCTCGCGCCGCCCAGCAGGCTGCCGAGGAGCAGTTTCGCCGGTCGTTCGACAACGCGCTGATCGGCATGACGATCTTCGACCTCGACGGGCGCTACGTGCAGGTCAACGACGCCTTCTGCGCGATCCTCGGTCATCCACGGGAGACGCTGGTGGGCCTGTTGCGCAGCTCGATCACCCATCCCGACGATGTGGCCGACGAGGCCGAGGCGCTCCGCGCCCTGATCGATGGCGCTCAGGCCTCCTTCACCCAGGAGCGACGGTACATCCATGCGGCCGGCCATCCCGTGTGGACGTCCGTCGGCGTCACGCTCGTCCGCGACGCCGAGGGGCGTCCGCTGCACTTCATCGGACAGGCCCAGGACGTCACCGAGCGACGGCGCTATGAGGACCAGCTGCGCCACATGGCCGACCATGACCCGCTGACCGGCCTGCTCAACCGCCGCAGCTTCGCCCGTGAGCTGGACGGCCACATGATCCGCGCCCGCCGGTACGGCACCGCGGGGGCGGTGCTGATGATCGATCTCGACAACTTCAAATACTTCAACGACACCCGTGGCCACAATGCCGGCGACGAGCTGATCGTGCGCATCGCCCACACGGTGCGCGACCGCCTGCGCGAGTCAGACGTGGTCGCGCGCCTGGGAGGCGACGAGTTCGCGGTGCTGCTCCCCCGCGAGTCGGCCGAGACCGCGGAACAGGTGGCGACGGAGATCCTCGAGCGCGTCCGTCTCGAGGCCCCGGCCACCGGGCTGGGCGAGGAGCGGCGGGTGACGGCCAGCATCGGGATCACCACCCTCGAGGGGCCCGAGCCGCTGACCGCTGACGAGATCATGGTGTGCGCCGACCTGGCGATGTACGAGGCCAAGGAGCAGGGGCGCAACGGGCTGGCCCACTATCGCACTGAGGACCATGATCGGCCGCGGATCGCCAGCCAGATGAAGTGGGCCACGGAGATCACCGGGGCACTCGCCCACGACCGCTTCGAGCTGGTCGCTCAGCCGATCCGGCCCCTCAGCGGCTCCGGGCCCGCGCACTACGAGCTGCTGCTGCGCATGCGCCTGGCCGACGGCGACGTCGTCCCACCGGCCACCTTCCTCTACATCGCCGAGCGCCTGAACCTCATCCAGGAGATCGACCGGTGGGTGACCGATCAGGCGATCACGATGCTCGCCGACGACCGGGCCGGCGGCGGCGCCATGCGACTGGAGGTCAACCTCTCCGGTCACACCATCGGCGACCCCAAGCTGCTGGCCCTCGTCGAGCGCCGCCTGGCCGAAACGGCCGTTCCCGCCGAGCGGCTCATCTTCGAGATCACTGAGACGGCGGCGGTCGCCAACATGGCCCGGGCCGCGGCGTTCGCCGACCGCCTGTCGGAGCTTGGCTGCAAGTTCGCCCTCGACGACTTCGGCGCGGGCTTCGGCTCCTTCTACTACCTCAAGCACCTGCCGTTCGACTTTCTCAAGATCGACGGCGAGTTCGTGGCGCACTGCACGGAGAATGAGACCGACCGGACGCTGATCTCCGCCGTCGTGCAGATCGCCCGCGGGATGGGCAAACAGACGATCGCCGAGTTCGTCGGCGACGAAGAGACGGCTCAACTGCTGGCCCGGATCGGCGTCGACTACGGACAGGGCTACCACCTCGGACGGCCCGCCCCGCTGGCCGAGCACCTGGCGACCGCCGCGGCCGCCGCCGCCTAACCGTCAGCCGGGGCCGGTCTCGGAGTCGGCCTCGCGGGCCTTCTCCTGGGCCTCGTCCTCCTGCTCGTGGGAGGCATCCCCGTGCTCGTTGGCCTCACTGTCGAGCGCCGCGGCCTCAGACGCCGTGTCCGCCGCGTCGGCCTGGCTGGCCTTGCGCGCCATCTCGCGGCGCTCCTGCACGGCCCGCTCGGCGTGCTCGGCGGCCTCCTCGACGGACTCGTCGGAGGGCGGGTTGTCTCTGGGCGACGTCATGGTTGCCGATCGACGCTACCCCGATTGCGATCGGCCGACGCAGCGCCTACCGTGCTTTCTCGCGGTCTCTCTGTCAGACTGGACAAATTGGTATAAGGAGAGAGGGTGTCGCAGAATCTCGTTGAGCTGATCCGTCGTCACCACGCCGTGCGCGCCCCCACCGCGCTCGACGTGCTCAAGGCTGCCGTTGAAGACCACGGTGAGCTCACCGACGAGGATCGCAAGCGCGCCGCCGAGGTCTCGGGCCTTCCCGAGGCGTCCGTCTACGGGGTCTCGACCTTCTACGACGACCTGCTGGCGCCGCGCGGGGCGCGCCACGTGCGGGTGTGCACCGGCACGGCCTGCTTTGCGGCCACCGGAGGTGCCCACGTCGACGCCGTCAGCGCCGCGCTCGACGTCGGACTGGGCGAGCGCTCGGCCGACGGATCCGTGTCCTTGGTGGAGACGGTGTGTCTCGGCTTCTGTCATTCCTCCCCGGCCATCCGTGACGGCGAGATCATCGACGCCGGTGACGACGTGCTCGAGCGCGTGCTGGCCGGCGCCAGCGCCCCCGCGGACGAGCCCGTGTGGGAGAGCCTGCTCGAGGAGCCGGTGCTGATCGCTCCCGCCGATTGGTCAGGTTTGCGCCGGGCGCTGACCGAGCTGGGTCCCGAGGGGCTGCTGGAGGCCGTCGAGGCGGCGACCGTCCGCGGCCGCGGCGGAGCCGGGTTCCCGGCGGGCACGAAGTGGCGCTTCACCCGGGCCGCCACGGGAGAGGAGAAGTTCATCGTGGGCAACGGCGACGAGGGCGACCCCGGTTCCTACATCGACAAATACCTGATGGAGCGCAACCGGTCCGGGTGCTCGAGGGCCTCGCGCTGGCCGGGTTCGCGGTGGGCGCCCAGCACGGCTTCGTGCTCACCCGCTCGGAGTACCCGCTGTCCAAGCCGGCACTCGACGCCGCCATCGAGCAGGCGCACGCCGACGGGTGGCTGGGCGAGGACATCCTGAATTCGGGCTTTGACTTCGACGTCACGGTGGTCGAGGGGGCGGGCTCCTACGTCGTCGGTGAGGAGACGGCGCTGTTGGCCAGCCTGCAGGGGCTGCGCGGCACCGTCTCGGCGCGGCCGCCGTTTCCGGCCGAGCGCGGGGTCCATGGCCGCCCGACGGTGGTCAACAACATCGAGACCCTGGCCAACATGCCGTTCATCGCCGAGCACGGCGCGGAGGCCTATGCGGCCCTGAGCCCGGACACGGAGACCAACGGCTCCAAGCTGGTGTGCTTCAACGAGCGCTTCACCCGGCCGACGATCTACGAGGTCCCGTTCGGGATGTCAGTGCGCGCGCTCTGCGAGGAGGTGGCCGGCGGCCTGCGGGACGGCCGGACGATCAAGGCGGTGCAGATCGGCGGACCGCTGGGCGGCATCCTGCCGGCGGCCAAGCTCGACACCGCGTTTGACTTCGACGCGCTGGCGGCCGAGGGATGCATGGTCGGCCATGGCTCGATCCTCGCCTTCGACGACGAGACGGACATGCGCGCCGTCGCCATCCACCTGCTCCGCTTCGGCGCCCACGAGAGCTGTGGCAAGTGCTTTCCCTGCCGCATCGGGCTCAAGCGCGCCCACGACCAGTTCGCCTCCGGCGAGCCGGTGTCGCGCACGACCTTTGAGGCGCTGCTGGAGACCCTCGAGCTGGGGTCGTTGTGCGCCCACGGCGGGGGCATGCCGGCCCCGCTGCGCAGCCTGCTGGCCCACTTCGAGGACGAACTGGAGCTGTCGTGATCACCGTCACCATCGACGGCACCTCGATCGAGGTCGCCGAGGGCACGACCATCCTGGAGGCCGCTCGATCGATCGATTCGTGGGTGCCGACCCTCTGCTATGACGAGCGCCAGAAGCCGTTCGGGGCATGTCGCGTCTGCCTGGTGGCGGCCGAGGGCTCACCCAAGCCGCTGCCCGCCTGCACGACGCCCTGCCGTGACGGGATGGCGATCACCACGGATGACGCCACCGCCCGCCGGGTGGCCACCGCGGTTGTCGAGCTGGTGCTCTCCGAGCTGCCCGAGCCGCCGGGCGCCCACACCGAGCTGGGGCAGGTCGCCGAGCGCCTCCAGGTGGGCGAGCCGCGCTGGCCGGGCGTCACCCACCGCGCCGGCCACGATCTGCGCCACCCCTATCTCGCCTTCCAGCACGAGCTGTGCATCTCCTGCGGCCGCTGCGTCCGCGCCTGCGACGAGGTCCAGGGCGCCTTTGCCCTGACCGCCACCGGACGCGGGTTTGAGTCCAACGTCGCCGCGGGCCTGGACACGGGCTTTCTGGAATCGACGTGCGTCTCCTGCGGGGCCTGCGCCGACACGTGCCCGACGGACGCGATCACGGAGATCACGCTGCTCGACGGCGGCTTCCCGCCTCGCGAGCCCTACAGCGGCGACGACCCCGGGCGGCGCTCGCGCAAGCGTCTACGATCGATGAACGGCGACGACTGAGGTGACCACCATGGAGCACGAGCGTTTCGACCAGACCGTCACGACCACCTGCGGCTACTGCGGGGTGGGATGCCGGCTGGAGGCCCACGCGCGCCAGGGACGGATCGCCACGATCGCCCCGGCGCTCGACGGTCCCGCCAACGAGGGCCACACCTGCCTCAAGGGCCGCTTCGCCCATCAGTTCACCCGCTCGCGGGACCGGCTGACGACGCCGCTGATCCGCGAGGGCGGCCGCTTCCGGGTGGCCAGCTGGGACGAGGCGCTGCAGCGGATCGTCTCCGAGCTGACCCGGATCAAGTCCGAGCACGGGCCTGACGCGATCGCCGGGCTGGCGTCGTCGCGGGCCACCAACGAGGACTGCTATGCGATGCAGCGGATGATGCGCGCCGCCATCGGCACCAACAACATCGACAACTGCTCGCGCGTCTGCCACTCCCCCACCTCGTTCGCGCTGCGCAAGTCCTTCGGGCTGTCGGGCGCGACCGGCTCGTTCACGGACATCGACGACGCCGACGTGGCGCTGCTCATCGGCGTCAACCCGACGCAGGGCCACCCCGTGGTCGGCGCGCGGATCAAGCAGGCCGCGCTGCGCGGCTGCCAGCTGATCACGATCGACCCCCGGCGGATCGAGCTCGCCGACTACGGCGCCATCCACCTCTCCCCGCGGCCCGGCACCAACGCCGCCGTCGTCCTCGGTCTGTGCCACGTGGTGCGCCGCGACGGGCTGACCGATCCGGAGTTCATCGCGCAGCGCACTGAGGGCTACGAGGCCGTCGAGGAGCTGCTTTGAGGCCTACACGCCCGCAGGCGGTGCAGGAGATCACCGGAATCCCGGCCGCCCAGCTGGAGCGGGCGGCCCATATCTACGGCGAGGCGCAGTCGGGCTCGCTGCTGTGGGGCCTGGGCGTCACGGAGCACAAGTACGGCTCCGAGGTCGTCCAGCTGCTCTGCAACCTGGCGATGATGACCGGCAAGGTCGGCAAGCCCGGGTCGGCGCTGCTGCCGCTGCGCGGCCAGAACAACGTCCAGGGCTCGTCGGATATGGGCGCGCTTGCCCGACACCTACACCGCCTACCGGCCGGTGTCGGACGAGAGCGTCGCCCGGCAGTTCGAGGAGGCGTGGGGCGTCCCGCTCAGCCGCGACAAGGGCTACACGATCCCGCAGATGTTCGACGCGGCGGTCGCCGGCGATCTCAAGGCGATGTACATCTTCGGCGAGGACGTCGCCCAGACCGACCCCGACACCGCCCACGTCACCGCGGCGCTGGAGAACCTCGAGTTCGTCGTCTGCCAGGAGATCTTCGAGAACGAGACGACCAAGTACGCCGATGTCGTGCTGCCGGCCTCGGCGTTCCTGGAGAAGTCCGGCACGTTCACCAACGCCGAGCGGCGCTTCCAGGCGGTCGAGCCGGCGATCGATCCCGCCCGGCGGCGCGCGGACGGACTTCGACATCCTCATGACCGTCTCGCGGATGCTCGGCCACGAGATGGGCTGGCAGTCGCCGTGGGACGCAACCGACGAGATCGCCCGTCTCACCCCGGCCTACGCGGGCCTCAGCCGCGAGCGCCTCGGCCGGCGCGGCCTGCAGTGGCCGATCCGTCCCGACGGCACGGATTCGCCGACGCTCTACGACACGACGTTCGACAACGCCTCCGGCAAGGGCCAGTTCGCCGTGCTGCCCTACAAGGCGCCCGGCGATGCTCCGGACGGCGAGTTCCCGCTGGTGCTCGTCACCGGCCGGGTGCTGCAGCACTACAACGCCGGAACGATGACCCGCCGTACCGTCAACATCGATCTCGTCGACCGCGACTGGCTGGAGATCCACCCCGAGGATGCCGCGCGCCTGTGGATCACCACGGGCGACAAGGTGTCGATCCGCAGCCGCGTCGGCCAGACGGAACTGCACGCCCGGGTCACCGACCGCATCGAGCCCGGCCACGTGTTCACCTCGTTTCACTTCCCCGAGGCGCGCACCAACCTGCTCGTCGGCCAGTCCTCCGACGTCAACACGTCGTGCCCGGAGTACAAGGTGATCGCCGTCGACGTCCGGCCGATGTCCGAAGAGCCGGCGTTCACGCCCCAGCTCGCCACCGTCTGAGGCGCGGCCGGGTCCGCACCGGCGGCCGGGCGCCGCCATCGCAGCGGGGGCGTCGGCGGTCGGCGCACCCCGGGAGAAGCCGTCGAGATCTGCGCGAAACCGCTCAAGTGTTGGGCCGTTCCGTCGATGGGTGTAGATGCCCAACACACAGCTCCCCGTTGCCGCGCGCGCGGCGCGCGCCTGACCGGCCACAGCGAGCCATGGACGCGGAGGCTGCCGGACGGCAGGCGGTGCGGGCGGCCCTCCGCGGTCGCACTGCCGCGGCCGGCGACGTCGTCATCCTGTTCGCGAGCACCAGTACGACGTCGACGACCTGTTCCGCGGCCGCCGCGGACGAGGCGTCGCCGGCGGCGGTGGTCGGTTGCACGAGCACCGGCAGCTTCACCGATGACGCGCTTGTGCCGCACGGGTGTGTCGCCGCGCTGCTGCGCGCCGAGGAGACCGCGTACGGGATCTGCCACGTCCAGCGTGACGAGACGGATGTCGCCGAGTCGGCCGCGGTTGCCGCGCAGACGGCTCGTGATCGCGCCGGCGATCGTCATCCCCACTCCGTGCTGCTGCTCATCGCGGACGGGCTGACCCCTGACCAGCGCGAGATCGCCCGCGGCGCTACGAGGTGACGACCGCGGTCATCCCGTTCGTCGGCGGCGTGGCCGCCGACGACCTGCAGTGGGCGCGCACCTACACCTTCGGCGACGGTCGCACCTGACTGACGGCATCCTCGCGGTATGGATCAACTCGGCCCGCCCGATGGGCGTCTCCGTGGATCACGGCTGGCGGCCCGTCGGCAAGCCGATGCTCGTCACCCGCGCGGAGGGAACCGTCGTGCACGAGCTCGACGGCACGCCCGCCCTCGGCGCCTATCTGGCCGAACAGGGCGAAGGGCTCGACCGCACCGATCCCGACTTCTTTCGCAAGATCATGCACAGTCCGGTCGGATGCCCCAGCGCGCGGGGGCGCTACGACGTGCGCCAGCTTCACGCGTTCCTTCCCGAGGGCGGGCGGCATCAACTCAACATCGGGATCACGGAGCAGAGCATCCTCCAGGTGATGTCCAGCGACGACGAGGGGCTGATCGAGGGGGCCCGGCGAGCTGCCGAGGAGGCTGTCGACGCTCTCGACGCTCCGCCGCGTCTGCTGTCTGGCCTTCTCCTGCGGCTCCCGCGTCCCGCTGCTCGGCGAGCGGTGGGCGAGGAGGTCGCCGCCATCTGCTCAGGGCTCGAGGGCGTGTCCGTCTGCGGCTTCTTCACCTTTGGCGAGTTCGCCCGCACCACCGGGTCGAGCGGGGTTCACAATCGAGTGTCGCCGTCCTGGCTTTGTGACCATGGCTGACCCGCCGCGGGCCCGGCAGACGCTCGTCGAGGCGCAAGCCGAGCTCGCCACGCTCCGTGAGCGCCTGGACAGTTCCGAGCAGCATATGGCCGGGCCCTGCTGCGAGCGACCCGGTTGGCCCAGGTGATCTCCGTGCTGGGCTCAGAACAGGATCTGGACACCACCGTCGAGCGCGTGGCGATCGAGGTCGGGTGAGCTGTTCTTCGCCGACATGGCGCTGCTGATCCTGGATTCCGACGCCGGGTCGACCGTCGCCGGTCACTGGGGCATCGCGGCCGCCGACGTCCCGACGGAGCCCTTCACGCTGCCCGAGGTCGAGGCGGCCACGAGGGCGCGATCCGTCCGTGTCGGCTCCGTCCAGGAGCTGCCGATCCCCGCCTGGCTGGACGCCGTACTCGCCCCGTCACGTCGCCTGGGCGCGGCTGCTCGTGGGCGATCGATCACTCGGTCTGCTGCTGCTCGCCCGGCGCGGCGATGAGGCCTTCGAGGCGTCGGAGGCCACGGAGCTGCGCGCCGTCGCCTATCGCATCGCCCTCGCCGTCGAGAACGGCCTGCTGCACCAGCGGATGCGACTCCAGCTGCACCAGCTTCACCGGCTCCACGAGCTGACGACCGTGTTTGCCGGCATGCTCGAACTCGAGGCCGTCGGCCGCCAGGTCGCCGACACGCTCGTCGCCGAGGCCGAAGGCCCGCTCCAGTCTTGTCCTCATCAACCGCGCGGGGGCCTGGACGGTCCTCTCCAGCGCGGGGACGACGCGGCGAGGCCGATCGAGGGAGCGGCCGCGCCCCTCGCTCGACGAGCGCTGGCAGAGATTCCCGCTCAAGGGCGCCGGCGGGACGGTCGGCGTGGTGGCGGTCGCCGGAGCGCCACCGCCCGGCTCCGAGGCGCACGAGATGTTGCTGCATCTCGTCAGTCTCGGCGAGCTCTCGATCGAGAAGGCGCTGCTCTACGAGCAGAGCCAGGAGCAGGCACGCCATGACTCACTGACCGGGCTGCTCGGCCACCGGGTGTTCCACGAGGAGCTGACCGCTCAGCTGGCCGACGCGCGACCCCTTCAGCATGCTGCTCTTCGACATCGACGACTTCAAGCAGATCAACGACCTCAACGGCCACCAGGTCGGCGACCAGGCGTTGTGCGTGGTCTCCGACGCGCTGCGCCGCGGCACCCGCGCCGGCGACAAGGTGTTCCGGACCGGAGGCGAGGAGTTCTGTGCCCTGCTGCCCGGCCTGTCGGACAGAGACGCCCTCACCGCCGCCAACGCCCTGCGCGAGAGCGTGGCCTCGCTGGCGGCAGAGCTTCCCAACCCGCTGACCGTCAGCATCGGCGTGGCGAGCTTCCCGGCGCACGGATCGACGCGTGACGAGCTGCTCGCGGGCGCCGACGCCGCCATGTACGCCTCCAAGCGGCGGGGCAAGAACCGGGTCAGCATCGCCGGTGACGACGGGCCCAGACCCGCCGGCCGAACTGCGACGGGAGATCGGGCTGGACCTCTTGCAGGCCAAGGACTCAGACACTGTCACGCACAGCCTCCACGTCTCCATCCTGTGCGTCGAGATCGCCCGCGCGCTCGCCCTCGGCGAGGACCGGCTCGAGGACCTGAGGACCGCCGCCCGGCTGCACGACATCGGCAAGATCGCCGTGCCGGACGCGATCCTCGGCAAGCCCGGTCCGCTCGACGACGAGGAGTTCCGTCTCGTCAAGGCCCACGCGACCCTCGGAGCCGAGCTGCTGAGCCACCTGGGGGCTGCCGGGACCGGCGGCCTTCGTGCGCCAGCATCACGAACGCGTCGATGGCACCGGCTACCCGATGGGCCTCCACGGCGAGCAGATCAGCCTCGAGGGCCGGATCATCCACGTCGCCGATGCCTACACGGCGATGACGCGCGACCGCCCGTACCGGCAGGCGCTCGCCGTGCCCGACGCGCTGGCCGAACTGGCCCGGCATGCCGGGTCGCAGTTCGACGCTGACGTCGTGGCCGCGCTGTGCGCCCTCGAGCGTGATCGCCCGACACCTCGCGTGCCGTCCGAGGCCCGGCGCTCCGGACCCCGGACGCGGGCTGCCGACGCTGTGGATGTCAGCGTCGCGTAGGTCTCAGCCCTGAGCGAGCTCGGCCACCGGCTGCCACTCGCGCCACGTGGCCAGCCGGCTCTCGTAGTCGCGCTCGGCGATCCTCAGCGGGGCGCTGCCGAAGAAGCACCGCAGCGGAGGGTTCTCGGCGTCGACGACCCGCATGACCGCTTGCGCCGAGGCGATGGGATCGCCGGGGGTATTGCCGGCGCGGCGCTGGTCCGACGCCTCGTGCAGCGCGGCATAGGCCTCCAGCGGCTCGGAGTGACGCGCCGAGGACCCGCCCCAGTCAGTGGAGAACCCGCCGGGCTCGATCAGCGTCACCTTGATGCCGAAGTCCTTGACCTCCTGGGCGAGCGACTGGCTCAGCCCCTCCAGCGCCCACTTGGAGGCGTGGTACATGCCGACCTCGACGAAGGCCGAGATGCCGCCGATCGAGGAGACCTGGAGGATGTGGCCCGAGCCCTGCTCGCGCAGGAACGGCAGCGCCGCCTGGGTGACCCACAACGCGCCGAACAGGTTGGTCTCGATCTGGTCGCGGGCCTCCTGCTCGGAGAGCTCCTCGACCATCCCGAACTGGCCGTAACCGGCGTTGTTGACGATGATGTCCAGCCGACCGAAGTGCTTGTGGGCCATGCGGACAGCGTCGAAGGCGGCGGCACGATCGGTCACGTCGAGCGCCATCGTCAGCAGCGCGTCGCCGTAGCGCTCCTTGAGATCGTCCAGGGTGTTCGGATCGCGCGCCGTGCCGGCCACCCGATCGCCGCGCTCGAGGGCGGCGGCCGCCCATTCACGGCCGAAGCCGCGTGATGTTCCAGTGATGAACCATGTCTTGCTAGCCATGAGTCGAGCCTAGACACGAGCTGCGGTTCTTGAGGGGTGGGCGGACTACCAGGCACTGATCGCCGGTTGACCACGTATCGCGGCCGCGCGATGATGGGCCGGTGAGAGCCCGGCGGTGGCTCAGGGGGCCGGTGGCCGCTGTGGCGGCGGTGGCTGTCGCGGCGGTCGGGAGCGGGTTCGCGCAGGCCGCCCCGAGCCCGATCGGCGCCCACTCGATGCTCCAGCTCGACGACCCGCCGTCGTTCATGCGGGCGATGTTCGCCGAGGCGGCCGCCATGGGAGCCTCCACCATCCGTCTCGACGTCGCCCCCGCGCTCGTCTTCGCGCAGGGCCCGTCGGACCCCGACTGGTCGGGGCTGGACGAGGTGATGACCCTGTCGCAGCGCTACGGCCTCTCGGTCGTCGCCGATCTCATGACGGTGCCATCGTGGCTGGCCGACTGCCCACAACCGATGAGCCCGGCCGACGCCGCCCGCTGCGCCACGGATGATCTCGCCGGCTACGGCTCGCTGATCAGCCAGATCGCCGCCCATGCCGATGGGGTCATCCGCGACTGGGAGGTGTGGAACGAGCCCGACAGCGACCAGTTCTTTCATGGGACCCCCGCCCAGTACGCCTGGATGCTGCGGACCGCCCGCGATGCTGTGAAGCGGATCGATCCCCAGGCCCAGGTCCTCCTCGGTGGGATCTCGCAGATCGCCGGCTCGGTGTGGCTGAGCCAGGTCCTGGCCGTCAGCGGTCCTGACGCGATCCACGCCTTCGACATCGCCAATGTGCACGAGCGCTCCACCCTCGCGGGGCTGGCCGGTGACATCCGCGCGTGGCGGGCGTTCTTTGCGGCGGCGGGCTTCCGCGGGCCGCTGTGGGTCACCGAACACGGCTATCCGGCCGATCCCCAGTTCCAGTACGACCCGGCCTTCGCCGGCGGCGCTGCCTCCCAGGCCGGCTATCTGACGGCGTCGCTGCCGACGCTGCTCGACGCCGGCGCCTCCCAGGTGTTCGTGACCGAGCGCGACAACCTCGGTGGGCCGTTCGCCAGCGAGGGGGTGCTCGGGGGCGATCGTGCAGGACCCCCCGGTGGCCGATCCCCAGCCGGTGGCGCGTCCCGCCTTCGCCGCCGTGCGAGGGCTGGCTGATTGCTACGTCCTTTCCGGCCGCGACTGCCCCGGCGCGCCCCCAGTGGCGACGCCGGGCGCCCTCACGCTTCCGGCGGCGGGGCTTGACCGCGCCAGCGAAGCGACGGTGACCGTGGCGGATCCGGGCGGTGAGCCGGTGTCGTTCGGCCCGGCAGCCGTCGGCGGTGGCTTTCCCGCCGGGGCGCTGGCGATCGAAGCCGACAGCTGCTCAGGGGCGATCCTCGAGCCGGCGACGAGCTGCGCGGTGACCGTCCGCTTCACGCCGGCCGCCGCGGGAACCATCGCCGGGGCGCTGACGCTGCCCTACGACCGGGGCACGGTGACGGTGGCGCTGAGCGCGACCTCTCCTTCGGTCTCCTCGTTGAGGGCGTCACCGCCCGTCCCAGCGCCCGGGCAGGCGGACGGCGTCGATCACGCGCAACGGTTTTCGATCACCGTCGCCAACCCGCTCGGCGGACCGGTGAGAGTGGCGACCGCCGGCGCCGGCGGTCCGGGGTTCGCGGTGGTGGCCGACGGTTGTGCGGGAGTCTCCCTGTGGCCGGGCGCTGCCTGCTCAGTCGTCGTGCGCTGGCGGCCCGCGGCGGCCGGCGTCGGCCGCGGCTCTCTGGTGCTGCGGGGCGACGGCTCGCCGCTGCAGCTCGCCCTCGGCCCGCGCGCCTATCCCGTGCCCCGCATCACCGGGCTCCAGGTTGCGTCCACCGGACGGCACCCCGGTGGGCAGCCGGCCGCTCCCCGCGACGGCTGCCTGCCGCCCGCCGGAGGCACAGTGTGGGCTGTCCTTGACCAGCCGGCGGCCGTCTCCTTCAGCCTGCGCCGCCTCCGCCGGCCCGCGGATCCCCGCTGCGTTGTCGCGGGGCGCCCGCGGCCGCGGCCGCGGGTGACCAGCGGAGTGGATGCTGATCCCGGCCGTCGCGTGGCGCTCCACCTCCGCGGCCACCGTGCCCCCGGCGCCTATCGGCTGACCGCCCGCGCCACCAACCATCACGGCCAGGGGCCGCCCAGCTCCCTCTGGCTCACCGTCCCCTGACGGCCACTCTGGGACTCTTGCCGGCCGGTGGCCAAGAAACCCTCCCCGGGTCAGCCGTCGCGCAGCGCTGCCGCTCACTTGGAGCGGGTTCGCCACCCCCACCGTCGACAACCCGCTCCGAGTCAGGTGCTGCGGACGGCGGCGAGGTCCTCGAAGAGCGCGCGAGCGGCGGCGATGCCCCGCGGGACGTAGTCCGTCAGCAGGCGCTCGTTGGGCGAGTGGATGTTGGCGTCGGGCAGCGAGAAGCCGGTGATGATGGTGGGGATGCCGCGGTTGGAGAGTGCCGGAACGATGGGCAGGGTCCCGCCCGAGCGGATGAGCGCTGGTCGGACCCCGAGCGCGCGCTCGAAGGCGGCCAGCCCGAGCTGGATGGCCCGCGCATCGGGCGCCACCAGGCCGGGCTCGGCGGAGGCCAGCAGGGCCACCTCGAGCTCGGCGCCGGCGGGCGCAGCGTCGCGCAGCAGAGCCTCGAAGGCGGCCACGATCGTGTCGGGTCGCTGACCGGGGGCCAGCCGGATGGATACGTTGGCCTCAGCGGTCACCGGGAGGACGGTCTTCTGGATCTGGGGCGAGCCGCTGAAGATGCCGTTGACGTCGAGGGCCGGCTCGGCGAACGTCCGCAGGTAGAACTCCTCGGCGGCCCGCGGGTCACTGGGCGCGGCTCCCTGGTCGGCGAGCTCGCGGGCGCCGGCGGGCAGGAGCTTCCACCCCGCGAGCTCCTCCGCGGTGGGCGCCGCGATCCCCTGGCGCAGCGGCTCGGGCAGACGTCCGTCGCGAGCGCTCACCGCGGCCAGCGTGTCGATCAGCGCCTGGGCGGCGTTGAGCGCAGCGCCGCCATAGAGCCCGGAGTGCAGGTCGCGCCGTCCGGTGCGTAGCGTCAGATGGAAGTAGACGATCCCGCGGGTGGCGACGTCGAACGCCGGCACGTCGCGAGCGATCATGCCGCTGTCGAAGATGACCGCTGCGTCGGCCGGACGGTCGTCGGCCGCCAGGTAGTCGAGAATCGAGTGCCCGCCGGTCTCCTCCTCGCCGTCGCAGACAAAGCGCACGTTGACCGGCAGCTCACCGGCCTCGGCCAGTTCCCGGGCGGCCGCCAGGAGCAGGTAGAGCTGGCCCTTGTCATCGGCGACTCCGCGTCCGTACAGGTACTCGCCGCGGATCTCGGGTTCGAAGGGGGGCGACTCCCACAGCTCCAGCGGATCAGCGGGCTGCACGTCGAAATGGCCGTAGCAGAGGACGGTCGGCGCGGTGGCGGCCTCCCGGGAGGCCCGGAGCTCACCGATCGCCAGGGGCTGCCCCTGCCAGTCCACCAGCTCGGCCTCGCCGCCCGCGGCGCGCAGCAGATCACATACCCACTGACCGGCGCGGACCACGTCGTCGGCGTGCGCCGGATCCGCGCTCACCGAGGGGATGCGGAGCAGCTCGGCAAGTTCGTCAAACCACGCTGGCATCGCGCCGACCCTAGCTGAAACCTCAGGGCGAGCACCGCTGAGACGATCGCCCCCCGTCGCTGAGGGTGCAGGCCCCAAGGCGGGTAGTACCGGCGCGTGACCGCTTCGTCGATCGACCTGCGCCGCCGCCTGCGCTGGACCCCAGCCCGCCTGTCGGCCGGTCTTCCTGATGAGCGACTCGCCCGCCAGGTGGCCGCCGGCGACGATGCCGCCTTCGTCATCGTCTATGACCGCTATCACCAGCCGCTGTACCGCTACTGCCGGTCGCTGGTCCGCAACGAGACCGACGCGCAGGATTCCATCCAGTCGGCATGGGCCCTCGCGCTGGTCGCGTTGCGCCGCGGGCAACGTGACGCCCCTCTGCGTCCCTGGCTGTTTCGCATCGCCCATAACGAGGCGATCTCGCTCATCCGGCGCCGGCGGCCGGAACACGCGCTGCGGGCCACCGGGGACGAGTCCGCCTGCCCGTCCGCCTCGGCCTCCGCCACCGCCTCCGCGGAGGATCAGGCGATCGAGCGCGAGCGCTTTGCCCTGCTGATCGAGGACCTCCAGCATCTGCCCGAGCGGCCGCGTGGCGCTCTCGTCCTCCGTGAGCTCAACGGGCTCTCGCACGAGGAGATCGCCATCGTCCTGGAGACGTCGGCGGGCGCCGCCAAGCAGTCCATCCTGGAGGCCCGCCGGGGCCTGGCCGACTTCGCCGCCGGCCGCGAGATGGCCTGCGACGACGTCTGCCGCAAGCTCTCGGAGGGCGACGGGCGCAAGCTGCGCAGCCGGCACATCGGTGCCCACCTGCGCGATTGCGCGGCCTGTACCGCCTTTGCCAGGGCGATCGACGGCCGGCAGCGGACGCTGCGAGCGTTTTCTCCCGCGATGCCGGCGGCTGCCGCGGCCTCGCTTCTGGCCCGGACGCTGGGTGGACCGCTGACCGGTGGCGCCGGGGTAGCGGCCGGCGCAGGGGCTGCCGGCAGCGCCGGCGCGGCCGGCAGCGCAGGCGCGGCCGGCAGCGCTGGCGGCGCCGGCGCCGCAATCGCCGGCCTGGCCGGCAAGTCGGCTGCCGGGCTCGCCGCCAAGGCCATCGCCGCCGCCCTGGTGCTGACAGCGGGAACGGCCACCGTGACTCATGTCATCGCCTCCGGCCGCCACACTCCGTCTCACCGGCCGACCCGCGTTCGCACGGCGGCGCCCCCGCCGGGCGCGGCTGCCCCCGCGGCGACACCGAGCACCGCGGTGAGAGCCACGGCGACGGCCGTGGCGGCAGGAGGGCCGGCGGGCGGCTCAGCGGCCTCGGCATCCCGGCACCGGCGTGGAGTCGCGGTCCCGCGGCACCGGCGGGCGCTCACGGTCCCCCGACCCCGGCGGGCGCTCACGGCCCCGCAGCACCGGCGGGCGCCCGCGGCTCCGGCATCCCATGGCGCCTCCGCGGGAGCGGCCGCCGGCCGCCATCCCATCGTCGCGGCCCATCCCACAGGCCACGCGGCGGCGCCCGGCCAGGCCAAGCGCCAGGGAGCGGCCGGCAGCCACGGCGTGCGGGCTCATGGGCCCGGCCACGCCCAGGAGGTTCACGCCGAACACGGGGCGAGCAATCACGGTGCTCGGGGCCGCGCCACGCCTCCTCGCACCCCAACCGCGCCACCCCCGCGCACCCCGCCGGGCCACGCGGGCCCGCACCCTGGCGGCGGCCCGGCGACCGGCCACGGGCACTCCGGTGCCACCGGCGTCCCACCCGGCCTGGCGAAAAAGCACAAGTAGCTCCTGACTTTCGCGCGGCCCGCGCGTTGTCTGCAAAACATCGTCGCGCTCGGCGGAGCCCGGAGCGTTGTCGCCGAGCCCGGCGGCACGCCCTGACCAACTCGCCGGACGGCAGCGTGAGCGGCGCGTTCCCTGCAAAAGGCGTCGCGCGCGCTGTCCGTCCGACCTCGTCGTACTCGTCGGTATCCACGAATGGAGAGGCAACAATTGATCGTTCTCGGAGTCATCCTGCTGCTCATCGGGTTCATCGCGAAGATCGCGATCCTGTGGACCATCGGGATCATCCTGCTGGTCGTCGGCGTCGCGCTGCTGATCCTCGGCTCGATGGGCCGTGCGATCGGGGGACGGCGCCACTACTACTGAGCGGCTCCGCGGCGGCGCGGGCGCAGGCCCGTAGCGATGGAGGGGAAGGGACTTCAGCGCTCACCTCGGGTGTCGGCCCGAGGTGACGCTGAAGGGCAGGGAGACAGGGAGCTTCGCGTCCACCTCGGGTGTCGGCCCGCGGTGGGCGCGCAAGCCCCTCGTGTGTCAGTCTGTCTGACCTGTTGTCCGTCTTCTCGGAGATCCACGCCGCCCGCGGCGCCGGGGCGCTGCTCGTCATCGACGGAGCCATGGGCACGGAGCTGGAGGCCCGCGGCATGCCGATGGACGGCGACGCCTGGTGCGCGCTCGCCAACCTCGAGCGGCCGGCGCTCGTGCGTGCCATCCACGAGGATCACATCCGCGCCGGCGCCGACGTGATCATCACCAACACATACATGAGCGGCCCGGGACCGATGGCCCGGGCCGGAGTGGCCGATCGCTTCACGGAGGGCATCGACAACGCCGTGGCCGCCGCGAGGCAGGCCATAGAGGCCGCCGCTGATCGCCCCGTGGCGGTTGCCGGGAGCGTCGCCACCACGCCATGGGGTGCCCCCGAGGCCAGCGGCGAGAGCGGCCTGCGTGATGGCTACGCGCGCCAGATGGACCGCCTCGCGACCGACGGAGTCGATCTCATCGCGCTCGAGATGGTCGTCGATGAGCGCCACGGCCAGCCGGCGCTCGAGGCGGCCCTGGCGACCGGCCTGCCGGTATGGCTCGGCCTGAGCACGTGCACTCCCGGCCGCACGGACGGCGACTACGAGGCGCTGCCCGAGATCGACGAGGCGCGCGATGTCGCCCGGGCGCTGCTGACGCCGGAGCTCGCCGCCGTCACCGTGATGCACACGGACATCGACGACGTCGGGCCGGCCCTCGAGATGCTCGTGCCGCTGTGGGATGGCGTAGTCGGGGTCTACCCCCACCACGGCCGCTGGCTCAAGCCCCACTGGCAGTTCGAGGATGTCGATCCCGCCCACCTGGTGGATCTGGCCGGCGAGTGGGTGGGTGCGGGCGTGACGATGCTCGGTGGCTGCTGTGGGCTGCGGACGCGCCACGTCGCGGCGCTGCGGGCTGCGGTGGACGCGGGCGCGCTGACTGGGCGCTGATCGCGCGCGCCAAGCAGTCGGCGGCGCTAGCGGCCGGCCACAGCGCGACCCAACTCAGTTCTGCCGAGCTCTTCGAGCTCCGGATCACGGGCGCCGCAGCGACCGCCGCAACCGCACGGGCCGGCGCACCGGGCGAGCGACCGGGGGACGGATCCTGGCGGCGAGACCGGCGCCGCCTCGCTCAGCCGGCGCAGGGTCGCGCGGTTGCCGGCGGCTCGCTGGAGCGCCAGGACGGATGCGGGAGCGGTCCTGAGCAGCGGCACCCCGGGTCGGCCGGCGGCGGGTGCAGGGCGCCGCGCCGGTTCGGGGACTGATCCATGGGCGCGCGTCCCGGTCACGGCGCCAACCCTACGCCGGAGCCCGGCGACGGTCAACGCGGGGCGGGCCCTACCATCGCCCTGGATGGACGAATCGCTCAATCCCGCCCTCGCCGAGGCGCGTTTCTGCCCCAGGTGCGGCCGGCCCGCCGAGGTCGACTTCCCGCGGCGGATCGTCTGCCCGCACTGCGGCTACGAGGCCTACTACAACCCTAAGCCGGTGGCCAGCGTGATCCCGCTCGACTCTGCCGGACAGACCATTCTGCTGCGGCGCGGGTTTGATCCCGGGAGTGGCCTGTGGACGTTTCCCGGCGGCTTCGTCGAGCTGGGCGAGTCCGTGCCTGAGGCCGCCCGGCGCGAGGTCCGCGAGGAGCTCGGCATCGACGTCGAGCTGGGCGAACTGGTCGGCGTCTACTCCCGGCCCGATGACCGGGTGGTGCTCATCGTCTACCTCGCCCGAGCGCTCGGCACCCCGCAGACGACACCCGAGGCCATCGAGGTCAAGGCCTTTGACCGCAACGCTCTGCCCTGGGACGAGCTCGCCTTCTGGTCGACGGCGCGCGCGTTGCGCGACGCCGTCGATGGAGCCTCAGCCGCGCCCTGAGAGGTCAGGGGTGGCGCGCCGCAGCGGCTCGGCGGCCTGCTCCGCGCGGGCGGCGAGCGGGTGCGCTGCGCACTCTCGCGCGAGATCGAGGGAGCTCGACAGCGCTCCCAGCGCTTCGGCATGACGGCCCCAGGCGATCAGGCTCTCCCCCAGCACGGCGAGTGCCTTGGCCAGTTCGAGCCGGGCCGAGCTGTGGCCGAGCAGCTGCACCGCCTCGCGAGCGTGCTCCACCCCGGCGGGTCCCTCGAGCTCGGCCAGCAGCCGCAGGGTCCGGCCGACCACCCACGGGGCGGCGACGCGGCGAGCGACCTCGAGCTCCTCCCCGGCCAGCGCCAGTGCCTCGTCGGCGTTGCCGAGCCGGTGAAGGGCGCGAGCGCGCAGGCCGCGCCACGGGGCCCACACCGGATGCGTGTCGGGGGGACGCATCGGCTCCAGCCGGCGCGTGATGGCCAGCGTCTGCTCGGGCTCGCCGGCGGCCAGCAGGATCTCCGCCTGGCACGGTCTGCCAGAAGCGGGCGCCGTCGGAGCTGCCGTGAGCGGCGTCGACCCGCGCGAGCATCTCCCGGGCGCCGTCGAGGTCACCCTGCTCCAGCCAGGCGTGGGCCAGGAAGGCCGCCGAGTAGGCCATGACCGCGTCGAGCTTGGTCCCCCACAGCCGCTCGCCCTCGTGGGCGCGGTCCAGCGAGCGGATCGCCGCCGTGAGGTCTCCGGCGAGGATATGGGCAAAGCCGCCCCACAGATCGGCACCGATCGAGCCCAGGATCTCGCCGCGGCGGCGGGCGTGGGCGCGCGTAGCGCTCGATCGCCACCAGGCCCTCCGCCGGATCACCCAGGGTCAGCACCGCGCTGGCCAGCGCCACCGGCGCGGTCAGCTCGAAGCGCTCCAGCCCGTCGCCGGCGAACGCCTCGCGCGCCAGCAGCGGAGGCCTCGGCGGCGGGGCCGCCGACGAGCGCGGTGGCAAACGCGGTCATCGCCGTCAGCGCGCGGGCGCCCGGGACCATCGCCCCGCGGCCCGCGGCGCACCGCCTCCAGGGTCGCGAACTCTGAGGGATCAACGGCGCCGAACGCAACCCCGATCAGGCGCACGGCCAGCAGGGCAGCGCGCAGGTCGCGTGCGCTGATCAGCCCAGCTCCTGGGCGGCCCGCTGGGCCAGCGCGACGCCCTCCTGAGGCGAGCTGACGAACAGCAGGAGATGGCTGAGGCGGATCGCGGCCTCGCCGCGCTCGATCGGATCAGTGAGCGCGGCATAGGCGCGCCGCAGCGGCTCGACCCCGGCCGGCCCCCGCAGGTAGGCGGCGCTGCCACCGAGCTCGAGCGTCAAGCTCGCCCGCTGCTCGGGCGGCGGCGGCTCGGCCTGGGCACGTTCGAGCAGCGTGAGGGCGGCGTCCGGCGCCCCCCGGCGCATGGCGACGTCGGCGGCGTCGCGCAGCTGGCCAACGACCCAGGGGTCCCCGGGCGGAGGCGCGAGCAGCAGCTGGGCGGCGACTCGCTCGGGGCTCGCTCCGAGGCCGGCCAGCAGGCGCGCCGCGCGCGCGTGCTCGAGCGCCCGGGCCGGCGCCGGCAGCTCGTGGTAGACGGCGTCGCGGACCAGCGGATGCACGAAGCCGAGCGGCTCCTCGGCGCGCAGGATCTCGGCGCGGGCGAGCGCCCTGATCGCCTCAGCGGCCTCGCGCTCATTGGTCTCGGCCAGCGCCGCCAGGGCGGCCGATCCCGGCTGCTCGCCGAGCACCGCCGCCGCGCGGGCCACCGCGACGGTCGGCGCGGGCATCCGGGCCAAGCCGCAGGCGGACGGTGCGCGAGACCGCCCGGGGCCCGATGTCCCGGACAGCGGGAGCATGGGCGGCGTCGGGGACGATCGACCTCGTCGGCGAGGCCGCCGAGCAGCTGGCTCGACGAGCAGCGGATTGCCGGCGGTGACCTCCTGACAGGCGGCGACGAACGCGGTCGTCGGGCTCGCCGAGGCGCTCGCGCACGAGCTCGGCGGTCCCGTCGGCGGACTGAGCGCCTGCGGGCCGAGCGACGACCGCCTCGGGATCCTGCGAGCAGCTCACCGAGCAGCGCCTCGGCCACATCGGGCTCGCCCGGTGCGCACGGTCGCCGGCGATGAGCACCGGGTGATCGGCGATCCGCCGCGCCAGATAGGCCAAGAAGCGCAGCGACGCCGAGTCCGCCCACTGCAGGTCGTCGGCGCACAGGGCGACCACGCGGTTGCGGGCGAGGCCGGTGACGAGCTGATGCAGCCCCTCGAGCACCGGGAAGATGCCCTCGCCCCTCGCCGGTGCCGGTGAGCGCCGAGCGGGCCGGCCGCACTCGGTCACGTCCTCGGCAGCCGCCACGTTGGCGAACAGCTGGCGGACCAGGCCGAAGCCGAATTCGCGCTCCAGCAGGCTCGCCCGGGCGGCGAGCACCAGGGCACCGGCGCCCCGGGCGCGGTTGACGAGCTCGGCCAGCAGGCGCGTCTTGCCGAGCCCCGCGGCGCCCTCGACGCAGCAGCACCCCGCCCGCTCCCGCGCCCACGCGCTCGAGGGCGACCGTCGATTCGCCGCAGCTCGGCGCTGTCGCTCGACGAGACCGTCGGCACGGCGCCGGGGAGGCGCAGGCGGCCCAGGCCGCAGGACGCGGTTGCCCGGCGGCGGTGTCGTCACCGAGCAGCCTGGCGTGAAGCTCCACCAGCTCGCTGCCCAGGGACCGTGCCCAGCTCCTCTCGCAAGAGGGCGCGGATCGTCCTCGTAGGCCCGCAACGCCTCAGCCACGTTGCCCCGCGCCGCCAGCACTTCCATCAGGACGGCCCGCGCCGACTCGCGGAAGGGCGCGGCGGCGACGGCCGCCCGCGCATCGGCCTCGGCCCGGGGAAAGGCGGCGCCGCCGACCCGGGACCCGGCCCGGCGCGGCCAGCTCCAGCGCCTCCACGCGCAGATCGCCCAGGGCGGCCCGATGCTGCGTCGAGCCAGTCGGCTCTCGTGGCCGCGGGAGCAGGCCGCCGCCGGTCAGGGCGAGTGACCCCGTGGGCCAGCGCCAGGGCATCGTCGGCGGCCCCGTCGGCCAGCCGCCGCGGCGGCCGCCGTCACGTTTGCGGTGGCGACTTCGAGGTCGATCCAGCACCGGCTCGGGCAGCGTGAGCTGGTCAGGCTCCCGCGTCCCTCGATGACCGCCGGGCTCGATCGCCCGCCGCAGCCGGGAGAGGACCGGGGCGAGCGCCGTCTCGCTCGGTGCCGGTCCGTCGGACGGCCAGAGCGCCTCGATCAGCTCGTCACGCCTGACCGGTCGCGCGCGGTGCAAGACGAGGTAGCCCAGCGCCAGCCGCCCCTGCCGACCGTGAACCGCGCCGTCACGACGGCGCCCTTCGATCTCAACCGCAAGGCCCCCGCAGAGCTCGATACGCGTCCCCGACGCAGCCACTGCGCCCGCGAGCCTACCGGCTCGCGGACGGGCTGTGTCGGACGTCTCAGCGGGAGAGCCTGATCTCCGTCCGCGCGCCGGCCGCAGAGA
Source organism: uncultured Solirubrobacteraceae bacterium (assembly GCA_963800545.1). Taxonomy (GTDB): domain Bacteria; phylum Actinomycetota; class Thermoleophilia; order Solirubrobacterales; family Solirubrobacteraceae; genus Palsa-465. The sequence continues at coordinate 39,892 of CAWDBJ010000016.1, forward strand.
GGACGATCGTGGCCCTGCGGGCGTGGCGCAGCCGCTTGGCCGCCGCTCGGGTGAGGCGGACGCCAACCGGGCTGATCCCCGTGCCCCGCCCCACGCCGCGATGCGCAATCGTGCGCGGTCACCGTCACCCGGCCGCTGCGGCCGGCGACCCGCACGAGCAGACCGCGGGAGATGCACCGTGCCCAGCCGCGGCCGGCCGACCACCGCGAGGCGCGCGAGAGCGTGCGTCGGCGTGCCCGACGGGACAGGGTGCGGCGACGTGGGCGACGAACCGGCGGAGCCCCCGGTGGCGCCGCCCGAGCTCGGCGGCGTTGAACTGCCGGGGCCGCCGGTCGTCTGCGGCCGGCGGTCGACGTTCTCGCAGTCCGACGAGCGATCATGTCCTGGGGATCGGCGATGACGCTGTCGGTGCCAAAGCCGCAGTCGACCGTGTCGACCTCGCCGTCGCGGACGTTGATGGTGTCGTTGCCGTACGGGAGATCGCACCACACCGGGCCGCAGCCGCCTGAGGTCAGGTCGGCATGGATGACGTCACGACCCGGCCCGCCGACGATGGTGTCGTTGCCATAGCCGGCGTTGATCGCGTCATCCCCGGGGCCGCCGGTGATCGTGTCATCGCCGCCGCCGCCGTCGAGGGTGTCGTTGCCGCCCTTGCCGTCGAGGGTGACCGGGTCGACGCTCGTCGACGGCGCTTTGAGCAGTTCCGGCCCGTCGGTGCCGATGAGCTGGCCGCCGCCCGAGACGATGACCTGCTCCACGTTGCGGAGATCGTCGCCCTCGCCGGGACGGCCGTCGTCGGCGCCGGTGCCCAGCGTGATGCTGACGTCGGGGTGCTGGTCAGTGAAACGGCTTGCGTAGTCGTCCTGGAGCACGTCGGTTCCCGGTCCGCCGTCGATGACGTCGGGCGCGGGATTCTCGAAGTGGTCCCCGTGCAGGATGTCGTCGCCTGCGCCGCCGAGCACGGTGTCGGGCCCACCGGCGCCGTCGACGTCGTCGTTGCCGGCACCGCCGTCGAGGGTGTCGGCGCCGGGCCCGCCGGTCAGCGAGTCGTTGCCGTCACCGCCCGTGAAGGTGACGGGCATCGACGTGCTGCCGCCGGAGAGCCGGTCGTCGCCGGGACCGCCGTCGACGGCCAACGGCATCGCCGCCGGCAGGTCCGCCGAGGAGGTGAACCGGTCGTTGCCGTCGCCCATCGAGACCCGCACCCCGCCGGCGTCCAACCGGCACTGGGTCTCGATAGGTCTCCACCGCGACGCAGCCGTCGGCGGTGATCGTCTGCGGGACGGCGTCGGTGTCCATGAACAACGACGAGGGACGGATCGGTCTCCCAGCCGTTCTTCCAGCCGGGGCTGACGTCGACGTGATTCGGTCTCCCCGGGGCGGCGGTGTAGACCAGCGCCCCGGACGGGTCTCGGGTGATGGTGGCCGCGTCCGCGGCCGCGGGCGCCGCGAAGGCGATCGTACGAGGCGATGAGGATGAGGGTCTTGGCAGACATGGGCGGATCAGATGACGTGGTTGGCGCGGAACAGGCCATCGGGGTCGACACGTGCCCGCACGGCACGCAGGCGCTTCAGCGCGGCCGGGAAGAACGCCCGCCGCACGTCGGTCGGGTCCTCAGCGAAGTTGAGGTACTCCCGGCCACCTCCCCAGACCTCGACGAAGTGCAGGACGTCGGGCGACCTGGCGGCGCGTCTCGGCCTCCATCGCCGGCTCGGCGGCCAGCCCGAGCGCGAAGGCCAGATAGGCGCCGTCGAAGTACGCGGTGGCCCCGCCGACGGTCGGCCGGCTGACCGCGCCGCCCAGGTGACGGAGCTCGGCGACCATCAAGGTCGAGCCCGAGGCCGGTCCGGCGGCCGCCACAAAGGACGAAACGGCGGCCGGCGGCAGCGCACGGAGCATCGTCGATCCGCTCCGGTAGGGAACCGGATCCTCCGGATCGCCATGGAGTCGGCACAACGCCGGCGCCGGGACGGTGGCGAAGGTGTCAAGCTCCGGTGCCAGGGCGCGCAGCGGCGCCAGCAGCTCGGCGGCCGCGGCCTCCGGACCGAGGATCGCCCCGTCGATCACCACGAGCTGACGCCCGCGGATCTCGGCGGGCAGCTCCGGCAGCGGCGGCAGCTGCAGGATCCGCGCGCTCGTCGTCGCCTCCTCCGGTGCCGATCGCGTCCACGTCGCCCAGGCCTGAAGGACGCGCTCGGCGTGGGTCCAGTCCCAGGCCAGCCAGCCGGCGTAGGCGTTGGTCAGCGGAACGAGGCCGAACTCCAGCGCCGTGACCACGCCGAAGTTCCCGCCGCCGCCCTTGAGCGCCCACAGAAGCTCCGCATCGTGTTCGGCGTCGACGCGGCGCTTGCGGCCGTCGGCGGTGACCAGCTCGGCCGCCGTGACCAGGTTGGCCTGGAGTCCGTGCTTGCGCGCCAGCCAGCTGAGCCCGCCGCCGAGCGAGTAGCCGACGACCCCGACATCGGGGGAGGAGCCGTGCAGGGCGGCGAGGCCGTGCGGCGCTGCCGCCGTGACCACGTCCTCCCAGAGGACCCGGCGCCGACCCGGGCTCGCCGCATGACCGGATCGATCGTTACCGCGCTCATGCGGTTGGTTGCGGATGAGGAGGGCGTCGGACAGGGTGCCCTGGGGGCCGGCGTTGTGGCTGCCGCCCTGGACAGCGACCCTCAGGCCGGCCGCCCGGGCGCCGAGGACCAGCTCGGCGACCTCGTCGGCGTCGTGGGGATAGACAATCGCCGCCGGACGCTGGTCATCGGCGGAGTTGAATGTCTGGCGGGCGGCGTCATAAGCGCCGTCGCCGGGGCGGATCGCGGCGGACAGTCCGCGATCGGCAGTGGTGGATGTGGGGGTGTGGAGTGACATGGCCGGCAGCCTGCAGCCCGCGGATTGCGGACCGGTTGCCGGCCATTGCCACGACGTTGCCGTAGGGAGCAAGCCCTCGGCAACGCGCGAGTGCGGCGGCGCCACCCCGCGCGTACGCGGCAGCGACGCTATGGGAGGGCACCCAGCTTCTCCAAGCATCCTGCAGAACGGGCCGGTTTGTTGACGGCGCTCACCGCCGCTGATAGGTATCTGCACACGCTGTTGCTGCTTTTTCAACACATCGTGCAGAAGGAGAGACTGAGGCCACCATGAACGACACGACGAACCCACCGAGCGACGCCGGTCCCGTCTTCCGGCTCATCTACGCCAGCCAGAGCCGCATCGCGCCCGGTGACAGCCAGGATCAGCTGGGGTCGATCTTCACCACCGCGCGGCGCAAGAACCGCTCGCTGGGCGTCACCGGCGCCCTGATCGTCACCGACGGGGCCTTCGTCCAGGCGCTCGAGGGCGAGGAGGACGTCGTTCGCGGGCTCTACGCCGACATCAGCCGGGACGAGCGTCACGATCAGGTGACGATGGTCGAGGCTCAGGTGGTGCCGGCGCGGACCTTCGGCCGCTGGGCGATGGCCAAGGTGGCGACCGACGGCGGCTCGGACATCCGGCTGCTGAGCAACGCCACCCGCGGCCGGATCGTCGAAGCCGGTGCCGACCACCACGTCACCGCCGAGCAGGAGGACGTCCTTCAGCGCATGAAGGGCTGCGTCGCTTCCGACGCTGGCGCCTCGTAACCGGCGCGTCGCCTCCTACGGCCGGGCTCGGCGGGCCGGGAGCGCCCGCACGATCAACCACGCCAGGGCCACGAGCAGGGCGGGCGCCAGCGTCAGGCTCGGGATCACATCGCCATGGCCGATGCCCGACGCGCCGATGGCGACGACCATGGTGATCGCCAGCAGCGTCGCCACGGGCACGATCAGTGACCGGGCGACCAGGAGCACGCCCCCGCCGACCTCGAGCACCCCCGCGATGATCTCCAGCACGGCCGGATCCGGCAGCCCGAACGCACGGAAGGCCCGGAGCTCCCAGGCGTGGAAGACGAACTTCACCAGCCCGGCCCCGATGAAGACGAGACCGAGCACGATCGCCGCCCACCGCGCCGCCTCGTCTTCGCGAACGCGCGCGTCGCACGCCGCCGCGGCCCGCCGGGCATCGAACACCGCCACAGGCTCCCACACCCCCGGCTCCCCGGCGTCAGTCGTGTCGGCCGGCGCTGCGCCGGTCCGTATGATGCGCGAGATGTCGTTCAGCACCCGTCGTCGCTGCTGGTGGCGGCCGCTTCTCACGCGGCCCCGCTGATCTCTGTTCTCGGGCCGCTCCTGGGCGGTCCGCTGGCGAAGCTGACGACGATGCTCGGGAGGGCCCTTCGCGAAAGGACCTTTCATGCTTGACCTCGATTGCCCTGCCGATCCGCGCGCTCGGCTGTTTACGCCGCGCGTGCTGACCGGCGATCGCCCGACCGGTCAGCTGCACCTTGGCCATCTCTTCGGCACCCTGCTCAACCGGGTCCGCCTCCAGGAGGAGGGGGTCGATCTGATGGTGCTGGTCGCCGACTACCAGACGATCACGGACCGCGACAGCCCCGGCTCGCTGCCCGAGGATGTCGACGAGCTGGTCGCCGATTATCTGGCCGTGGGGATCGATCCGGCACGGGCCACGATCTTCGCCCACTCGCTGGTGCCCGAGCTCAACCAGCTGCTGTTGCCGTTCCTGAGCCTCGTCACGCTCCCGGAGCTGCTGCGCAATCCCACCGTCAAGGAGGAGGCCTCGGCCTCCGGGATGACGGCGCTCAACGGGCTGATGCTCACCTATCCCGTCCACCAGGCGGCCGACATCCTCTTCTGCCAGGCCACCATCGTGCCCGTCGGCGCCGACCAGCTCCCCCATGTCGAGCAGACCCGCACCATCGCTCGGCGGTTCAACCGGCGATACGCCCCGCACCGCCCCGTCTTCCCCGAGCCTCAGGCGCTGCTCAGCGCGGCCCCCGTTCTGCTCGGGACCGACGGGCGCAAGATGAGCAAGAGCCGCCACAACGCGATCGCCCTCGGGGCCAGCGCAGACGAAACCGCGCGGCAACTGCGCCGGGCCAAGACTGATTCAAACCCGCACATCACCTATGACCCGCAGGACCGTCCCGAGGTCGCGAACCTCCTGTTGCTCGCCGCCCTGTGCGAGGAGCGCGACCCGCGCCGACTGGCCGAGGACATCGGTCACCGCGGAGCCGGCGAGCTCAAGCGCCGCGCGACCGAGGCCGTCAACGAGCGCCTGCGACCCATCCGCGAGCGCCGCGGCGAGCTCATGCGCGACCGCGGCTACCTGAGGACGGTGCTGCGTGACGGCAGCGCCGCCGCGCGCACCATCGCGCAGGCCACCCTCGCGCAGGTCGCGGCCGCCATGCACACGCAGTACTAAAGAGGTGGGCTGCCTGCGGCCCAGCGAGGCGTCCAGCGGAGTGCGGCACTGTAGGCAGCCTCTGAAAGGGGGTTGAGACGGCCACGCAGACCCGCGGCGCGGATTCGCCTCAGCGCAGCGCCTTCTCGAACCAGTGGTCGGCGAACGGCTCGTCGTTGAACGCGGCCACCTCCTGCCAGCCCGTCGAGCGGTAGAGCGACAGGGCCTCGACGAGGACCGCGCTCGTCTCGATGTGCGCGACCCGAGCTCCGCCGTCCCTAGCGCACTCCTCCAGGCGATCCAGCAGCCGACGCCCCAGACCGAGGCCACGGGCGGAAGGGGCGATCCACATCCGTTTGATCTCGGCCGGCTCGTCGCGATGATGCTTGACGGCGCCGCAGCCGATTGGCTGGCCCTGCAGGTAGGCGACCAGGAACTCGCCGGCCGGCGGGCGGACCTCATGAGGCGCCGCGGTCGCGCCCACCGCGGGATCGAACCCGCGCGGTGAGCGGCGGTTGAGCTCGGCGACGTACTCCGCGAGGCAGTACTGAGCATCCGGGTGCTCGGGATCGCGGGCGGTGATCTCGACGCCGGCGGCGGCCATGAGGCGCTCGACGTCACGCATCGCGGCGACCAGCCGATCGCGCTGCCCGGGGCTGAGGGGCTCGAGCAGTGACTGTGCCAGCGTGTCGGAGCGCCGGTCGAGAGCCGCCCGCTCGCGGCGGCCCGCGGCCGTCAAGCGCGCCACCCGCACCCGCCGATCGCCCGCACCCGCCGTCACCCTGACCAGCCCGGCGCCCTCCAGGGAGCGCAGCATCCGGCTCACGTATCCCGAGTCGAGCCCCAGGCGTTCCCGCAGCAGGCGCACCTCGCACTCGTCGAGACCGATCTCCCACAGCAGCCGCGCCTCCCCGAGCGGCCGCCCGCGGCCGAGGAAATGATCGTTGAGCGCACCGATGCGCTCAGTGACGACGCGATTGAAACGGCGGACCTGGTCAATCATGGCGTCGGCCATTCTCTGACCTTAGTCAGCAATAGGGGGCGACGTCAACCTCCGCCGCCGGGTTCCGTGCGGCTTCTAGGTGAGGCTGCGGAGCAGCCGGCGCTCGGCCGCCCGGTCCGCGCTCACTGACGCATCGAGGATGCCGATCTCCTGGACCACGCCGCGGCGGACCTTGACGATCGCCCGGGGCGTCCCCGCCGTGCTGACGTACCAGAAGTTCTTGCCGACGTGGAAGGGGCGGCCCAGGCGCAGGCGGCGCGCCACCCGCGCCAGACGCGCGCGCGGCCGGACGCCGTGCAGGGCGTAGTAGCGGTTGGCGGTCAGCGCGAGCACCACCCTGCCGCGCTCACGGTTGCGGACCGGTCGCGGCAGCGCGCGCAGCACCGGCGCCGACGGATAGGCGACCCGGATCCCGATCGGGGTCAGGCAGAAGAAGTCCATGTTGCGCCGCCCGTGGGTGGCGCTGCGCGAGAACGCCCGGCGCGCCCGGCGGCGCGTCATCCCGAGGCTGACCGGGCCGAGCGCGCGGCCGGCGAGCCGGCCTGAGGCCAGGGGGCAGCTGGACTGCGGCGCCCCGGGTGGCTGCCGCCGCCGCCCGGCGGTGCGGCGCCGCCCCCGCTCGCCGGCGGCGTGACGCCGCCCCCGGCCAGACGCCGTTGGTGACCTGGAGGACGTAGAAGCCGGTGCCGCCGTCGGTGTACCAGATCTCGTGGCGCGCGACGTCGAAGGTCGGCTGTGACATCGCGTAGTCGCTCTCGCTGTACCCGGTCTCCGTGTTGGGCGTTGTCGGGGAGACGAAGTAGGCGATCTCCTTGGGGTGCAGGAGGTCTGAGATGTTGAACACCCGCAGCCCCGAGGCGATGAACGAGCAGGCGACGATCTTGGGGTCGATCCGGGTGGGGATGTTGCAGTAGTGGGCGGCGTAGCCCTGCGCCGGGCTGAGCGTCCCCGGGTCGTTGCCGGCGGCGTGGTGATCGGTGGGCTGATCGACCTGCAGGCGCAGGTTGGAGACGACCGCCGGCTTGGCCTCGTCGGCGATGTCGATGATCCGCGCGGCGCCGACCGTGTCCCGGCTGCCGGAGGGGCTCAGCGTGCCGGCGGTGTACTCGTCGAACTCCAGCACGTAGGGATGGCCGTTCTCCGTGAACGGGATCGCGTTCTGGGGGATCGACGCGGTCGCCCAGCCGATCCGACTGATCTCACGGGCCTGGGGATGGGGCGTCCGGTCCTGGATCTGGCTGGTGTCGAGGATCAGCATGTCACCGCCGCTGGGGTCGGCGACGTAGGCGCGGTTGCCGTCATCGCTGAGCGTCATGCCGTGGGCGAGGATGTTGCCCTGCCAGATGGCGTGGGGCTGGCGCGGATTGGTCACATCGATGGCGGTGATCGACGGGAGCGCCGTGCTGGTGGCATAGAAGGTGTCACCGTCGGGCGAGAAGCCGCTCTCGTGCCCGAAGCGGGCGACCAGCGAGGTCGAATCGAGCACCGGGTGGCGGCAGTCCGCGTGCGCGTCGTAGATCGAGACCAGTCCGGGCTCAGTCGCCGGGTTGCCGTTGACGGCGGCCAGCAGCCCCCGCTTGACGTTGAGGTTCAGGGACTCGTGGGGCGTCATCATCGGCAGCTGGGTGAGCGTGTCCGTCTGGACCGGATGGGCCGGGTCCGTCATGTCAAGGACGGTGACCCCGAGCGAGGCACCCTCCAGGTTGATGGCGTTGGTGGGGTACAGCAGCGCCGTGTCATAGAAGGCGCACACGTGGCCCTGGTCATCGACGTAGCGATAGACCTTGAAGCCGCCCGAGGTCCCCTGGTGGGCGACCAGCGCCATGTTGCACCACAGCCCCGCGTCGCCCGAGCCGGCGGGCACCCGGCCCTGAATGCCCGGCTCCGGATGGGATCCGGGTCCGCACTGTCCCTGCGGGGTTGCCACCAGCGGCGGCTCCGGCGGATGCTGCGTGGCGACCTGGGCGGGTGTCTGCCCAGCGCCCTGGCCGAGAGCGCCGAGGTCGTTGAGGTCATTCGGGGGGACCCCGATCGGTGGCAGGCCGAGGGCGTAGGCGGCCGACAGGATCGAGAGCACGATCACCACCAGCGCGATGAGCATCACCACGGGACGACGCAGAGCCCTGCGACCTGATGACAGCACCAGTCCCACCTCTCCTTCTTCTCCACCCGGAATCCGGTGGGACGCTACCACGGGGTGGTACACCGGCGCACCACTTCATCCGGCTGGGGTCCGTGGGCCCGCCGGCGGGCGTGGTCGACGTTCGCACGCCCAGGACCGTCAGAACGTCGACCACAGACCGGGAGGGCGGGGCCGCCCGGTCCTAGGATCGAGTCCGGTCGGCTAGCGCCGGCCCGCGGGCCCTGGGACGCGGTTACTCCACTTCTCGACGAACCGGAAGGCATCATGGACATCGGAATCATCGGAGCGGGACACATCGGCGGGTCGCTGACGCGGCGGCTGACCGCCCTTGGTCACGCGGTGCGCGTCTCGAACTCCCGCGCTCCGGAGACGCTCGCCGATCTCGCCGGCGAGACCGGGGCGACGGCCGTCTGGGCGGGCGAGGCCGCCGCCGACGCCGACCTCGTCATCGTCAGCATCCCGCAGAAGAACGTCGTCGATCTCGCCCCCGGGATCGTCGCCGGGGCCAAGGCCGGGAGCACCGGTCATCGAGACCAACAACTACTACCCGCGCCAGCGCGACGGTCTGATCGCCGCGATCGAGAGCGGGATGCCGGAGAGCGTCTGGGTCTCAGAGCAGCTGGGGACCCCCGTCTTCAAGGTGTTCAACGGCATCTTCTGGAAGCACCTGCTCTCGGGCGGGATGCCGCGCGGACAGCGCCGGGCGCATCGCGCTGCCGGTCGCCGGCGATGACGCCGCCGGCAAGCAGATCGTCTTTGACCTCGTCGACGAGCTCGGCTTTGACCCGGTCGACGGCGGGACGCTGGCCGAGTCCTGGCGCCAGCAGCCGGGCACGCCGGTCTACGGGACTGACCTCGACGCCGAGGCTGCCGTCCGGGCGCTGGCGGCCGCGTCGCCCGAGCGCCCGGACGCCTTTCGCGCGGCGGGCTGAACCTGGGCGGGAGTCATGGCCGTACCCGCAACGCCGGTGCCTCACCGGCGAGCGCGCGAAGGCACCAACCGTGCAGCTCGGCGGCCACCGCACCGGCGGTCAAGCTCGAGGTCTCGATCACCTGCATCGCCCAGCAGTCTGGCTCGGCGAACCGGCTCAACCGTTCCCAGCGCATCTGCTCCCATCCGCCGGTCTGCAGCACCTCAGGCCGATGATGCGGGTCGGTGGCATGCCCGCGCATCCAGTCCGCGAACGCCGCATGGTGCCCGAGCAGCGCCGGATCATCGCCCCGCGCGGCCAGCCGCGCCGCCTGAGTGTCTCGGTCGACGTCAAGCAGGCAGACCGCGACGCCGTCCAGTCGGTCGGCGGAGGGTGCCGCCACCACTTCGCCGGCCGCGACCGGGTCTCCGGCCAGCAGCACGTGCCGACCCTGCTCCTGCAGCTCGAGTGCATGGCACACCGCCGCCTCGGTGGCCCGCTGGCGCCAAGCGAGCGTCGGAGCCGGCGGGAACGGCACGAGGTGATGCAGCTCGATGCACTCCACGCCGGGCTCGAGGTCGTCTGCGACAAGCCGCCGGGCGGTCGACTTGCCGGCGCCGCTGGCACCGCTGACAAGCAGGAACATGAGCGGCATCCTAAGAACCCGGGGAGCCGGTCGCGTGGCGACGGGGCTGAGCACCGCCGCGTCTGATGAACGCACCCGCGAGGCCGCGAGCAGCGGAAAATGTTGCCCGGGCGGCCGTTGCCCGACCAAGGGGCAACATCCTCCGTCTCACAGGCGGATGACGTTGCGCGTTCGGGCCGGCGGCACCTGAAGCGCAACAATTTCCGGCTTCGTCGCCGGGCGCGGGCGAGATCGGCCCGGGCGCAAGCCGAGCATTACCACTGAGCGCTCGCGGCCGCACGGCGGCGCTCCACGACGACCCGCGACAGTGGCTGACGAGCGAGATCGCGGTGTCGAGTTCCGCGCGCCCTCGGGGCTGGCCGTCACCGACTCCCCGGGCCCTCATCTGGAATGACTTCGAGGACACCCTTTTTCCCGGGGCCGGTCCCTGGGATCTCGCCGGCTATGTCATCGCCCTTCGTGCCAGAGAAGCGCCGCGGCGTCCGCGAACGAGCTCAGAGCAGCTTGTCGAGGGTGATCGGCAGGTCGCGCACCCGGCGGCCGGTCGCGTTGTAGACCGCGTTGGCGATCGCCGCGGCCACGCCGGTGATGCCGATCTCGCCGATTCCGCGCGCCCCTGCCGGAGCGTGGGGATCAGGGATGTCCGTCCACATCACCTCGATCTCCGGCACGTCCATGTGGACCGGCACGTGGTACTCGGCGAGGCTCGGGTTCATGATCCGCGCGGTCCGCTCGTCGAAGGCCGTGTCCTCCATGAGCGCCAGGCCGATGCCCATGATGATGCCGCCGCGGAACTGGCTCAGAGCGGTCTTGGGATTGATGATGCGACCGCAGTCATAGGAGCCGAGCAGCCGGTCGACGCGCGTCTCCCCGGTGACGGTGTTGACTCGGACCTCGCTGAAGACCGCCCCGGTGGAGTGCATCGACCAGGCCTGCGCCTCTTCGGGGGCGCCCGCCGCGCCGACGACGGACAGCTCCTCGCGGCCGGCACGCTGCAGGATCTGCGCATAGCCCTCCCAGCGGGACGGATCGGCGAGCTCGCACAACCCCTCGTCGCGGCCGCCGACCTCGTCGACGGTCAGGCCGGCCAGTGGCGAGTCGTCGCCGGCCAGCGCCAGCAGTTGCTCCACGAGCGCGCGCTGCGCGGCGATCACGGCAGCGGCGATCGAGGCCGTCTGGCCTGAGCCCCCGGCAAGCAGGTTGCCCGGGAAGGAGGAGTCGCCGTAGGCGACGGTCACCCGCTCCAGCGGCAGGCCGAGCCGCTCGGCGGTGACGATCGTCTGGGTCGTCGAGGTCCCCATCCCCATGTCGTTGGCCGGCACCTCGACCGTCGCGTGTCCGGTCTTGTCCAGGCGGATGCGCGCTTCGCCGCCGGGGAAGCGGTGGTACGGATAGGTGGCGGTCGCGCAGCCCATCCCGCGTAGCCATTCGCCCTCGCGCCGGCTGCCCGGCGCGGCCCGCTGCCCCCAGCCGAAGCGCTCGGCGCCCGCGCGCCACGCGTCGACGAGGTGGCGGGCCGAGAACGGCCGGCCGGTGCTCGGGTCCAGCTCGGGCTCGTTGCGGATCCGCAGCTCGATCGGGTCCAGCCCGAGCTGCTCGGCGAGCTCGTCGATGGCGCACTCCAGCGCGAACGTGCCCACTGATTCTCCGGGCGCGCGCATGAAGGAGTTGGCGAGCATGTCGAGGTCGACGACCTGCTGGTCCGTCTTCAGGGTCTGAGTGGCGTACAGGTGCCGCGCGGGAAAGGTGAACTGCTCGGCGAGGGCGTTGTGTGCGGTCATCGCCGAGAGGCCGGTGTGGATGAGCGCCGTGAAGCAGCAGTCGTCGTCGGCCCCGATGGCCACCCGCTGCTCCGTGTTCGTGCGACCGCCGACCAGCCGGTAGACCCCCTCGCGCGACAGCGTCACCCGCACGGGACGGCCGGCGAGCTTGGAGGCGGCCGCGCCCAGCACATGATGTGACCACAGGGTCTTGCCACCAAACCCGCCGCCGACGTAGGGCGACGTGAGATGAACCTGGTCCGCCTCGATCCCGAAGATCTGGGCGAACGTCCAGGCGTGCAGCGTGACGCCCTGACTGGCGTCGTGGACGATGAGGTCCTCGCCGTCCCAGGCGAGCGTCACCGCATGCGGCTCGATGGCGTTGTGATTGTGGCGGGGCGTCGTGTAGACGAGATCGACGGAGTGAGGCGCGTCGATGAGGGCGGCCTCGGCGTCGCCGACGAGGACCTGCACCTCCTGGCCGACGAGGCTGTCCGGGGTGCGCGGATGCTCCCGGGCCTCCGCGAAGGTGCGCGGCGGCGAGGACTCGTAGGCGACCTCGATCAGCGACGCGGCGTGATCGGCCTGCTCCTGGGTCTCGGCCAGGACGACGGCGACCGGCTCGCCGTTCCAGTGGATGCTGTCGTCCTGCATGACCGGCAGGTCGCTGCCCCCCGCTGCCTTGGGCGCGGTGAGAAACAGCGGCGGCGGCTGCATCCGGGGGGCGTTGTGATGGGTCATGACGAGCACCACGCCCGCCGCCGCCTCGGCGGCGCTCGTGTCGAGCGTCGTGATCCGCCCGCGCGCCACCGTGCTGTAGCGCAGCGCGGCGTAGACCAAGCCCTCCATCACGTACTCGGCGGCGAAGCGCGCCTCGCCGCGGACCTTGAGCGGGCCGTCCAGGCGCGACACCTGCGCCCCGATGAGGCCGCGCTTGGTGCTCAGCACCGGATCGGGTCCGGCGTTGGGAGTCCACTCCGCGGAGGCGATCCGTACCGGGGTCTGGGGATCGGCGGCGCTCATGAGCGGGCTCCTTCGGTCAGCTGCTGCAGGACGGCGACGAGCGTGCGGCGGGTCAGCTCGACCTTGAAGGCGTTGCCGGCCAGGGGACGGGCGTCGGCAAGCTCGGCATCGGCCGCCTGCAGGAAGCCGGCCTCCGTGGCCGGCCGACCGCGCAGTGCCTCCTCGGCGCGCCACGCCCGCCACGGCTTGGGGGCGACACCGCCGAGGGCGAGGCGCACGTCGGCGACCGTGTCGCCCTCGAGCTCCAGTGCGGCGGCGACGGAGACGAGCGCGAACGCGTAGCTGGAGCGATCGCGCACCTTGCGGTAGGTCGAACGGGCGGCAAGCGCCGAGCCGGGCAGTTCGACGGCGGTGATGAGCTCGCCCGGTTCGAGCACCGTCTCGACATCGGGACGATCCTCGGGCAGCCGATGAAGGTCGCAGAGCGCCACGGAGCGCTCTCCCGCGGTGCCGCTGAGATGGACGACGGCATCGAGCGCGGCGAGGGCGACGGCCATGTCCGATGGATGCGTGGCGACGCACGCCTCCGAGGTACCCAGGATCGCGTGGTTGCGATTGAAGCCCTCGATCGCGTCGCAGCCCTCGCCCGGGTTGCGCTTGTTGCATCGCGAGCCGTCGGTGTCATAGAAGTAGGTGCAGCGGGTGCGCTGCAGCAGATTGCCGCCGACGGTCGCCATGTTGCGGATCTGGGCCGAGGCGCCGGCGACCAGCGCGCGCGTCAGCATCGGATACCGCGTGCGGATCAGGGGATGCTCGGCCACGGCGGTGTTGCGGGCCGCCGCACCGATCATCAGCCCGCCGTCCCCGGTCTCCTCGATCCCGTCCGCCAGGCCGGTCACGTCAACCAGCGCCGACGGGGCCTCAATGGTCTCGCGCATCAGGTCGACGAGGTTCGTGCCCCCGCCGAGATACTTCGCCGTCCCGCTCCCGACGCGCTGGATCGCCTCGGCGGCATCGGCGGCCCGTGAGTAGGTGAGCTCGATCACGTGGCTGACCCCGCGTAGACGCCGGCGATCGCCTCGACGATCCCGTTGTGGGCGCCGCAGCGGCAGAGGTTGCCGCTCATGCGCTCGCGCAGCTCGTCGTGATCGAGCGCGATCTCACTGGCTGCGACATCGCCGGTCACGTGGCTGGGCACCCCGCGCGCGACCTCCTCCGCCATCCCCACCGCCGAGCAGATCTGGCCGGGAGTGCAGTAGCCGCACTGAAAGCCGTCGTGGTCGATGAACGCCTGCTGCAGAGGATGCAGGGCGCCGTCGTCTGAGAGGCCCTCGATCGTCGTCACCTCCCGGCCGTCGTACTGGACGGCCAGCGCCAGGCAGGACAGGATCCGCTCGCCGTCGACGAGCACCGTGCAGGCTCCGCACGCGCCCTGGTTGCATCCCTTCTTCGTACCGTAGAGCTCCAGGTGCTCGCGGACGAAGTCCAGAAGTGAGACACGAGCGTCGGCGGGTACCGGCGCCTCGCGGCCGTTGATGATCATCGGCACAGCGGATTCCCCTTTCAACGACGAACTTCTGACCGCAGCAAGGCTAGTAACCCGCTCCCTCCCGACTGGTCCACGTGGCGGTGCGGATCGCCGAGATCGCAACGAGGCCTACGCCGAGCTGATCGTCATCGGCACGCGCGGGCCGCTCCGCCCTGACGCTCTTGTGCTCGGCAGCGCCGCCCAGCAGCTGCTGCAGGTGGGGCCATGCCTGTGCTCGGCGATGCGCGGCTCGGCGAGAGGCCGGTGGTGATCACACCGCCGGCTGTTCTCCGCGACGATGGTGCTGACGTTCGGCCGCGATCTTCGGAGAGGGGACGACGATCACGGTCCGGTCAGCGCGCTGGATGACGCCATGGGACACGCTGCCGAGCAGCACGGACTTCACGCCTGTGAGCCCGCGCGAGCCCATCACGATGGCATTCGCGTCGATCTCCTCGGCCTCATCGAGGATCGCGTTCGCGACTGAGCCCTGCTGCGAGCAGGTCCGCGGCCGCGCATCGAACCCCGCCTGGCGTGCCAGCTCGGCGCCCTCCTCGGCCACCTTCTCCGCTTGCGCCTTGGTCGCGTCGTCGATCTCGGCGATGTCGAGCCCCGAGGCGACCGGCACAACGCCAAATGAGGTGCGCGCCAGCACCTCGCCGAACGGCTCCCAGACCGTCAGGACCGTCGCCGGCTGTCCCGACAGCAGTGTGGCGGCGTGCTCGATCGCCGAGCGCGCGTCCTCGGAGCCGTCAAAGCAGATCAGGATCATGTGTCCCTCCTTCTCGTTATCCGGATGGGCCGCCGCAGGGGGCGGGCACCGGAGAAGACTACGGTCCACCCGGCCCGCGGGCTCAACCCGGCTCACGAGGTGCCGGGGCCGTGACGGCCACGGCGTCGAGCTCCTGCACGAGCTCGCCCACGCGCCGGGCGATGGCATCGCGCGTGACCCGGACCTCATCGATCGGCCTGCCCTTGGGATCGGGGAGCTCCCAGTCGACGGAACGCGTGCCGGGAACGAACGGGCAGGCGTCGCCACACCCCATCGTCACCACGACGTCGGCCTGCTCGGCCAGTTCGGTGCAGAGACGCTGTGGGCGTCGCTGAGAGAGATCGATGTCCAGCTCCCGCATCACCTCGACGACCGCAGGATGGACGTGACCAGTGGGGTCCGCCTCGCTGCCGGCCGACAGCGCTCGATGACGTCCGTGCGCCGCGCGGTCAAACAGTGCCGCGCTCATCTGCGAGCGCCCCGCGTTGTGGAGGCAGACGAACAGGACGGTCGCCATCACGCCTCCGGGCCGCGTGCGCGCCTTCCCTCGCCGCGGTCGCTCGCGTGCGCCGGCGTGGACGAAGCCTGCCTGACCGGCGTGAGGTCGGGCTTGCGGGCCCGGATGACGGCCGAGATCGCGTGCTCGTGGACGCGATGGGTCGCTCGGATCTCGATCTCGGTGAAACCGGCCGCCGTCAGGCCCGCGCGGAACGCGTCCTCAGTCAGTGCGCCGGCGATGCAGCCGGTGTAGGCCGCCAGGTCCGCCCGCGTGGCCTCGTCCATGTCGGGCCCGGCGATGACGTCTGAGACGGCGAAGCGTCCACCCGGCCTCAACACTCTCGCCGCCTCGGCCAGGACCTTGGGCTTGTCGCCTGACAGGTTCAGCACGCAGTTGGACACGATCACATCGACCGTTGCGTCAGCGAGCGGGATCTCCTCGATGTAGCCCTTGATGAACTCCACGTTCTCCACTCCCGCCCCGACGGCGTTGGCGCGGGCCAGCTCGAGCATCTCGTCGGTCATGTCCAGGCCGATGGCCCGACCGGTCTGACCAACGCGTCGGGCGCTGATGAGCACGTCGGCGCCGGCGCCTGAGCCGAGGTCGAGAACGGTCTCGCCCTCGTGAAGATCGGCGACCGCGGTCGGAACGCCGCAGCCCAGAGACGCCGCGACCGCGCTCGCGGTCGCGCCCTCGGTCTCAGCGCCGTCGTAGAGCGAGGCGCCGAACACCTCAGTCTCGTCGGCGTCGGTCAGCGCGATCGGACCGCAACACGATCCAGATGCCTGCTCGGCAGTCGCGCGTGCCGCAGCTGCGTACTTCTCGCGGACCGTCTCGCGGATGTCCTGGGTTCCGGTCGTGGCGGGGACGTCGGACTCGTGACCAGCCGTGCAGCCGCAGCTGCCGCCCGCCGCGGCAGTCCCACAGCACTCCGCCTTCTCAGACGGCTCACAACAGGTCGCCTGCGCCTCGGGTGAGCAGCAGCTCGACGGTGCGCTCGGATCAGCGGTGGTCAGCTCAGCCATGCGGTCAGCTCCTTGAAAGCGTGGGTTGAAACGGAGTAATAGGCCCACTTGTGACGACGCTCGACCTCGACCAGGCCAGCGTCGATGAGCTTCTTCATGTGGTGAGAGAGCAACGACTGGTTGATCCCGAACAACGGGACGAGCTCGCACTGACACACCTGGGTCTCGCTGCGACGCAGGACATCCAGGATCTGCACCCGCAACGGTTCAGCCAACGCCTTCGCCGCCAGCGCGATGCGCTCAGCGTCGAGGCCGGCGTCCAGGCCGGCTGGCGGGACGCAGCAATCCGAGGCGGCCGGACCGGCGGGGGAGACGGATACCGGCGTCATATCAACACTCGTTGCTTTGACATCGCCGCAACGTAGCATGCCCCGGGGCTCATATCAATGCCGTTGGATGTGAGCCCCCGTGGCTTGTCCGGGTGGCGCCGGTCCACTCCGTGCCACCGTGCGGGTCATCGCGTGGAGTTCGCGGTGGCGGTCACCTGCGGCATTGGCGCGCTCGTCGGTACCGCAGTCTGGCCCTGCGGCTGACCCGGCCACGGTGGTCAGCGTTCCAGGCTCGCCGCGCACCCACGCGAAGGCGCGCTCCGCGCCGGCGGAGCACGGTCGTCCGGCGCGGGCTAGCCGTGGATGGTGACCGGCACGCCGGGGCCGATGCGGGCCGCCAGCCAGGTGATCGCGGGGCCGTCGAGGCGCATGCAGCCGTGCGATTGAGCCTGGCCCAGCGTGCCCCCGAGCAGGTCGCGTCCGTGGATCCCGATCTGGCCGGGTCCCCCGTCGAAGTCCTGCAGGACGTTGGAGCGGGCGCTCAGGGCGAGGGCATAGGGACCTCCCGGCGCGGTGCCGGGCATGATCTCCGTCTCCTCGACGAAGAAATCGCCCGTCGGGGTCGGGGTGGAGGGCTTGCCGACCACCGCTGGATAGCTCTCGAGCAGCCGCCCCTCGAAGTAGGTCCACACGCGCCGGGCGGAGAGGCTGACGACGATGTGCCAGCGCGTCTGGAGCTGACGGGTGCCGCCGCGCTCGATCCAGCCGGTCGAGCTGTTGGGCCGACCGGGGAGCATCACCCTCAGCCACCGCCGAGCAGCCCCGTCCACATGGGCCACGACGGGAAGGGTCGTGCGCTCGCCGGTGAGGGGCGTGTGCGCGGGCAGCCAGCGGCCCAGCGGCGCCCGGGTGCTGGCGGAGCGATACACCTGATGTGCGAAGAGCAGCTGCGTCACGGGCTGGCTGGGCTTGACGTGGCGCGGGATGCCGGCGGCGACGGCCGAGGAGGCCATCCCGCCGCCGGCCGCGCACGCCACGGCTACCGTCGCCAGGCAGATGCCGAGGCGGGGTCGGCGGGCACGCCGGGACCGGGGCGCAACGCCGGCCTGGACGTGCCGAGGCCGGCGCAGAGCGCCGGCCTCGGAAGACCCTATGGGGTTGGTCACGAGCATCTCGCTACGAGGCGGGTCAGCCGGTGAATCCACCGGAGCTGCTCGGCGGCCGTGCCGGCGAGGCCTGACGATGCGCGCGGGCCAGGATGAGACGCTGGCGCTTGAGCTCGGCCAGCCGCTTGGCTCGCCGCTGCCGGATGAGCGTCTGCGTCCGCCGCTCGGCGGCCAGGCGGCGCGCCCGTCGCTGGGCAGCCAGGTACCGGGCCCGTCGCTGGGCGGCGAGCTTCTTCTTGCTGGTGCGGTTGACCGAGCTGATGGGCTTCGGCTTGGGCGTGCCTGTCGTGCCCGTCGTGGGCGTCGGGGTGCCGCCGGTGGTGGGGGTGCCCCCGGTCGTGGGAGTCCCGCCCGTGGTCGGCGTGCCGGGCAGCGGCGTCGGGTCGGCGTCGGCGTCGGCGTCGGGGTCGGGATGGCGCAGGCCGACGTCCTGATCGTGTTGGTATCGAGGGTGACCGCGCCGGTCTCGGCGAGGAGTCGCCCGTCCATGGTGAGACCGGTTCCGGCGCTGATCGAGGCTCCGGCCATCACCGTCCCGACGAAGGTCGAGTTGGTCGCCAGCGTGGCGGAGTCGCCAATCTGCCAGTACACGTTGCACGGCTGGGCGCCGTTGATCAGCAGCACGCTGGTGGCCGAGCCGGTGGTCAGAGAGCTGCCCACCTGGAAGATGAAGACGGCGTTGGGATCACCCTGGGCATTGAGCGTCACGGCCCCCGCGGAGAAGAGGAGCGACGAGGAGGCGGTGTACACACCCGGGGTGAAGGTCTGGCCGGAGAGGTCCGTGCCGGCGGAGGCGGTCGAGGCGCGTCCGGACGCGTCAGTGATGCCGGCGACGAGGTCGTTCTGAGCCTGGACAGCCACGGGGTCGGCGATGTGGGTCGCGCTGGCGACCGGCGCGCCGGTCACCGAGGTGCCCGGGGACAGGCCGAGCTCACGCTCCATCGTCGTGGCCCCGGTGTTGGTCACCGTCGAGGAGGCCAGCACGGAGAAGTTGACGTCAGTGCCGAGTGTGACGGGCGCGTCGGCGGCCTGGGCCACTCCGGCGAACGCCAGGCTCATGGCCACGATCGACGCGATGCCGACGGTCGCCGTCCTTGGTTTGACCGCAGCGCGCGCTCCCGCGTCCGGTCGCGTGACGAGCCGCTTCGTGCGGCCTCGATGAACACCCATAGGAGTCTCCTTAGTTGCGGCCTGAAGACACCCGGTGCGCTCTGTGGGGTGGGATGGGGAATGGTCCCCGTCTCCGTTACGACCACCCTGGGTATCGGCAGGATCTCCGACGCGGATGAGCCGGCTGGACGAATGGGCTCGGGTCAGACCCGCGTCGCGGCGCCCTAGAAAGCGGGGGCCCGGCGGCGGCGCTGGCCGTCCCGCGCGCGGGCGATGAGCGGGCGCTCGGGATGCACGAAGCCGGGTTGATCGTCTACCAGCGGCGCTCGCGGGGGGGCCTCCCCCAGTTCGAGCCGCGACTTCACGCCGAGCTTGCGGTAGATGTTGCGCGCATGGGTGCGGACCGTTTCGACGCCGATTTGCAGTGCCGCGGCGATCTCCGCGTTGGAGCCGCCCCCTTGGAGCAGGAGCACCAGCTCAGCTTCTCTGGAGGTGAGCAGATGCGATCCCGGCGGGGTCGGAGCCTGCGGCTCGAACGTCCGTCGCGGAACGAGCTGGAGGCCGCGGGAGGCAAGGTAGATGGCGCTCAGCACGTCGCGGGCCTGGGTATTCCGTCCGAGACACGCGCTCGCCCCAAAGGCGAGCAGCTGGGCGGACTCGGCCGCCGTGGGGTGAGCGGTCAGCAGCACCAGCCGGGTGTCCGGATGGCGATGCGCAAGATCGCGGACCTGCGCGAGGGCTGGGAGGGCGTCGGCATCGAGGATCGCCACCTGCGGGTGGTGGGCGCGGAACACCACCTCGAGACGGGCGTGGTCGATGTCGCGAGCAACGACCTGCAGGCTGGGATCGCCCTCGAGCACGGACCACAGACCGCGGGCCAGGAGGTCCTCGAAGTGGGCGACGACGAGAGTGATGGGAGAGGAGGTGAGCATCTGAGGGGTCGCCGCACCGGGAGGCGCGACAGGTCCTACATCGGCAGCGCAACCCCGGAAGGTGAGACGGCCCTCACCCGTCCCGTCCCCCGAGAGGGATGGAAGATCACCCGCGGCCGGGGACGAAAGGGGCGGCCTGCTGCCTCAAGCTCAGGACATGAACCGAATCCTGATCGCCGCCCTGGTCGCCACCGCCATGCTGACGCTGACATCTGCCGCCGGCGCCGCGTCCAGGCCGCACCTGGACACCGGGCGCGCGCACCGGGTGACGAAGGTTGGCCGCGCCGCTGCCATCGCCCCGGTCGCAAGCCGCAATCCCGTCACCACCGCGACGGCCATCGCCGAGCGGTTCTGGGGTGCGACGCCCTGCGGCGGGCAGATCACGGTCGCCGCCGACAGCCCGCTCGCGCCGGGCCTGGCGGCCGGCACAGATGCCTGGGTCACGTTCAACTCCTCCCTCGGCGCCGACAACCTCGACGCTCCGGCATCGACCTACGCCGCCTGCACGATCAGCCTCGCCCACTGGCAGTGGGCCAACTGGACGGCGATGGAAGGCGACTGGGGCATGTTCTGCCTGACCGTGACGCACGAGATGGGTCATCTCCTGGGCCACAAGCACACCCTCCGCCCCGGCAGCGTCATGGCCCCCGTCTTCACCAATGACTCCGACGTTCCCGCTGCCTGCAACGCCGCCTGGCTGCCCGGCTGGCGCACCCGCGGCGCCTGAGCACCGCGTCGACGGCGAAGCGCCGTTCGTCCCGCGGGTGCGCAAGAGCTTCACCTTGAGGCTCCGGGGTGCCGATACGCACGTGTGAGACATCCCTTTCGCCGCCCCGATGCCGCTTCGATGACCCGCCGAGGGCGGGGCCGCCGGACCAGCGGCTCAGGGGCCAACCGCTGGGTGGTCCGCGGATGCGTAGCGGGTCTGCTGGCGGTGCTGTGCTTCCTGGCGGGGTTCTCGCTGCTGACCGAGAACGACCTGGCCGGACGAGCAGCCGCGTCCCAGCGCGCCACCCGACTCGGTCAGCTCTACGGCGATGCTCGCTTCTGGGTCGGACAGGAGGAGTCTCTCGAGCGCAAGTACCGGCTCGAGCCCAGCCCCGCCGTGCTGCAGTTGCATACGTCAGCCGAGACGCATTTGATCAACGATCTGGTCGACTCGGCAGGGTCGACACGTCCACCGGCACTCAGCAGCTCGTGGCGCGTCTCACCCGCGAGCACCGCCGGTACGCCAGCGCGACCGTCTTGATGTTCACGGCCGTCACTGACCACAACACCCCCCTGGTCATCCACTACGACCACGAGCTCGTGGATCCCATCTTCGGCGCGATCGAAACAGCCGTGTTCGCGCGCAGCGACCTGTCGGCGCGCCGCGCGCTGCATCAGGCGGCCCTGCTCCGTGACCGCACGCGGTCCGCTCGCACCGCGATCACGGTGGCGTTCGCAGCGGGCCTTCTGCTGCTGGCGGCGTTCTCGTTGATCCTGGTGGGTCTGCGCCGCCGGGTCGGCGCGGCCCACCGCTCCGAGGTCGAGCGTCTGGCCAGCGCCGCCCTCACTGATTCGCTGACGGGCCTGGGCAACCACCGCGCCTTCCAGGAGGACGTTGCCAACGCGCTGCACGACCAGGTGCGCGGACGAGGCTCAGTCACGCTCATCATGCTTGATCTGGACGGGCTCAAGGCCGTCAACGACGCGCACGGACACCAGGCCGGTGATGATCGCCTCCGGGTCCTCGCCGAGGCGCTGGCCGAGAGTTTTCGCGACAGCGACTGCGCCTACCGGGTCGGCGGTGACGAGTTCGCCGTCGTCCTGCCCGGCATCAGCACCTGGGACGCGCTGGAGGCCACCCAGCGCCTCCAAACCGCGCTTGGCGCTCACGCCCTCAGGGTCACGGCCGGAATCGCGCAGTCCAGCGAGATGGGAGACGCGGACGGCTTCATCCGCGACGCCGACCTGGCGCTGATCGCCGGCAAGCGGCCCACGAGGCCGTCACGCTCTTTTCACCCGAGCTTGCTCTCTCCACGGCGGTCGTGGACCTCGATCGCGATGCCGATCACGTCAGCAGCCTGTCAGCCGCGCTGGCGCTGGCCGTCGACGCCAAGGACTCCTACACGCGCAGCCACTGCCAGACGGTGTCGCAGCTGTGCGTCCTGATGCCACGGAACTGGCGCTCACCCCGGCACTCATCGGACAGATGCGCCTCGCGGGCCTGCTTCATGACGTGGGGAAGATCGGTATTCCCGATGCGATCCTCACCAAGCCCGCCGCCCTGACCGATGCCGAAAATGAGCAGATGAAACGCCACTCGGTTCTCGGGGCGGAGATCGCCGCCGCCGCCGGCCTCGAGCATCGAGGCGAACTGGATCCGCCACCATCACGAGCGCTACGACGGCAACGGGTACCCCGACGGTCTCGTCGGCAAGGACATCCCGCTGCCGTCGAGAATCATCCTCACCGCCGACGCCTTCGAGGCGATGACCTCCGATCGGCGGTACCGCCGACTCCCGGCCGGGAGTTCGCGATCGCCGAGCTCAGGCGCCATGCCGGAAGCCAATTCGACCCCCGGATCGTGCAGGCGCTGTGCCGAGCCCTTGAATCGTCGCCGTATCGGAATGCCGAACCGCCGGGCGGGCCGGACAGCAGCGACCGCGCCTCAGTGGCTGAGCGCGAAGTCGTCGCGCCGTAGCGATCCGACAGCGGTCGCCAGCCGTCGCCGGATGGCCCGCCGGCTGTCGCCACACGGTCACCTCGGTTGCCGCTGCCTGTAGAGACGGATGGCCCACAGATAGGAGGCGGCGGCGATGCCGACGCTCCAGGCGATCGCGAGGATGGCGTGGGTGCCGATGTGGGTTCCGGTGAGCAGCCCACGCAGCGTCTCGGTGACGGGGGTGAAGGGCTGGTAGGCGGCGAACTGGCGCAGGCCGGCCGGCATCGTGGTGGTGGGCACGAAGCCGCTGCCCAGGAACGGCAGCAGCGTGAGGAACATGGGGGTGTTGCTGGCCGTCTCGACGCTCTTGGCGGCCAGCCCGAGCGCGGTGGCCAGCCAGATCAGCGCGAAGGCGAACAGCGCGAGCAGCGCCGATCGCGGCCAGCCACTCGAGCGGATCGGCGGTCGGCCGGAAGCCGAGCGCGATGGCGACGCCGAGGACGACGGCGATGCTGGCCAGCGTCTGGATGAGGCTGGCCAGCACGTGGCCGGTGAGCACGGCGGCGCGGGCGATCGCCATCGTGCGGAAGCGGTCGATGATGCCGCCGGTCATGTCCATCGCGACGACGATCGCGGTGCCCTGGACGGTGGCGGCGACCGTCATCAGCAGGATCCCCGGGGTGACGTAGTTCAGGTAGCCGCCGCGCCCGGCATGCCCGCCGGCGAGCCCGCTGCTGAGGCCGTGGCCGAGCTGGCCGCCGAACACGTAGACGAACAGCAGCAGGAACACGATCGGCATCCCGACCAGCATCAGCGTCATCGAGGGGTAGCGCCGCAGGCGCCGCAGGTTGCGCCGCAGCAGCGTCCTCGAGTCGGTGACGGTGTAGGCCAGGGTGCTCATCGCGCACCGAGCCTGCTCGGCGGTCGGATGGCCGGTGACCGCGAAGAACACGTCATCCAGGTCCGGCGTGTGGATCGACGAGCTGCTCGACCTCGACATCGGCATCGTCGAGCGCCGCCAGCAGCCGCCGCAGGGATCTGACGCCACCGTCGCCCGGGACCTGGATGACGAGCTTGTCGTCGTCACGCGACACCGGCGTCGAGCAGCGCCCGCGGCCGCGCGCAGCGCCTCGGGGGCTGGCGAACTGCAACTGGACGTGGCCGCCGGGGATGCGCCGCTTGAGCTCCTCGGCGGTGCCCTCGGCGACGATCCGGCCGTGGTCGAGAACCGCGATGCGGTCGGCGAGCTGGTCGGCCTCGTCCAGGTACTGGGTCGTGAGGAAGATCGTGACCCCGCCGGCGACCAGCTCGCGGATGCTGTCCCACATCGTGCGACGGCTGCGGGGATCCAGGCCGGTCGTCGGCTCGTCGAGGAAGATCACCTGCGGCGAGCCGACGAGCGTCATGGCCGAGATCCAGCCGCCGGCGCATCCCGCCCGAGTAGGTCGACACCGGCCGCCGGGCGGCGTCGACCAGATCGAACCGGTCGAGCAGCTCGGCGACCCGCGCCGGTCCGGCCTCGCGGCCGAGGTGGTGCAGGTCGGCCATCAGCCGCAGGTTCTCCTCGCCGGTCAGCAGCTCGTCCACCGCCGAGAACTGGCCGGTCACCCCGATCGCCGCGCGGACCCCGTCCGGGTCGCGTGCGGACGTCGTGGCCGGCGACCCGCGCCTCGCCGGCGTCAGCCGAGATCAGAGTGGACAGGATGCGCACGATCGTCGTCTTGCCCGCGCCGTTGGGGCCCAGCAGCGCGAACACCGTGCCCTCGGCGACGGACAGGTCGACGCCGTCGAGGACCGGGGTCTGACCAAAGGACTTGCACAGGCCGTGCCACAGCGATGGCCGGCTCTCGCTCACCGTTCATCGCTGGCCTCGGTGCTCGGAGGACTGCGGGAGCTCCCCGGCGGCGACCAACGCCGCCCGCCGCGCCTCCCACTCCTGCTGCATCCGTGGCATCTGCTCCAGCAGGAACTCCGCGAAGGCCGACACCTCCGAGCAGCACCGCGCGCCGCTCCATCGGCTCGTCCCGCAGCACCTCGAGACCCTCGTGCGCCATGTCGCGCAGCTCCTCGTACTCGGAGATGTCCATGCCCATCGCCTGGGGCGAGCTGAGATCGATCCGGACCCGGTCCATCCGCTCGCCGGCCGCCCGCGTCCGGCGCAGCAGGCTGCAGGCCTCCAGCGCCTTGACCGCGCCGGCGATCGCGCTGCGGCTCGCCAGCAGCGCGTCGGCGAGCTCGTTGATGCTCTGATCCGGGGGATCGCAGACCGACAGATAGCCGATCAGGCGGCCCGACCATCGGCGGGAAGCCGTACCGGCGGGCGTAGAAGCGGCCCATGTGGTCGGCGAACGTCAGCTCGGCATCGGACGGCATGCGCACAGAATACACAAACGCCTGAGATCACACAAATATGTGTGATCTCAGATGTTCGAGGTAGGAGTGCCTGCCCGAGTTGTCGGACCGCTTCCGGTGCTCAGCCCCCGATGCCGTGCCAGGAGGCGACCACGACGCGGCGCGCGGTCCGCGAGCCGGAGAGGCGGATCTGCCGGACGGCGACATCGTCGGCGGTGCTCGTCTCGTGGAGAAGGCCCAGCGGGTTGACCCGGACGACGACCCGGTAGCTGCCGTTCGGCACATGGGTGATGTCGAAGGCCTGGCCGGCGACCTGCTGCGTATAGGTGTCGCCCCAGCCGACAGGCAGTGCCTCACGCACCCATATCGAGCCCGGTTGATACAGATCACAGACGGTGCCGCCGAAGCCGAAGGCGACCTGCGCGGCCTGGGCGCCGGGCATGGTGAGATCGACCGGATCGGTCGGAGCGATGCAGAAGGACTGCTTGAGGCTGGTGATCGTCCGCGACCTCCCCACCAGCGCGTAGGAGGCGAGCTGCCGCAGATGCCAATGGTCATGTCCGGGGCGCGTGTCGTACTCGAGCGTGCCCGCGGGCGCGCGGCCGACGACGTTCCCGGCCGAGTCGAAGAAGTACTCGTAGGCGTCCATCGCGTCGCTGTGCGGGCGGCGGAAGCCCTCGATGGTGAACGGGGCAGGTCCCGCATTCCAGATCGTGGCGCTGAACGTCAGCAGGGCCCGCACGAAGGGCCCTCGACGGCGAGTGCGCCCGCCCACTCGCTTGTACTCGTCGCGAA
This sequence comes from uncultured Solirubrobacteraceae bacterium, assembly GCA_963800545.1. Lineage (GTDB taxonomy): Bacteria > Actinomycetota > Thermoleophilia > Solirubrobacterales > Solirubrobacteraceae > Palsa-465. Next base: position 65,682 of record CAWDBJ010000016.1, read on the forward strand.
CGGCGATCCGCCACGCCGGGGCAGCCACGAGATTCGGCATGGTCATCGGGTCCGGCGCGGCTGTGGTGCTGACCGCCGGCTGCCGGAGCCCGGCGCCGGAGTCCTCTGGCCGGCGACGCGTCGCCCGCGACGCCCGCGGCACCGGCGGACCGGCCCGCGGTGGCCGGGGCGGCCGTGAGTACAACACCCGCATGGGCACGCGCGCCACCGCCTGTCGCGCGGGGATCCCGAACAGCTTGCGATAGGGAGCGGTGATCCGGACGACGGCCGTGTACCGGCCGGCCTTGAGTGACACCCAAGGGTGAGGCTGACGGAAACGGAACCCTCGGGGAAGCGGACCGGGCGGCAGCGGCCCGAAGGCGAACCCGGGCACCGACCCGGACGCGAGCGTCGGCATCACCGCCCAGCCGCGGTTGATGCCCCAGACCTCTCCTCTGGTGAACGGAAAGCCGCTGAAATCGCGACAGTAGTTCAGATAGGACGAGTTGAACGGACCCGCGTCGTTCACCCGCGCTGCCTGGCCGTCGGGACAGAAGGTCAGCACACGGCTAGCAGCCACGTGGCCCTGCGCGCCGACGAACTGCACGCTGAGCAATCGCTTGAGGCCCCGGAGCGGATCGACCATACGGGCGGGGATGGAGCGCAGCGCAGTGGCCGTCGCCGAGTCGACCTGTACCGCGCTCCAGGCGCCGTATCCGGGCCGTCTGACGTCGATCTGGAAATCGCCCCCCGCCGAGGCGATCCACACGCCGAGATCCGCCGAGCCGTAGCGGAGGTCGTTCTGGGTCACCGTCAGCCGGCGAGAGCTCTCAAAGATGCGCAACGACGGTGGTGCAGCCGCCCCTGCCGGGCGGCGCCGCGGCCGACACCACCACCAACGCCACCACACCGAGGACGGAGAGGGCGGACAACCGACACCGACCGAAAGGACCCACAGCCACCTCCTGTGAAGCCGCCTCGAGGCGAGGCCGGCAGATCGCAGCGCTCAGTTCATGAACGGCATCCGTTCCGCCCCCATCGCCCCCGTCAGCGTGCACCGTAGCGCGGGGTCACACCGTTGTCGAATGACCCCGTCGCTGGCGCCGGTGCCGGCTGCTGCGCTCAGGGGCGAGGTGCGCCAACGGAGAGTCTCAGGCTCGTGCGGGCCCGCATGGCGGGATGGCTTGCATCAGCAGACCGTCACTGTTGATGCGCCGACGGCCGGGATGACGCGGACGACCCGTGATCACCCCTCCGTGCGCGGCGGCAGGACGGCCACCGCGCCGGGCGCCGTCGGCCTCTCTCCCGCCGCCCCTGCCAAGGCGGCGAGCTGCGCGCAACCTACCACCGTCTCCTCGCTGTCACAGAATTGTGCGCCCACTCGCCAGCGCAGGCGCTCGCCGCGCTCACGTTTTCTGGTGTGCTGCCGATAGGGAGGGTGAGACTCTTCGCTCAGCCGGCTGTTCGCGCCCGCCGGCCGACCCGCCCGCTCGTGCTCAGCGTTGACGCCGTTACGGCGCGAACCGCCGGCGAACCAGTCATCGCTGTCCCCGTCGAGCGTTGCGCGACGGGCGTACCTGACGACGGGAGATGGCAATGATGAGACTGAACGTGGCGGACCGCCGGCTCGCTTCGCTGTGCCCCCTGCCCCGTCGCCGGCGGCCGTTGGTGCGCCGCTCGCAGACGCTTGCCACGTTGACCGTTGCGGTGGGTTCGCTGTTCGGTGCCAGCTCGGCGCTGGCCGCCGGCACGACGCCAGCCGCGGCCCAGGCGCCCGTCTGGGGCGCCTGTCCCTATCCCGGGGTTCCGGCGACGCTGCAGTGCGCCACGCTGACCGTCCCGGTCGATTACTCGCATCCTGCCCGCGGCAGCACGCACGTCGTGATCGACCGGCTGCCCGCCGCTGATCCCGCCCACCGTCTGGGCAGCCTCGTGTTTGACCCGGGTGGCCCCGGAGGCTCGGGTACCCGGCCGGTCGCAACAGAGTCCCTCGGCGAAGTGCCCGTCTTCACCAGTGGCGTTCGCGACGACTACGACCTGATCGGCTATGACCCGCGGGGCATCGGGCTCAGCGATCCGATCCGCTGCTCCGCTGCCCTGTTCAACCGTCCGATCGACTACTTCCCGCAGACCCCCTCCGCGTTTCGCCGGCTCGTCGCCCACAACCGCGCGCTCGGGCGCAGCTGCGAGCACGATTCCGGCTGCTGGCCGGCCACGACGACACCATCAGCGTGGTCCGAGACCTCGACGCTGTCCGGGCGGCCCTGAGCGAGCCCACCCTGAACTTTCTCGGCCTGTCCTACGGGACGGAGATCGGGTCGCTGTATGCCGCGCGGTTCCCACACCGGGTCGGGCGCATCGTGCTCGACGGCAACCTCGAGCACTCGCTGGACGAGCGCACGATGGTGCTCGACGAGAGCCATGCCTACGAGGTCGCGCTGAGCCGCTGGGGCACGTGGTGCGATCACGACTCGAGCTGCTCGCTGCGCGGCCATCACCCCCTCCAGGCGTTCACCAGCCTGGCCGCGCGCGCCGACCGCCACCCGAGCCCGGCCCCCGGATGCGCAAAGTCGGCTGCCGTCTTCGGTCACCGGCCAGGACATCCGCCAGGACGCCCAGGATCTCCTCCTGTTCAAGCATCCCGGCATCACCGGCCCCGGCTGGGCCGGCCTGGCCGCGGCGATCCGCCTAGCTCAGCACGGCAACGCCGCTGCGCTCAGCCCACCACGAGCCGCGGGCAACCGGGACCGGGTCATCGCCGGCACTGGGCTCACGGTCGAGTGCCAGGACTTCCCCACCACCATCAACACGTTCGGCGCCCTGCACGCGCTGGGGGCGCTGCTGCGCCGACGCGATCCGCTCACCGGCGGGCTGAGTCAGAGCTACGGGATTGCCGCGCAGTGCGTCGGCTGGCCACTGGCAGCGCGCAACCCGCCGCAGCGGCTGCAGGTCTCCACGCAGATCCCGCCGATCCTGATGGTCAACGCCACGCACGACCCCTCGACCGTCTACGCCTGGGCCACGGGGCTGCATCGCCAGCTGCCCCACAGTGTGCTGCTCACCCGTCGCGGCGACGGGCACACCTCCTACCTGAACCCGGGTGCCATCTCAGACGGCGATCAACGCCTTCCTGGTCAACGGCACGCTGCCCAAGCCCGGGACGGTGCTCGACAACTGATCGCTGCGGGTGCTGGAGACCAGGCGTGGGCGCGCCGGGCCCCTCGCGGCCCGCGTTTTGTCGCGCTTGGGCGCGGGTACGCAGGACTGCATGGGAGGGCCATGAGGCTGGTGCGAAGCACCTGAATGGCCGCGGGTGGTCACCGTCGTGGGCGGTGGCCGGATGGGCAGCGGCATCGCGGAGGCGTTCGCGGCGGGCGGGCTCCAGGTGCGCATCAGCGACGCCGACCCTGAGCGGTCGGCCCAGGCCCGCCGGCGGGTGCTCGACCGCGCCCGGGCTCATGTCGACGCCGGCCTGATCGACGCCGAGCTGATCAGGCGCGTGGAGAGCGTGACGGCGTGCGACACCCTGGCGGAGGCCGTCGACGGCGCCGAGCTCATCCTCGAGGCGGTGAGCGAGGATCTCGACCTCAAGCACGCGGTGCTCGCCCAGATCGAACGAAGCCGCCGGCGAGGAGGCGGTCCTGGCCACCAACACCTCGTCGATGCCCGTCGACCGCCTGGCCGAGCCGTTGCGCCGCCCGCAGCGCTTCCTCGGCATGCACTGGTTCAACCCGCCGGAATGGACGCCCGGCGTCGAGGTCGTCGCCGCTCCCCAGACTGATCCCGGCACCGTCGAGCGGGTCATCGACTTCCTCCGAGCGCTCGGCAAGGCGCCCGCGGTGGTCAGAGCGAGCACCGGCTTCGTCGCCAACCGGCTGCAGATGGCCCTGCTCTGCGAGGCGGTGCGCTGCGTGGAGGACGGGATCGCCAGCCCGGAGGAGATCGACGAGGTCGCCCGCTCGAGCTTCGGTTTCCGCCTGCCGTTCTTCGGCCCCTTCCAGATCGCCGACATGGCCGGGCTCGACGTCTATGAGGCTGTCGCCGAGCAGCATCGCGAGGGCCTGGGCGAGCGCTTCTTCATCCCCGAGATGATTCGCGAGCGGGTGGCCCGCGGCGAGACCGGGACGAGCGCCGGCGCGGGCTTCTATGCCTACGAGGAGGGCGAGCCCGAACGGGTGCTGGCCGAGCGCGACGAGCGCTATGCCGCGCTGGCCCAGCTGCTCGAGCGTCTGCCCCCGCAGCACTTCGGCGCCCGCGAGCGCTGATGGTCGACATCGATCTGCTCGTCGTCGGGGGCGGGGCGATCGGCGGGGTGACGGCCGCGCTGATGACCGGCAAGGTGCGCCGCGTCATGGTGCTCGACGCCGACCCCGAGCACGTGGCCCGGATGCGCGAGCCCGGCCTGGAGCTCGATCGCCTCGGCGATCGCCACACGGTCCGCATCGACGCCTACCAGGATGCGGCCGAGCTGCCCGCCGAGCCCGAGTTCGCGCTCATCACCCTCAAGGCAGCCCATCTCGAGCCTGCGCTCACCCCGCTGCGCGAGCGCGCGCGGACGTTCGTCTCGCTGGGCAACGGTCTCGTCCAGGACCGCATCGCCGAGCTGGTGGGCGACGATCGGCTGCTCATCGGCACCGTCGAGTGGGGGGCCACCAACCTGGGCCCCGGGCGCCTGGCGCAGACAACGCAGGCGCCGTTCGTCATCGGGGAGCCCGATGGCGGCGACTCCAAGCGCCTCGGGCGCCTTCGCGAGGCGCTGCAGACCGCCGCGGAGGTGCACGTCAGCCACAACATCCGCGGCCAGGTGTGGTCCAAGCTGCTCATCAACTCGACCTGGTCGGGGCTGGGGGTGGCCTCCGGCCTCCTCTATCGCGAGGTCGCCGAGCATCCAGCGGGCCGCCGGGTGGCCGTCGGCGTCTGGCGCGAGGGAGTGGCCGTGGGGCACGCCCAGGGGTTGGAGCTGCCGCCGCTGGTGGGCGTGCCCGCGCAGGACATCGCCTCCAGTGACCCGGCCGTCTCTGACCGCGCGATCGACACGATGATCGGCCAGCTCGGCGCGACCAAGGCGTCGATGCTCCAGGACATCGAGCGAGGTGTGCCGTGCGAGGTCGACGTCATCAACGGCGCGGTCGTGGCGCGGGGCAGGGAGCACGGCGTACCGACTCCTGTGAATGCCGGCATCGTCGAGCTCGTGCACGCCTATGAGCGGGGCGACGCCCGGCCCAGCCCGGCGGCGCTCGACCAGCTCGCCGAGCGCCTGGAGGTCAGTAGTTGACGGCGTCGCGGCCCTTGAGCCCGAAGAACTCGCGCGCCTGATCGGGCGTGGCAGGCGGCCGGTCGAAGATCGCCGCCAGCGCCACCGCCTTCTCGACGAGCTCGGCGTTGCTCTGGGCACGGCGCTCGCGCGACAGGCGCAGGTTGTCCTCCAGGCCGACCCGGAGCTGGCCGCCGAGCATGATCCCCAGCGCGGCCAGCTGGTACTCGGCGGGATAGCCGACCCCCGCCGCCGACCAGGTGAAGTCCTCGCCGAACAGCGACTGCGCGGTGTGGAGCATGTGCATCGCCTGATCGATCCGGGCCTGGTTGGCGCCGAGCACTCCGAGCACGAACTGGATGTGGACGGGGGGTCGAGCAGGTCGCGGCTGAGCAGGTGCGCGATGTTGAACAGGTGACCGACGTCGTAGGCCTCGAGTTCGGGCTTGACGTTGGCCTCGCGCAACATCGCGCAGATCTTCTCCATGTCGGCGAACGTGTTGCGGAAGATGTAGCCGCGGGTCGCCCTCCAGGTACTCACGCTCCCAGGCGGACCCTCGAGGTCGCGCTCGCCGATCGGGAACAGGCCGAAGTTGATCGAGCCGGTGTTGAAGTGGCCATCTCGGGCTCGCACTCGGTCGGCACCGCCGCGCGCTCCTCGATCGTCATCCCCGGCCGCCGCCGGTGGTGGGCTGCACGATCACGTCGCAGCGCCCCTTGATGCCGGCGAGCACCTCCCGGAAGAGCCCGAGGTCGCTGCTCGGCCGGCCGGTCTCCGGGTCGCGCACGTGGACGTGGACGATCGCCGCTCCCGCCTCGTGGGCGCCGACCGCCGAGTCGATGATCTCCTGCGGGGTGACCGGGATCGCCTGACTCTGGGTCGGCACGGTCATGCCGCCGGTGATAGCGGCCGAGATGATGACCTCGTTCATCAGCTTAATCCTCTTCGCGAGCGGCCAGGACGGCGAGCAGGATGACGACACCGAAGAGGATCTCCCGCGTCGCCTCCGAGACCGAGACCGCGGTCAGCACGGACGTCAGCAGCGCCAGGAAGACGGCTCCGCCGAACGTCCCCGTGTAGTGCCCCCGCCCACCGAGGATGGAGGCGCCGCCGATGACGACCGCCGCGATCGACGGCAGCAGGTACTGATCGCCCATCCCGAGGAATCCCTGGCTGGAGGAGGCGGTCAGCAGGATCCCGGCCAGCACGGAGCACAGCCCCGAGATGGCGTACACGGCGATGATGACCGCCGGCACGCGGACGCCCGACAGCCGGGCGACGCGCTCGGAGTTACCGACGGCGTAGGTGCGCCTGCCCGCGGTCGTGCGGCTCATGATCAGCCCGACGACGGCCGCGAACACGACCAGCGCGATGACGATGATCGGGATCCCGGCCACGTGCTTGACCATCACGTCACGCAACAGCGACGGGGCGCTGCCCGTGGGCGTCCCGTTGGTGGTCAGCAGCACGATCCCCTGCGCGACGGAGTTCATCGCGATGGTGACGATCACGGGCGCGATCCCGAGGTAGGCGACCGATGCGCCGTTGATCGCGCCCAGTCCGGCTCCGATGGCCAGCAGCGCCGGGAGCGCCCAGATGAGGGAGGCGTTGTCGCCTCCCGTCCACTTGGCGATCATCACCCCGCCGAGGGTCATCATCCACGGGATCGAGAGGTCGATCCCGCCGGTGAGGATGACCAGCCCCTGTCCGGCGGCGGCCACCGCGATGAACGAGGCGGCGGTGACGACCGCCCAGATGTTGTCCAGGGTCTGAAAGCCGGGGTCGACGATCCACCGCGAGGCGATCCACAGCACGACGATCGCCAGCCATACCGGAGCCCAGGGCCGCGCGCGCAGCGCCCGGCCGGCCCGCTGCAGCGCGCCCGAGGAGTCCTGGCGGGTGGGGGCGGTGGCGGTGGCCATCAGTCGCGCTTGGGCCTCCAGCGCCTGACCGTCGAGTTGAGCAGCACGGCGAGCGCGAGGACGATCCCTTCGACCAGGCCGGTCGAGAAGGTGTTGATCCCGAGCACGAAGATGATCGCGATCAGCATCGTCACGATGAACGCACCGACGATCGAGCCGATCGCCGATCCCTCCCCGCCCCCGAAGCGCGTGCCACCGAGGACAACCGCGATGAACGGCGCCAGCAGGAAGCTCGTGCCGGTGCCGGGGTCTCCAGAGCCGGTCTGGGCGGTGTAGAAGATCCCCGCCAACCCATAGAAGACGCCGGCCAGCGTGTACGTGGCCAGGAGCCGGCGCTCGATCGGGATGCCGGACATGCGCGCCGCCTCGCGATCGCCGCCGATCGCGAACAATGCGGCCCCCAGGCGGGTGCGCCGCAGTCCCAGCCACGCGACCGCCGCCAGCAGGATGACGATCAGCCCACGGGGGATGACGGCGCGACCGGCCGGATCTCATTCGCCGCGAAGTCGCGGCAAAGCCGCTGGATCGCGAGCTGCTCTTCGCTCAGATCGAACATCGCGGCGCGCCCCGGGCTGGTTGACATCCCTCTCGCGCCGGAATATAACCGCCGCTCCCTCACGACGGGAGCGCAGCATCCCCGCCAGTTCACAGGCCCTCAGCACGTGGAGAGCGATCGACCCGCCCGGCGCGCTGCTGCACATCGCCTCCAAGCTCGACGCGACCAGCGAGCCGAGCGAGTACGAGGCGGCGGTCGCAGCCGAGCTGCTCCACATCGATGCGACCAGCTTCGCCGCGCTCCGGGATCGCTGCGATTCCGATCCGGCGCGAATCGCCGCGCTGATCGCCGAGATCGTCGCCGAGCGCGGGAAGCTCCAGAACCCGTGGACGGGCTCGGGCGGGGTGCTGGTCGGACGCCTGCTGAGTGTCGGCTCGCGCTACCGGGAGCGCGAGCTGCAACCCGGCACACCGGTGATGCCCGTCGCGTCGCTGATCGCGGTGCCGCTCAGGCTCGACGACGTCGGCCCAGTGGATCCCGCCTCGCCGCTCGTCCCGGTCCGCGGCCGCGCGATCGTGACCGGAAGGATGCTGTGCGCCGTCGTGCCGGAGGACCTGCCGGTTGCGGTCGCGCTCACGGTTTTCGACGTCTACCCGGCCGCCTCGCGCGTGCGCGCGCTCGCGTCACCATGTGCTCACGTGCTCGTGTTGGGCGCCGGTCACGCCGGTCTGCTCGCGGTCGCCGCCGCCCGCGAGCGCGTCGGCGCCGATGGGCTCATCAGCGTGATCGACCGCTCCACCGATGCCCTGCGCAACGCGCTGGAGGTCGACCCCGACGCCGCGGCGCTGACAGGCGATGTCACCAAACCCGTGGACGTCCTGAGCACGCTGGCCAACCGCGCCCTCCCGCCGGCGGACCTGACGCTCGTGTGCACACCCGTCGAGGGAGCCGAGGGGGCAGCGCTGCTTGCGACCGCGGACACGGGCACGATCGTGTTCTTCTCGACCGCCACCCGGTTTGCTGCTGCCGGCCTCGGCGCCGACGCGGTCGGATCACGCGCGCGGCTCGAGATTCCCAATGGCCTGACCGATGACCGTGGCGAGTACGCGTTCGAGCTGGTCCGCCGTGTCCCGGCGCTGCGCGAAGCCTTCGGCGCGACCGCCTGAATTCAGACGGTCGCGAGCCGCTCTCGCTCGACCGCCTTGACGATGCGAACTGCGACGTCGCCCATCAGCTCCTGATCGCCGGTCGTGACCCGAACGAATCCGGGCAGACCGAGCTCGGACCCCGGTCTCAGCAGCAGCCCCTCGCGCGCTAGCGCCTCATACACGAGCTGGTCCGCCGCACCGAGCTCGATCAGCACGAAGTTCGCGTCCGAGCTCAGGCAACGCAGGCCGGCCGCCTCCAGTGGTTTGACAAGGGACTCGCGCGCCGCCCGGACCTGGTCGCGGCGCTCGGGCAGCTGCTCCACACGCCGCAGGCTCGCCAATCCGGCGGCGAGCGCCGCCCGGTTCACGTTGAACGGCTCGTGCACAGCGTTCAGATGTGGAGCGAGCGAGGGATCGGACGAACGCATAGCCCAGCCGCAAGCCGGCCAACCCGAAGATCTTCGAGAACGTCCGCAGCACGATGATCCGAGCGCCATTCGCGACGTCCGCGAGGCGATCGATCCGCTGGCTCGGATCGACATAGTCGTCGTAGGCCTCGTCGACGACGCGACGCACCCGGTGGCAGCGCTGCGACGAACGCCGCCCAGTCGCCCGCGTCGAGCCGCAGCCCGGTGGGGTTGTTCGGATCGCAGATCCAGACGAGCTTGCGCCTTGGCTATGCGGCGGCGGCGAGCGCTTCAAGGTCGATCGCGAGCGACGGGCCGGTGTCGACCGGTGGATCAGCGCCCCGGCGCCCTGGCACACCTGCGCGTACAGCCCATAGGTGGGGCTCGGGATCACGACGGCGTCGCCGGGGTCGACGAACGCGCTCACGACCGCGATCGTCAGCGCCTGGATTCCGTGGCCGGGGACGATCTGCGCGGGGTCGGCCCCGGTCCATCCGCCCAGCGCTTGGCGGAACTGCTCGTAGGAATCCTCCGGGTAGGTCCACGCCAGCTCGAGCGCGGCGGCGGTCTCCTCGAGCACACCAGGGAGCGGCCCGAACAGATTCTCGTTCCAGTTGAGCCGCACGACGTCGCCCAGGCCGAAGCGCTTCTTGATCTCCTCGCCGCTGACACCCGCCCGGTAGCCCCCCAGCTCGACGACGCTCGGTCGCAGGACGTCCGTCCACTCGCTCATCGCGTCGGCTCGGCCGCCACGAGCAGCGCCTCCGCCACCACCATCGCCGGCCCGGGCTGCGCGAGCGCCCACTCGAGGTGCTCGCCCACCTGCTCGGCCGTCCCCGATCTGACCGGGATCCCGGCGGCCTCGGCGAGCGCGCCGAAGTTGGGCTCGCACAGCTCGACCGCTGCGGTTTCGCCGTAGGCCGAGCGCTGGTACTCGCGCAGGATTCCGTAGCCACCGTCGTTGATCAGCAGCAGCTTCGCTCCGACGGAGTGCTGGCGCGCACTCGCCAGCTCGGCGAGCGCGTATGCGATCCCGCCGTCGCCGACGATCGCCAGCACCGTTCGCTCCGGATGCGCGATGCTCGCCCCGATCGCCGCGGGCCACGCATAACCGAGCGTCCCCGAGCCGAGCGGGTAGAGGAATTCGCTGGGTGCGGGCGATCCGCAGGTGCGGCGCCGCCCAGTAGCCGAGGATCGTCATGTCCCAGGCGCTGATCGCGTCCGGTGGGAGCGCCGCCTCGATCCTCGACAGCAACTCAAGCTCAGTGGAGCGGCTCTGCGTGCGCAGGCCATCGCCGATCCGCCGGCGAACTCGGTCGACCGTTCGCGCGCCTCTGGCCGGTCCCGGCGCTCGAGCCGATCGATCAGCGCTGACAGCGTCGCCTTGGCATCGCCGACCAACCCCAGCGCCGGATAGGTGGCGCCGATCCGTTCGGCGGCGGCGTCGATCTGGATCAGCTGTCCAGAGAAGCGCAGCTGGTACTGGCCGGTCGTCTCAGCGCCGAGCTCGGTGCCGACGCAGAGGACGACGTCGGCGTCGGCGAGGAGTTCTTGGAACGCCGCCTCGTCGCAACCGCATCCGACAGCGAGAGGGTGATCGTCACCGATCGCGCCCTTGCCCATGTACGTCGTCGCGACCGGCGCGTCGAGTAACTCCACCAGCTCGCGGAGCTCGCTGGTCGCGGACGACCGCAGGACTCCCCCACCCGCCCACATCACCGGCCGGGATGCATCGTTCAGCACTCGGACGGCGGCGTCGATCGCATCCTCCGAAGCCGGGAGTAGCTCCGGTGACGCGCTCGGCACGCTGAGCGGTTCGGTCGGGGCTGGGCCCGTCAGCACGTCGACGGGGATCTCCAGGTAAACGGGACCGGACGGCGGCGTCAGCGCCGTCCGCCAGGCGTCCGCGAGCAGATCGGGGATCTGCTCGGCGGATGTCAGCTCTCGCTACACGCTTGACGACCGGCTCGAATACCGCCAGCTGGTCAGGCAGCTCGTGCAGGTAGCCGCGGCCGCGGCCGATCAGCTCGCGTGGGATCTGACTCGAGATCGCGACGACCGGCACGTGCGCGCTCGCGGCCTCCATCAGCGCGGTCAGCGAGTTGAGCGCGCCGGGGCCGGTCGAGAGCAGCAACGGCGCCGGCTTGCCCGAGCTGCGGGCAAACCCGTCGGCGGCGAATCCGGCGGCCAGCTCGGTGCGCATGCCGATCGTGCGCACGGGGCTCGTCCGCAGCGCCTCCCAGATCGCCAGCGCGTGTACCCCGGGCACCCCGAACGCCACCGTCGCGCCGAGCGCCTCGAGGGTCTCCGTGACCACGTGTCCCCCGATTCGCGACGCCGGTGTCGCTTCGCCACGAGACGCTTGAGCCGTGCTGTGGGTAGGGGTCGACGATGCCATGGTTGCGCCGGCGCCAGAGACCCCCGCTTCGGCGCCACCGCCCCGACGCTAGCTCATGTGTCTGTTCCGGTCAACGGCGGCGCTGTGCCACGCTGTTGGCGTGCCCCACCGCCGGCCCCGTACGCGGACTCTCGCCCAGCACGGAGAGCTGATCGCCGAGCTGGATCCGCGCCGGTCGTCGGGCCGGCTGCTGCGGCACGGCGGGATGGATGCGTCCTACATCGATCTCGCCGACGCGAGGCACCTCGAGTTCGACTACATGCGGTGGCTGCGGATCGTGCTGCGCGTCGCCGGCGCCCGTCGCGTCCTGCACATCGGCGGTGGCGCCTGCGCGCTCGCGCGCGCGCTCGCCGCCGAGGATCCCGACAGTAGACAGGAGGTCTGCGAGGTCGAGGCTGCCGTGCTGGCACTCGCGCGCGAACATCTCGGGCTGCGCCGCACGCCGGGACTGCGTGTCCGTCACGCCGAGGGTCGTGCCCACATTTCCTCACGGCCCGACGACAGCTGGGATGCGATCGTGATCGACGCCTTCGTCGGCGCGCGGATACCGACGACGTTGATCACGGCCGAGGCCATGACCGAGGCCGCGAGGGTCGCGCCGATGACATTGATCAACGTCGTCGACGACCGGTCTGCGGGCGTTGTCAGTTCGGTCGTGGCGACCGCCGCTTCGGCCTATCCCAGGGTGTGGACGCTCGGCGGCCGCGCCGGCAACACGATCGTCGCGGGATGCATGACTGGGAGCGAACCGGACCTCGCCCGCGTCGCCCCTCGCGCGGCGGCCGATCCCTCGCCGGCCCGGGTCAGCTCGCCAGAGCAGGTCCGCAGGATCCTCGCAGCGAGCGCGCCGCTTCGGGACGGCGATCTAGCGGGAGCGTGATGGGGCCTCCGCAACAGCACGCGCGAAGCCCTCGGCGATTCGGGTGGCGACTGCAGCTACGGTGGCCTCCGCCGCATCCGCGTCGCGGTCGAGCTGATCGGGATCCACGCCGTTCTGCCTGAAGAAGTCCGCCGTCGCGGGCAGGAGCCCTGTGTCCTCGCCGCGCAGGTCGCTCGCAAGCATCGAGACCCACTCGCGGGTGACCTCGGGGTGGCATTGGATCGCCCAGGTCGCGCCGTGGCGGCAGGCCTGCACGCAGACCTCGTTGGTAAGCAGGATCTCGGCGTCCGATGGTGGCTCAAACGCGAACGTGTGCGCGTGAAAGACCGAGAATCGCTCGGGGGCAGCGCCCAGCAACGGATCGCCGGAGGCAACCGGGGACGCAGCCACCTCCCGGAACGCAAGCTCGGGCCGGCAGGGGTACGCGCTGCCTCCGAGCTCCTCGATCAGAAGCTCCGCGCCGAGGCAGAGGCCGAGGATGGGGATCTCGGCGTCCAGGCCTCCCCGGATCGCGCCCCTTGCCCGGCGGATCGCCTCGGTGTCGTCGACGGGATTCCCCAGACCCGGCAGGACAACCAGCCCGTCATAACCGGCAGCACTCGGAAGCTCCTGCTCTGGCGATTGGGCGTCCAACTCGATGCCCGCGTCGATCAGGGGACGGGCGAGCCGGCCAACCGTCTTGTCCGGATCGCTCTGGACCACTAGGAGGCGATTGCGCACGGTAGCTATGTCTCATGCCTTCGGCGCGATGTCAAGCGGCCTCGCTGCCAGGTAGTCGAGATGTTGAGTCGGATCTCAAGCCGATCTGCCGTGGATCCGATACGGGACGGGTCGAACCACGGAAGGAGTAGGCGAGATGGAACACGATCAGAGGGTTTGTCCGCGCTGCGGTGAGCCGGCAGGCGATGGCCGTTTCTGCGAGGCATGTCGCGCGCAGATCGCCGGCACGCACGCCACTGATGTGAGTTCTCCCGCCACCCATGCGCTGCGAGAGGTACTCCGCCTCGAGGAGGCACTGGCCGCCGCCTCGAAGGGGATCAGCGACAGGATCGCCGCCCGGGCGACCGGTACCGCCGTCCAGGTCGAGCCGGAGTCCCGTCCCGCTGCCGACGCCGCCGCTGGCGCGGTCGAGACAGCAAAGCTCCCGACCAGCGCCACCGAGCATCGCGTCGAGGCGACCCGGCCGGCGCGAGCGGTCGCGCGGCTCGAGGACGTTCTGACCGTGAAGCCTCAGGCCCCTGCCCCCGCGGCGAAGCCTGAGCCCACCGCCCCGGCGGCGGAGACGAAGTCGGTCGCGCCTCCCGTCGAGGAGCCAAAGCCGGTCGCGCCTCCCGTCGAGGAGCCCGCGCCGATCGCGGCATCCACGGCCCCGCCCAGCCCCGCTCCCAGCTTCCTCGCCGCCCCCGCGGTGCGAAAGGGATTCTGGTTCGAGTACATGCCGGCGGTCGAGCCGAGCGAGGAGCCCGAGGTCGCCCAGGCTGAGACGCCCGAGCCCGTCGCGGCTGTCGAGCCCGAGCCGATCGTCGCCGTGAGCACGCCGGTCGTGCCCGCGGAGACGCCCAGCAGCGGACCGAATTACTGGGTCGCCGCGCTCTGCCTGATCGCCCTGCTGGGGCTGCTCGCACTGCTGACCGGTCGCAGCACCCGCCACGCCGCCTGATCGCCTGAGCAGTCAGACCGCCTGACCGCGCGTCGAGCCGCCGAACCCTGCCCGCGAGGTAGGGTTGATCCCGGCCGGACCAACGACGAAGGAGCTTGCGGTGAGCGGCGAGATGCAGCCGGAGGCGGTTGAGCCAAGGGTGGTCAGCTTAGGCGAGCCGGTCGAGCATGATCCGGGCGTGCACGACCGTGAGTCTGTGTTCAACGACGTGCGCTGGGCGCTGGTCGAGTACTCACCTGGGTCGGGCCGAGAGGGTTGGTGCACGCAGCCGCACATGGGCTACCTGATTGCCGGGGAGCTCGAGTACTCATTCGAGGATGACCGTCCGCCACTGAAATTGCGCACGGGCGACGCGTTTGCGCTGCCACCGTGGCCCGCTCACGCGGGCCGCAACCACGGCAGCGAGCCGGCCCGCCTCTTCATCATCGACGCGCTCGCCTCGGGCTCGGGCACCGAGCGCTGAACCGCATCCGTGGCAGCGCCGCGCTCTAGCGGATCCTGATCGTCGGCGCCGCCACCGGCATCGGGGCGGCCGGTGCCCGGCGGCTCAGCGTCGCCGGATGGCAGCTCGCGCTGCTCGACATCGCCCGTGAGTCGCTCGAGCAGGTCGCAGCCGAGACCGGCGCCCGCGCGATCGTGGTCGATGCCAGCGACCCGGCCTCGCTGGCCCAGTCGCTCACACAGGCCGTCGAGGCGCTCGGCGGGCTCGACGCCGCGTGGTCGAACGTTGGCGTGCAGGTCAACGGGTCCGTCGAGGACGCGAGCGTGGAGGAATTCGATCGCTGCTGGGCGCTGAACGTGCGCTCCCATTTCGTCTGCGCGAAAGCCGTCTTCCCCCACCTCGCACGGGCGGACGGAGGCAGTTTTCTGATCACCGCGTCGAACTCGGGGCTTCAGACCGAGGGCGCGATGGTCGCCTATGCCACCACCAAGGCGGCGGCTGTTGCGCTCGCGCGGAATCTCGCGCGGGACGCCGCGCCCCTCGGGATCCGGGTGAACGCCCTATGTCCGGGCTTCGTCGACACACCGTTCAACGAACCGATCTGGAAGAACTCGGGGGTCGTGCGGCGTTCGTCGATCAGATCGGCGAGACGATTCCGCTCGGCCGCATGGCAACGCCCGACGAGGTTGCCGAGCAGGCGCTGTTCCTGCTCTCCGATACTGCGGCGCTGATGACGGGACAGGCGCTCGCCGTCGACGGCGGCGAGCTGATCGCATGACCGGTCGGTTGCCGGGCCCAAGCCCGGCAACCCTCACAGCGTCTCCAGGAAGTCCCCGACGACTCGGTTGAACTTCTCGCTCTCCTCGAGGAACGGACAGTGGCCGCTGCGTTCGAACACCTCGAGGCGCGCGCCGTCGATGTGGTCACGCATGTACGGCGCTCCCGAGACCGGCAGCAGCTGGTCGTGCTCGCCCCAGCAGATCAGCGTGGGTACATCGATGTCGGGCAGAACATCGCGGTAGTCCTGCACCGTTTGATCGAACAGGATCGCGCTGAGCGCGCCGATCGGCAGCTTCGATGACTCGCTCACCATCCACTCGAGGTCCTGGTCAGGCGGCGGCTGGCTGAACATGTCCGGCACGAAGTCCCGGATGAACGCGTCCTTGTCGTCCTGCACCGCGGTCATCAGCGAGTGCAGCGTCGCCAGATCGAGAAAGCCGTGGGTCCAGCCATCCCACTTGAAATCCGACGCGGCCTCGTCGACGTCGATCAGTCCGCGCATACCGCCGGTGCCGAACTGGCGGACGTAGTCGAGGGCCACG
>CAWDBJ010000017.1:0-110108 GCA_963800545.1 uncultured Solirubrobacteraceae bacterium
CCTTCGCGTGGATCGGCCAGGGCCACTGCCCTGGCTCCCGCAGATCCCCGCGAACAACGGCATCACCGGCGTGTACGTGATCGGCGCGAGCAGCAGGGAGCTCTCGTCCCACTCGATGAAGTGCCTTCGGGCGTAACTCGGCACGCGGGCGGGAAGCCACAGGCCTCGTCGCCGCGGACAGTGAAGGAGAGCCGCGCCCGTCGTAGAGGTGGTTCCCGAGGACCCCTGCGATCGTGCGCTCAGCGCCGGTCACACCGCCCGGCCAGCGTCCTTGACTTCCGGCCACCGGCGTGCCAGCCTGCCTCGACATCGTAGTGACGTTGCAGATCTGGAGCGATTGACAACTGCACTACAGGACCGGGGGTGCTGGATGGGTCCATTGACACGAGGTCGAGCGCGCCCGTTGGGCGGTGGCAGTCCTGCCACCGTGGCTTTAGAGACTTGACGTTGGAACCGGCCCGCATCCCGCGGCGCGGCTTGCGGTCCATCGCCGGCTCGGCGCAGACGCTTGGCCCATGGGGCACGTTGATCTTCTGCGCCGCGGCGCTGGGCGCCTCGATCGTGATCCTCATCCATCAGGAACGTGTCTACGAACGTGACCCCGACCTGCGTACACGCGCGGGGCTGGTCGTGGCCCAAAGCGATATCTCCCTGATGCGCGTCGCGAACTTCCGGCGCGCCGTGGCGATGCTCGCTGACCATCTGCCGCCGGGCGGTCGGATTCGTGTTCTGTCGGTAACACCCAGCGCCGTGGACGCCACGTTCGTGTCCCGTTCGGGCGCCGAGAGCATCGCCATCATCACGCTGGGGCTGCACATCGCGGTCCGTGTGACCGGCGACCGCCTGAGGGAGCACCGGGGCGTGTTGCCCCGTTCCCTCGCCGCCGGGGGCCCAGGCCCGGATCCTGAGTGACGCTCAGAGGCGGTTCGGCCTGCGTCCGGTCGATTTTGACCGCCTCGAGCTGGATCTGCCGAGCGCCAGCAACGCCGCTGGCTGGTTGGCGAAGTGGTCGCAGCCCACCGACGACGAGGGCCTGATCTCGGCGCTTGACGGTCGTGACCTGCGTCGCCCGTTCACGGCCGCCGCGGTTCCGTGAGCGGTGAGGTCGTGAATCCGCGTCTGCGATATCTTCATCGGCCTGACCGTCATCGCCGTCGGGCTACTGGTCGCCGTCGGCTCCCTGCAGTACCTGCTGCACGTCGGCAGTTGCGGCAACGGCCCCAATTCGTTGGCTAACGGGTTCGGCCCCTGTCCCGCGGGTGTCGGCTGGAAGATCGCCGCGGGCCTCGTCGGGCTGCTGGTCGCCGTGGGGGGCGCGGCGACCCTGCCCAGCCCCGCCACGTCGCTGACGTTCGGCCTGGGCTTCACGCTGGTCGGCGCGATGCTGGCGATCCTCGGATTGATCCCGGCACCCGGTGACGCTCCCCACCTTGCTCGGGCTCGCGCTCGGCGCACCGTTCCTGCTCGGTGGGTTGATCGCGTTCGTGCTCACCGCCCGGAGCACCCACGGCCCGACAGCACCGTGACAGCGTCCCCGGTTCCCTGGCACCTGGACGCACCGCGGCTCGCTGTCTCGCCCCGAACCCGCCGCTCGTCGGTTTCGGGACGGGCCGACGGAAGACTCGCCCTGCTCGACGGTCGCACCGGCAGGTAGTCGAAGCGCCCTTCCAGGTGGCGCCTGCCATCATCTCTGGGCCTCGTTCTTGCCCGACAGGCGCAGGTTCGCGATCTCCCCCTCGACCCGCCGCCAGCCTTCTGGGACCTGCGCTCCAGGCTGCGCCTCGGTCACGCGTTTGAGCCGTCTACGGCGGGGCAGTCCCGGCCATGACAATTGAGTCCAAGGGGCAGCTTCTGATCGACCTATACAGAACGGGGTCGAGTCGCCGGTGGCACCGGCGACCTGGGTGCGCTTTGCTGGTCCGAAACAGCAAAGCCCTCGCACACACGAAGCACCGCCGAGCGCGCCCGGAGAGATTCGAACTCCCGACCTTCGGTTTCGTAGACCGACGCTCTATCCAGCTGAGCTACGGGCGCAAGGCGGCCGATTCTAGCTTCACGGCCGCCCGGGCGGGCCGACGGTGGTCAAGCTGCCTTGGGAGAGAGCGGCGGGTCTCGCGGCTGATTGACAGGGCGGGCTCCCGTCGCCACCATGTGCGGAGGGGAGGTAGGGCTGCCGGATCACGGATATGAGGTCTGTGCGAAGCGTCTACAAGGAGGGAATATGGCGATGGAGATTGTGAACGCGCGGCCGACGGAGAATGGGCTGGCGGTCACGTTCGTCACCGACGCGGGGGTGGTGCCGCTGGAGGGCGCGGCGGACGAGCTCGGCCGGCTGGCTGAGGTCATGGCGCAGGTGGCGGTGCTGGCGCCGCTGAACGAGACCGAGAAGGTGTGGATCGAGGACGTCCGGGTCGGCGACGCGACGGTCAAGCTGGGCCTGCGGCCGGGTGGCGAGGCCCTGGTGAGGATCATTCGCCATCGCCGGCCGGCCTTCTGACGGCGACCGCCCGCCCGACGGCCACGACAAAACGGAGAGGGCGGGATTCGAACCCGCGATAGAGGTTTCCCCCCATACTCGCTTAGCAGGCGAGTGCCTTCAGCCACTCGGC
Source organism: uncultured Solirubrobacteraceae bacterium (assembly GCA_963800545.1). Classification (GTDB taxonomy): domain Bacteria; phylum Actinomycetota; class Thermoleophilia; order Solirubrobacterales; family Solirubrobacteraceae; genus Palsa-465. The sequence goes on from CAWDBJ010000017.1 coordinate 2,610, forward strand.
CACCTCTCCCGTGAGGTTCTGGCGGAGTGTAGACGAGGATTCTGGACCCGGCGGGGCGGGACAATCGGCCGCTAGCATCGCCCCCGCCGGCCCGGAGGGGTGGCAGAGTGGTCGAATGCGCCAGTCTTGAAAACTGGAGTCCGGCAACCCGGGACCGCGGGTTCGAATCCCGCCCCCTCCGCTCGTCGCCTGGCCACGAAGCGCCCCCGCCGCCGCGCGGGCTCGCTGGCGCGCAGTGGCGAGCCCTTGACTAAAATCCGGCACGCTCGCGGCTGGGCGGGCCTGGGTACACGTTTGCGAGGGACCACGACCCCACCGATCGCGCGCCCGCTGCTGGAGCGCGAGCGGAGCTGGCGAGCCTGCAAGAGCTCGCCGCGGACGCGTGCGCCGGTTCCGGGCGCACGGTCGTAATCGAGGGGCCGCCCGGGGTGGGGAAGTCGACGCTGGCGCAGGCCGCCGCGGCGCGGGCCGCCCACGACGAGCTCGCAGTCCACAGTTTCTGCTGCGGCGAGCTCGAGCACGAGCTGGCGTGGGCGGGGGCCGTCGGCCTGCTCGTCCCGGCGATGGGTGCACTGGACGGCCGACGTCCGTGCTGAGCTGTTCGCGGGCGCCGCCGCGCCGGCCGCGCCGGTGCTCGATCACGGGCAGCGCCCGGCCGGGCGGCGACACCGAGGCGTTCGCGGTGATCCACGCGATGTTCGTCCTCGTCTCGCGGCTCGGCGGAGCGCCGGCCGCTGCTGCTTATGCTCGACGACGCGCACTGGTGTGACAAGCCCTCGTTGGAGCTCCTGGCCTATCTCCAGCGGCGCCTGGCCGGCATGCCCGTCGGGCTGGTGATCGCGATGCGCCCGCCTGCTCAGGCGGCTGAGCGGGAGCTGCTGGAGCGCATTGCCGCCGCGCCCGACACCGACGTCCTGAGCTCGCCTCACTCGCAGTGCCGAGTCGGTGACCGCGCTCGTCGCGCCGCGGGCTTCCCGCAGGCCGGGGCCCCGCTTCTGCCAGACCTGCTGGGAGGTCACCGCCGGCAATCCGTTCTACCTCCACGAGCTGCTGATCGAGCTGCGTGCGGCGGGTTGATCCGCGCAGCTCGCGCGCAGGAGCTCTCGCGGGTCACCCCGCCGTCGGTGCCCCGCTCGGTCCTGGTGCGACTGGAGCGCCTCCCGGCGTGAGGCCGGCGACTGGCCCGGGCGGCGGCCGTGCTCGGAGACGGCGCGACGCTCCGGCATGCCGCCGCGCTGGCCGGGTCTGGACGAGACCGCGGCCGACGCGCTCGACGCGCTGGCCGGCGCCGAGCTGCTGGCGCCGGGCGAGCCGCTGCGCTTCCTGCATCCGCTGGTCCGCGCCGCCGATCTACTCCGACATCCCGGCCGCCCGCCGGGCCAGCGACCATGCGGCGGGCCGCCGCTCTGCTGGCCGCCGACGAGCTGGCGCCCGACGTGGTGGCGCTGCACCTGCTGCACGCGCCGCGGGCCGCCGACGGCCGAGACGGTGGCCATCCTGCGCGCGGCGGCCGAGCGCGCCCGCGCGCAGGGCGCCCCCAGCCGGCCGTCGACTACCTGCGCCGGGCTCTGGAGGAGCCCCCGCCGCGCGGGAGCGCGCCCGAGCGTGCTCGTGGAGCTGGCTCGCGCCGAGACCGGCGTCGGCGACACCGGGGCGGTCAGAGCGCCTACCGAGGCGGTGTCGTTGATCGCGACGAGCGCGCGCCGCGCCGAGATCCTGCTCGAGCTGGGCTGGTCCGAGCATCACGCCGGGCGCTTCACGGCCGCGGCCGAGGCGTTCGAGCGCGGGATGGACACGGCTGCGGCCCGCGACGATCCGGAGCTGGCCGCCGAGCTGGAGGCCGGCTATCTCGTGTGCGCGACGCTCGTCCCGGCGCGGGTCGCCGACGCCGTCGAGCGCATCCGGGTGATCGAGACGCAACTCGGCCGAGATCAGCACGCCCGCCCACCGGCTGCTGCTCGCCCAGGTGCTGTTCACCCGCACGATGTCCGGCGCCCCCCGCGCGGGCATCCTCGATCTCGCGCAGCGCATCTGGGACGACGGCCGGCTGCTGCGTCGACGAGGGCGCCGAGTCGCATTCGCTGTGGCACGTCATCGGCACGCTCAGCTGGGCCGACGCCTACGGGCAGGCGCTGGACGCGATCGCACGCGGACGCTGGAGGCGGCCGACGCGCGCGGGCTGGCGCTCGGCCCATGCGCAGGCGCGCTACGCGCGGGCGTGGCCCTACTACTGGATGGGGCGGCTGCGCGAGGCTCAGGCGGATGCCCGCGCGGCGATCGAGATCTGGCACGGGGGCCTGGAGACCTACCTGCCGGCGGCGATCTACTGGTTCGGGCTGGCCTCGCTGGAGCTCGGCGAGCCGGCGCGCGCCGAGCGGCGCTGGCGCTCGCCGGGCCGCCCGAGCGCTGGCAGGCGACGGGCATGATGGGGTTCATCGACGCTCTGCAGGGGCATCTGCACTTCTTCGCCGGGCGCATGGCGCGAGGCGCTGGCCTGCCAGCATGGCGTGCGGCGAGGTGATGAGCTCGCTGATGATCGTCAGCCCCGGGGTGATGCCGTGGCGCTCGCAGCGGCGCGCGGGCGCTGCGTGGGCTCGGGCGAGCTCGGGCGGCGCGCGCGCTCGCTCGAGGAGGAGCTCGAGCTGGCCCGTGCCAGCGGCGGCCCGCGGCGATCGGCGTCGCGCTGACGACGGTCGGGCATGTGCCGCGGCGGGCCGCCGGCGATCGCCCAGCTGCGGAGGCCGTCGAGGTGCTGGCGGCGCTCGGCGCCGAGCTCGAGCACGCCCGTGCCCTGGTCGGAGCTGGGGGCCGCCATCCGCCGCGCCGGCCAGCGCCGGGCGGCGAGACCGCACCTCGAGGCGGCCCTCGAGCTCGCTCAGGGCGTCGGGGGCGGTCGTGCTGGCCGCGTCGGCGGAGACCGAGCTGCGGGCCGCCGGCGGGCGCGGCCCGGCGGGCGACCGTCACCGGCGCCGACGGCGCTGACCGCCATCAGAGCGGCGCGTGGCCGAGCTGGCCGCCGACGGGCCACACCAACCGCGCGATCGCCGGGCTGCTGCAGATCAGCGTCAAGGCGGTCGAGTGGCACCTGCACCAGTGCTATCGCAAGCTCGAGATCCAGGGCCGGCGGCAGTTGCCGGCGCGCTGGGCCGGCCGACGCTCGGCGGCCTGGCCGCTGGACCGCTGCAGGCGGCTGGCAGGGGCTAGCGCGTCGCTGGGCGCGGTGCCGAACACGTGATCCCAGAACGGGGCGCTGACGCCGTAGCCGCGCTCGTGGTTCTGGAAGTGGTGGCGCATGTGCAGCTCGCGCAGGCGCCGGCCGAGCGCCGTCTTGGGCCGGTGGTGGTGCACGTGGTAGTGGAGCATGTCGTAGGCGAGGTAGCCCGCCGAGGAAGCCCGCTCCGAAGGGCAGGAAGCCCGGGGTGCCGAGCACCAGCGAGAACACCCACACGAACAGGGCCGCCAGCGGGATGCTGACCGACGGGCGGCATGACCAGCCGCATCGGGTCGTTGGGGTGGTCGTGGTGGACGCCGTGGATGATCCAGTGCAGCTGGGCGCCGATGCCCTTCTCGGGCTCGAAGTGGAAGACGATCCGGTGCAGCCAGTACTCGGTCAGCGTCCAGAACAGGTAGCCGCCGAGGATCCAGGCGACCGTCAGCGCCGCCGGCGCCGTGGACGAAGCCCTCGACGAGCAGCACGATGATCACCGGCACGAACAGGATCGGCGGCACGCTCGGATGCACGCGCGAGAGCTTGTCGAGCAGCTCGGAGTCGAACATGCGCGGCGAGGCGCGCAGCACCTCGGAGCGGCTCAGTCCTTCCAGTTCGTCTGCCCGCTGGGTTGCCATGGACCGGAGTTTAGCTCCCGTCCACGTCCGATTCGGCGGGAGCCGGCCGCCGCCGCCTCGGCCGCCAGGGCGTCCTCGTCGGCCGGCATGGCCAGCACGATGTGGCGCAGCGACAGGGCGATGAAGGCGCGGCGCTCGACCCGCGGCGTGCCGTCGAGACTGGCCACCTCGACGTCGGTGAGGGCGAGAAAACCCCGCTCGGCGGCGTTGAGGTAGTCGGTGATGCGGCTGCGATAGCCGTCGACCGGGAGACGCAGCACGCCCGGTGATCCGGTGGCGATCCGTCTCCACGATGATGCGTTCGTCGCGGTGCTCCACGCGAGTGCGAGCGATATCGGGCCGCTGGCAGACTGCCGCCATGGCCCCGGCACCGCCCGCACGCTGGTGGGTGTTCCGCCGCGCGCAGAACCGCAAGCCGGCGACCTACACGCTGCCCGCTGTGCGGCCGCCATCTGCCGGCGCTCTCCGAGCACATGCTGATCGCGCCCGAGAACGATGCCGCGCGTCGCCGCCACGCCCACACCGCGCTGCGTGGAGGCCGCCCGCCGCGCCGGCCGGCTGCCGACCCGCGAGGAGTGGCTGCGCACGCAGCCGCAGCTCCCCCGCAGCCCCTCGCTGGCCGCTCGCATCCGGGCACGACTCACCCGGTAGGGTCAGCGCCCGATGGCGCGCGATCTGCGACTCGGCCTGAGCCTGGGGTACTGGGGCGGAGGGCCTCCGCCGGGCATGGGGGAGATGATCCTCGAGGCCGACCGGCTGGGCTTTGACTCGATCTGGACGGCGGAGGCCTACGGCTCTGATGCCCTGATGCCGCTCGCCTGGTGGGGGGCGGCGACGGAGCAGATCAAGCTGGGCACGGCCATCGTCCAGATCTCCGCGCGGACGCCCGCGGCGACCGCGATGGCCGCGATGACGCTCGACCATCTCAGCGGCGGCCGGGTGATCCTCGGTCTGGGCGTGTCGGGCCCTCAGGTCGTCGAGGGCTGGTACGGGCAGCCGTTCGCCAAGCCGCTGGCGCGGATGCGGGAGTACATCGCGATCCTGCGCGACATCTGGGCGCGCGAGGGCCCGGTGACCAACGACGGGCCCCACTACCCGCTGCCCATGCCCGGGCGGCACCGGCCTGGGCAAGGCGCTGAAGGCGAGCATCCACCCGCTGCGGGCGGACATCCCGATCTACCTGGCCGCCGAGGGGCCGAAGAACATCGCGCTGGCCGGCGAGCTGTGCGACGGCTGGCTGGCGCTGTTCTACTCGCCCCACCACGACGGCTTCTACCGTGACGCCCTGACGCAGGGTCTCGAGCGCCCGGGGGCCCGGCGCAGCGCCGAGGACTTCGAGGTGGCCGCCAGCGTCCCGCTGATCATCACGGACGACATCGAGGCGGCGGCCGACGCCGTGCGGCCGATGTACGCCCTCTACTTCGGGGGGATGGGGGCGCGGGGGACGAACTTCCACGCCGACGTGGCCATTCGCATGGGCTACGAAGCCGAGGTGGCCGCCATCCAGGAGCTCTACCTGGCGGGCCGCAAGGACGAGGCGGCGGCCGCCGTGCCCCGCCGGCTGATCGAGCAGCTGACGCTCATCGGTCCGCCCGACAAGATCCGCCACGACCTCGAGGCCTGGCGGGAGTCGATCGTCACCACCCTGCTGATCAGCGGGGACCCGGCGACCCTGCGCCGGGCCGCCGAGATCGTCCTCGGCTGATCAGTCCGGCGCGCCGACGGCCACGCCGTCGGCGGTGAACGTCGGCTCGCCCGCGGAGAGCTGATCCTGGTGGTTGATGCGGGCGCCCGGCGGTGCCGGGACGGGCCCGTCGAGCAGCGGGTCGGCGGTCTCCTCCATCCAGCGCTCCAGGCGGTTGCGCAGGTCGGCCGCCACCGGCGCGTAGTCGGGCTCATCGATGATGTTCCGTCCCTCGCCGGGGTTGAAGAAGAGGTCGTGCAGGGACTCGCGAGCCACCGTGCGCTGGCCCCAGCCGCGCGCCAGGTAGGCGTCCTTGGAGGGGCTGTCGTCGCAGTTGGCCAGCACCGGATAGGGGTAGTCGTCGAAGCGGCGCACGTACTTGAAGCGCTCCGTGCGAATCGCCCGCTGCGGCTCGTAGGCGGCGTGGTAGGTCAGCTCGGCGAAGATCTCCGAGCGCGTCCCCGGCGGCTCCGTCCCCGACGACGAGGTCCAGCAGCGAGCGGCCCTGCACCCAGGCGGGAACCTCGATGCCCGCCAGCTCGCAGATCGTCGGGAAGACGTCGATCTGGGAGACGAGCTCGTCCTGGGCGATGCCCGGCGGCATGCCCGGCCCGCGCATGATCAGCATGACGCCGATCCCGCGGTCGAGCAGGCTCGCCTTGGCGGTCGGGAAGGCGAGCCCGTGGTCCGTCGTGCAGATGACGAGCGTGTTGCGATCAAGCCCGGTCTCGTGCAGCGTGTTGAGGACTGAGCCGACGCCGTGGTCCAGGGAGCGGGCGCTCGCCTTGTAGGCGGCGACGTCCTGGCGGATCTCGGGCGTGTCGGGGAGGAAGGGGGGCGGCAGCGAGTACACCCGGTCGCGCACGGAGCTGGGGGCGAAGAAGCTGCGATGGGTCTCGAAGAAGCCGACGGACATGAAGAACGGCTGCTCGATGCCGGCCGCCCAGCGCCTCGATGGCGGCCGGCGCGACGGAGCTGACGGTCGTGTTCTCCACATCGTGGACGACGTCGTAGCCGAGCACGCTGGGGTCGGCCGACACGTGCTGCTCGCCGATCAGCTCCGTGTGGTAGCCGGCGTCGCCGAGCGTGCGCGCGATGTGCTGCTCGTCGTCGTACAGGGAGAAGCCGCGGTGGGCGAGACCCATCATCCCGTTGTTGTGGCAGTAGCTGCCGGTCAGCAGCGCCGCCCGGCTGCCCGAGCACGAGGGCGCGGCGCAGAAGGCGTTGCGGAACATCACTCCCTGGTCGGCCAGCCACTGGATGTTGGGCGTGGGGATCGCGTTGCCGTACGGCTGCACGTAGCGGCCGGTGTCGTGCGAGTTGAGATAGAGGATGTTGGGGGGCGAAGCCACAGGCGAGTGCGTCGTCGAGCCGGCTCAGCGCGCCGCCGCGGCGGCCTCATCCGAAGGCTGCTCATGGCGGGCGCGGTCTCGATGATAGGCAGCCACCCACTCGGCGGAGAGCGCGTCGGCCTGGCGCTCGAGCGGCGCCGCGGGCTTCCAGCCGTCGGGCGCCCGCACACCGAGGAAGTCCAGCACCTGGCGCACGGCCGCCTCCTGGTCGCGCTCCAGGTCGTCCTCGTAGCTGATCTGCAGCGGCTCGATCCCGTGCGCGGCGAAGAAGCCGTCCCACGCCCGGTCGTGCGCGTGGAACAGCTGCACCAGGTGGTCGATCCCCGTGTAGCGATAGTGCAGCTCCGGCCGCTCCCGGCCGAGCCGTGGCGCCAGCTGCGGGTCTGCAGCGCCTTCCACAGGCTGACCGCCTGGCCGACCTTGTCGCGGCGCACGACCCAGACGTAGCGCGGATCCCCGAACAGGCGGGTGAGGAGCGCGAACGGCTCGAGGCCGCGCGTACTCGGGCAGCGGTCCCACGTGGGCCTGCAGCTCGGCGATCTGGTTCCACATCAGCTTGGCGCCGAACACGCCGTTGGGGGTGGTCCCCCAGGCGAGCGCGCGCTCGAGGTGGCGCCGGTAGTCCGTGACCCCCTCCAGCGAGGAGTAGGCCGGTCCCTCGGCGGGGGTCAGATCGTCGCGGATGCCCGCGCCGGTCCGGGGCAGGCCCTCGAGGTATTCGCCGGGATGCGGCGGCAGCCCGGTCTCGTACTCGGCCTCGAAGAACTCCTCCGGGCAGCCGGCGACTCCGGTGCCCTTGAGCAGCTCGCACAGCAGGGTGCTGCCGCTGCGCTGCGTGGCGCACACGAGATAGGAGACCGACGGGCTAATGCAACAAAGCCTACCCAATTACTTGGGCTCAGAACCCAGCGTCAGCGGCGGCGGGCCTCGGCATCGAGGATCTGATGGGCCTTGATCCCCAGGCTCAGCCGCTCCCGTCCGTCGGACGCGTAGGGCGAGAGCCCGGAGACCTCATGGACGCGCGACAGGCGATAGCCGACGGTGTGGCGATGCAGGCTCATCGCCTCGGCCGTCTCCGTGGTCGAGCCGTCGTGGGTGAGGAAGGCCTGCAGGGTGGCCAGCAGCTCCGTGTCATGGCGGGCGTCGTAGGCGGCCAGGGGCGTCACCGTGTGGTCGCGTAGCTGCTCGAGCTCGTCGCGGTTGCGCAGCAGCACGCCGATCAGCAGCCGGTAGGTCTCATCATGGGCCGCCGGGCCGGCGGCGGACCCGGCCAGCTCGGCGAGGAGCTCGGCCTCCGCCACCGCCTGGTGCAGCAGCGCCGGGTCGCGCCGCGGCGCCGACAGGCAGACGGCGAAGCCCTCGTCGCGCAGCCCCTGGGCCACCTCCTCGGCGGTGGGGCCCCCGTCGGTCAGCGCCACCAGGGCGAGCACCCGTCCGCCGGCGTGAGAGGCCAGGAGCGCGGAGGCGACCGCGGCCGATGGTGGCGGGAGAGGGGCCGCCGGCGCCTCGCCGTTGGGCTCGGGTCGCCAGGCGCACAGCGCGACCGCGCCGGAGCTGAGCTCGTGGCCGAGCCGGCGGGCGCGGGCGAGGAAGTTCTGGATGTCGTCGGGCGGCGCGGCGGCCAGCTCGGTCAGCAGCGACTGGGCGCAATCCGTTCCGCCGACGGCCGGGCGGGCGCCGTGGGCCTCGCGGATGAGCGCGGTCACGGAGGCCGCCGACGCCGCGGCCTGAAGCCAGGCCCGTTGCTCCGGGGACGAGCCGGCGGCGTTGAGCTCGGGGAGATCGGCTCCCGCGGCGGCGACGATGCCGACCACCTCCTCGCCGATCTGGACGGGGACCGCCTCGGCGATCGTCTCGGGCAGCGGGACCTGCACTCCGGCGATGACGACGCCCGCGTGGGCGGCGATGGCGGCGGTGTCGGGAACGGTCAGGGCGCCGGGCGGCGCGATCACCGGCGCGCCGAGGGCCGGGATGGCGATGGCCACCGGCCGGTGCAGGGCGCCCGCGACGGTGCTCGCCACGCTCTGCAGGTCGTCCCCGGCGACGGCGCCGGCGACGAGGGTCAGCGGCGTGGGCCGGGGAGCGGACGGATCCGCTCCCCGGCCCGGCGCTGACTGTGAGCGGCCTAGACCATCAGGACGCGCGCGCATGCTCGCGACAACACACGCGGGCGGTGCTCAGCGGGTGCGCTCATACGGGCGTCCCGGCCGCGGCACCCGAGCCGCTGGCCAGCCCCGGTACCCCGCTCGGGTACCCCAGCGACGGGATGTCGGAGGGATACACCTCGTGGCCGTGCTCGGCGGTGTCGCCGATCTCCATGTTCTCCTCGGACATCCGCAACGGGATGAAGAGGCCGACGAACTTCAACAGGATGAACGTCGCCACAGATGACCAGGCGATGACGAAGATCCCGGCGAGGAACTGCCACTTCAACTGCGTGAACTGGCCGTGGATGACGCCCGGCTGGGCCGCGACGCTTCCCGTCTTGCCGAGACCCTGGTAGACGATCATGTTCGGGTCGGCGAACACCCCGGTGAGCAGGCCACCGAGGAAGCCGGCGATGCCGTGCGTGTAGAACACGCCCAGCGTGTCGTCGACGTTGCGGAACGGTCGCAGTCGGCTCATGTAGTTGAGCGCGAAGTACACGAGCGTCGAGGCGATGATCCCGATCGCCATCGCGCCCCAGCCGTTGACGAAACCGGCGGCCGGGGTGATCGCCACCAGGCCGACGATCATGCCGTTGACCCCGGAGATGAGGCCCGGCTTGCGCCCGGTGAGGTAGTCCCAGCCGACCCACACCAGGAACGCCACCGCCGTGCACAGGTTGGTGTTGAGGATGGCCGCCGACGCCGACGCGCCCGCGAAGTACGGGTCGCCTCCGTTGAAGCCGTTCCAGCCCAACCACAGCAGGCCCGCCCCGATCGCGACCATGGCCACGTTGTTGGGGGCGTCGATCTCGCGATCGCGCTGCAGCCTCGGTCCGATCACCGCCGCGGCCACGAAGCCTGACACGCCGGCCGAGAGGTGGATCACGTAGCCGCCGGAGTAGTCGATGGCGCCGTGCTGGGAGAAGAAGCCGCCGCCCCAGATGCAGAAGGCGTCAACCGTGTAGACGATCGACGACCACAGCAGGACGAACGGGATCCACGCCTTGAAGTTGACCCGGCCGAGGACCGAGCCGAGCATGAGCAGGGGGGTGATGCCCGCGAAGACGAACTGGAAGTAGGCCAGCGTCGCCTGCGGGAATCTGAACGCCGGACCGAGCGTCGCCAGCGGGATGGCCGCCTGGCCCTGCTCAGCCTTGTGTCCGAGGATCTCGCCGGGGATCCCGATGAAGTTCCCGAAGAACCCCGAGCTGGCGAGTCCGTGCCATGGCTCTCCAAAGCCCATCTTGAAGCCCCAGAGCACCCACAAGATGAGGACGGTCGCGAACCCGGCGAACGTCAGCATCATGCTGTTGATGGACCACCGCTTCTGCATGACGCCGCCGTACAGCACGACGAGCCCGGGGATGCTCATCAGACCGACCAGCGTCGCCGCGGTCATCTGCCAAGCGTTGTCCCCGGGGCTGAGCCACGATGGATAGGCCTGCCACATTGTTTATTTGTCTCCTTGTCCTTGAGACTGGAAGGGAAGCCACTGCGCCCGCAGCGACAGACGTGAGGCCGGGTGAGCGGCCCTCATAGCAACGATTGATGAGTATTTCGGCGCCTCGGGGTACGCCCCATGGCCTCGCGTCCAGCAAACCCCCGGGCCTTCTGGACATAGGGATAAACCGCCGCCGAAACCGCCGCAAACTGCGGCAGTCGAGCCCCCGGGAGAGGCTCCCGCGCCTTGGTCAGAAGGCCAAGGCGAACGCCGCGCGGCAGCGACGATCACTGAGCCGCGAGCGGAGTCCAGCCGCGCCCGGCGTGGAGCCGTCGAGGGCGACCCGGCCGTCGGCGGCGCTCGGGCGAGAGTCGACGAGGATCAGGTCGGCGTCGTGGCCGCCCTCGATGAGCTCGGCGCCCAGCGCGGCGGCGATCGACTGGGCGGTCTGGGCGGCGGCGCCATCCGCCTCGCCGGCCACCGAGACGGTGGTGATCGCTCGCCTCGGCGTCGACGCGCAGTCCCGCGGCGGCGACCGCGATCGCCACCGCGCCGTTGTCCAGCAGGCCCTGCGCCGAGCCGCCGGGCTCCACCCGCCCCGGTGGCGTGCGGTAATCCGAGCCGAACACGACCAGGTCGGCGCCCTCCGCGGCGGCGAGGTCGGCCAGGCCGGCGCTGGTCGAGGGGTTGACGACCACGTGCTTGGTGACTGACTCGTCGCCGAGCCACAGGGCGCCCTGCTCCAGGCGGCGCATGGCGTCGTGCTCGCCGATCTCCTCGCGCGCGGGGTCGTACTCGCGCGAGTGACGGACGTAGGCGAGCGACAGCTTCGCCCCGGTCGCCGACAGCATGCGCCCCAACATCAGCGCATCGTCGTCGTGGGTGGTCCCGTCGTAGGAAACGATGATGTCGATGGGCATGGGGCGTGATCCTCGGTGACGGCCTCAGGCCGGGCATTGGCCACGTGGACAACGATCGCCCCCGGAGGCTGTCCGGGCGGCGCGGCGAGGCTATGCCACGATCGGTCGATGGCCACCGCCCCGACGCTCGCCCAGCTGGCCACGGCGGCCGTCCACGCGCTCCGGGCCCCACCATCTGCGCCACGAGTCGTTTGACTTCATCGGCCTCGCGCTCGCCGCGGGGGCCAGCTGGTTCGGGATCCCCGGGCCGGGCGAGCCGGTGCTGATCGCCGCCGGCGTGCTCGCCGCCCAGCACCGCCTGGCGCTCGTGCCGGTCCTGATCGTCGCCTGGGCGGCAGCCACCGCGGGCGGAGTCGCCGGCTGGCTGCTCGGGCTCAAGGCCGGCCGGGCGCTGCTGACCTGGCGCGGCCCGCTCCACGCGATGCGGCTGCGGGCGGTCGCCCGCGGCGAGCAGATGTTCGCTCGTCACCCGGTGATCGCCATCCTGCTGACGCCGTCCTGGATCGCCGGCATCAATCGCGCGCGGTGGGCCGTCTATCTCCCGCTCAACGCCGCCAGCGCCGCCGTGTGGGCCGCCGGGGTGGGCATCGGCGCCTACCTGGTGGGCCCGACGGTGCTCGACGTCGTCAACGATGTCGGCTCAGTGACCGCCATCATCCTGCTGGTGCTCGTGGCGTCCGCGGTGGTGCTGGAGATCCGCCGGCGGCGGCTCGCCTGAGCGGCGCCCGCGCAGGCGCGGCGGTGACCGGCTCAGAGCTGGGTGCGCTTCCAGTTGATGGTGATCAGCGGCGGCGCCGGCTGGCCGATCTCCAGCTGGATGTCCTCGTGGGACAGCAGCGGGATGGCCGACGGGCTCTTGTGCCAGGCCTTGCCGTTGACGAACGCGGTGATCCGGCCGTGCAGGTCGGCGACCCGGTCGGCGCTCAGCGGCTGGCGCCAGACGCCGAAGAAGTCACCGAGGGTGAAGATCCGCCGCTCCGGCGACTCGATGTGGATGATGCCGTCGGAGGTGTGGGTGTGCAGCCAGAAGTAGCACTGGCCACCGACGGCGACCGGGCCGTACTGCGGCGATTCCTCGACCTGCGATCCCGGGATGCCGATCCCGGGAGGCAGCGCGTACAGGGTGCCGTTGTCGAACACCGCCAGGTGGGCGTGGATGTGGTAGGCGAGCTGCTCCCCGGGCTTGCACTGGACGCCGTCGGCGGCGGCGGGCGTCGTCGTGCTGGGGGAGCGCGAGCAGCGGCCCCTTCTCCAGGGGGATCGCCCTCGAAGCCGACGGCCGGCCCACCCAGCGTCGTCGTCGCGGTCGTGGTGGTGCTCGCCGTGCGAGCTGGCGGTCGCAGCGCTGCTCGTGCTCGTGGCCGCGCCGCTGCTCGAGGACGAGCCGAGGACGAGGAGGACGAGGACGAGCCGGAGCCGCAGGCGGCGAGGGCCAGCGCGCACACCGTCGCCGCCAGCATCATGAGGGGGTTGCGCGTGCGCATCGGAAACCGACGTGGAAGTTAGCTGGCGCGCGGCCGGCAGGCGTTGCTACGGTGTCGCGCGATGGCCGACGCGACGACTCCTGCCGGGCTGCCGATGACCACCGCGCTGGAGATCACCGGGATGCGGGTCACGGACACGCTCGGCGTCGTCTACGGCTTGGTGGTGCGCAGCATGGGCTTCGTCGGCGGCGTCGGGGCGGCCTTCAAGTCGCTGCGGCGCGGCGAGATCCACCAGTACACCCAGCTGCTGGAGGACTCGCGCCGCCACGCGATCGACCGGATGGTGGACAACGCCCGGCTGATGGGGGCCGACGCGATCATCGCCGTGCGCTTCGACTCCTCGGAGATCGGCCAGCAGTTCACCGAGATCGTGGCCTACGGGACGGCGGTCACGGTCGCGCCCGCCGGCTGATCGGCCCGGCGCTCGTCCGTCGTGCTGCTCGACGACGCCGATCGCGAGAGGCTGTACGAGCGGCTCAGCCGGCACGCCGCCGCCGGTCGCCTCGAGGTCGACGAGCTCGAGCGCCGGGTGGAGGCGGTGGCGGGCGCGCGGACCCGCGAGGAGGCCGCCGCGATCCTCTCCGACCTGCCGGCGCTGCCCGGCGACCGCTGCCCGCGCCAGGCCCGCCGCCGTCGCGGCCACGGTCACGCCGACGCGCCCGAGCCCGGCTGGCGGCCCACCAACGAGCGCTTCCGCGATCCGCGGACCAACCGGGTGATGCGGGTCTGGGAGGACGCCGCGCGGGCAGCGGCACTACGTCGTCGACGACGAGGGCTGACGGCCTGGCGCTCCGCTTGGCGGTGCGTCGGAGGTGCCGCGCAGGCCGCAGCGGGGTAGGGAGGGTCCGTGGCTGACATCGGCAACCTCGAACAGATACCGCGTCATCTCGGCCCTCGGGGCCGGCGGGATGGCGACCGTCGACCTCGCCGAGGACACGGTGCTCGGGCGCCGCGTCGCGCTCAAGCAGGTGAGCGGCGACGCCGACGTACGGGGGCTCAGCCGGCTGCGGCGCGAGGCGCTCGTGGGCGCCTCGATCAGCCATCCGAACCTCGTCTCCGTCTATGACGTGGTGACGACCGCCGACGGGCACCTGATCATCGTCATGGAGTACGTCGAGGGCGAGACGCTCCGCCAGCTGCTCAACCGCCAGGGCCGCCTCGAGGCCCCGGAGGCCCTGCGGATCCTCGCCGGGGTGGCGGCCGGCCTTGACGCGATCAACGAGCGGGGGATCGTCCACCGCGACGTCAAGCCCTCCAACGTGCTGCTCGGTCCCGGTGGCGCGGTGAAGCTGGCCGACCTGGGGATCGCCTCGGTCGCCGGACCGCACGCGGATCACCACCTCGGGCTCGATCCTCGGTTCGCTCAGCTACATGGCGCCCGAGCAGCTGAGCGACGCGCCGGTGACGCCGGCGATCGACGTCTACGCGCTGGCGGCGGTGGCCTTCGAGGTCCTCTCGGGGATCAAGGCGCGGCGGGAGCCCAACGCCGTCGCCCTCGCCCACGCGATCGCCACCCAGGGCCCGCCGAGCCTGCGCGAGGCCTGGCCGCGCGCCCCGCACGGGCTCGACGAGCTGCTGCAGCGTGGCATGGCGCGCGACCCGCGCGAGCGGCCTCGGACCGCCACGCGAGCTGGTCGCCCGGATGCGGGCGGTGCTCGAGCCCGAGGACACGGAGGAGGTCACCCAGCGGGTCGCGCCGCCGACCCCGCCGCCGGCCCCGCACCGCCGGCGCGGCGCGTCGCCGGCGGCCGCGCGGGCGGTCCCGCGGCCGCCCCGCCAGCCGGCAGCCGCGTCCGCGCGGTCCGTCCTGGCCGCCGGACTCGCCGGCCGCGGACCGCGCCGCCCCGCCGGCCGTCCGGCCCGCCGCCGGATGACGGCTCGCGTCACCGCGCCGCCGCGCGGCGCCGCCGTCGCGGCGGGGACGCTGCTCGGCCTCGCGGCGGTCGCCGTGGCCCTCGTCCTGCTGAGCTCCGGCGGTTCGCCGAAACCCGAGCGCGCCGCCGGCGCGCCCGGCGCGCGGTCACACCGCAGCGCTTCCCGCACGACGGTCGAGCACCGCGAGCGCGCTCACGCACCTCGAGCAGCTCGAGTCCTGCCCCTCGAGCCCGCCGCCGCTGCAGCCCTCGACGGGCAGCTCCTCGTCGAGCGCGCCGACCTCCCCGTCTCAGACCACCAGCGCGTCGGCGACGTCGACCGCGGCCGCGGCGGCATCGGCGGCGCGGGCGACCCCGTGTCGGCGGTCAAGAGCTTCTACACGCTGGCGGCCGCCCATCGCTATGCGCAGGCGTGGGCGCTCGCCGACCCGACGATGCAGGCGCAGCTGGGTGGATACGGCTCGTTTCAGTCAGGGCAGGCCGGCGACCGCTCGATCACGTTCACCTCGGCCCGGACGACCTCGCGCAGCGCCTCAGCGCCCGAGTGTCGATCGCCACCACGTCGGTGCGCACAACGGCACTCAGCACTGCACCGGCACCGTCGACCTCGTGCCGGCGGCGGTCCGGCCAGTGGCAGCTGCACCAGATCGGCATCAACTGCCGCTGAGGGCCGGCCAGGCTCAGCGGCGGTTGCCGCCGCCGAACAGCGACAGCAGCAGCAGGAACACGTTGAACACGTCGAGGAAGATCGACGCCGCGATCGGCACCGAGCTCGCCATGTCCGCCCGGCGCAGGCGGTTGAAGTCGAACATCGTGAAGCCGGCGAAGATGACGAGGCCGAGCACCGAGTAGATGACGTTGGCCCCCGGGATGGCCACGAAGGTGGCGACCAGTCCGAAGACGATCAGCGCCAGCAGCGCCCAGAACAGCGTGCGCGCCCACGACGAGAGGTCGCGCCGGGTGGCGTAGCCGTAGGCGCCGAGCCCGCCGATGAACAGGGTCGTCGCGCCGGCCGCCTGATAGAGCGCGCCGGGGTCGGCCTTGGCGTAGGCACCGCCAGCACGGGCGCGACCGCCAGGCCCATCAGCAGGCCGAGGCCGAACAGGAACGCGATCGCCAGCTGCTCGCGGCCACGCGCGGTGGCGAACTGCAGGCCGAAGATGCAGGCGATCGCGCCCAGGAAGAAGATGAAGTAGCCGCCGCCGCTCATATTGCGGCCGACGTAGGCGCCGAGCGCCAGGAAGGCGATGGTGGCGGCGACCAGGCCCATGACCTGGCCGAACACCCCGCGCGTCTGGTCGCGCGTCAGCGACCGGCGGGGATAGGCGTAGTCCGACGCGCTGGGGATGGAAGAGCGAAGTGGCATGTCGTAAACGATAGAGCGTGGCCGGGAATTTCACGAGCCAAAATGATGCAGTTCTTCGACAATTCGTTCTGATCGCCGCGCGGGCCCGTGCCGGCGGTCGCGAGTCGCGATACTGAGGAGGTGCCTCCCGCCACCGTGTCGCGGCCCTCGCGACGTTCCACGACGCTCAGAGGCCGGCAAGACGCCGGTGCCGCGCTCCGCCTGGACGCGCCTGGCGGCGTGCACGGCGGCGGCCGCGCTGCTCCAGCTCGACGGCACGCTGATCACCGTCGCCCTGCCCTCCGTGGCCCATGGCCTCCACGTCAAGGGCAGCTCCACCTCGGCCGTGCTGAGCGCCTACTTCGGCGCCTACGCGCTGCTGCTCATCCCCGGCGGCGAGCTCGTCGACCGCTTCGGGGCCCGGCGGCTGGCGCTCAGCGGGCTGGCGGTGTTCGCGCGTCGGCGCGCTGGCCGGCGCGCTCGTCTCGAACTTCACGGAGCTGCTGGTGGCCCGCATCGTCCAGGGCGCCGGCGCCGGCCTGGTCAGCCCGGCGGCGCTGGCCGGCGCGATCAGCGGCTTCCCGGCCGATCGCCGCGGCTCGGCGCTCGGGATCTGGGGGGCGAGCGCCGGGCATGTCGAACCTGCTCGGCCCGCTGCTCGGCGGCCTGCTGACGGTCGCCTTCGGCTGGCGCGCGGACTGGTGGGCGCTCGTCCCGCTGACCGCGGCGGTGGCGATCGCCATCTTCCGCCTCGTGCCCGCCGTCATCCACTCGAGGAGGAGGGCGGCAACCCCTCGATGAACCGCATCGTGGCCGCGGCCACGCGTCATCGCCGCGCTCACCTTCGCGGTGATGATCGGGGCGTTCTACATCGCCGAGCAGTATCTGCAGCGGGTGGCCGGGTTCTCCGCGCTGGGCGCCGCCGCCGCGCTGGTGCTCGTGGCTCTGCTGGTGGGGGCGGCCGCGCCCCTGGCGGGCGCTCTCGTCGACCGCCGCGGCGAGCAGCTGCCGACGCTGCTGGGCTTCATCGGTGCCGGTCTCGGCCTGGTCATCCTGGGGCTCCCCGGGGTGTCGCTGGACTCGCTGGTCACCGTCCTGCCGCTGATCCCGGTCGGCCTCGGGCTGGGGATGCTGTTCGTGCCGACCTCGCGGGCGGCGCTCAACGCCAGCCCGCTGGCCTCCCACGGCCGGACCTCGGCGCTGCTCTCCGTGGGCCGGCTGCTCGGGGCCGCCGTCGGCGCCGGACTCGCCGGGATCGCCCTGTCGGGCACGCCTGACCGCCTCGACCGTGCACCACGCCCTGCTGCTGGGGGCCGCGCTGTGCCTGGTCGTCGGCATCCCGGCGTCGATGAGCCTGCGCAGCCGCGCCGCGCTGAGCGTCAGTCGTCGCGCTTCTGGCGGTAGGCGCGGACCTTGGTGCGGTTGCCGCACACCGCCATGTCGCACCAGCGCCCCGAGCGGTTGCGCGAGCGGTCATAGAACGCCCACCGGCAGTCGTCGGCGGCGCACGCCTTGACCCGCTGCCAGGTCCCGTCCGCGGATCCCTGGGCGATCGGGACGAGCAGCTGCGCGAGGGCGCCCGCGACGCCATGCCGCGCGGCGTCCAGCGCGCACCGTGCCGTCCTCGCTGAAGCGGACGGAGAGCCGGCCGCGCTCGCCGACCCGTTCGCAGCACCCGGCGCCGGCGCCGCCGTCGCCGGGCGCGCCGTTGTGCTGAGCAGCGCGGCGCGCAGCGCTTCGCGCAGCTCGATCGCCTGCCGGAGCTCGGCGGTGCCGCTCGCCGTGCCCGGTCGTCGAGCAGCCTCCGCTCGGTCAGCCAGCGCGCCAGGGCCGCGGGAGTCGGCGAGCTCGTCCGTCCGCGTGCATCGAGGTCGACGCGTGTTGACGAAGTCGATCGACCAGGCTCGAGATCGGTGCGGGAAGCGAAAGAGCGCTTGAAACCGTCATATGGATCTAGTAGGTTACTACTGAAACCGGCTAACTGCTTTTGGAGGTGTTTAGCGATCATGCTCACCCACGCGACCGCTGACGGCCTGCGAGCGCCGCCAGCCCGACCTGGCCGGCCGGCTGTTCGGCGCCCGTCGACCCCTGCCCGCCTGTTCTGCCCGGGGATGGGGACGCGCGTCGTCGCCCGCGCCCGGGCGGCGCTCGCTGGATCAAGCAGCTCGCCGCCGGCGCGGACCCGACGGAGTGCCCGCTGCTGGCTGCTCGCGCCGCCGAACTGACCGCGCCCGCAGCGGCCGCCGGCTCGGCCGAGACGCTCGAGCGCTTCGTGGCCGCCGCCGGCCTGCCGCGACCGGCATCGGCGGCTGAGCCGTCCGCTGGGGCGTGCCGGCCCGCGCGCGGGTCGATCCTCGCCAATCGCGACGCGCTGCTCGACGCTGGCCTCGATGCTGCGCGGCGAGGCGCCGCGTCTACGCGCGCGGCCTGGCCCAGTTGACCCTCGTGCGTGCGCGATGGCACCGGCCCGCTGTACGTTGATCACCATGACGAGGTGCTCGCCCGGCAGATCTCGGTCGTGAGCGCGGGCTTGCGCGGGTGAGCGCGCGCCGGGGCCAAGGCGCGGCCCGAGTTGACGCAGGGGATGCGCGCCGGCGTGCCCTATGCGATCGCCTCGGGCCTGGTCGGCGTGTCCTTCGGCGTGCTCGCCCGGCCCGTGATGGGAGCGGCGCCGGCGATCGTCATGTCGATCATCGTGTTCGCCGGCTCGGCGCAGTTCGCCGCGCTGGCGGTGCTGTCGGCGGGCGGCGGAGCGCTCCCGGCGATCGTCGCCGGGATCCTGCTCAACCTGCGCTTCATCCCGATGGGCATCGCCATCGCCCCCTCGCTGGCCCACGGGCCCCTCGGGCCGCGCGCTGCGGGGACAGGCGCTGATCGATGCCTCGTGGGCACTGGCCAACCGCGGCGGCGGGCGCTTTG
Organism: uncultured Solirubrobacteraceae bacterium; assembly: GCA_963800545.1. Taxonomy (GTDB): domain Bacteria; phylum Actinomycetota; class Thermoleophilia; order Solirubrobacterales; family Solirubrobacteraceae; genus Palsa-465. Next base: position 21,622 of record CAWDBJ010000017.1, read on the forward strand.
ACACGACCTTCCTCGTCGGCTCGACCCTCGTCCAGTACCCGGCCTGGGTGATCGGCACGGTCCTCGGGCGTGCTCGCCGGGTCGTCGATCGGCAATCCGGAGACGCTCGGGCTGGATGCCATCTTCCCCGCCTTCTTCCTCGGTCTGCTGCTCAACGAGATCGGCCGGCCGGGGGCGCCGCGCGTCTCGGCGGTGGGGGCGGTCATCGCCCTCGTGCTCGTGCCGGTGGCGCCCGCCGGGGTCCCGATCATCGCCGCCGCCCTGGCCGTCGTCGTCGGCCTGCGACGATGAGCGCCGCCTGGATCACGGTGGCGGGCCTGACCGTCGCCACCGCCGCGATCAAGGCGTTCGGCCCGGTGGTGTTCGGCGGGCGGGAGCTCCCGGACCTCCTGGCGCGCGCGATCCCGCTGCTGGCGCCGGCCCTGCTGGCGGCGCTGCTCGTCACCGAGACGTTCGGCGGGACGGGGCGCACGCTGTCCTTGGACGCCCGCGCCGGCGGTCTGGCCGTCGCGGCTCTCGCGCTGTGGCGGCGCGCCCCGCTCTACGTGGTGGTGATCCTCGCCGCCGCTGCGACCGCCGCCCTGCGCGCGCTGGAGAAGCCCTGGCGGTTCGTGCCGGGGTGCGGGCGCGGACGCTGACGCAGGCGCAGGCGCAGGCGCAGGCGGAAAATGTTGCGCGCGCACCCGCCCTCCGGCATATGGGCAACATCCTCCGTCTCCGAGGCGGAGGATGTTGCGCGCCAGGCCGGCGGCGCCGGGGGCGCAACATTTTCCGGCCGCGCCGCCGCCCCGCCGCCCCGCCGCCGCCGCGGAAACGGTGGGGCGACCCTACGACAGCAGCGAGCGCCCGACCGCGGTGGCGGCGAACGGCCCGGCGAGCGGCAGCAGCGCCCGACCGAGGCGGTGGGCGATGCCGTGCTTGGGAACGAGCGGCTCGGGCCACAGCCCGGCGGGCGCGATCGCCGTGACTCGGCCGGCGGCGCCGCTGGCCCCGAGCTCGAGCGCGACCCAGCCGCCGAGCGAGTTGCCGGCAACGTGCGGCCGGATGATGCCGATCTCCGGCCAGCCGCCGGTCGGCCCCCAGCGGGTGCAGCAGGACGAGCGGCGGGCCGGCGCCGTGGCGCTCGAGCGCGATCGTCACGAACCGGTCAGCTCTCGACGGCGACCGCCAGCGCGGCGCTGATCAGCGCGGAGGATCCGCCCACGATCACGGTCGCCAGGGGAGCCCCCTTGGGCAGCTCGCCGCGCCCGGCGAGCGTCGCCGCCAGATCGGAGAGGTCACCGGCGATGCTGCCGGCCAGCCACGGGCGCAGCGGACCCCCACGGACGGCGGTGAGCAGCGCGCCGACGTGCAGGACGACCTCCCGCGCGCCCAGCGCCTGCAGCGGAACCTGGGTGGGGGCTGCGCCCGAGGCCGGCCCCAGCCACCGGCGGCCCATTCGCGCGGGCGCGGCGGCCAGCGCAACGCCATAGGCGATGCGCAGCCCGAAGACGGCGATGGAGGCGCGACGGGGACCGGTCATCCGTCAGCCTGGCGCCCGACGGCGCGCGATCGGGCCCTCGTGGCGATCCAGCGAGTCGCCGATCAGCCAGATCGTCGGGCGGCCACAGGCCGACGAAGAGCGCGCGTCGCTCGGCGTTGCCGCGCTCGTCCTGGTCGACGGTCTTGGCGCGGATCCACAACCCGATGCACAGGCCGATGGCCGACATCGAGAGGATCTGCATCTGCCAGGCCCGCAGCCCGCAGCGGAACAGGAGTTTGGTGAGCACGACGGGTTGCTACCCCCGGCCAGGCGGCGCAACCCGCCCCGCGTGTCGCCGGCGGACGCGCGGGTAGCCTCGACGGGCCATGCCCCGCCAACCCAAACCGTCCGCCCGCTGGCTGCTCGCGCTCACCTGGCCGGTGGGCATCACCCTGACCTCCTGGGACTACATGTGGCGCACGACGGTCATGCACCGGCGCGAGACGGTCCGGAGGCGGGCCCGGACGCATCTGCCGCCGCGGCCTATCCCCACGGGGTCGACACCGCCGAGGCCCAGCACCCCGAGGACGGCTACGGGCCGCTCTTTCACCGCCGGTACAGCACCCGTATCCGCGAGGCCCGCCTGTCGGCGCCCGAGCTGATGGCCCGGCTCAAGACCGATCTCAACCAGGCGGCGCCGACGAAGTTCGCCCGCTTCCAGCGCGTGCTCGGTGACGACGAGCGATCTCGCGCTGGGCGACGAATACGTGGTGCGGATGCCCGGGCCGTGGGACGGGCCGGTGCGGGTGATCGGCGATGAGGAGACGCTCGTTCCGGCTGGCGACGCTCGACGGCCATCTCGAGGCCGGCCAGATCGAGTTCCGGGTCGCGCCCGGAGGAGATCGACGCTGGTGTTCGAGATCGAGTCATGGGCGCGCAGCGGCGACCGCTTCTCCAACCTGCTCTATCACCACGCCCGCATGGCCAAGGAGATCCAGCTGCACATGTGGAGCTCGTTCCTGGAGGGGATCGTCAAGCTCGCCGAGGGGAAGATGACCGGCGGCATCGACATCGACACCCGCCGCGTCGACGATCCCTACGGCCCGGACCGATGAGGCCCGCCGCGGCGATTGCGCCGGCGCGCCTGGCCGCCCTCGCCGACACGGCCGGTCAACTACGACGCTCGACGCGCTGGACGTCGGCCACCCGCCGCCCGGCTGGAACGTCGACCGGCGCTGCCATCCGCTCGTGCCCGAGGGTCCCGGCGAACGTCGAGCCCGACGGCAGCTGGGAGGTGGCCACCCGGCTGATCCGGGGCTATGAGTTCGCCGATCCCTCGCTCGTGCGCGCCTACTACGACCACGATCGCCCGCTCGAGGGCCGCGAGATGCTGCTCGAGCTGCGGGCGCTCAACCTGTTCCGCGTCCACGTGGGGGTGCGCGTGGTCAAGGTCTACGACGAGATCCGGACCGAGGGCGAGCGCCGGGCGCACGTCTTCGGCTGGGCCTACCGGACGCTCGAGGGCCACGTCGAGGCCGGGCAGATGGACTGGCAGGTGTGGAAGTGGCTCGACAGCGGCGAGGTCCAGTTCCGTGTGCACGCCGTCTCGCGCACCGCTCACATCCGCAACCCGTTCGTCCGCCTCGGCTTCTGGCTGCTGCGCGACCACGAGCGCGAGGTGTTCCTCGACAGCACGGACCGGCGGATGGTGCGAGCTGACCCGGATCGGGCTGGAGCGCGAGGGCCGCGGCGAGCGCCTGCGGGAGGCCAGCCCCCAGCTGACGGCCCGCCGCCTGCCCTCCGACGATCCGGCCCACGCGCAGCTCGCCCGCCACGCCGACGAGGAGTGACCGATAACGTAGGCGGCATGAGCCTCCTCTCCACGGCGAAGATGTACCTGCGCCGCTCCTCCAAGCTGGACCAGCCGACTGACCTCTACGACCACCGGGTCACGCTGCTCGACGGCGGCGAGCTGGACCTGGCCTCGCTGCGCGGGCATCCGACGCTGATCGTCAACACCGCCAGCAAGTGCGGCTACACGCCCGCAGTACGAGGGGCTGCAGAAGCTCTATGACACCTATCACGACCGCGGCCTGCAGCTGCTGGGCTCGCCGTCGGCCGACTTCGCCGACCAGGAGTTCGACGACGCCGAGGAGATCGGCGCCTTCTGCCAGAAGAACTACGGCGTCAGCTTCCCGCTGACCGAGCGGATGTCCGTGCGCGCCGACCCGGCGCCGCTGTGGTCAGACCTCTCGCGCCAGCCCAACTCCGGGCCGCCGGTGTGGAACTTCACCAAGTACCTGGTCGGGCGCCGACGGCCGGCTGATCGCCCGCTGGGCGACGAAGGTCACCCCCGAGGATCCGCAGATCGTCTCCGCCATCGAGGCGGCGCTGCGCCGGCGGAGCGTCCGCAGTCGGTAAGCGGGGAGGTCGGGCGGCGCGCTGCGGTAGGTCGGCGGCGTGCGCGACAGGCGGATCGGGTTGCGGGTGAGCGGCACGCTCGAGCCGTCCGGCGCCGGCACGTCGACGATCGGCTCCATGCCCAGCGACGCGGCCAGCTCAAAGGCGCCGCGGACATCGTTGACGACGCCGGCCGGGACCCGCTGGTCGGTGAGCGCGTCCGCCCACTCGCGCGCCGGCCGGGCGGCCAGGGCGGTGACCAGCTCTTGCGCAGCGCGTCGCGGTTCGCCACCCGCGCGCCGTTGCCGTCGGAAGCGCTCGTCGGCGGCCAGCTGCGGAGCGCCGAGGACCTCGCACAGCGCCTGCGAACTGGCGCTCGTTGCCGACGGCCAGCACCAGCTCGCCCTCGCCGGTGGGGTAGAGCTCGTAGGGGGAGATGCTCGGGTGGGCGTTGCCCATCCGCTGGGGCACGACGCCGGCGATGGTGTACGCCGAGCCCTGGTTGACGAGCGCCGCCAGCAGCGAGGAGAAGAGGTCGACCTCGACGCGCTGGCCCTCGCCGGTGGCGTCGCGGTGGCGCAGGGCGGCCAGGATGCCCACCGAGGCGAACAGTCCCGCGAGGATGTCGACGACGGCGACGCCGACCTTCTGGGGCTCGCCGCCGGGCGATCCGGTGATGCTCATCAGCCCGCCGAGGGCCTGGACGAGCAGGTCATAGCCGGGCAGACGGGCGCCCTCGCCGGCCCCGAAGCCGGTGATCGAGCAGTAGACGAGCCCCGGCTGGTCGGCCGACAGGCGGTCGTAGCCGAGCCCGAGCTTGTCCATCACGTCGGGGCGGAAGTTCTCGACGATCACGTCGGCCTCGCGCGCGAGGGCGAGCGCCTGCGTCGCGGTCCGCGGGATCGGCTGAGATCAAGGGCGACGCTGCGCTTGTTGCGATTGACGGACTGGAAGTAGGTGGCGCGTCCGCGGTCGTCGTGGGGCGGTCCCCAGCTGCGCGTCTCGTCGCCGATCGCCCGGACGCTCGATCTTGGTCACCGTCGCGCCCAGGTCGGCGAGCATCATCGTCGCGAACGGCCCGGCGAGGACGCGGGAGAAGTCGAGGATCGGCGAGCTCGCCCAGGGCGTTGGGTAGATCACGGCCGATCACGGGAAGATCATCGCCGATGCTCGCCCTCGCCACCGTGTTCGCCGCCCCCGGGACGCCGACGGTCTGGGCGGCCGTCGCGGTGGCGGTGGTGATGGTCGGCGCCTGGCTGGTCAGCCTGGTGATCCCGATGTGTCCATCGTCGACCCGGTGTGGGGCGCGGCGTTCGTCGTCGTCGCCTCGTCGTCGCCGTCACCGCCGGCGGATGCCTCGGGCCGGCGCTGGCTGCTGGCCGCGCTGGTCGCGGCGTGGGGCCTGCGGCTCGGCGGCTATCTGCTGGTGCGCAAGCTCGGCGACCGCGAGGAGGATCGCCGCTACCAGCAGATGCGCGAGCGGCGAGGGCGACGCCTTCCCGCTGTGGAGCCTGGTGATGGTCTTCGGCCTGCAGGGACTGCTGGTGCTCGTCGTCTCGCTGCCGGTGCAGGTGGCCGCGACGCGCGGCGGTGCGCTGAGCGCGTGGGTCATCCCGGGGGTCCTGGTGTGGGCGGTCGGGCTGTTCTTCGAGGCGGTCGGCGACGAGCAGATGCGCCGCTTCAAGGCCGATCCCGGCAACCGGGGCCAGGTCATGGACCGCGGCCTGTGGCGCTACACCCGCCACCCCAACTACTTCGGCGACTTCTGCGTGTGGTGGGGCGTCTGGCTGGTGGCGCTGACCGCCACGGCGACCTGGTGGACGTTCATCGGCCCGGTCGTCATGAGCATGCTGCTCATCCGCGTCTCGGGCGCGGCGCTGCTGGAGAAGGACATCGGCGAGCGGCGTCCCGGCTACCGGGAGTACATCGAGCGCACCTCGGGCTTCGTTCCGCGTCCGCCCCGCCGGCGGTAGGGCGGGTTATGCTCGCGCCATGAGCGCCAGATACGTACACACCTGCATTCGCGTCCGCGACGTCGACAGATCAACGGAGTTCTACGGCCGGCTCGGTTTCGAGCATCGTGGCCAGCTGAACTTCGAGTCGGCCTACAACGTCTACATGGGGTTGCCGGGCGACGGTGACGTGCTGGAGATGACCGTCAACGTCGGGCGCGACGCGGCCTACGACCTCGGTGAGGGCTACAACCACATGGCGCTTGTCGTCGACGACCTCGACGGGTTGCTGGCGTCGCTGGCCGAGGCGGGGATCGAGCCCGAGAAGCCGCCGTACGCGCCCGGGGGACCGATGAGTGAGTATCGGATCTGCTTCGTCGCCGACCCCGACGGATATCGGATCGAGCTCATCGATCACGCCTTCCCGACGCCGCAGGACCCGCCCCACCCGTCACAGAACGGCGGCTGAGAACTGCTGGGCGGCTGGCACTCGATGCCCTAGACTGCTCATCGATGTCCAATCCGTGGCTGGCCATCGATGTGGCCACCGCTCCGAGGCAGAGAGCGCGTGAAGTCAGGCGCGCCTGGGAGAGGTTCGTCGGTGACGGCTGGGACCGGTTCCAGGGCGCTGGACCGCCGGATCTGGTGCGCGCACCGATCGCCGATTCCTGGCGTCGTTCCGCGGCGGCCGGCGTCGATCCCTCGGGCGCTCGGATGGCGCCCGTGGTCGCCGACGCCGACGAGGCCTCGGCGCGGTGGGAGATCCACCCGCTGGCCGACATGGCTCCGCTCATCCGTGCCTGTCTCGCCGCGACCGCCGACGAGTCGCGCCACCTGATCGTCGTCTCGGACGCCAACGGCGTGCTGCTGTGGGTGGAGGGCAACGCGAGGGTGCGCATGCGCGCCGCGGACTCGATGAACTTCGCCGAGGGGGCGTTGTGGAGCGAGGGCGGGGCGGGCACCAACGCGATCGGCACCGCGCTGGCCGCCGAGCACGCCGTCCAGGTGTTCGCCGCCGAGCACTTCAACGAGACCGTGCAGGAGTGGACGTGCGCCGCGGCCCCCGTGCACGACCCCGACACCGGCAAGGTCATCGGCGTCATCGACCTGACCGGCGCGATGGCGACCGTCCATCCGCACTCGATGGCGGTGGCCACGGCGACCGCCCAGGCGGTCGAGGCCCATCTGCGCTGCGAGATGCTCGACCACGACGCGCGGCTGCTCTCGCGCTACGGCGACCAGCTGACGAGCGGCACCGGGCCGCGCGCCCTGGTGGCGCCGTCGGGCCGGGTGATCGCCGCTCAGCCACTGGGCTGGCTGCCGTCGGCGCGGCTCAACGTCCCCGCCGGCGGCGGAGTGGTCGAGCTCGGTCCAGCGCGGTGGCGGTCGGCCGAGGCGCTCGGGCACGAGGACGCCTACCTCGTCCGCACCGAGACCGCCCCGTTCCCGCGCACGGACCCGCGGCCGGCGGTCGCGCCCTCGCCCTGCATCTGCTCGGGCGCGAGACGGGCGAGGCGGAGCTGGCGCCCGCGGCCGCGGCATCCCCGGCGATCTCGCTGCGCCTCCGTCACGCCGAGATCCTCACCCTGCTGTGCGCCAACCCGACGGGATTGAGCAGCGAGCAGCTGGCCGAGGGCGTCTACGGCGACGCCTCGCGCGCCGGTTCGATCCGGGTGGAGATCTCGCGGTTGCGCAAGCTCCTGGGCGACTGCATCGAGACCGAGCAGTACCGGCTGCGCCCCGGCGTCGTCTCCGATGTCGCCCAGGTGTGCGGGCTGCTGCATCGCGGCGAGGTGCGCGAAGCCGCGGCGCGCTATCTCGGCCCGTTGCTGCCGCGCTCGACCGCGCCCGGCGTGGTGCGCGAGCGCGAGGCGCTCGAGGGCTGGCTGCGCCAATCCGTGATGAGCGCCGGCGACCAGGAGGCGCTGTGGGCGTGGCTGCAGACGCCCTCGGGCGGCCATGACATCTCGGCCTGGCAGCGTCTGCTCGTCAATCTCGCGTTCGCCGATCCCCGGCGCAGCCTGGCGGCGTCGCGGATCGCTCAGCTGCGGCTCAGAGTGACCTGACGGCGCCCGTGCCTCCCGTGTAACGCGTGTGTAACGCCCTCCGGGCGGGACGTCGACTACTGTCGATCGCATCCGGTTGGCATGCCCGCCAGCCGGCCAGGAGTAGGAGAGGAACTACTGGTGAAGAGCGACTCCGTGCGCGCACTGACGCGTGCCCCTGCCGCTGCGTCCAGCCGGAGCCTGAGCACCGCACGGTCGGTGCTCCGCGTTCTGTCGTTGCTCGTTCAGCGGCCCGCCGGCGTCCGCGCCGACGAGGTCGCCGAGGCCCTCGGGAAGTCGATCTCCACCGCGTACTACCTGCTGACGAGCCTGTGCGAGGAGGGCTTCGCCGTCCACGAGTCAAAGGGGGTCTACCGCCCGGCGCGCGGACTGGAGGAGCTGACGGCGGTGGCCGAGGAGGAGAGTCCCCTTCACGACGGTCTGACCGGCACCGTCGACGAGTTGTTCCTGCGCACCCGCAAGCGGTCCTACCTCGGGCGTGGTGCGGGCCGGGCGGATCGAGATCACCACCTTCCGCGGCCGACAGGGGGTGCCGCGCATCCCCGGCCTGGGCAACGAGATCCGTGACAACGCCCACGCGCTGGCGATGGGCAAGGTCGTGCTCGCCCTGCTGGATTCCAACGGACTGGCCCGGTACGTCGCCCGCGGGCTGAAATCCTTCACCCCGCACACCATCACCTCGCCGCAGGAGCTGGCCGCCGAGCTCGAGCGGGTGCGCTCCGACGGGTTCGCCGTCGACCGGGAGGAGATGGTCGAGAACTTCTGCTGCATCGCGGCGCCGATCTTCGACGAGCGCGGGCGGTTCGTGGCCGCGCTCGGGATGTCCGTGACCGCCACGGTGTTCGACGCGGAGGTCGAGCGCCTGTCCCAGGCAGTCATGGACGTGGCCGCCGGGGCGGCCCAAGCCGCCTCCCGGCAGACCGCCGCGGGGCGCCGTGACGGCCACCCACGGCTGGCATCCGTCTCATGAATTGCAAGGACATGCAGAAAACGCGAGCTTCTTGTCAGGGCTGCGGACGGCACCTAGATTCGACCCTTGAGGCCGTGTGACAAACGTCACGCGGTGCACGAGGGAACCCCTAAACCAAGGAGTTGAAGGGTGAGTAGAGCAAGCATCACGAAGGCTCACAACAAGATCCAGGAACTGTCCTGGGATCCGACCTATGTGACGCCTGTCGAGAAGTATTCGACCGACTACACGTTCGAGAAAGCACCAAAGAAGGACCCGCTCAAGCAGGTTCTTCGCTCCTACTTCCCGATGGAGGAGGAGAAGGACAATCGCGTTTTCGGCGCAATGGACGGCGCCATCCGCGGCAACATGTTCCGCCAGGTTCAGGAGCGGTGGATGGAATGGCAGAAGCTGTTCCTCTCCATCATCCCGTTCCCGGAGATCTCTGCCGCTCGCGCGATGCCGCTGACCATCGGGACCGTGCCGAACCCAGAGGTTCACAACGGCCTGGCGATTCAGATGATCGACGAGGTTCGTCACTCGACGATCCAGATGAATCTCAAGCGGCTGTACATGAACCACTACATCGATCCCGCCGGGTTCGACATCACCACCAAGGGCTTCCAGAACTGCTACGCCGGCACCATCGGCCGTCAGTTCGGGGAGGGCTTCATCACCGGTGATGCGATCACGGCGGCCAACATCTACCTGACGATCGTGGCCGAGACGGCGTTCACCAACGTCCTCTTCGTCGCGATGCCGGGCGAGGCGGCGGCCAACGGCGATTACCTGCTGCCGACGGTGTTCCACTCGGTCCAGTCCGACGAGTCGCGCCACATCTCCAACGGGTACTCGATCATCCTGATGGCGCTCGCCGATGAGCGCAACCGGGAGCTGCTCGAGCGTGACCTCCGCTATGCGTGGTGGAACAACCACGCGGTTGTGGATGCCGCCATCGGCACGTTCATCGAGTACGGGACCAAGGACCGCCGCAAGGACCGCGAGAGCTACGCCGAGGCGTGGCGTCGATGGATCTATGACGACTACTACCGGTCCTACCTGATGCCGCTGGAGAAGTACGGCCTGACGATCCCCCATGACCTCGTCGAGGAGTCGTGGAACCGCATCTGGAACAAGGGCTACATCCACGAGACGGCGCAGTTCTTCGCGACGGGCTGGTGGGCGAACTACTGGCGGATCGATGGGATGGACGACACCGATTTCGAGTGGTTCGAGCACAAGTACCCCGGCTGGTATGACAAGTACGGCAAGTGGTGGGAGCGCTACACGGACCTGTCCAAGAAGAACGGCCACGCGCCGATCTGCTTTGACCCTGACACGGACTACGTCTATCCGCACCGCTGCTGGACGTGCATGGTCCCGGCCATGATCCGCGAGGACATCGTGGTCGACGAGGTCGACGGCCAGGTCCGCACGTACTGCTCGGAGACCTGCCACTGGACGGACGCGGTCGCTTTCCGTGGGGAGTACAAGGGCCGTCAGACGCCCTCCATGGGCCGGTTGACCGGCATGCGCGAGTGGGAGACCGCCTACCACGGGGTCGACCTTGCCGAGTGCCTCCAGCAGCAGGGCTACATCCGCGACGACGGCAAGACGCTCATCCCGCAGCCGCATCTGGATCTCGATCCGAAGAAGATGTGGACGCTGGACGAGATGCAGGGGATCACCATCCAGAGCCCCAACGTCCTCCTCAACGAGATGACGCCGGAGGAGCGCGAGAAGCACATCGCCGAGTACAGGCGAGGCGGCCCGGCCGGCCGCAAGCCCGTCGAGGCCAGCGCCTAACCGCTGAGTTGTCGCCAGAGGCGGTCGGGATGGGCATGAACCCACCCGGCCGCCTCGTCGGCGTCTAGTGAGGGAGAACCGTGGGCGAGAAGTACAACGTCAGGCTCGAGCCGGTCGGCATCGAGTTCGAGGTCGACGAAGACGAGACGGTGCTGCGCGGCGCCTTCCGCCAGGGGCTGATGCTCATGCACGGATGCAAGGAGGGCCAGTGCGCGGCCTGCAAGTCGTTCCTGCTCGACGGCGAGGTCGATCTGGAGCGCTATTCGACCTTCGCCCTCAACGACTTCGAGAAGGAGGAGGGATGGACGCTGCTCTGCCGCGCCCACGCCGAGTCCGACCTCGAGGTCGAGCTCATCAACTACGACGAGGAGATCCTGCGCAGCGGAGTTCCCGAGCAGACGGAGGAGCTGCGCGTCGAGACGCTCGAGCCGCTGACCCGCGACATCTACCGGCTGGTGCTCGATGCCACCACGCTGAACTACCGGCCCGGCCAGTACGTCGACATCACCATCCCGGGCTCGGAGGACGTCCGGTCGTTCTCGATGGCCAACCTCCCCAACGGCAAGCTCGAGTTCATGATCAAGGCCTATCCCGACGGGAAGTTCTCGAGCCTGCTCTCCGAGGGCCGGCTCGCGGAGGGCCACGAGCTGACGGTCACCGGTCCCTACGGGGTGTTCACGCTGCGGCGCAACAGCGACCGGCCGCTGCTGTTCATTGGTGGTGGGGCCGGCATGGCGCCGATCCTGGCGCTGTTGCGCGCGCTTGCCGACCAGGGCTCCGAGCGCCGGGCCGTCTACTACTACGGGGCCCGGGGCCCTGAGGACCTTTTTCACCTGGACGAGCTGAGAGAGCTCGAGCAGCGCCTGCCCAACTTCCGCTTCGTGCCGGCGCTGTCTGACTGCGACGAGGAGGAGGACTGGGACGGAGAGCGAGGGCTGATCACCGATGTGGTCGGACGGTGTGAGGAGGAGCTCAGCGAGATGGACGCCTACCTGTGCGGGCCACCGCCGATGGTCGACGCCGCCATCGCGATGCTGGATGCGAAGGGCGTTCCTGAGGAACGGGTGTATTACGACAAGTTCACGACAACCGCGCCGGAATAGCGCGGGGAGGGAGAGAACCACCGATGGCAACAGACACTGAGGCCCCGGTCAAAGAGCGCAGCGTTCCCAAGCCGGTGTTCACGGATGCCGAGGCCGGAGCGCGTGGGGAGTTCCCCTCGTCGACGAGCCGAACCTACAACTACTTCACGCCGGCCAAGCGGCGGGCGTCGATCTATGAGGACGTCACCGTCGACATCCAGCCCGATCCCGAGCGCCATCTGCTCCAGGGATGGGTGTACGGCTTCGCCGACGGGACCGGCGGTTACCCGCAGGAGTGGACGAAGCTCAAGTCGTCGAACTGGCACAAGTTCCTGGATCCCAACGAGGAGTGGGAGCAGACGATCTACCGCAACAACGCCAACGTCGTGCGGCAGATCGGCTCCAACCTCGCCAACGCCAAGGCGGCCCGCGCCTTTGACGGCTGGAACCGCGGCTGGATCAAGACCGTCGAGCGCCACGTCGGCGCGTGGGCGCACGTCGAGCACGGCATCGGCATGCACGTCTACCTGCCGGCTCAGCGTGACGCGCCGACGAACATGATCAACAACGCGATCTCCGTCGCCTCCGCGCACAAGCTGCGCTTCGGCCAGGACCTCATCCTCTACAACCTCGAGCTCTCCGAGAACGTCGACGGGTTTGACGGCGACGCGCACAAGGACGCCTGGAACAACGATCCGATCTGGCAGGGCGTGCGCGAGAACGTCGAGGGGATCACCGGCATCCGCGACTGGGCGGAGGCCTTCTTCGTGGCCACCGTCGTCTTCGAGCCGCTCGTCGGCGAGCTGTTCCGCTCGGAGTTCATCATGCAGGCGGCCGCCCCCCAGGGCGACTTCGTCACCCCGACGCTGATGGGCGCCGGCGAGTCCGACACGGCGCGGGATGCCCGCGTGTCCCGGGCGCTGTTCGGGATGCTCGCCCACGACGAGAAGCACGGCGAGGAGAACCAGGCCACGATGATGGGCTGGCTGAAGGAATGGACGCCCAAGAGCCTCTCGGCCGGCCGCACGATGCAGCCGATCTGGTCTCAGCCCGGCGAGAAGGTCATCCGCTTCGAGGAGTCGTTGGAGCACGCGCAGGGCCGCTTCGACGAGATCCTCGCTGAGTTCAACCTCAACTCGAAGGAGCTGATCTGATGAGTGAGTCCCCGTTCAAATCGGATCGCAGCGCCTCCAACCGCGCTGGGATCACGCTGATGAACAACCAGGTCGGCTACGTCGTGGCCAACGTCATGCGCCAGCACGACAACGTCACCGTCGAGGAGCTGCCGTCGATGATCCGCGTCGACGGCACCGGCCAGTTCGAGATCAACTACGAGGAGTGCGCCGAGGCGCTGGGCTGGGAGGACTTCGGCAACGACGACTTCGAGGAGATCATGTCGACCCATTACGGGCGTATGGTCGTCCTCGACGACAAGATCATCATGTTCGCCAACCCTGAGGACGCGGCCGAGTACATCAGCTTCGACCTGAAGGCCACGAGCTAGCCCGGGAGGCACGTATGTACAGCAAGGACGGAAAGCAGTACTTCATCGTCGACTCGCATATCCACATGTGGGATGCCAGCCCCGAGAACTGGGTCAAGGGTCAGGAGCAGTACGCCAAGGGCTGGATCGAGTGCTTCCACGCCTACATGGGCCTGGGGCCGCCGGAGACGCACTGGCCGATCGAGAAGTTCATGAAGTACTCCGAGCAGGACTTCGTCAATGACGTCTTCGAGGACGGCGGCGTCGACGTGGGCATCTTCCAGTCCACGTACCTGAAGCGAGTGGTACTCGACCGGCTTCAACACGGCCGAGGCGAACAACAAGATGGTCGAGAAGTATCCCGACCAGCTGATCGTCAACGGCCGCTGGGATCCGCGCGAGGGTGAGGCGGGGCTCAAGCAGCTCGAGGAGGACGCCAAGCGATACAACCTCCAGGGCTGCAAGCTCTACACCGCCGAATGGCGGGACGGTTCGCGCGGCTGGACGCTGGCCGACGAGGAGTGCAAGCCGTTCTATGAGAAGTGCAAGGAGCTGGGGATCAAGAACCTCCACGTCCACAAGGGCCCGACGATCTGGCCGCTGGACAAGGACGCGTTCGACGTCAAGGACGTCGACCACGCGGCGACTGACAACACCGAGCTCAACTTCATCGTCGAGCACGTGGGCCTGCCGCGGATCGAGGACTTCTGCTTCATGGCGACGCAGGAGCCCAACGTCTACGCCGGACTGTCGGTGGTCATCGGCGGCCTCATGCACGCCCGCCCGCGGTTCTTCGCCAAGGTCATGGGCGAGCTGCTGTTCTGGGTCGGCGAGGACAAGATGCTGTTCGGATCGGACTACGGCATCTGGGAGCCCAAGTGGCAGATCGAGGGCTTCGTTGAACTGGGACTTCCCCGACGAGGAGTACTCGGACTACCCGAGGCTCAACGAGGATGGCAAGCGCAAGATCCTCGGTCTCAACGCCGCCAAGCTCTACGGCATCGAGGTGCCGGAGGGCGCGGGCGTGGTGGAGGGAACTCCGGCCGCCCGGGACGACGCTGAGCTGGTCGAATCGGCATGAGTCGCGAGGCCTCCACTCACGCGGAGGCCGGCAGTCACGCAGGGCCTGACGCCTCCGCCCCATGGTCCGGGGCGGAGGCTGACGGCGCTCTGCGTGAGCAGGTCCTCGACGCGCTGAGCGGGGTCTATGACCCCGAGCTCGACGAGCCGATCACCTCGCTGCGGTTCGTCACCTCATGCGAGGTGACCGGCGAGGGCGATGTCGAGGTCCTGCTGCGACTGCCCACCCCGCAGTGCGCGCCCAACTTCGCCTTTCTCATGGCGGCCGACGCCCGGCGGGTCGTCCGCGCCGTGCCGGGCGTGCGCCACGTCGGCGTCACCCTCGAGGACCACTACACCGGCGATGAGATCAACGCCGCGCTGGGCCGCGGCGAAGGCTTCACCGGCGCGTTTCCCGGCGAGACCGACGACGACGACCTCGAGGCGCTGCGCGAGCTGTTCAGCCGCAAGGCGCTGATCGCCCGCCAGGCCGCGGTGTGCCAGGCGATGCTCGACGGCGGGGCCACCGCCGACGAGGTGGTCGCCGCCACCGTCGCCCGAGCTGCCCGACACCACGCCGGCCCGCCGGGCGCTCGAGCTGCGCGCCCAGCTGGGCATCCCGTCGCGGCCTGACTCCCCGGCGTTCGTGTTGCCCAACGGCGAGCCGCTGACCGCCGACCAGCTGACCCGCTGGCTGCGGATGGCGCGCCTGGTGCAGACGAGCCTGGAGGCCAACGGCGGCATCTGCCGGTCACTACTGCAAGTGCGCCACAACCTGGCGACCGAACCCGAGGAGAGTGCAGCATGAAGGCAGCGAGGCTCCACGCCTACCACGATGCGCTGAAGCTCGACAGCGTCGAGGAGCCCAAGGCCGACGGCCCGTTCGACGTGATCGTCCGGATCGGCGCCGCGGGACTGTGCCGGACCGACCTGCACATCCAGGAGGGCCAGTGGGCGGAGAAGTCCGAGGTCGTGTTGCCCTACACGCCCGGTCACGAGAACGCCGGCTGGGTCCATGAGGTCGGCTCGGGCGTCACCAACGTCGCGGTCGGCGACACCGTCATCGTCCATCCGTTCATCTCCTGCGGGCTGTGCCTGCCCTGCCGGGTGGGCGACGACATGCACTGCCTCAACGGCTCGTTTCCGGGGATCAACCGCGACGGCGGCTTCGCCGACTTCCTCAAGACCTCGGCCCGGTCGGTGGTCAAGCTCGACACCGGCCTCGAGCCCAAGGACATCGCCGCGCTCGCCGACGCCGGCCTGACCGCGATCCATGCCGTCAAGAAGGCGATCCCGGTGCTCGGCGCGGGCACCAAGGTGGTCGTCATCGGCGCCGGCGGCCTCGGCCACATCGGCATCCAGTGCCTGAAGGCCTACACGCCGGCCGAGATCATCGTCGTCGACCCGTCCGAGAAGGCGCTCGCGCTGGCCGGCGAGATGGGCGCCGACACGACCGTCCAGGTCGACGGTCAGAAGCACGTCGACACCGTCAAGGAGATGACCGACGGCCTCGGCGCCGAGGCGATCATCGACTTCGTCGGCGAGAAGGGCGCCATCGAGGACGGCATCAACATGGTCCGCGACGGCGGCTTCTACTACGTCATCGGCTACGGGGAGAACATCAACATCCCGACGATCGACGTGATCTCCCGCGAGATCTCCTTCATCGGCAACCTCGTCGGCACCTACAAGGACCTCGTCGACCTGATGACGCTGACCGCCCA
Organism: uncultured Solirubrobacteraceae bacterium; assembly: GCA_963800545.1. Lineage (GTDB taxonomy): Bacteria > Actinomycetota > Thermoleophilia > Solirubrobacterales > Solirubrobacteraceae > Palsa-465. The sequence goes on from CAWDBJ010000017.1 coordinate 37,605, forward strand.
GGGCAAGGTCACCCTGCACACCTCGACGTATCCGCTGGACGCGATCAACGAGGCGATGGCTGACCTCGACGGCGGCCGCCTGCAGGGCCGCGGAATCCTCATCCCGGCTGGGAGCTGACATGGGCAAGATCATCTTCTTCAATCACGAGGCCCGTCAGCTGCTGGCGGCCGGGGTCGACGAGCTGGCCGACACGGTCAAGGTCACGCTCGGTCCCAAGGGCCGCAACGTCGTGCTCGAGCGCCTGACCGGCGCGCCGATGATCACCAACGACGGCGTCTCCATCGCCCGCGAGATCGAGCTCTCCAACCCGCTGAAGAACATGGGCGCGCAGTTGGTCAGAGAGGTGGCCAACAAGACGAGCGATCTCACCGGGGACGGGACGACGACCGCGACGCTGCTCGCCCAGGCCATCGTTCGCGAGGGCATGAAGGCGCTCGAGGAGGGAGCCAACCCGATGCTGCTGCGCCGCGGCATCGAGGACGCGACCGAGCTGGTCGTGGCCGAGCTGCGGCGCGGCGCCCGGGATGTCTCCGGGATCGACGACCTGAGTCACGTGGCGACGATCGCCGCCAAGGAGGACGAGCGGATCGGAGCGGCCGTCGCCGAGGCGCTGGACCGGGTCGGTCCCGAGGGCGTGGTGACGATCGAGGAGATGCCGTTGCCCGGGATCAACGTCGAGTTCGTCGAGGGCATGCACGTCGAGAACGGCCACTTCTCGCCCTACCTGGTGCAGGACACCCAGCGGATGGAGACGGTCTTCGAGAACCCCTACATCCTGCTCACCAACAAGGCGATCACGCACGTCCAGGACCTCATGCCGACGCTGGATGCGGTGATGAAGAACCCCCGGCCGCTGATCATCTTCGCCGAGAAGGTGGAGGGTGCGGCGCTCGGGCTGCTCGTGCAGAACAACCAGCACGGCACGCTGCAGGCGGTCGTCGTGCGGGCGCCGGGCTTCGGCCATCGCCGGATCGCCCACCTGCACGACCTGGCGGCCTTCACCGGCGGCGAGGTCATCTCCGAGGATGCCGGGCTGAGCATGCAGAACGTCAAGCATGAGACGTTCGGCTCGGCCCGCCGGGTGGTCGTCACTGACGACTCGACGGTGCTCGTCGAGGGCGCCGGGACCGAGCGAGCAGATCGACGCCCGGCTGTCCCAGATCCGGATCGAGCTCGAGCGCGCCACCCAGGACACGGACATCGAGGTGCTGCGCGAGCGGCTGGCCAAGCTGTCGAGCAGCCTGGCGGTGATCCACGTCGGCGGAGCGACCGAGCCGGAGCTCAAGGAGAAGTTCCGCCGCACCGAGGGCGCCGTGGCGGCCACCCGCGCGGCGGTCAGCGAGGGGATCGTCACCGGCGGCGGGACGGCGCTGCTGCGGGCCGCTCCGTGCTCGACGACACCGGCTTGGAGGGCGACTACCTCCGCGGCGCCGAGGTCATCCAGAACGTGCTCTCCGAGCCGCTGTTCTGGGTCGCCCACAACGCCGGCTATGACGGCCAGGCGGTGATCGATCAGGTGCTGACGATGCCCGACGGCCATGGCCTCAACGCGCTCACGGGAGAGTTCGGCGACCTGTTCGACGACGGCGTGATCGATCCCCTGCGGGTGACGCGGCTGACGATCCAGCACGCCGCCTCGGTGGGCGCGCTGCTGCTGACCACGGAGGCGCTCGTCGCCGAGGAGCTGATCGCCCAGCCGGGCGCGATCATCGCTCCCGGGTTCGGCGACCTCGCCGAGGGGCTGGCGCGGCCGTCCTCGCCGGTATGAGCTCGTCTGCTCTGAGCTACGGGTTGCTCGGGGTGTAGGCGAGCTGCGGCCCGGTCTGCGGGGTTGCGGGTGAACGTCTCGCCGACCGGGACGCGGGCGCGGCCCTTGAAGGTCGCGCCCTGGTCGCCCGGCGTATGGGGCTCGAGCGCGAGGGTGCGGCCCTGAGGGTCTGAGGCGTTGAGCTTGAGCGGGTAGCCGCGCTGGCCGCTCTCGCAGTCGGCGTTGCCCTGGGTGTCGATGGCGGCGCCGTAGTTCTGGCTGTGCAGGAACTCGTCGCCGCCGGTCAGCACGGAGGTGCTGCCCCCGCCGTTGACGGGGGCGGTGGCGCCCTCGGTCCCGACGTTGTTGGGCTGGAGGGGATTGGAGAGGTTGAAGAGGACCCGCTGGGCGAAGCCGAAGCTTGTCTGCTCGGAGATGTGCTCGCTGAGATAGGTCCAGAAGTAGTTCCAGTAATCACACACCGTCTGATACGGGCCCAGGTAGCGGATCATCGGGTTCAGGATCGCGACCGTGCTCTGCAACCCGTTGATCGCGACATTGGTCCCCGGCGCCTGCGACAGGTTCTTCAGCGCCGTCATCACCCCCTGCAACCGCGTGTTGAGCACCGGCGTGCGGATCAACGTCCGGGTGCCCTGCTCAACCGCCGGATTGATGATCGGCAACGACGACTTCAACGACGCCGTCGCCGGCGCCAACTGCTTGCCCAGCGTGTTGAAATCCACCAGAAACGGCCGCTGCACCTTCAGCGAATTGATCGTCACATCCTCCGTCTGCGGAGACTTAGCGATCGTCTGCTCCAAGCGCGTGGGGGTCACGGCCAATCGCCTCAAAGGTCGTCGCCATATCCGTAAACAGACGCGCGTTGACCCCCGCCACCGGCGCGACCGTCCCCATGAACCCCTCCAGATTGGTCAACAACCGCGTCAACTGGGTGTTCGGGATCAGACAGATACGCCGCCACCGGCTGCAGATGCCCCAACAACGACGGCAACGCCGCGATCGTGTCATTCAACGCACTCCCCCGCCCCGCCAACGCATCCCCAAACCCCACCAGATTCTCATCGATCGCCTTGCGCGTCTTCCCATCAAACGCCTGAAAGACATCCTCGAACTGGACGGGGACGTGCGTCTGGGTGATCGGCATGATCGCCCCGTCGGAGAACACACGGTGCGATGACCCCTTGTGGAGGTCGATGAACTTCAGCCCGAGGGCCGACCGCGGCCGGATCGAGGCCGTCGAGTCGACCGGGACGTTGCCGTAGGCCTTCTCGAGCTGGATGGTCAGCTGTGCGGCGATCTGACCGCTCTTGAGCTGGATCGGCTTGAGCTCCTGCACCAGACCGATCCGGAACCCACCCTCACGCACCTCGTTGCCGGCCACCAGATCAGACCCCGACGCGATATCGACCTTCAACTCCCGCGTCGGCACGAACGGCAACCCGTTATTCGCGTTATAGGACAGGAACACCGCCACCATCGCGATGAGCAGGGTCATCGCGCCGACGAGCACCGGGTTGGACAGCGCGGGGGCGGAGAGGCGAGGCATCGAGCGCTCGCGGTCGTCGCGGGCGCGCAGTGCCCCGAGGAGGTCGCCGCCCGCGGGCGCGTCGCCGCGCTCCCGCGCGCGGTCAAAGGCCTCCTGCGCGTCGTCCCACTCGTCGCGCGCGGCGAGGAGCAACCCGAGCCGCAGCGATCCGAAGCCGTCGCCGGCCTCGTCGGCCTGGCGGTAGGCCTCCAGGGCGCCGTCGCGGTCCTCGCGTCGCTCGCGCAGCACCCCGAGCTTGGCGGCGGCTCCCGCGTCGCCCGCCTCGGCCGCCCGCTGCGTAGGCGTTCTCGGCATCCTCGAAGCGGCCGGCGCCGGCCAGCTCGTCGCCATGGCGGTGCTCGTCGTGCAGGGGACTCGTTCCCGTCCCCGGAATCCGTTCCTGACGCGCCGCTCACGGCTGCGTGATTTTACTCTGCGGTAACTTCGACGCGCTCGTCGTCGGCCGGCGCGCGCGGCAGAGAACTACTCCGACTGGCGACCGAGGGTGGCGACGAACCGGTCGATGCGCCGGCGCTCGTCGTCAGACAGCGGTCCGTCGGCGTGGACGAGCAGCGTCATCGGCCCGCGGTCGTGCGCCCAGCGCACAGCGTCCTGGCTGAAGTGGTCGGCCACCCACACGAGCGGCATGCCGTCGGCGTAGGCGATCACCGTGCGCTCCTGGTGCTCGGCGCCGCTCTCGGCGCGGATGAGCAGCACCGCCACCATCTCGAGGGCATGGGCGACGGCGGCGAGCGCCGGCAGCCCGCCCTCATCGGGGAGCAGAGCGATCTCGCCCTCGCGCAGCATCTCGCTCGCCCAGGCGGCCAGCCCGGCGATGGGTCCGTCAGGGCGGCGGGCACGCAGACGAAGCGAAAGCTCGGCGAGGCGGAGGGCACGGGACCCGGCGCTGGCGAGGTCAGCTCGGGTCGAGCCGGCGGGACCGGCGGGACCGGCGGCGCGACGGGCCCGGGGTGGCGGAGCCCGTGGCGGCCGCGGAGGCGGCGATCGGCTCGGCGGTGTCGCACCAGCGGCCCAGCGCCCGCCGTCCGACGAGCGTCAGCTCGCCGTCGGCCTTGATCCAGTCGCGGGCGCGCAGCTCGGAGACGAGCTCGGAGGCGTGCGCGGGCTCGGAGCCCTCGCCGGTGCCGGTCAGCTGGTTGCTGCCTGGGCGCACGGTCCAGCGCCCGGAGTCCAGCGCGCTCAGCGCCAGGCCCTGATCGGCCGTGGGACGGTCGAGGGGGTGGGGCCCGGTGCGCCGCGACGGGCGAGCCGGCTCCGTCTTGTCCGGGGCGGCCCCGGAGGATGCCGGCTCCGCCGGCGACGGAGAACCGAACAACTCCTCGCCGCCTTCCACGTGGTCGTTGAGCCATTGGCCGGCGGCCTCGGCGAAGTGGCGGGCGCGTTCGCCGTCGACGCCGAGGGACTCGGCGACGTCGTCGATGTTGCGACTGATCTCCTTGGCGATCGCGCGGAGGCGATCTTCGAACTCACTCACCCTCCAGATGATAGGCCGCTGAGCGCGCGGCCGGGAACATTCGTCGCCGCGGGCGCGGCGCGCCGGTCCGGGCCGGAGCCGGTCAGGCGCAGGAACGCCGCCACCACCTCGGGGTCGAACTGCGTCCCGGCGCCCGCCTGCAGCTCCTGGCGGGCCGCCTCGACGCTCATCGCCCGGCGGTACGGGCGGTCGGAGGTCATGGCGTCATAGGAGTCGCACACCGCGATGATTCGCGCTCCGTGCGGGATCGTCGTCGCCGGCCAGGCGGTCCGGGTAGCCGGTGCCGTCCCAGCGCTCGTGCGAGGAGCGCACGAGCGGGGCCACGTCGGCGAGGGCGGCGGACGAACCGACGATCCGCTCGCCGGTGACGGTGTGCTGGCGCATGAGCGTCCACTCAGTGCCGGTGAGGGCCCCCGGCTTACTCCAGGATCGACTCCGGGATGGCCATCTTGCCGACGTCGTGCAGCTCGGCGGCGATCCGCACCCGTTCGACCATCGAGGCGCTGCAACCCAGCTCGACCGCCACCTCCGCCGCCAGGCGGCCGACGTCATCGAGGTGGTCTGAGAGCTCGGGATCGCGCTGCGCGAGCGCCGAGAGGAGGGCCTGCTTGACCTCTTGAGCGGCGCCCGCCGTCCGTCCGCCGTGCTTCTCCTCATACATGCGCTGGTCGGCGAGGCGCAGCGCCTCGTCGAACTCCGCGGTCTCCTCGGGCAGGCGGACGCTGCCCAGCGAGGCGGTGATCTCAAAGCCGTCGCCGTGGTCAGTGAGCACCGCGGCGGCGGCCCGCAGCAGGGCCTCGCCATCATCGCCGCCGGGCAGCAGCGCGCAGAACTCGTCGCCCCCCATCCGGTACACGCTCGCCGGAGCGGTCAGCACGGCGCCCAGGGCGGCGGCCAGCCGCTGGAGCAACGCGTCGCCCGCGGCGTGGCCGAAGGTGTCGTTGTAGGTCTTGAAGCCATCGAGGTCGAACAGGGCGAGGATCAGCGGCGCGCGCTGCGCCTCCTCGAGGCGGTGGCGCAGCGCGCTGGCCAGCGCGCGGCGGTTGCCCAGGCCGGTCAGCGGGTCCGTGGAGGCTTCGCTGCGGGTCCGTTCGAGCACCGCCTGGTGGGCGCGGAAGGTCAGCACGAGGCGGGCGAGCACGGACAGCAGCGCCCCGCTGGCCAGGCCGACGGCCGGCAGCGAGACGTCGATGAGCGAGCCGCTGATGAGCACGGCGAGGCTCAGCATCGCGAAGGCGATGGGCACGCTGATCAGCGCGCGGTTGCTGCAGGGCCGCTCGCGCCCCGCGGGGCCGCGACCAGGCGGCGGCGGCGAAGCAGACGGCGATCATCCACCATCCCGCGTCATAGGGCCCGCCCGACATCCACGTTCCCTGGGCGGCCTTGACGAGGTACACCGTGTCCGATCCCCAGAAGCAGAGGATGCCGGCGGCCAGCAGCAGGAAACGGCGGTCCAGTCGCCGTCCGCCGATGGCCAGCAGCCCGCACAGCAGGCCGACCATCAGCAGGTCGGCGACCGGATAGGAGAGGTTGGTCGCCACGGCCGCCGGCTGGCCGCCGATGGCGTGCAGGACGGGCTTGAAGACGACGGCGGCGCTGGCCGAGCCGACCGCCAGGCCGGCGGTCACCCCGTCGAGCAGCAGCGTGATCGGCAGCCCGCGGATGCGCGAGCGGGCCAGGACGACGAGACCGGCGAACACCAGCGGCGGCAGCGAGAGATAGCCCGCGTCGGCCGGCGAGGGGACCGGCGGCGAGGCGTCTGACCACAGCACCGCCGTGAAGTAGAGCTCGCCGAGCACCCAGGCGCTGACGCCGAGCCCGAGCAGCAGCCAGGCGGTGCGCTCCTCTCGCCGGCAGGCGGCCCGCAGCAGGACGAGGATCGCCCCGCCGCCCATGACGACCACGTGCAGCCATTTGACGTCGCCGACGGGCAGCCAGTCGAGCCCGAGCGCGTGCAGCTCACACGCCGCCACCCACGCCCCGAGAGCGATGACGGCGGCACGGACGGGCCTCGGCATGCCGGGGGACTCGGCAGCGGACCGGAAAACTTCAGTCCCCGGCGCGAAAACGTGCGGTCGGGCGTCAGGGGCGGGCTACGCGTCGGCCTTGAGGCGGTAGGTGTGCTCGATCGCTCCGCGCCGCTGCGTTCGGGCGCTGACCTCGATCACTCCCAGACGCTCGAGCGTACGGAAGTGATAGGCGACGGTGCCGAGCGGCGCGTTCTCGAGACGCTCGGAGGCGCGGGCCGGGCTGATCGGTCCCTCGCGGAGCAGGCGCACGATCTCGGCGCGGATCGGATGAGAGACGGCCCGGGCCCACACGGGATCATCGGGCAGGGCCGAGATCTGCTCGGCGATCTCCCGATCTGAGAGGTTGTCGGCCCGACCTTCGCGGATGACGCGCTCGATGGCATCGACCTTGGCTGGAAAGCTCACCGACGACAGTGTGGAGGTCAATCCTCCCTGAGTAACGCCTCACCTCTGAAGTGGTCGGCTCCGCTGACCAAAAACGTGCAGTCCGGGCCGGTCCGCCGAGCTCCCTCGCTGAACCCGGGTCAGCCCGCGGCGGGCGGCGCGTATTCCGTGACGAAGGCCAGGGCGGCGTCGGCGACCTCGCGCCAGCCGGAGTCGATCGTCAGCGCGTGGCCGCGGTCGGGGATCTCCGTGATCTTGGTGATCCCGTAGTGGCGGTGCTGGCGCTTGAACGAGGCGTTGGTGATGGCCCACGGCACGGTGTGGTCGGCGCCGCCGGAGAGGAACAGCAGCGGTCCGCGGTCGCCGTGGTCGGGGACCTTGGCCTCCGTGAACGGGTTGAAGTTGGCCGTCGCCGCCTGAAACAGCGGCGCGCCGGGGGCGGCGACGTGGAACTCGTCGTAGAGCTGGCGGGCCTCGGTCTCGGAGACGGCGTTGGCCCAGCCGTAGCGGAACTGCTCGAAGGTGAGGGTCACCGCGCGCTTGCGGTTGGCCGGGTTGGCCAGCACCGGCATGGCCGAGCGCAGCGACGAGATCGGCAGCGGCAGCACGCCGCGAAAGGGCGCCGGATCGATGGCCACAGTGGCTGCGCTCAGCCCGCGGCCGGCGGTGATCTGCGCCAGCAGGCCACCGAACGAATGGCCGACGACCGCCGGGCGGGCGCGTCAGCTGGGCGATCACCTCACCGACGTGATCGGCGACCTGGCCGACGGTCTTGCCCGCGAACACGTCGGGGTTGGCGCGGGCCTCCGCGACCGTTTCGGGATCATCGGGCCACGACGGGGTCAGCGGCGCGTAGCCGGCCTCGTGGAAGAGATCGGCCCATCGCTGCCAGCTCGACGGCAGCAGCCACAGCCCGTGGATGAAGACGACCGGGGTGCGCCCGGACGTGTTGGCGGACTCGATCTGCTCGGATTCGCGGGTGCTGATGGCCATGGTGTCCCCTCAGTGGTTCGTCGGTCATGTGCTTGTCGCGCAGTTCAGCACGGGCCTGCGTCGGATTTCTCCAGCCCGGTGAGCTCCATCGCGCGCAGGACGGCGTCGGTCTTGGAGAACTGCACGTCGCGGTAGTCGACGATCTCCAGCTGGTTGCCGCTCGGGTCGCGGACCCGCAGCGAGCCCGAGGCGGCCACGTCATACCCCGCCTGCGCCAGCGCGCTGCGCAGCGCCTCCTTGTCGTCGACGACGAGGCCGACGTGCCGGTCGCGATCGGGGGTGACGTCGTCGGACGACGCTGAGCGCGATGAACTGGTCGCCGAGGTCGATGAACGCCATGCGCGCGCGGCGGCCGCGCAGCCGCAGATCGAAGAAGCGCTCGTAGAAGGCGAGCGCCTCGTCGAGGTCGCGGACCTCGAAGGCGATGTGGTTGAGGCCGACGGCGCGGACGGTCATGACAGCGCATCTGACGGATGACGCTGCGGTCACCACAGGGCGTTGAGCCTGCCAGCCCGTCGTCAACACCATCCGGAAGCGCGCGTCGCCGCTCATCATCTTGTCGTAGGCCTCGCCGGCCTGCTCGAGCGCCATCGTCTCGATCATCGGCGTCACGCCCTGCAGCACGCTGAACGCCAGCGTGTCCTCGGAATCCTGCGAGGTGCCGGAGGCGTGGCCGCGCAGACCGGTGCCGCCGCTGATGAACGCCGCCGCCGGGACCTCGATCGGGCTCATGTCGGCGCCGACGACGAGCAGCGTGCCGTGCGGGCGCAGGCCGCCGAACACGGCCGCCATCGCGCCGGCGTTGGTCACCGTGGAGAGGATCAGATCGACCCCGCCGAGCGCCTGCAGCGCCTGCGCCGGGATCGCCCGCGGTGCTGTCGACGTAGTGGTGGGCGCCCAGCTGGCGGGCGAGCTCCTCTTTGGCGGTCCCGCGGGCGATCGGCCACGACCTCGAAACCGAGCTTGGCGGCGAACTGCACACCGAGGTGGCCGAGGCCGCCGACCCCGAGCACGGCGACGCGGCCGCCGGCCGGGGCGCCGGCTGGTGCGGAGCGCGTTGAAGGTGGTGATCCCGGCGCACAGCAGCGGCGCCGCGTCTTCGAAGCCGATGTCGTCGGGCATCGAGGCCAGGGCCGAGGCGCGCACCACGACGTAGTCGGCATAGCCGCCATCCTGGGTGATCCCCGGGATGCCCATGTTCTCGCAGTCGATGAGCGAGCCGCGGCGGCACTGCTCGCAGTGGCCGCAGTTGCCGCCGAACCAACCGACGCCCACGCGCTGGCCGACCTCCCAGCCCTCGACGTGCTCGCCGAGCTTGGCGATCTCACCGGCGATCTCGTGGCCGGGAACGAGCGGATACGACACGCCGGGATAGCCGCCCTCCTTGGCGAAGATGTCGCTGTGGCAGACGCCGCAGGCATGGACGCGCACGAGCGCCTCGCCGCGGCCGGGCTCCGGGACGTCGCGCTCCTCAAGCTCGAAGGCGCCGCCGGCCTCTTTGACCACGATCGCTCTCATACGGCCTCTCTCGTTCGAACTGGTTCGTCCTCGAACATAGCCCGGCACAATGAGGCGATCGTGATCACCCCCCGCATGTTCGGAGACCGCGGCAAGCGCCGCGCCGCCGCCCTGGGCATCGACCCCGAGCGGCTGCCGCCCGGGCAGTCGCCGACCGTCAAGTGGCCGGTGCTGACCGTCGGAGGAGACCCCGTCTGTCGCGACCGCCGACTGGCTGCTGTCGGTCGACGGGGCGGTGGCCGAGCCGTTCGTGCTGGACTGGGAGGCGCTGATGGCCGAGCCGCGCCACGGACTGGTCGGGGGACATCCACTGCGTGACCCGCTGGTCGAAGTTCGGCATGGACTGGCGCGGCGTCGACGTACGGCGGCTCATCGCCCGCGCGCAGCCGGCCGCCTCGGCGGGCTATCTGCTCGCCCACTGCTACGGCGGCTACACGACCAACCTGCCGCTGTCCGACGTGATGGAGCACCCGGCGCTCATCGCCTTCGAGGCCGACGGCGCGCCGTTGGAGGCCGACCACGGGGGGCCGGCCCGGCTGCTCGTCCCTCACCTGTACCTGTGGAAGTCGGCCAAGTGGGTCCAGCGCCTGGAGATCCTCGAGCACGACGAGCTCGGCTTCTGGGAGCGCAACGGCTATCACCACCGCGGGGATCCGTGGGGGAGGAGCGCCACAGCGTCGATGACTACGTGGCCCGCGCGCCTGCGCCGCGAGGTTCGCCGGGCGGCGCGCGATCGCTGACCGCGCTCGTGTGGGAGTGCCCACGGTCCGGGCGCTGTAGGCCCTGTTCCACCCCCCGCTCCGCCGCCCTACAGGTCGAGCGCGGGCTCGGGCTTGGGTCCCCACGGAAAGCTCTCCAGGGTGTCCAGGAAGGCCTCGGTCAGGGGATTCCACTCACCGCGGGTGAAGGCGCACACCGCGCGGACGGGCCGCGGGAAGGCGGGGCGCACGAGCCGCTGCAGGGCGGCCGGGACGATGTGCTCGGGCACCAGCGCCGGGCCGATGCCGGCGGCGGCGAAGGGGGGAGCGGCGGCCACCTGGCTGGTGCGGACGGCCACGCGGGGCGAGAAGCCGGCGCTCGCGCAGCAGAAGTCGACGACCGTGGCGAGGCCATGGGCGCGGGAGAAGTGCACCCAGCGGCGGTCGGTCAGCTCCGTGAGGGGCACGGCGTCGAGCTCGAGCAGCGGATCGCCGTCGGGGAGGACGAGCACCATCTCCTCCCAGCCGAGCTGGCGGATCTGGCCCGTCCACTCGTCGGGCATCGAGCCGACCGCGATGTCGCCCGCCCCGTCGCGGGCGGCCTCTTCGAGCGCACGCCGGTGGGGAAACTCGAGCAGGCTGACCTCGATCTCCGGATGGCGGCCCTGCCAGTCGCGCAGGACGAAGGGGAGGATGCCGAGTGCCGCCGAGCTGGTGACCGCCACCTCGAGCTGGCCGACGTCGAGCTCGAGCGCCCGGCGGACGACCCGCCGGGCTCGCTGGGCGTGGGCGAGCGTCGCCTGGGCCTCGCCGAGCAGCTCGATGCCGGCAGTCGTCAGACGGACGCCCCGCGGGAGGCGTTCGAAGCAGCGGGCCGCCGAGCTCGGCCTCGAGCGAGCGGATCTGCTGGGAGAGCGACGGCTGGGAGACGAGCAGCCGCTCGGCCGCCTGGGTCAGCGTGCCGGCCTCGGCGATCGCCACGAAGTACTCGAGCTGTCGCAGGTTCATGCCGGCTAAGTATAAGGAGCCCCTATCCTGAGAGCCTGAAAACGCGTCTTGTTCTTATTGGTCGACCGCACTATCGTGTCTGACACGAGGCACGGGAGAGGGCCGCCATCCCAACCCATCCCATCCCGCTCCAGAAACGGATTCCCATGACCCTGCCCCGTACTGATTCCCATGCCACGCCTCTGCGCGAGGCGCTCGATCACGCCCAGCGCCTGACTGATCATCGCGCCGAGGCTCCGCCTACAGCACGGAGTGGTCCGCGCAGGCCGCCCACGTCGGCGATCTGACGGTGCTCATGCTGGCGATGCGCGACTGACCACCCGGTCGGCGGCGGGCCACACCGCCGCCGCGATCGGCCGCGGGCCGCCGTGTCGGCGCGGGCGGCTGCCAACATCAGCCCCGTGCCGATCGCCGATCAGCTGCGCCGACTGGGCGCGCCGCGCCCTCACTGAGGCCCGCTGGCACGCGGGGCTCGCGGTCCTGCCGCCGCGGGTCGCCGTCTTCCAGGCCCGCGCCCGCCGCCACGCCCGGCGCAGCGGCGACCTGCTGAGCCTGACCTCCGCCACCCGCCCGGCCGACCTGCGGGCGCTGCTGGCGCTGGCCCGCGGACGTCGCCGGGTCGTCGAGCTGGGCACCGCCACCGGGTGGACGGCCATCTCGCTGGCTCTCGCCGACCCGCAGCGCACGGTGACGACCCTCGACGTCATCGACCGCGAGGAACCCCGCCGCTACCGGCAGCTCGTCGGCGGCGCGGTGCGGGCGCGGATCGACCTGCAGCTCCGCGACGGCGCCGAGGGCCCGCTCGGCGACGGCGGCGTCGACCTGCTCTACATCGACAGCTCGCATCAGCGCGAACCGACGATCGCCGAGTTCACCGCCTGGCGACCGGCGCTGGCGCCGGGGGCGGCCGTCGTCTTCGACGACTACGAGCATCCTGATTACCCGGGCGTGCGCGAGGCGATCACCGAGCTGGGGCTCGACGGCGAGCGCCGCGGCGCGATGTTCGTCCACATCGTCCCCGAGGGGACGCGGTCTAGGGCGCTCATGTTGCGGTCGTGCGGGTCGCCGGTCAGCTTTGACCCGAGCTCGTCGATCAGGTCGGCGAAGCGCTTGGTGACCGGGGACTCGCGCGCCTCGTGCTGCGCCTCGTCGAGGCGCTCGGACAGGCCCGAGGCGGCGTCGCGGAGGATCTTGGAGAAGCTGTCGTCGGTGGAGATGTAGCCGAGCTCCTCGTCGCTGGGACGCTCGGTCTCGCCCTGCGCGCGGGCGGCCGCGGCTGCGGCGGCGGCCCGTGCCTTGCGCATCGCGTCGTCGCGGGCGGCCCGCAGCTCGGCCTCCATGGCCGCCAGCCGCGAGCCGAGGTCCGGGTCGCCGGCCGCGGGGCCACTCGCGGGCGGGCGCGACTGTGAACGCGGCTGCCCGGAGCTGCCCGGTCGGCTCGCCCGGCGCGCCGAGGCCCGGCCCCCGCCCCCCTGGCGCTGCTGACGGACCGCCGCATAGGCCTCCTGCACCTCCTCGAAGCGCCGCGCCGAGTCCGCCGAGCCGCCGTTGTGATCGGGGTGGTGCAGCTGCACGAGCCGCCGGTAGGCGCTGCGCAGCTCCGCATCGCTGGCGGTGGCGCTGACGCCGAGGGTGGCGTAGGGATCGGGGCGCGCGGCCATCAGGTCCTTAAGCGTATTCCCGGTGGGTCACGCGATGGGCGCGCCGCCGCCGGGCGTGGTGTCCGGCGAGGTCGGTGTGCTCGGGGCCGGTGGTCGTTCCCGAGCCGGGCGGTCGCCTCGGCGACCCGTTGTCCCCGGGCTCGTCCGGCGCGCGCAGCCATTGCACGATGTGACCGTTCTCGATCAGGAAGTTCGTTCGCGCTGTCGAGCCCGTCCCCGAGCCGCAGCCGCCCTGCCCGCCCCGTCCGGAGCGGTCCGTCAGCCGGAAGAGGGCGTTGACGTAGCGGACCGAGCCGGTGGGTGGAGAGGAGCTCCGCGCCACACGGGAGGGTCGCGTTGACCTCCTCGGCGGCGGCGATGGCTGCGGATGCGCAGCGGCGGACCGGAGCCGCTGAAGAACACGCTGGGGATCCGGAAGTACCGAGCGGCCCCGCTGACGTCGCCCGTGCGCAGCGCGTCGGACCAGCCGCGGATGACCGTGACCGAGGCCGCGGGCGCCGCCGGCCCGGCGGCGGTGCGACGGCGATCGGGGCGATGCACGAGCAGCGAGGTCGCCCGAGCCACAGCCCGGACAGGCCCACCGCACCGGCCACGAGTACCGTCGCCAATCGCATGAACCGATGATCGCAGGCGACGGTGGCGGGCTTTGACGGCTGTCGCGGCGAGCCAATATCCTGTGATCAGAGGTTCTGACCAACTCTGAGCAAGGATGAGAGAGCATGTGGTCGACTGAGCGGGACCAGGTGGGGGCGCTGGCGGTTCACGGCTCCGTGATCGCCGGACGTCGGATGCTCACCGCGGAGGCCCTGCACCACGTGCCGGCGATGCGGGCGGCCCTGGGCGGCTTTCACCGCACCGGCGACCTGGCCCACCTCGACGCGGCCTTCGCCGCCGCGCGCGAGCTGGTCGGCGGCCCTGCCGTGGCTGAGCGACGGGGGACCGCCCGGACATCGACGAGCTGCGCTGGGTGGCGGGCGCCGTACCGGAGTTCAACGAGCTGCTCACGATCGCCGCCGGCGAGGCCGAGCGGGCGATCTCCGGCAGCTTGCTTCAGGCCTGGACGGCGCTCGGCCTGCGCACCGGGCCGCCGGGGTGGACCGCCGGCGAGCTGGAGTCCGCCCGCGTGCTCTTCGCCTGCACGTGCGCCGCGCCCCAGCCGGCCGAGTTCGCGCCGGGCACGGCGCGTCGCATTCCGGCCGGGCTGCGCGGCCTGGCCGCCGGCCGGCTGGCGCTGGCGCTGACCCGGGAGCTGGCGGGCGACGAGCAGCTGTGGCGAGCGCACCCTGGGAGCGCGGTATGACTCAGTGCGCCACCGCTACGCCCGCCGCACGACGTGGCGCGACCGCGGGCTGGCGGATCTGCTGGCCTGCGACGAGGCGACCCATAGCGCCGTGCGCCGCCGCCTCGAGCGGTGGCTGACTGAGGGCGGACGGCTGCCTGCGCTCGCCGCCGAGCTCGAGGCCGCGCTCGTCCATGAGCGCACCCCCGCTCGCTTCGCCTGAGCGCGGGGCCGATGGGGTAGTTTCCCGGCCTCCGCCAGTCAATGAATGAAGGAGCGCGCCGTGTCCGAGCCACAAGCGCAACCACAGGCCGAGTCAGAGCCCGAGACCGAGCACCGAGCCGGCCACCGACGAGGTCCTCGAGGACGATCTGCTGGTCGAGGAGGTCTCGATCGACGGCATGTGCGGTGTCTACTAGCGCCACCGAGTCCGCCGTCTTCGACGCGGCCCGTCCCTACGCGCTGCATCCCCAGCTCGCGCTGCGCCCCGAGCGCTTCGGCGCGCTCGCCTATCACTACGGCAACCGCCGCCTGACGTTCCTCAAGTCGCCGCTGCTGACGGCGATCGTCGAGGACCTCGGCGAGCACCCGTCCGCCGAGGCTGCGCTCGACGCTCACGCGTCACTGATGCCCAGCGCCCGGCGATGCTTCGCGCCCTCGCCCGCCTGCACGCCTCGGAGGTCATCAGTGTCCGCTGACACCGCCAGTCCCGGAGCTGCGCGACCGCTTCAAGCACGGCCTCGAGGCGCCCATCTGCCTCACCTGGGAGGTCACCTACGGCTGCAACCTCGCCTGCGCGCACTGCCTGAGCTCCTCGGGCAAGCGCGACCCGCGCGAGCTCTCCACGGAGGAGTGCCGGGCCCTCATCGACGAGATGGCCGCCATGCGCGTCTTCTACGTCAACGTCGGTGGTGGGGAGCCGCTCGTGCGCCGCGATTTCCTCGACCTCGTCGACTACGCGGTCGAGCGCAGGGTGGGCGTCAAGTTCTCCACCAACGGCGCGCTCATCACGCCCGAGGCGGCCGCGGCGGATCGCCGCCACGGACTACCTCGACGTCCAGATCTCGATCGACGGCGCGACCGCCGCAGACCAACGATCCCGTCCGCGGGCGCGGGCAGCTACGCGATGGCCCGCCGCGGCATGGACCGCCTGGCCGAGGCGGGCTTCGGGCCGTTCAAGATCTCCGTCGTCATGACCCGGCACAACATCCCCGAGCTCGACGCGCTCGAGGCGATCGCCACCGAGTACGGCGCCCAGCTGCGGCTGACCCGTCTGCGCCCGTCGGGCCGCGGCGCCTCGGTGTGGGATGAGCTGCACCCGACGGCCGCCCAGCAGCGCGAGCTCTACGAGTGGCTCGTCGCGCCGTCCCGAGGTCCTCACCGGCGACAGCTTCTTTCATCTGTCCGCTCTGGGTGAGCCGCTGCCGGGGCTCAACCTGTGCGGCGCCGGGCGGCGTCGTCTGCCTGGTCGATCCGGTGGGAGACGTGTACGCCTGCCCGTTCGTGCTCCACGACGAGTTCCTGGCCGGCAACGTCCGCGACTCCGGGGGCTTTGCCCGGGTGTGGCGCGAGTCGGAGCTGTTCGCCGAGCTGCGCGAGCCCCAGAGCGCCGGGGCGTGCGCCTCCTGCGGGCTCTACGACAAGTGCCAGGGCGGATGCATGGCCGCCAAGTTCTTCACCGGCATGCCGCTCGACGGCCCGGACCCCGAGTGCGTGCTCGGCCACGGCGAGCTCGAGCTGGTCAAGGTCGCCGCCGCGGGACCGGCCGCTGGTGGCGCCCGGGCACAGCAAGCGGCTGCGCGCGGGATAGGGCGGCGCCATGGCCGGAGGATGGTTTGAATCCGTCGCCGAGGCGCAGCGCCGTGCCCGCCGGACGCTGCCCCGCTCCGTCTACAAGGCGATCATCGCGGGCTCGGAGCGCGGCACGACGCTCGAGGACAACCTGGCCGCCTTCGGTGAGCTGGGCTTCGCGCCGCACGTCGCCGAGGCACCGGCGCAGCGCGACATGGGCACCTCGGTGATGGGCGGTGCTCGCGCTGCCGGTGATGATCTCGCCGACCGGGGTCCAGGCGGTTCACCCCGATGGCGAGGTGGCGGTCGCCCGCGCGGCGGCCGCCCGCGGGACGGCCATCGGGCTGAGCTCGTTTGGATCAAAGCCCGTCGAGGAGGTCGTCGCGGCCAACCCGCAGACCTTCTTTCAGACGTACTGGTGCGGCACGCGCGAGCGGCTGACGAAGCGTCTGGAGCGAGCCCGCGCCGCCGGCGTGGCGGGACTGATCGTCACCCTGGACTGGCAGTTCTCTCACGGCCGCGACTGGGGCAGCCCCACGATCCCCGACACGCTTGACCTCAAGACGATGCTGTCGCTCGCCCCTGAGACGATCATCCGCCCGCGGTGGCTCCTGGGCTGGGCGCGCGCCGGGGGGCCGCCGGACTTGACGGTCCCCAACATGGCGATCAACGGTGAGGACCCGCCAACGTTCTTCGCCGCGTACGGGGAGTGGATGGGCACCCCGCCGCCCACCTGGGAGGACCTGCGCTGGCTCGTCTCCTGGTGGGAGGGCCCGGTGATGCTCAAGGGGATCGCTCGCCCCGACGACGCGCGGCGGGCCGTCGACATCGGCGCCGCCGCGATCTCCGTCTCCAACCACGGCGGCAACAACCTCGACGGCCAGCCCGCCTCGATCCGCACCCTGCCGGGGATCGTCGACGCCGTCGGCGGCGACATCGAGGTCGTCCTCGACAGCGGCGTGCGGCGGGGCTCGGACACGATCAAGGCGATCGCCCTCGGCGCCCGGGCGACGATGATCGGGCGCGCCTACCTGTGGGGCCTGGCCGCCAACGGCCAGGCCGGCGTCGAGAACGTCCTCGACATCTTCCACGGCGGGATCGACTCGGCGCTGCGCGGCCTGGGGCGAGCCTCGCTGGCCGAGCTCGAGCCCTCCGACGTGCTCGTCCCCGAGGGCTTCACGAGGGGCGTCCGGCCTGATTTCGCGCGCCTGAGCGCCGGCGGTGAACTGCAGCTGGACCCGTCGACCCGCGTCCTGGCCGGCGGCGCGGTCGTGCTCGGCGGCCAGCCCGGCCGGCTGCTGCGGCTGACGCCGGCGGGGGCCGAGCTCGTGTGTGCCTGGCGCGACGGCGCGCCCGTCGCCGACCGTCCGGCCGCGACCCGGCTCGCCGCGCGGCTGATCGCCGCCGGTCTCGCTCATCCGCTGTTGACGAGGACAGCGCGTGGACCCCCGCCGACGTCGCCGTGGTCATCCCCGCCCGCGACCGCGCGGACCTGCTGGCCGCCTGCCTGGCCCGCGTGGGTGCCGTGCGCGAGGTGATCGTCGTCGACGACGGCTCACGCGATGGCCTGCGCTCGCCGCCGTGGCCCGTGAGGGTGGCGCCCAGGTCGTTCGCCACGCGAGGGCCACCGGTCCGGCCCAGGCGCGCAACACCGGGATCGCCGCCAGCTCGGCGCCGCTGGTCGCCTTCCTGGACTCCGACACCCGCCCGCAGCCGGAGTGGCTGGCGCCGCTCCTGCGCCACTTCGCCGATCCGGCCGTCGCCGCCGTCGCTCCCCGGATCGCCGTGCCCCCGGCCGGGGGTCGTCTCCGCCTACGAGGCGGTTCGCTCGCCGCTGGACCTGGGGGGACCCCGGGGAGCGTCGCCCCCGGGCGCCGCATCGGCTTCGTCCCCGCGGCCGCGCTCGTCGCCCGCCGCGAGGCCCTGACCGCCGTCGGAGGCTTTGACACCGCGATGCGCGTCGGCGAGGACGTCGACCTCGTGTGGCGCCTGGCGGCCGGCGGGCAGACGGTGCCGCTACGAGCCGGCCGCCCGCGTGGAGCACCCGCACCGGGTCGGGCTCGCGCGCCTGGCTGGCCCAGCGCGTCGCCTACGGCTCCTCAGCGGCGGCGCTGGCTCACCGTCATCCCGGGCGGCTGCGCCACGTCGTCATCCCGGCGTGGGCCGCTGGTCCCTGGGTCCTGGCGCTCGCCGGGCGGCCCCGGGCGGCGTTGGCGGCGGCCGCCGTCGGCACCGCCGTGGTGAGCGCCCGGCTGCCGCCGGTGCCGGGCGCCCGCCGGCAGCTGCTCGGGGTGGCGGCGGCCGCACAGCTGCGCCTCGGCCGCCAGTTGCTCGACGCGCTGGCGCGCGCCTACTCACCGCTCCTGCTCTGTGCGGTGGCGCGCTCGCGGCGGGCGCGCCGGGTCGTCCCGGTGGGGCTGGCGGTCTCCATCGCGCGCCGACTGGCGGGTCCGGCGCCCGCGCCTGGACCCGCTGCGCTACGGCGCCCTGCGCACCGCCGACGACCTCGCCTACGCCGCGGGGGTGTGGCTGGGATGCGTGCGCGAGCGCACGGCGGCGCCGCTCGTCCCCGCCGTCATCCGCGGGCCCGGCCGGTGACCTCGCTCGACGCCCTCGCCTGGCCGCAGCTCGGCGGCGCCCGCTCTGACCTGCTCGTCGTGCCGCTCGGCGCTACCGAGCAGCACGGCCCGCACCTCCCGCTGACCACGGACACGGAGATCGCCGTCGCCCTCGCCGCCCGCCTGGTGGGCGCCGTTGCGCAGGCCTGCCTGGCGCCGGCGCTGCCCTACGGCGCCTCCGGGGAGCACCAGGGGTTCGCGGGCACGCTCTCGATCGGCACGGCGGCGACGACGCAGGTCCTCGTCGAGCTCGGTCGCTCGGCGGGGGAGACCTTCGCCCGGCTCCTGTTCGTCTGCGCCCACGGCGGCAACGCGGAGGCGCTGTCGTCGGCCGTCGAGCTGCTGCGCCGGGAGGGCCGCGACGTCCGCGCCTGGACGCCGCGCTGGTCGGGCGACGCCCACGCCGGCGAGCTCGAGACGTCGCTGATGCTGGCGCTCGCGCCCGAGCGCGTCGACCTCGGCCGCGCGCAGGCCGGCAACCGCGCTCCGCTGGGCGAGCTCCTGGGCGCGCTGCGCGCCGGCGGCGTGTCGGCGGTCAGCGCCAACGGGGTGCTCGGTGATCCGGCCGGCGCCAGCGCCGAACGCGGCGAGGCTCTGCTGGCCGCCGAGCAGGAGCGGATGACGCGTATGGTGCGCGCATGGCTGAGCGACGGGTAGCGATCGTCACCGGGGCGGCGCGGGGCATCGGCGCCGCCACCGTCGCCGGACTGGCCGAGGCGGGCTATGCGGTGGTGGCCGTCGACGCCTGCGCCGACGATCCGCGGCTGCCCTACGCGATGGGCACGCGGGAGCAGCTCGACGCGGTGGCCGCTCAGACCGGCGCCCAGGCCGTCGTCGCCGACGTCACCGACGCGGCCGCCATGGCGGCCGTCGTGGGGGAGGCGGAGCAGCGGCATGGCGGCCTCGACGTCTTCATCGCGGGCGCCGGGGTGATCGCCGGCGGCGTGCCGCTGTGGGAGATGCCCGTCTCGGAGGAGCGGGCGGTGCTGAGCGTGTGCCTGGACGGGGTGCTCGTGGGCGCCCGGGTGGCGATCCCGGCGCTGCTGCGGCGCCCCGAGCCGCGCTCGGGGGCGGTTCCTGGCCGTGGCCTCGACCGCCGCGCTGCGGGGGCTGCCGATGCTCGCCGCCTACTGCGCGGCCAAGGCCGGCGTCGTGGGGGCGATCCGGGCGCTGGCTCTCGAGCTGCGCGGCACCGGCGTCAGCGCCAACGCCGTGTGCCCGGGCTCGACGGCCACACGGATCCTCGACGAGTCGGCGCGGCTCTACGGGCTGCCGGGCGCGGAGGCGTTCGCCGGCCAGCAGCCGGTCGAGCGTCTGCTGGACCCCACTGAGGTCGCGGCGCTGCTCGTGTGGCTCGCCGGGCCGGCCGCATCGGCGATGACCGGGGCGGTCATTCCCGTCGACGGCGGGTTGTCTCTGTAACAACTCTGTATCGCGGGGGGTGCTGGGAGCCCTCTCGGGGGCTCTTACCTATGTGAGCGACCCCGATAAGGACACCAACCGGCCGCCGCGCCGTGGGGTGGTCCGCCTTGCCGGGTTCTGAGCCAGACAACGCGACCTACCCCGTCCGCGTGCTCCGGGCCCTCACCCGCGTCCACCGGGGCGTCTATGTGCTCGGTCTGCCCGGCGCGATCCCTGGTCGCGTGAGGCGGCGGCCTCCTCGCCCTGCCCCAGGCGATCGCGCTCAGCCACGAGACCGCGGCCGCGCTCTGCGCGTCCGGTCGTCGCGGCACCGCCGCCCTGCGCGCCGTACTCAAACGCGAAGCCAAGCCGGCCCTCACCCGCTCGGATGGAGAGCGGCGGCTGCTGACCCTGCTGCGGGAGGCGGGGCTGCCGGCGCCGCTGGCCAACGTCCCCATGCACGGCTTCGTGGTCGACTTCTTCTGGCCCGAGGAGCAGCTCGTCGTCGAGCTCGACGGCTTTCGCTTTCACTCCACCCGCCGGGCCATCGATCGCGACCGCCGCCGGGATCAGGTGCTGCGGGCCGCCGGGCTGCCGCCCCTGCGGATCTCCGGCGGACAGCTGGCCCACCAGCCGATGCAGGTCGTCGCCGTCATCGCCACGGCGCTCGCCCACCGCTGACGGGCGGTCAGGCGGGCGTCTTTTCGGACTTCCCGGACTTCCCGGACTTCTTGGACTTCGCGGCCTCCGACGACGACCACCGCGCATCGCCGCCGCTCTTGAGCTCGGCCAGCGTCCGCTCGAGCGCCTCCATCAGGTCAACCCCGCCCGCCGGGGCCGGCGCGGGCTCGGGCGCCGTGATCGTCTCGCCCTTGCGCTTGCGGTCGACGACCTTCTTCAGGCGTGCGCGGTAGCGGTCCTTGTGCTTCTCGGGATCCCAGTCGGCGGTCAGCTCCTCGATGACGGCGACGGCCGCCTGCAGCTGCTTGGGCGCCGGCTTGTGGGCCTTCTGGGTGGCGGCGTCGACGTCCTTGGGGTCGCGGACCTCGTCGGCGAAGCGCATCGTCGTCAGGGCGAGCGCCCCGTCGCGCTCGCGCACGAGGGCCAGGTACTCGCGGGCGCGCATCACGAACCGGCCGAGCGCCGCGCGGTCCGTCTGGCCCATCACCTCGCAGAGCAGCCGGTAGGCGCGGATCGATCCGTCGTCCTCGGAGGCGGGGACCAGGAAATACGGATGGTCGAAGGAGATCGGGTCGACGTCTGAGAGGTCGACGAAGCGCTCGATGTCGATCGTCCGCGTCCGCCGCGGTTCGATCGCCTGCAGCTCGAGGTCTGAGACGATCACCTGGCCGCCGTCCTCGAGGTCGTAGCCGTGGGTGATCTCCTCGTAGGGGACCTCGACGTTCTCCTTCGAGCACCACCGCTGCACTTCGATCGGCGCGCCATCCTTCTCGTGCAGCTGGCGGAAGTGCAGGTCGAGGTCGCGCGTGGCGGTGACCAGCTGGACCGGCACGTTGACCAGTCCGAAGCTCAGCGATCCCGTCCACAGCGAGCGGGGCATCAGCGCTTCCCGCTGAGGCTGGCCTCGAGCGCAGCCATCAGGTCGTTGCCGCCGTCGGACTCCTCCTCGGGCGCGGGCAGCTCCGGCTCCTCGCCCTTGGCCTTGGCTTCGATGAGGGCGGCCACGCGGTCGCGGTAGCCGTCCGTGAAGTCCGCCGGATCGAAGTCGTCGTGGAGGGAGTCGACGAGGGTCCTCGCCATCTCGACCTCGCGCTTGCCCGGCTTCTTGGACGGCGCCTTGAGCTGGAGGCTCGAGGCCTTGACGAGCTCGCCGGCGAAGCGCATCGTGTGCAGCGCCAGCACGTCCTGCATCGCCCGCACCGCGACGAGGTACTCGCGGTTGTGAAACACCCAGCGGCCGATGCCCACCCGCTCGGCCTTGGCGAGCGCGTCGTGGAGCAGCCGGTAGGCGTCCTCACCGTCCTTACCTACGCCCAGGTAGTAGGCGCGGTCATAGAAGACCGGATCGATCTCGGCGGCGCTGACGAACTCCTCGATCTCGATCAGCCGCGACTGCTCGCCCGCAGCGGCGTCGATCTCGTCCTGGCTGAGCATCACGTACTCGCCGTCAGAGACCTCGTAGCCCTTGGCGACCTGCTTGTAGGGGACCTCCTTGCCCTCCTTGGAGCACAGGCGCTTCTGCTTGATCTGCGCGCCGTCCTTGGCGTGAACCTGATGAAAGTGGATCGCGTGGTCGTCGAGGGCCGAGTGGACCTTGATCGGGACCGTCGTCAGGCCGAAGGTGATCGTGCCGTTCCAGATCGAGCGTGGCATCGTTGCATCCTTACCCGCACAGCGGCGGGTGGCAACCGTTTGAGGAGGGATCAGTGCCTGCCGACGCGCAACCGCGGCCCGACGACGACCGTGACGAGACTGAGGACGAGCAGCTGGACCGCAACACCATCGAGCTGCTCAACGAGCTGCGCGTGGCCGCCACCGGGATCCAGGTCATGTTCGCCTTCCTGCTGGTGGTGCCGTTCAACACCGGCTACACGAAGACGACCTCGTTCGAGCGCACCGTCTACTTCGTGACGCTCATCCTCGTGGCGGCCGCCGCCTTCATGCTGATGGCACCGCCGATCCAGCACCGCCTGCTCTTCCGCCACCACGAGAAGCGCTATCTGGTGACCGTCGGCAATCGCCTGGCGATCGCCGGGATGGCCTGCCTGGGGCTCGGCTTCACCGGCATCCTGGTGCTCATCTCCGACTACGTCGCAGGCGGCCTGGCTCCCCTCATCGTCGGCGTGCTGGCGTTCGCCGCCATCACCACCCTGTGGTTCGTGATCCCGCTGCGGCGCCGCCAGCAGGGGTCCCGCCGGTAGCGCCTTGCACGCGCCGCGCCCGTCCGTCAGACTACGCGCCTCTTTTCTGACTAACGAAGAAGGCGGGACACGAAATGCGTGTCGGACCCACGGCAGGTGCTTGGATGGATCGCGGCGGTCGTCCTCGCCGCGATGGCCATGGCCGGTCCGGCCGCCGCTGCCCCGGCGCCCGGGTTCTCGCATGCCGTCGTCGTTGACCAGCAGCGGCCCGGCTTCGAGCCCGACGTCAAGATCGACGGCAACGGGAACGTCTTCACCAGCGTCCCCTTCGGCTTCTCCACCACCCAGAGCTTCGTCTGGTCCTCGCGCGACGCCGGGCGCTCCTATCAGTTCACCCCTGGCAACACGGGGCCCGGCAAGCCGACCACCTGCGTCGGCGGCGGCGACACCGACCTCTACCTGGACTCCCACAACGCCCTGTACTTCTCAGACCTCCAGGGCCTGACGAACATCACCAACTCCAAGAGCACCGACGGCGGCGCGACCTGGACGACCAACTGCGCGGGCGCCCCCAACACGCCGGACGACCGCATGTGGTTCACCGGCACCGGGTCCTCGGCCGGCGGCGATCTCAACCTCTACCAGGACTACGACGCCGTCAACTCCTCAGCCAGCGGGGGCAACCAGCTCGTCGAGACCATGTCCCACGACGGGACGACCTTCACGCCCGTCATCAACACCGCGATCGGTTCCGACTGTGCCGGGGCGGCGATCTACAACTGCGTCACCAACAACGAGGGCATCTCCGGCAACCAGGTCGTCGACCCGTCGACCGGCAACGTCTTCATCGCCCACACGACGATCAACGCCTCCTCCGGCACCCCCGGCGTCCAGGTCTCCGAGGGCAAGATCACCCCCGGCACGCCGACGACCGCCACCTGGTCTGAGAGCCCCAACCTCGACGCCGGTCTGTGCCCGGATCCCAGCTGCGTGGACTCGGCCGGTAACGCCGAGGAGCTCGCCGGTGAGAACTTCGCCAGCATCGCCCGCGACGGCGCGGGGTATCTGTACGTGGCCTTCACCGCCGGACCGCTCGATCACGCCTCCAGCTCGGACAAGAACTTCGGCGCCCTCACCCAGCCCGAGCAGATCTACGTCGTCCACTCGCTGGCGCCCGCCGGCGCCAACCCGGCGGCGCTCACCTGGTCGGCGCCCCAGAAGGTCTCCGGCTCGGGGCTGAGCGCCGGCACCAACACCTTCCCGTGGATCACCGCCGGCTCAGATGGCCGGGTCGACGTCGCCTGGTACCACGCCGACGAGACGAGCGAGCCCGGCACCTGCGCGAGCGGCTCGGGGACGTGCGCCCTGTACGGCGCGTCGAACCTGCAGAAGGCGGAATGGTCCGTGCAGCTGGGGCAGAGCCTCAACGCGCACGACGCCAGCCCCACCTACACGCCGGCCAGCGTCTCGGAGACCTACGTCAAGCACGGCCAGATCTGCACCAACGGCCTCGGCTGCGCGACCGGCGGCGATCGCAGCCTGGGTGACTTCCTGCAGGTGGCGACGGACAGCCAGGGGGCCGCCGTCGTCTCCTACGTGTTCGACACCTCCGCCGACACCGCGGCCGGCGAGGACACCGGCCCCGAGGTCATCGCCCGCCAGACGAGCGGTCCCAGCCTGCTCGCCTCCGCCGGCACGGTGACCCAGGGCACGGGCCCCGGACGCGAGATGGGGTCGATCGCCGATGTGACCGGCGACGCCGACTACTCGGCCAACGGCACGCGCACCGCGGCCCCGGCCGCCCTGGACCTGACCGGCGCTTCGCTGGCCAACGGCGCCGACGGCACGATCGTCGCCACCATCAAGGCGAGCAGCCTGAAGAGCCTGGCCGCGTCGCCGACCATCGGTGGGCCGGACGCCAGCTGGATCATCCGCTGGACCGAGGTCGTGCCGGGGACGACCGGCAACGGCCACATCTTCTACGCGGGGATGGACAACCAGGGCGGCTCGGGCGCCCCGGCGTTCTTCGCCGGAGACACCGCCGGGCTGCCCCCCGCCAACGCCGCCGAGCACACCAAGTACATGACGTTCCCCCAGACGCATGCCCTCGGCGCCTCGGCGGCGAGCTACGACGCCGCCAACGGGACGATCACCCTGCGGATCCCGCGGGCCGATGTCGGCAACCCGCCCAATGGGACCGTCCTGTTCAGCGCCACGGCGTTCACCGCCACCTCGGCGACCCCCCAGTCGGCGGCGACCGTGTTCAACCTGATCGACGCCACCAGCCCGCTCGAGCTGGTCGTCGGCGCCCCGGGAACGGTGGGCAGCGCCCCGACCGCTCCCGGCCGCGGGACCGTCAGCGGCGGCTCCGGCAGCGGCGGCAGCGGCGGCAGTGGCTCGGGCGGGGCCGGAGGGGGCACCGGCGGCAGCGGCAGCGGCGGCAAGGGAGCCCGCTGCCAGGCGCCCACCGGACGTCTCGCCGGCCGGCGGCTCGGTCCCCTGGCCCTCGGCATGACGCGCGCCCGGGCTCGCCATCTGCTGCCGCACTTCTCGACCCGCCGCAAGCTGTCGATGGACTTCTACTGCCAGCTCTCCAGCGACGGGATCCGGGCCTTCTATCCGACCGCCAAGCTCCTGCGCACGCTCCCCGGGCGCACCGCAAGGCCTATCAGGGCCGGATCATGGTGGCGCTCACGGCGGGGCAGCGGTATGCGCTGCACGGCATCCGGCCGGGCACCCGGCTGACCGCCAAGGTCCGCCGCACGCTCCACGTCGGCCGGGCCTACCACGTCGGGCAGAACTTCTGGTACGTGACCCCCAACGGCGCCAGCCGGGGCGTGCTCAAGGTGCGCAAGGGCCGCGTCCAGGAGGTCGGCGATCGCCGCCAAGGCGTTCACCGGCACCGTCAAGGCCCGCCGGCGGTTCCTGCGCCTGCTGCTGTAGTCGTCGGGCTCAGGCGCCGTCGCGGCGCTCGAGCCCGGCCACCGCGCGGCTGAGCAGCGCCGCCAGCTGAGCGCGCTCCTCGGCGTTGAGCGCACCGAGGATCTCCTCCTCGATGGCCCGCCGAGCCGGCTCCGTGCGCTCGAGGGCGGCGCGCCCCTCAGGCGTGATGTGGACGCGATGGCGGCGGCGGTCGGCGGGATCGCGCCGGCGCTCGACGTAGCCTCGGTCCTCGAGCTCGTTGAGCAGCAGCACGGTCATGTTGGCGTCGATGGCGAGCGCGTCACCCAGTTCCTGCTGGGGGGTGCCGCCCGTGTCCTGCAGGTAGCTGAGCACGAGCATCAGCTTGGGCGGCATGCCGAGCAGCTCCTCGTTGCCCCGGCGGAGGATCTGCTTCGCCAGCCGGGGCAGCAGGAGCATCGGGCTGTGGACAGCGGTGACGACCGGATCGGCCATACCAAACATGGTACTGATTGTACCAGGGTCATCAACCGAGATCATCACAAAATCGGGATGATCTCTGATACGGTAGTTCCCATGACCAACTTCCTTGAGCAGCACCACACCCGCCCCCGGCTCGTCGCTGTGGTCGGCGGGCGCCGCCGCCCCGCCTCCGCGGTGAGCGCGGCCAGTCATCCCGCCCCCGCCGTGAGCGCGGTCCGCGATCGCCCGGTCCGGGCGTCCACCCGGGCCGGTCGCGACCTCGCCGAGCCGCGGCGGCGGGGCGGCCACGCCCGCCGGGAGGAGCGGCTGACGGCCGTCTGACCACGGATGCGCGACCATGGGGGAGCGTGAGCGACGAACCCCGACCCGGTGAGAGCGCCAACCGCACCGGGCGACGGCTGCGCATCCTGACGATCCTGATCGCGGTCGGGGCCTCGACGGCATTGCTGCTGTGGGTGGCTCCCCTGGACGAGGTGCTGCGCCAGATCGGGCACATGCGCCTGCACTGGGTGCTGGCGGCCGTCGGCCTCGAGCTCGGCTCGTGTGTCAGCTACGTGATCATCTTCCGCCGCTTCTTCCCCGAGCCGCCGCCGGGCACGAGCCGCCAGGTCGCCTGGATCGCGATGGGCGCGGGCGCGCTCCTGCCCGGGGGCAACATCTCCTCGGCGGCGGCCACCGGGGTTCTCCTGCGACGCCACGGCATCGGCGCCCGGCCGTTGATCGAGCGCTGCGCGGCGCTGCTGTGTCTGCTGACCGGATTCGGCTTCCTGGTCAACGGGGTGGCCGGGGTGCTGCTGCTGCTCGGGTTGCCGGGCGGGCCGCACGACGTGAGCCACACCGGCATCCCGATCCTCGTGTCCGTGGCGGTGCTCGGCGGAGCGACGAGCGTCGCCCTCGCCATCCGCCGCTGGGGCGACGGCGCGCCTCGGGCCATCCGCGGCGTGGCCCTCGGCCTCGAGGGGGCCTGGCGGGCGGCGCGCACCCTGCACTGGCGTCTGCTGGGGGCCGCCGGCTTCCTGTGCCTGGACATGGGCGCCCTGTGGGCGGCGTGCCAGGCCACCGGCCACTCGATCGGCATCCCGGCGCTCGTCATCGCCTACTGCATCGGGTATCTGACGACCACCCTCCCCATCCCGGCCGGGCTCGGCGTCCTGGACTCAGGGTTGGCGGCGGCGCTCGTCCTCTACGGCATGAAACCGAGTGCCTCAGTGGGCGCGGTCCTCGTCTACCACGCGATCTCCATCTGGGTGCCCGCGCTCGGCGGGCTGGTCGCCTGGCTGCCGGCGCGCCGGCGCGGCCGGCAGAGAGCTCCCGCGGCATTGGCCGGCCTGGAGGCGACGGCGGGGTGGGTGGCCGATGTGTGAGCCGGCGTGGCCCGGGCATCTTTGATGCAGAATGGTGGAGGAATGGTGAGGATAAGAGCCTTCAGGTGGCTGCTCGGAGTGCTCGGTGCTGTGCTGATCCTGCCCACCCTGGCGGCGGGACCGGCAGGCGCGGCAGCCCTTCCGACGAGCAGCCTCGGTGCCAACGTGCGCTACGTGTACTCCAACGGCACGTACACCCCCTCAGACCTCGCGGTGGCGTCGGCCAACGGGCTCGGCCTCGTCCGGCTCGAGGCCAACCAGGGAATGAACATGGACGCCATCGTGGCCTGGCTCGCCCAGGCTCACCTCACCCTCTATCCGACGCTCGGCCTGCCCTGCCCCTCCGGTACGACGAACTGCACCCCACAGACGCAGATCCCGCCGGCTACCGCTGCCAGCCAGATGTCGTCGTACATCACCGCCTTCGCTCAGCGCTACGGCCCCAACGGCTCGTTCTGGAGCCAGAACCCCAAGCTGCCCTACCGGCCGATCAGCCGCTACGAGATCGGCAACGAGCCCAACATCCGCATGATCTGGGTGCAGGACGAGACGCATCTGCACTGGCCGCGAACGGGCAACGCCAACTTCGCCAACATGGCCGACTACGCCCAGGTCTACGCCGCCGCCCGGACCGCCCTGCACAAGGTGCAGCCCAGCGGGGTGGCGGTCGTGGGTGGGCTGGCCGACAGCGCGAGCTACGGGGTGGACGTCAACTCCGACACCTCACTGCTCAAGGCGCTGACCCGCGGCTCCGTCGACGCGGTCGGCTACCACCCGTGGACCTATGACATCAGCGACGCTCTGATGACCCCGGACACCCTCCAGCTGCGCGACTGGATGGACACCAACGGCTACTCCGGGGTCCCGCTCGACGTCAATGAGTTCGGCGCCTGCGGCACGACCTCCGGGTCGTCCAACGGCCAGTCCTGCGCCCCCGCTCAGAGCAGCGCCGCCTGGGGGACGGCGGCGACCAACTACACCAAGTGGTCGCTCTGCACCCCCTGGCTGCACGTCGCCAACGCTCAGCCCTTCTACTGGGGCGCGGTGTTCAACACCGCCCAGGACGTGTGGCTGCCGCTCGTCAACGCCAACGGCAGCCTCACCACCTACGGCACGGATTTCCTCCAGCTCAGCAAGTCGCTGACGACCAGCGGCTGCCCCGCGCCGGCGACGGGCACCGCGCCAGCGGCCTCCGTCAAGCCCACCATCACCGGCACCGCGACCGTCGGCCAGCGCTTGACCGTCCATCCCGGCACCTGGACCGGGAGCCCGACGCCGACCCTCTATGAGCAGTGGGTGCGCTGCGACTCCCAGGGCCACGACTGCGCCGCGATCGGTGGCGCCAACTCGAGCACCTACCTCCTGCAGTCCGCCGACCAGGGCTCGAGCGTCGCCCTTATCCTCGTCGCCGGCAACGTCGCCGGGAGCGCCACCGTGTGGACCAACCGCACGGGCACCATCGCCGCCGCCGGCTGACGGCGCCCGCCGCAGCTCAGGAGTTGTGGTTGACGTCGACCGCAGGGCCCTCGCGGGCACCTGCCGGTCCCAGGTGCGACCAGGCGAACGCCACCGCGTCGGCCCGCGTGCGAACTCCGAGCTTCTGAAAACAGCGCTGCAGGTGCTTGTGAACCGTTCGCTCGCTGACGCGGAGCTGTTCGGCCACGGCGCGGTCTGTGCGCCCGGTGGACACCCAGCCCAGGACCTCGGCCTCCCGGGCCGTGATGCCACGCCTCGCCAGTGCGTCCATGAGCGCCGGATCCTCGAGCGGGAGGCCCGGGGCATGCCGGCGCGCTTCCAGCTCTCTCAACAGCCGGGTGTGCTCGAGGGCGTTGCGATAGCTCTGGATGAGGAAGGGGCGCGCCGCGTCGAGCAGGTCGCGTTCGGCGTCCGTGAAGTCCTCGTGCGCGCGCGACAGCGCGATGGCCAGTACTCGGCCGGGCGGTTGGGGCAGCGTGAAGGCGATCTGGTACTCCAGTCCCAGCGGCGCATAGAACTCGCGGTACAGAGCGGTGGCGTGCAGCTCGGCCGAGGTGCCGAGGTCGGAGAAGCGGTACGCCCGGCCATCGCCCGTGCGCCGGTAGCGCTCGACGAGTGGGTTCTGGAAGGCGTGGCGGGCGTAGAGGGCGTGGGCCTCGGGTGGAAACTCGGGCTCGATCAGCACGACGGTCTGTTCCGGGTCGGGTGCCAGATCGTTGAGCGAGATCCACTGTGCCGGCACCGCGCGCAGGAGGGCGTCCAGCAGTCCACGGCGAAATTCGCCCAGCTCGAGCAGGCCGACGACCTCTCCGATGAGCTGAACCAGCGGTCCGGCATCTGGTTGGGGTCGGGTGGGCATGCGGGCGCCGAGATCCGGCGTCCGCGGATGCTACGCGCCTGCCCGCTGACCTCCGAGCCGTTCCGCCGCCCCTCCGGGGTCAGCGGCCGCGCCGCTTGGGCGCGAAGATGACGTAGCGCACCTTCGACTGCACGTGACGCCTGCCCTTTCTGGCGCTGACGATCGCGAAGACGGTCAGCTTGTGTCTGCGGGCGAGGAATGTGCGGGCGGCGCGGCTGAGGTGCAGACGGACGAGCGCGGCGTGGTGAGGCCGGATGTGAACGCTGGCGCCGCGCGAGCGTTCGTGTCACCCGGTGATGAGCGCGGGCAGCGGACGCGAGGTGCGTGGCGAAGCTGACGCCGGTGGTCTCGAGCTGAACCTCGTCCACGTTGTACGGGCCGGAGTTGAAGACCTCGACGGCAGTGTTCCCCGCGGCTGACACGCCCGCGTCGGTCGGCAGCACGCTGAGGGGCGGCGGATTTCCGGTGATCCGAGCGCAGGGGGAAACTCGCTGGTCGATCCATCCGATGCCGTCGCGGTCGCCGAGAGATAGTGATCGCCCCGCGGGAGCTTCGTCCCGGCGGTGGTCGTTCCGTATTGGAGCCCCGGTTCCACCGACGCGGTGGCGGCGCCGGAGGAGCTCGTGGTGAGCTTGAGGACCTTGAGGGGATGCAGACCCTCCCCGAACCCGTACGGATTGCACCGCGGGCTGGAGTCGATCTCGACGCTGAAGTTGCTGTCCGGGGTGGAGTCGAGTGCGAGCGTGTAGGTCACAGCGCCGTGCTTGTCTCGGGAGACGCCGGCGAGCAGCGGGTAGTTCTGCAGGCCGTTGGGCCCGATGTCGGTGTCCCCGGGGTCGTTCGCGGTGGGACCGAAGATCGTCGACCCGCCGCTTTCCGTGGCGAGGTCGATCCCCAGGCCCTTGGCTCCCGGAAACAGCGGATCCGCCGGCGTTGAGTTGTCGTAGATCGCGTTGCCGAGGATCGAGACGCCCTGCGGCGCGTGCCCCTTGATACCAACCATCGCGATGCCCGCGTCGTGGTTGTGTTCGATGACGTTGGGGCCGCCACCGCCGACACCGACGATCGCATGACGGACGTCGCCCGCGAAGACCATCCCCAGGTAGTTGCCGTGATGGACCCCTCCTGCACTCGAGGTACCGACGTAATTGCCTCCGTACCGGGCCGAGAAGGAGGCCTGAGCCGTGTTCTGGTCCTGGATCGTCACCGCCTTGTCGTCCACGGCTGCCGTGGTGAGCGCATCGGCGAGGTTGAGGGGCCCCGTCGAGACCGGAGCGGTGAACGCCGCCGAGCGGTCGCTGGCGTTCGCCGGCGCCTTGGCGAGTGCTGTCGCTTTCTCCTCGGCACTTGTGAGTTCGCGATGGGCCTGCAGTGTGCCGATCCAGTTGTCCTGGAACACATTGGATGCCGCCGGAGACGCGTTGCCCACTGACGTCTGCTCGACATCGTTGAGCACGAGGCCGTAGAGGTTGTCGGACACGGTGTTGGCGCTGATGACGTCTGACGTCTCACCCGCCACCTGAATCCCGACCAGGGCATCCCCGAACTGATTGCCCAGGTTGTTCACGCCGATCTGATTGGCGCCGCCCTCGGAGGCCACGATCCCGATCAACGTCCCGTAGGCGCCGATCGGCCGGGTGTTGAGCTTCCCCGGGGGAACGCTGAAGCGTCCGAAGGTGTTGCCCTCGATCGTGTTGAGCCGCGACTGCTTGCCGCTCATCAAGACTCCGACGCCGTCCCCGATGAACGCGTTCTGGGTGCCCGTCGGGCCGCCCACCGTCGCGCCGCTCACGTCGCCCAGGACCAGCCCGATCATGTTGTGCTGCCCGAGCGCCACATGCCCTCCCTGGAGCGAGGAGATGAGATCCGCCAGCCCGGTGTCCGATCCGACCAGGTTGAACTGCACGTGCAGTTGCGTGATCCCGGTTCCGAGCGCCTGGATCGCCACCCCTGAGTCGATGAAGGTGTTCTTGGATCCGGCCTTGCCGATCTGCGGGCTGCTGACGTTGCCCGACAGCAGGACCCCGATGCCGTTCGAGACCGGGATGAGGGGCGCGCCGCCGTCCGGCTCGGTCCCGAAGGTGTTCCCGGCCACCGTGAGCGCGCTGACCGCCGGCCCGGGCGCCGCCGCCACCACCCCGAAGCCGTTGCCGCGAAAGTCGTTCGGGCTGGCCGGATCCCCGATCGTCACTCCGGCCACCGGACCGCTGCCCGGCGCCAGCAGGACCCCGATCGCCTGATTGGTCCCGGCCGGCGAGGCCCCGTCGCCGGCGTTCAGCCCGCCGATCACGCTGCCGCGCAGTGTCAGCGAGCTTCCTCCGTCACGCACCGCGATGCCCGCACCCAACCCCAGCAGCTCAGTCTGAACCTCCGCCGGCGACACGGTCTTGCCCTTGACCGCGGCCTCGAAGGCGCTGGCGCCCCCGGCGATGCCGTTGCCGGCCACGCCCAACCCGTCCAGCACGACGTTGGGCGAATCCACCTCGATCCCGACGTCGTTGCCGACGGCCGCCGACTGGGACACCTGGTCGCCGCCCGCGCCTTCGAGCTTGAGACCCACGCCTCCGAACCCGGTGAGGACCAGGCCCTTGACCGAGGAGCCCTGGCCCTGCAGATCGAGACCGCCGAAGCCCAGACGAGCCGTTCGTGAGCCGAGCACGATCGGCTCGCGAACCGTCGTGCCGGGCTGTGTCGTGCCGTCGATGTTGACCGCCGCGGTGACGGCCGGCAGCGCCGCCGCGGGCGTGATCGCCGGTACGCCGCCCCCCGGAATGTTGAACGAGATGTCGACCGGGGTCGAGGACCGCTCGGCGTTGGCCTCCTCGATCGCGGCTCGCAGCGTGCACTTGCCGTTCGGGTCGGCGCAGGAGCCGTCGCCGGGCGTCGTGTCGTGGGTGTCGCCGGTGTCGTTGACGGTCAGGCCACAGGATTGGGGGACCGAGGCATCGTGGTAGGCATCGATCTGCGTCACCTGCGGGGTGTTGGGCGGCGGATAGTTGAACTTCGCTACGTAGACGTTCCCTGCGCAGTCGGCCGCGACGCTCGTGATGTCAGTCAGTGATGAGGCGCTGGAGTTCTCGTCGAACTTGCTGGTGAAGGCTCCCGACGAGGTGAATTGCTGGACCCGCGACTCCGGCGAGAAGCTCTGCCCGACGTTGTCGCCCGTGTACACGACGTCGCCAGAACCGATGGCCATGCCCGTCGGGCCCACGGTGAACTGGCCGTCCCCGGTCCCGAACGATCCGAACGCCGTGATCGGCTGACCGGTGGGGGTGACCTTGAGAACCTGGCCGTGTCCGGGGTCGGGGACATAGACGTTGCCCGCCGAGTCGATGCCGATCCCGCCGTCATAGGAACCGCCCCCACTGTCCGCGGGACTCGTGAACTTCCTGATGAACGCGCCGAGCGGCGAGAACACCTGCACCCGCGGGGATGACGAGTCCGTGTCGCGGACGTAGACGTTGCCGTCAGGCCCGACGGCCACCCCGGCGGGCCGGCCGAACTGGCCGTCACCGGTGCCGGAACTGCCCCAGGCACGCAGGAAGGTGCCGTCGGACGTGAAGGCCTGCACCCGGTGATTGAACAGGTCGGTGACGAACACCGTGCCGTGCGAGTCCACGGCGATTGCGTCCACGCCGTTGAACTGGCCGTCCCCCGTGCCGGCGCTGCCCCATTGCCGCAGGTACGTGCCGTCGGATTTGAACACCTCGACCCGGCCGCTGTTGGCGGCGGGCCGGTCAGTGACGTAGACGTTGCCGGATCGGTCGGTGGCGATCCCTTCCGGTTGGCTGAACTGACCGTCGCCGGATCCCGGTGAGCCGAACGACCGCACGAAAGTGGGCGCGGCGCCGGCCACGCCGGGCGCGAGCATTGCCAGCAGGACGACGACCAGGGCCAAGCCCAGGTGGCCGCGGGCGCCGGCGATCCCTCGCGTCCCGTTGTGCCCCATCGCCAGATTGAACCCGGCGGCGGGAGCCGGCGTCAATGCGCAGAGATTGCGTACATCGCGGACGGCTCAGGAGTTGTGGTTGACGACCTCGATGTTGTGCCCGTCGGGGTCCAGGACGAAGGCGCCGTAGTAGCCGGGGTGGTACACGGCGCGCTCCCCGGGGCCGCCGTGGTCCTCGTAGCCCGCGTCGATCGCGGCGGCGTGAAACGCCCGCACGGTGGCGTCGTCCGGCGCCGGGAACGCGATGTGGACGTGCTCGGTGAGCGGCCGCTCGTCGGCGATCAGCGAGAAGGTGAAGTCCTCGCCGACCATCTGGACGCGGTCCGGCGTGTCCACGCCCAGCCGCAGCCCGGCGTGTGGGGCGATCGTCGTGTAGAAGCGCTTGGAGGCGGCGACGTCGCGGACGCGAAGCCAGACATGGTCGACGCGGCCGTCGGGCACGGCCTTCTCGCGATTGAGGTGCACCGCCTCCGCGCTGTTGCCATCCGGGTCCAGCAGGAAGCCCCCGTAGTAGTCCGGGCCGTAGATCGCGCGCGGGCCGGGCGGGCCGTCGTCGCGGAAGCCCGCGTCGATCCCCGCCTGCCAGAAGGAGTCCACCGCCTCCGGGGAGGACGCGCGAAAGCCGATGTGCAGGCCGCGGGTCACCGGGTGCTCGCGCGTCCGTCGGACCGATGTCCCAGTCATCCCACTCGACGAGCGCGTCGTCCGCGTGACTGGGTTCGATGCCCAGCACGGAGAGGACGGTCCGGTAGAACCGCTCGGAGGCGGCGAGGTCAGTGACGGCGATGGCGACGTGATCGAACACGCGCCGAGAATACCTCTGCGGCTCCCGTCGACCGGGCAAGCCGGAGAATCAGGCAGTGTGCACGGCGCTTCTATAGAGTGCACGCGTTCCCCGTAGGGGGATGGGGCCGCAAGTCGAATCGCTCGTGGGGTCATCGCGAGCCCGAAAGGGGTTGGATCATTGACTGGGTTCGCAGCGTCGCGCACACGCCTGCGCGTGATCATCCTCATCGCGGCCGCCGCCGTCCTGTCCATCGCGGCTTTCGGAGGGCAGGCGACGGCCATTTCGGCGTGCTCCGCGCCGGCGGTCAACGCACCGTCGACGCTGCCGTCGGCATTGCTGGTGGGCAGCGACAGTTACCAGTCGTACTCGTACGGGTTTCCCGCCGCCTGCGGCGCCGTATCGCTCACCTCCGGCACGCCTCCGGCCGGGCTGACCGTCGACCCGAACAGCGGCGCGATCAGCGGCGATGCGACGGGACCCGTCGGAACATCGACCCTCACGTTCCAGGCCACGCTGAACGGTGCAACGAGCGACGAAACTGTCGCCCTACCCGTCGTCGACGACGTCAAGGTCGACCCCTCGGGAGGCGAGCTCACCGGTGCCGCCAACGACGGCTCGCTGGCCTATTTCAGCGGCCTGACCGCCAACCAGGTCTTCGACATGGACACGGCCAACCCGCCGGCCGGACACGGCATTGCGATCGCGGCCGGTCTGCTCGGTCCTGCGGCGGTGGCCGCCTTCCCGGCTTTGAGCGGGCAGAACGGTCCGACGGGGCAGCACACGCTGGCGATGGCGAACTTCGACGCGCCACAGTCGGCGGGCGTCCCCGCGTCGATTGCGGTGGCCCCCCAGAGCACGGCGGTGCCCACGCCCTTCACCGCACCCTTCTTCCCCGGGAGCGACACGTCGTGTGACCGGGCCGATGCCATCACCGGAACCACTGCGGGGAACCTGGGCACGTTGATCGCCTACAGCTGCGTGGCTTCCTCAGAGGTGCGCCTCGAAGGCGTGTTGGCCGACACGTTCCCATCCGGCACGACTCTGCCGACCGGGTGCTCTTACGACCCGCTTTACCCGGGTTTCATCGACTGCTCGACGAGCTGGACGTTGCCAAACAACGGAGCGCCCAGTGGCATCGCCTTCGACGGCGCTGACGACATTTTCATCGCCGACGCTCGCAACGACAACGTCACGATTGAGCCGTCCAACGGCTCTGCGGCGGTGATCGTCACCCTGCCCGCCGGCAGCAAACCGGCCAACGTCGCCTGGGACGCTGACAACACGACCCTCTATGTCGCGGACCCGGGCACCGGCGCGATCAGCATGGTCCATCTGGCCTCGGACACCATGGGCAACGTGACGATCTCGGATGCCGGCGAGATCGACCTGGGCCCCGGAACCAAGCCGTATGGTGTTGCCGTCGACCCAGCCAACCACCGGCTGGTCGTCACCGAGTCAGGGGTCGACAAGGCGGCGGTCATCGACCTCAGCACGACCCCGGCGACGGTCCTCTCCACGCCGACGGTGGGCTCCGTCCCCGACGGTGTGACGATTG
Organism: uncultured Solirubrobacteraceae bacterium; assembly: GCA_963800545.1. Lineage (GTDB taxonomy): Bacteria > Actinomycetota > Thermoleophilia > Solirubrobacterales > Solirubrobacteraceae > Palsa-465. The sequence goes on from CAWDBJ010000017.1 coordinate 73,971, forward strand.
CCAACGGCGAGGCGTTCGTTGCCAACGAGATGGGCGGAGTGGTCAGCGTGATCGCTTCGGCCCCCCCGAGCACGACGACCACCACGGCACCCACGAGCAACGCGGTGGCCGAGGTCGGCACGCGGGCGGCCATCACGCACGACCTCGCGACGACCGTGACCCGGGTGCCGAATCACGTGAAGCTGAGGGCCTTCGTCCGCAAGGTCAAGGCGAAGCTCCGCTACAACGCCAAGCACCACATCCGCGCGCGACGCACGAAGCGAACGCACAAGTCGCGCGGCCACCATCAGACGCGGGCGGTACGCAGGGGACGGGCGGCCGTCGCCGTCGTCGATCCGCTCGTCGCGCCGCTGCGCCCGTTCGGCCGATGATCTAGAAAGTTCGGCCGGCTCGCTCGCCTGATCAGAGCCGGTCGAGCATCAGCTGCGTCCCCGCGGCGAGGCCTTCCTCGCCGCGGGGACGTGACAGCCGGTACATCGGCTTGGACGCCAGGTCGAGCAGCGCGTGCGGGTCGACGGGGATCCGGGAGTGGAACATGCGCTGGACCATCAGCTCCCGGAAGCGGTCGGCGAGCGGCACGGGCGTCAGCCGCGCCTTCGGCCCCCACTCGAGCAGCACGATGGCGGCGATCGGCACGGTCGCGGGCGCAGGGGGGAGCCCCATCCGCACCCGCTCGGCGCCGCGCACAAGCCGGCCCTCGCCGAGCGATGTCAGGTCGATCTGGGCGTGGACGCGAACGTCGAGGCAGCGCGGTCCGGCGTGCACGTGGTCGTTCTCGATGACCGCCAGGTCGTCGGCCATCACGGTCGCGCGATGGTGCAGGGCAAGCCACGTGAGGGTCGTCGACTTGCCGTTCTCCTTGCCGCCGAGCAGCAGGACGGCGCCACCGCTTGCGCTCACGAACACGCCGGCGTGCAGCGCCTCGCGGCCACGCCACTGCTGCGCGATCGCGGCCGCCGGGGCGAGATAGGGGTGCAGGAGGTCGTCGGCGCTGGGCGGCGACGGGAGTGCGAACGTCACCGAGTCCTCCCCGCGGCGCATCTGCAGCCGCCCGCCGAAGAGCAGGCGGACGTCGGCCGTCTCGGCATCGACCGTGGAGGGCGGGTCCTCAGGCGGGGGGTCGTGCGTGACGACGACGGTCAGCGGTGGCGCGCCGGCGGCGATCGGCTGCATCGCGGCGGCCGCGCCGTCCAGGCCGGCGATGCGCAGCCCGTAGCTGCCGACGGGGTCGTGGGTGCGATCGGATGCCATTACGCTGGCCGACACCTTGCCATGGGGCGCGGGCGGTCGGCGGCCGCCGAAGCGACCCCCGACCGCCCGATAGCTCGGGTGCGTCGGGTCAGCGCACTGTCGGTAGGGGCGCGACGAGCGGATCCGCGACAGCGCCGGCCAGGGCGCTCTGCGCGTGGTGGGCGTGCCGATGGCGGCGCTCGAGGAGCCGGAACGCCCGGTGCAGCGCGCGGAGGCTCGGGAGCTTCACATGATGGCGACGGGCCCACTTCGCGGCGCGCGTGAGCCGCCGGGCGTAGGCGCGGGCCTTGAGGATCGCCGCGCGATGCACGAGCACCGAGCCGCGGCTATGCGTCACCGTCAGATGCTGCGCGACGAGCGCCGAGGACGAGCTGGACGGGGCAGCGATGATCGTGACCGTGCCGCCGACCTCGTTGGCGACGAACGCCTGGCTGCCCAGGACAGTCACGCCGTCCGGCGTGCTGCCGACCGACGGGCTGTTCTCGAGAGTGGGGGTCGTGCCACTGACATCGATGACGTCGGCCGTGTGGGTGCCCGATTCCGTGGCCACCAGGGTCGTGCCGTCGCCGTTGACGGCGACGCCGTAGGGATGGCTTCCGACCGGCAGGTGGATCTCACCGAGGTCAGAAGGCGTCACCGTACCGCTGGTGCTGCCACCGGTGCCGGTGTCGATCTGGCTGATCTCATCCGTGCCGGCATCGGCGACGTAGAGCACCCCGTTGGTCACATCGTAGGCGACGTTGGCGGGCTTGCTCCCCGCTGGCAGCGTCATGGTTGCTCCGACGATTCCGTCTGACCCGATCTCCGTGACCGTGCCATTACGCGCGTCGCCCACCCAGATGTCGCCGACGGAGTCACGGTCGATGCCGCTGGGCACGCCGAGGGTGCCGAGGTGGTTGTCGTGCTCGCAGAAGACGAACGGGCCGCCCTGCTGGCAACCCGCCGGGACCGGTCCGACGCCGCCGAACGCGAAGATCAGGCTGGATTGCGTGACCTGGTTGGAGCCCGCGCAGGTGAAGTCAGTCTCCGTCGCGAGGGACAGGAACGAGGTGGTGGTCACGCCGTCAGGCTTGGCGCAGGTGCCGTTGCCGCCAATCGGGTTCTCGTTGGTGGCAGGTGACGAGGTGTCCGTCGGCGGCGAGGCGGTCTCGACGGGCGCGTCCGCGGAGGCGGGCGCGTCGAACTGGGTCGCCGCGAGGGTGCCGCCAACTGGAGTTTGGCCGGGGAGAAAGGAGGTGCCCGGAATGGCCTTCACGGCGGCCGGAAACTGCAGGCCGCTCAGGGCCGTCCCGACCGAGACAGGTGAGGTCCGCGGATCGATGTCGAACACCTTGCCGGCGGTGGAGCCGGCGACGTAGGCGAGGGTGCCGTCGTTGGTGGCGCCGGTGAGCTCGCCGGCGCCGGGATCGACTGCGAGGGTCTGGACGACCGGCAGCGTCACGTTCTTGGTGATCGGTGTCGTGCCGTTGGTCGCTTCGATCGTCAGCGCTGCGGTGACCACTGACGTTCCAGGGGAGCCCGAGATGACGCCCGTCGTGTGATCGATCGCCAGGCTGCCGGGAAGCGTCCCGGCGCTCACTGACCACGTCGTCGGGGTCGGGAGGCACGTGCCGGCCACCTGATAGCTGTACGCGTGATTCACCTCGGCGGTCGGCAAGGTCTGCGGCACCGTGATCGTGGGCGCGCATGCGCTCGCTGCCGCACGATGGGGTGAGGCGCTGAATGCAGCCACCCCACAGACCAGCAGGAGGAGAGCGCGTACCCGCGTCCGCTTCATCCACGTCAACGTCATGTCATCGCCCCTTCTATGCCGGCGCTGGATCGCCGGAGGTTGTTCGTTGCCCTGTTCGCCGAGCCGTGCTCGGTCATTCCCCGTCTAGACGGTCGAGCCGGTGAAGGTTCCGTCGCTTCCGCTGCCACTGTGGCCGAGGGTGAGCTCCGTCACGGATCCCAGCGAGGTGATCGCGGGCGGCTCATAGGCCGTGCGGCGACCCTCGGCCGGGGCCTCACGCAGCTCCGGCCGCCCGTGTTCGTCTTCAGTCATCCCCGTCTCCTGTTGATCGGTCTGCTGTCGTCGTGCGCGGCGAGAGGGTCACCCGTCGTCACGATCGGGACGCGACGCTTCGTCCCGACGCCCGTGAGCCCATGACCCGTATGCCTGCCACGCTGACCCATTCATCCGGCCGCGCCCCGCCGGCATCGTTCTGCGGCCCTTTCATCCTGTGATGAACCGCGAGCGCAACTATACAGGGGCGTGCCGGATTTTCATCCCGCTGCGCGGGGAAATCTCGCCGATCCGTCAGTGCTCTCAGCCCAGCGCTCTCTGGATGAGCGCGCTGATCTCCTTCTCCACATCAGGGGTCACCTCGGTGAGCGCGAAGTCAGTCGGCCACATGGCGCCGGTGTCGAGCTTTGCCTTGTCGCTGAAGCCGAAGGTCGCGTAGCGCGTCTTGAACTTGTGCGCGTCCTTGAAGTAACAGAGGACCTTGTCGTCCTTGGCGTAGGCGGGCATCCCGTACCAGGTTCTGGGGACCAGGTCCGGCGCGGTCGTCTTGACGACCGCGTGGATCCGCTCGGCCATGACGCGGTCTGACTCGGGCATCTCGGCGATCTTGGCCAGGACGTCGCCCTCCCCGTCTGCCCGGTTCTTGGCCGTCTTCAGTTCGCGGCTGCGCTCGCGCATCGCGGCCTTCTCCTCGGCGGAGAAGCCCTGGGCCCGCTTGCTGGTGCTCTTGGTGGTCATGGTCACTCCTGTCGTGTCGTTGGTGGCATCGTTGCCCGTGGTGTGAGACGAACGCGGGCGGCGCAAATCGACAGCGGTCCGCGGCTTCGTGGGCGCGGCCGTCAGTCCGCTCGGCGAAGGGGAGGCGGGAGCTGTCGATCCGGGGCCGGCTCGTTCGTCTCTCTCCATGGGCAGAATCCACGGATCGAAAGGACGCCATGAAGTACGCGGTGTTGATCAACCAGTCCGCCCAGTCGCGCGAGTGGCGCTCGGCTCCCGCCGAGGAGCAGACGCGCCTGCAGGCGGCGTGGGGCACGTTCTCCCAGACGCCCGGGGTGACGCCCGGTGAGTACCTCGAGCCTCCGGAGACGGCAACGACCGTGCGGATCGTCGACGGCCAGACGCTCATCACGGACGGCCCCTACGTGGAGATCAAGGAGGCGCTCGACGGCTTCTGCATCATCGAGGCCGATGATCTGGACGCAGCCATCGAGCTGGCCAAGCAGGTGCCGTCGCTCTCCGCTGGGGGCTGCGTCGAGATACGCCCGGTGGTGGATTGGTCCCGCTCCTAGATCACCGGCTCGACGGAGCATTTCGAGAGCACTGGGACCGGGTCCTGGCGACCCTCATCGGGCTGCTCGGTGACTTCGACCGCGCCGAGGAGGCCGCTCAGGAGGCCTTTGCCATCGCGGCCGAGCGGTGGCCGGCCGACGGCCTGCCGGAGAACCCCCGCGCCTGGCTGATCACCACCGGCCGGCACCGCGCGATCGACCGCATCCGCCGCGAGCGGACGCTTGCCACCAAGACCCGCGACCTGGAGACAGAGCAGCTCACGCGCATGGATATCAGCCACCCTCCCCCTGACATCGCCGAGCTCGAGTTCCCCGACGAGCGGCTCGAGCTGATCTTCACCTGCTGCCATCCGGCCCTTGCTCTCGAGGCGCAGGTCGCGCTGACGCTGCGGACGCTGGGTGGGCTGACGACCCCGGAGCTCGCCGGCGCGTTCCTGGTCCCCGAGCCGACGATGGCGCAGCGCCTCGTGCGCGCCAAGCGGAAGATCAAGACCGCCGGGATCCCCTTCCGGGTTCCCGAGGCAGCGCAGCTGCCCGACCGCCTGGCGGCCGTCCTGGCCGTCATCTACCTCATCTTCAACACCGGCTATTCGGCTCTCCCGGAGCGGGGGATGCTGGCCGGCGAGGCGATCCGGCTCGGCGAGTCGCTCGCCACGTTGATGCCCGACGAAGCCGAGGTCCACGGCCTGCTCGCGCTGATGCTCCTCCACCACTCCCGTCACGCCGCCCGCGTCCGCGACGGCGAGCTTGTGCTGCTTGTCGACCAGGACAGATCGCTGTGGGACCAGGCGCAGATCGCCCGCGGCCGGCAGCTGCTCGAGCGGGCGCTGGCCGTGCACGGTCACGGCCGCTATGTCATCCAGGCCGCGATCGCCTCTCTGCACCTCGAACCCCGCCGCGACTGGCCCCAGATCGCGGTCCTCTATGACCAGCTCGCCGCGATCGACCACTCAGAGGTCGTGGCCCTGAACCGCGCCATCGCCGCCGCCGAGGCGCAGGGGCCCGATGTCGGCCTGCGGCTGCTCGACACCCTCGAGCTCTCCAACTACCACTACGTGCACTCCGCCCGCGGCGAGATGCTGCGCCGCCTCGGTCGCGCGGATGAAGCGCGCGAGCAGTACCGGCTCGCCGCCTCCCTGACCCGCGACGATGCCGAACGACGGCTGTTCGAGCGGCGGCTCGCGGAGATCTGATGCAGCCGCGCTCCCACATGCAGGGACTTGTCAAGGAGAGCTCTGGGCCGCCTTCCCGAGCGGCCGACAGTGCCGCAGGTTCGTGGGGGCAGCCGTCTCGAGTCGAGCGCCGTAGCTTCAGCGCTTAGCTCGTTTTGCAGAAGTCTCACGCGCTCTAAGACGGGATCCTTGCGAGGTCGCTACACCCATCAAGCGCGCCAGCCCCCAGCAATAACCCCGCCCATCGCGAGCAGCATCCACCCGGCGACGTAAAGAAACGCGGCGGCGGGAGAGACCGCCGTCCAGAGCAAACCTGCGATCACGCTCGCGAGCAGATTGCCGAACGCCTGGATCGCAGCCAACAGCCCAAACGCCGACCCGCGCAACTGCTCGGGGGCATGTTGAGCGACGGCGGCGGTTTCCGCGGTCTCCGCACAGCCGATGCCGATCCCGGCAAGGATGAAGCACACTGCCAGCAGCGGGATGCTCTCGCCGCTGGCGGCAAAACCGAGGTAGGCGAGGGTGAAGGACCCAGCGCCCAACGCGAGGACGCGGAGCATGCCCGTGCGGTCGCCGACATGACCGGCCGGAATGCTGGCGAGGGTGGCGGCGAGGTTATAGGCCGCGTAGAGCAACAGCGCGAGCTGCGCGGCGGACGTGTGCGAGCGGCCGGCGCCAAGCAGGTCGGTAGCGCGCAGGATCATCAGCGTGGCCGCCAGATTCCCCAACTCAAAAGCCGCGGCGGCCGCGAGCAGCCGCCCGAGCCGCCCGCGCAACAACGGGCGCAGGCGGATGCGGATCGGTTGGCGCTCGCGGACCGCCAGGCGCGGGGCCTGGCGGATGGCGTAGATGATCGCGACCGCCGCCAGCAGTCCGGGGATGATCGAGAGCAGGATTGCCGAGCGGACGCCGATCAGCGCGACGAGTGCGATGGCCAGCAGCGGGCCGCCGATGGCACCGAGATTGTCCATCGCGCGCTCGAACCCATAGGCGCGGCCGTAGGCCCCGGAGGGCACAACGTCCGCCAACAGCGCATTGCGGGCGGGGACGCGCAACCCACGCGCCGTCCAGGCGCCGGCGCGCAGAATTGCGACCTGCCACGCGGCGCCGGCGGCACCGATCAGCCCAGAGAGCACGGCGGTGGTGGCGTAGCCGCCGACGGCGATCGATCGCCGTCGCGCAGGGTCATCCGCCGGCGGTCCGCCCACGAGCCTCGCCGCGCCGGCCAACCCATCGGCGACTCCTTCAATCAATCCCAGCGCGGACGCTGGGGCGTGCAGCGTGCTGGTCAGCAGGCTGGGCAGCAGCGACGTCGGGACCTCGTGCCCAAGATCGGAGAGCAGGCTCGCGATCCCGATCCCGCGGACCCCGGGCGTCAGCCACTGTGCCTCGGCCTCAGGCTCAGCAGCGGCCTTGGTCTCTGTGCTCACCCGCGAATCCTGTCAGCTGCGCGAGCGGCGCCGCACCGCGACGAACCGGACTGCTCCTACGTCGCAAATGCTGAATGGGCACGGCTGGGCTCGAACCAGCGACCTCTCGCGTGTGAAGCGAGCGCTCTCCCACTGAGCTACGCGCCCTCGGTGGTGCGGGTCGCCGATTCTACGCGGGCGCGCGCTCGAGTTGCGCGATTGGGGCCGCGTGAAGTCCTGTATCGCGCACGCGGGGGCCGGGAGCGACTAGGATGCGACGGTGGATCGTGCTAGGCGGGGTGCTAGCGGTGCCCTATACCCGCAATCCGCTCTAGCGGGGCTGAATTCCCTCTCGAGGGGCTCGATGCCCGGGGTCAGCGCCCCGTCTGATGCGTTGATGGTCAGGTCCCGTTGCGATGTCGGCCCGTGAACCAGGTCAGGTCCGGAAGGAAGCAGCCTTAAGCGGTCACCGGCAGGCGCGACGGGAGTGCCAGACCGGAGCTTTCAGAGGGTGGCCGCGCCTCGGGGACGGCTTCGACGGAGGGTGCACGGTCCACATAATCACGGGGGAGGCGGCCACTAGACTCGGAAGCCCGTGTCGACCGGCCCCTCGCTCTACCGCCGCCACCGCCCGCGCACGTTCTCTGACTTCGTCGGACAGGAGCAGGTGGTGCGCACCCTCTCCAACGCCGTCACGCGGGGCAAGGTCCATCACGCCTACCTGTTCGTGGGCTCCCGGGGGACCGGCAAGACGAGCACCGCCAAGACCTTCGCCGCCTGTCTGAACTGCGAGAAGGGACCCACGCCGGATCCCTGCGGCGTCTGCGACTCCTGCGTCTCGATCGCCAACGCGACCTCGTTGGACGTGATCGAGATGGACGCCGCCTCCAACAATTCCGTCGACGACATCCGCGACCTCCGCGAGCGGGTCGCCTATGCCCCCGTCTCCGGCCGCCACAAGGTCTACATCCTCGACGAGGCGCACATGCTCTCCCCGCAGGCGTGGAACGCGTTTCTCAAGACCCTCGAGGAGCCACCGCCGCGCACCATCTTCGTGCTCGCCACCACGGAGGCGCAGAAGATCCTGCCCACGGTGGTCGACCGCTGCCACCGCTTCGACTTCGGCCGACCTACGGTCGAACAGGTCGCGCGGGTCGTCAGCCGCGTCGCCGCCGAGGAGCAGATCGCCATCCAGCCGGGGGCCATCGCGCTCATCGCCCGCCACGCCACCGGCAGCTTCCGCGACGCGCTGGGCACGCTCGAGCAGCTCTCGGTCTACGCCGGCGACGACGAGATCGCCGCCGGCGACGTGCTCGCCGTCCTCGGCGTCGCCGATGCCGAGCAGCTGTTCGAGGCGGTCGAGGCGATCGTCAACCACGACCCCGCAGCGGCGCTGCGCACCGCCGCCCGGCTGACCGGCTCCGGCCGGGATCCGGGGCAGATCCTGCGCGACCTCGAGGTCCACGGCCGGGAGCTGCTCGCCGTCCAGGTGCTCAATGAGGTGCCCGAGGAGGTCCGCGTCACCCCCGAGCGCGACGAGCGCCTGCTCGCTCAGGCCCAGTCGCTGGCCGAGACGGACGCCGTGCGTCTGCTGGACCTCGTCGCCCGGGCACTCGAGGCGACCGCCAACGGCGCCCAGGCGCGTATCCAGCTCGAGCTCGTGCTGATCAAGGCCGCCGCGCCCGAGGTCGACCCCTCGACGGCCGCCCTCCTGGCCCGGATCGAGCGGCTGGAGTCGGCCCTGTCTGGCGGTCCGGCCCCCGCCGCGCGGGTGGCCCCTCCCGCACCCGCACCCGCAGCCCGCGCTCGCCGAGGCGACACCCACGCCCGCACCGGCCGCCGAGATCTGCGCCCAACCCGCTGCCGCCGAACCGCCCCCTGCCGACGCACCCGAGCAGGCGCCCGTCAACGGCACACCGCGGCCGGTCATCCCCGACGGCCCGCCGGCGCTCGAGACGGTCGCCGCCTGCTGGCCGGCGGTCATCGACGTCGTGCGCCAGGAGAATCAGCTGCTGGCGTCAGTGCTGGCCGACGCGCGGCCGGTGTCGCTGACCGATCAGGGGGTGACGCTCGCCTTCCCCTCTGACCGGGCGTTCTACAAGCGCAAGGCCGAGCAGGACGACAACCGGCGCACGACCGCCGAGGCGCTGCGCTCCGTCGTCGGCGCCTCCCTGAAGCTGCGCTATGAGCTGAGCGACGCCGCCGAGCTGGCGGACGCCCCCGGCGACGGCCTCAGCCAGGAGGAGCTGGTCAAGCTCCTGGTGGAGGAGTTCGACGCCCAGGAAGTGCTCGACGACCCCGACCAGGAGGACTGAGAAATGCCCCAGCCCAACATGCAGCAGCTCCTCAAGCAGGCCCAGAAGATGCAGGAGGACATGATCGCCGCGCAGGAGTCGCTCAAGGACGAGACCGTCGAGGCGAGCTCCGGCGGGGGCATGGTCACGGTGGTGGCCACCGGCGATCTGCAGATCAAGTCGATCACCATCGATCCCGAGGCCGTCGATCCCGAGGATGTCGAGCTGCTGCAGGACATGGTGCTGGCGGCGATCAACGGCGCGCTCAACAACGCCCAGGAGCTGGCGGCCTCCAAGATGGGCGGGATCGCCGGCGGTCTGGGCGGCCCGGGCGGCCTCGGCGGACTCGGGCTTCCCGGTCTGTAAGCCCGACCCCCGTGTACGCAGGCCCGATCCAGCGGCTCATCACGGAGCTGTCCCGGCTTCCTGGCATCGGCGGACGGACCGCCCAGCGCCTGGCCTTCTACATCCTGCGCGCCTCCGACGAGGACGCGCGGGCGCTGGCCGAGGCGATCCTCGAGGTCAAGGCGCGCATCGGCCTGTGCGAGGTCTGCTTCAACCTCGCCGAGGGCCCCCGCTGCCGGATCTGCGAGGACGAGCGTCGCGATCCGGCGCTCATCTGCGTCGTCGAGGAGCCCTCGGACGTCATCTCGATCGAGCGCACCCACGAGTTCGCCGGCCGCTACCACGTGCTCGGCGGGGCGCTCTCGCCGATCGACGGCGTCGATCCGGAGGACCTCAAGATCGCCGAGCTCTATGAGCGGGCGGTTGCCGACGCGGTGCGCGAGGTCGTCATCGCCACCAATCCGACGACCACCGGCGAGGCGACGGCGCTCCACCTCGCGGGCGGCCTGCGCGAGCGCCTGCCGGGGCTGTCGGTCACCCGCCTGGCCTCCGGCCTGCCGGTGGGCGCCGACCTCGAGTACGCCGACGAGCTGACCCTCGGGCGGGCCTTCGCCGGCCGGCGCACGGTCTGAACCGCGCTCCCCGGCGCTCCCGTTTAGCCTTCGCGGCCATGCCCGAGACCGTGGTCATGAAGTTCGGCGGGACGTCCGTCGCCGACGCCGACCGGATCAAGGCCGCCGCCCGGCGGATCGTCGCCCAGCGCGAGTCCGGCAAGCGCGTGGTCGCCGTCCTGTCGGCGCGCGGCAAGACGACCGATGAGCTGATCGCCATGGCCGAGGAGGTCTCGCCCGATCCCGATCGCCGCGAGATGGACATGCTGCTGTCCACCGGTGAGCGGATCTCCTGCGCGCTGTGCGCGATGGCCATCAACGACCTCGGCCACCGGGCGATCTCGCTGACCGGCTCCCAAGCGGGCATCGTCACGGACACCAGCCACACCAAGGCCCGGATCGTCGACGTCCGCGCCAACCGCATCAACGACGCGCTCAACGAGGATCTGATCGTGCTCGTGGCCGGCTTTCAGGGGGTGTCGACCAACTACGACGTCACGACGCTCGGTCGCGGCGGTTCGGATACCACGGCAGTGGCGGTGGCCGCCGCCATCGGCGCGGAGGTGTGCGAGATCTACACCGATGTCGCCGGCGTGTTCACCGCCGACCCGCGGATCGTGCCCGACGCCCGCAAGCTCCCCCAGGTCTCCTTCGAGGAGATGCTCGAGATGTCAAGCTCCGGCGCGGGGGTCCTCCAGCTGCGCTCGGTCGAGTACGCGCGGACGCACGGGGTGCGTATCCACTGCCGCTCGAGCTTCGACCCCGGCCCCGGTACCGTTGTGCTCGGAGAGGAACAGACCATGGAACATCCCCTCATCACCGCCGTCACCCACTCCACCGACGAGGCCCGGATCACGCTCATCGGCGTCCCGGACCGCCCCGGCGCGGCGGCCGCGATCTTCATGGCGCTGGCCGATGCCAACTGCAACGTCGACACGATCATCCAGAACGAGCCGCGGACTGAGGGCCGGGCCGCCGAGGTGTCCTTCACCATCGGTGTCGACGATCTGCGGGCCGCCGAGCAGGCGCTGGCGCCCGTCCAGGCCGACCTCGGCCTCACCCACGTCGAGGCCGACCGCGGGATCGGCAAGGTCTCGATCGTCGGCGCGGGGATGCGCTCGCACCCCGGCGTGGCCGCCAAGGTGTTCCACACGCTCGCCACAGAAGGAATCAACATCGAGATGATCTCCACCTCGCCGATCAAGATCTCCTGCATCATCCGCGCGGGGGACGTCCCCCAGGCGGTGCGGTCGCTGCACTCGGCGTTCGAGCTGGGCGAAGGCGGCATCGAGCCCGAGCAGGGGCCCCGATGACCCGCGTGGCCGTCGTCGGCGCCACCGGCGCGGTGGGGCGCGTGATGATGCGCCTGCTCGCCGAGCGCTCGTTCCCCGCCGACGAGATCGTCCCCTTCGCCAGCGCGCGCTCCGCCGGCTCGGAGATCGACGGCCGCACCGTCGTCGAGCTCAACGACGACGCGGACCTCAGCGGGTTCGACGTCGCGCTCTTCTCGGCCGGCGCCTCGACCTCGCGCGCCTGGGCGCACCGCTTCGTCGAGCAGGGGGCCACCGTCGTCGACAACTCCTCGGCCTTCCGCCGCGATCCGGAGATCCCGCTCGTCGTCTCCGAGGTCAACCCTCACGCCCTCGAGCGCCACCGGGGGGTGATCGCCAACCCCAACTGCTCGACGATGCAGCTGATGGTGGCGCTGGCGCCGATCCACCGCGCCGTCGGCATCGAACGCCTCATCGTCTCCACCTACCAGTCGGTGTCCGGAACCGGGGTCAAGGCGATCGACGAGCTCGATGCCCAGGCCCACGCTTCCCTGCACGGCATGGAGATGCCGGCGCCCGTCGTCTATCCCGAGCCGATCGCCTTCAACGTCATCGGCGCGGCCGGCAACTTCGTCGACGGTGACGACCACACGGACGAAGAGCGCAAGATGATGTTCGAGACGCGCAAGATCCTCGAGGATGAGTCGATCGGCGTCGCCGTCACCTGCGTCCGCGTCCCGGTCCGCGTCTCGCACTCGGAGGCGGTCAACGTCCAGACCCGCGAGCCGATCACCATCGAGCAGGTCCGCGAGCTGCTGGCCCAGGCGCCGGGGGTGGCGCTGGAGAACGTCGCCACCCCGCTGCAGGCGGAGGGGCGCGACGAGGTGTTCGTGGGTCGGCTGCGCAACGACGAGTCCCACCCGCGCGCCTTCAGCATGTGGGTCGTCTCCGACAACCTGCGCAAGGGCGCCGCCACCAACGCAGTGCAGATCGCCGAACTGCTGGTCGCCGACCGCGCTCGGGTCGCCTGACCGCCGCGGCGGCGCTGATGACGGACCCGCTCACTGACCTCTACGAGGTCATGCGCTGCGCGCCCTCGACGCGCTACTTCACCCATGACCCGGTCCCGCGCGAGTTGCTCGAGCGCGTCTTCGACAATGCCCGCTTCGCCCCCAGCGGCGGCAACCGTCAGGGGTGGCGGGTAGTCGTCGTCACCGATCGGGAGACCCGGCGGCGGATGCGCGAGCTCTACGAGCCGCCGTGGGACGCCTACATGGAGAAGACCGGCGCGCGCGCGGCGCTCGACGCGGGGGAGGCCTCCGGGCTGCCGCCCGGGCGGCTGCGGATGCTGCGCGCCGCCGACGAGTTCGCTCGCCACTTCGACGAGGTCCCCGTCCACCTCGTGGTCTGTCTCGCGCTCGACTCCCTGGCGGTCACGGACGAGAGCCTGGACAGACCGAGCATCGTCGGCGGCGCCTCGATCTATCCGTTCGTGCACAACGTGCTGCTCGGCCTGCGCCGTGAGGGGCTCGGTGCCTCCTTCACCACGCTGCTCGTCCCCGCCGAGCCGCAGGTGCGCGCGCTGCTCGACATCCCTGAGGGCATCGCCGTCGCCGGTCACATCTCCGTCGGCTACCGCGACGGCGACTGGCCGAGTGCGTTGAGCCGTCACCCGGTCTCCGAGTTCGTCTTCGGGGAGCGGTTCGGCCGCTCCTGGCCCTGACCCGCAGAACCGCTCCCGAGGCGCTCAGATCGACTGGCGCAGCTCGCGCCGCGTGGAGACGCCGAGCTTGCGGTAGATATGTCGCGCGTGGGTGCGCACGGTCTCCGTGGACACGTGCAGCGCCCCGGCGATCTCGGCGTTGGAGTGGCCGCCCTGCAGGAGCTCGAGCACGTCGGCCTCGCGGGGGGTCAGCGGGGTTGGCCCGCCCGCCTCATAGCTGGACGGGGCGGCCGGTGGCAGCACGTGGAGTCCGCGTGAGGCGAGGTAGATGGCGTGCAGAACGTCGCGCGCCTCCGCGCTGCGGGCCAGGCAGCCGGTGGCGCCGAAGCCGATCACCTGCCGGCATTCCGCCGTCGACGGGTTGTCGGCGAGCACCAGGAAGCGGGTGTCGGGACAGGCGGTGCGGAGGCTGCGCAGCTCGGCCGGGTTGGCCAGGGAGCCGAAGTTGAGGATGGCGACGTCGGGCCGCTGCTCGGAGAGGGTGGAGGACAGGCTCTCGCGGCCCAGGTCGGCCGCGACCAGCCGCAGATTCGGGTCCTCGTCGATCAGGGACTGCAGGCCGCGGCTGACGATGTCCTCGAACTGAGCAAGGGCGAGCGTGATGGGCTGGCTGGCAATGGTCACGCAAAAATGGCTACCCGGCACCTCCCGGGCGCAATCTGGGGGGTGAGGCCAATCTCACCCGTTGTCCTCACCCCTCCTCACCCGAAGATCACCCGCTGGAGGGGAAGCGGGGACGTGTGCGGCCAGACACACTTCGTGTTCGAACTTTGGGCCGTATGGGACGGCTCGAGGGACGGGCAATGGGAAACAAAGCGCGAGGTCTTTCTGAGACCTCGCGCTTTTTGTTTGACGATCGCGGGCGGGCGGTCAGACGGTGGCGCCGGCCACCACGGAGGCGGACCAGTCGATCACCGACGTCGGCTTGACGACGTGCTTGCCCATACCGAGCTCCTTGGGCGAGAGGCCGAGCGCCAGCCCGATGAGCTGCGGGAGGTGAAGCACCGGCAGCCCCAGGTCGCGGCCGACCTGCTTGGCGGCCAACGGCTGCTGCAGGTCGAGGTTGAGGTGGCACAGGGGGCAGGGGACCACGAGACAGTCCGCGTCGGCGTCGATGGCGTCGCCGAGATGGCGGCCGGCCATCGACAGCGAGGCCTTCTTGTTCATGGTGATGATCGGAAAGCCGCAGCACTTGTAGACGCCGGCGTAGTCGATCACGGTGCCGCCCAGCGCCTCGATGACCATGTGCATGTAGCGGTCGCGGGGGTGCTCCTCGTCGACACCGAGGCGCTCGACGGGGCGGACGATGTAGCAGCCGTAGAAGGGACCGACCTTCAGGTCAGTCAGCGGGCGGGTCACCTTGGACTTCAGGGTGTCGAGCCCGATCTCCTCGACGAGGAGCCACAGCAGGTTCTTGTTGGTGAGGCCCTTCTCGTAGGTCAGGCCCTCTTCGGCGAGGTTCTGGTTGATCTGGGAGCGGTAGTCGGTGTTGGCATCGAGGCGCTCCTGGCACTCGGACTGGGCTCCCTGGCAGGTCGAGCAGATGTTCATCATCAGCTCGCCGTCGGTCTGCTGGGCCAGCGCGAAGGTGCGCGCGTTGAGCGTGTCGGCCAGCTCCTGGTTGTGCTCGGCGATGACGCCGGCGCCGCAGCAGGCGGCTCGGTCGAGCTCGACGAGCTCGAGGTCGAGCAGCGGCGCGACCTTGGCCATCGAGCCGTGCAACTCCGGCGTGAACCCGCGGCTCACGCAGCCCGGCCAGTAGGCGACCTTCATGACGTCTCGCTTTCGCTCGAGGCTGACTGATCCTCTCCTGGCCCCGGGAAGGTGGGCGACTTGTCCGTCGGTCCGGGCTCGCCGCGGCCGTCGCCGGTCGGCTCCGCCGAAGCGCTGGCCGCGGTGTCGGGCTCGGAGGAGGGGGCGACCGCCGGCGGTGTCTCCGGGGCGGCGTTCTCCTCCGGGTCGTCCTCGTAGCCGCTCACGTACAGGTTGAGCTCGACCCGCTGATCGCGACCCTCGACGCGGTCATAGATCGACTTGAGCGCGTTGAGGTCGCGCTTGGCGAGCTTGTGGCCGAAGAGCGCGATCTTGGGGCTCATCTTGCCGCGGATGACGCCGGTGATGACCGTCGAGATCGACGACAGGAGCTCGGCCCCGGCGGCGGGGTGGAACTTGGCGAACCACGAGTTGCCGCCGTAGCTGCGGGGCAGCAGCTCGGCCTCGTTGAGCAGCCCGTAATCGCGCACGAGGGTGACGAACGCGTCCTCATGACGGTGGCCGTTGTTGCGATCGACGATGTGCTCGTCACTGCCGGCCCGGCGGCGCAGCCGCATGATCTGGCTCATCGGGGCCACGCCCTTGGGGCAGGCGTCGATGCAGTTGAAGCAGTGGGTGCAGTCGTAGATCCCGTGCTCGTCCTCACTGAGATCCTTGAGGCGCTCGTTGTGCTCGGCGTCGCGGGGGTCACCGACGAAGCGGTAGGCCTTGGCCAGCGCGGCCGGGCCGACGAACAGCGGGTCGATCTCCATCGACAGGCAGTCAGAGACGCAGGCGCCGCACTGGATGCAGGCCATCGACTGGGTGATGTCGACCATGTTCTCGTGGGGAACGATGTACTCCCGCTCGGGAACCGGTTCCTTGTTGATCAGGTACGGGGTGACCCGCTGGATCTTCTTCCAGTGGACCGCGTCCATATCCACGATGAGGTCGCGGATGACGGGCATGTTGCCCATCGGCTCGACCTCGATGACGCCGGCCGGGGTGGTGTCGCCCTCGCCGCTGCCGCCGTTGGCGGTGCCATCGTCCACGCCCGGGTTCCAGCCCGTCCCGTGCACGCGGGCGGCGGCTTCATCGAGGTGGGTGTTGCAGGCCAGGCCCGGCTTGCCGTTCATGCGCACGCCGCAGGAGCCGCAGATCGCCTGCTGGCAGGAGCAGCGGATGCCGATCGAGCCGTCGACGTCGTCGCGGATCTTGAGGATCGCGTCGAGCACGGACTGGCTGCCGTCGAGGTCGACCGGATGCTCGTCCCAGTAGGCCGCCTCTCCCGACTTGGGATCGAACCGGCGGATCTTCAGCAGGTACTCAGGCACTAATACGTCCTTTCCTGGGGCTCCCACTTGGTGATCGTCACCGGTGAGTAGGAGACCTTGGGCACGTCCTCGCCATTGACGGAGATGTCGATGTGCTTGAGCCACTCGTCGTCGTTGCGCTCGGGGAAGTCCGTGCGGAACTGCGCCCCGCGGGACTCCTTGCGCTCGATCGCGCCGACGACGATCGCCTCGGCGCAGTCGAGCATGTAGCCGAGCTCGATCGCCCCGATCACGTCCTGGTTGAAGACCGTGCCGCGGTCGTCGATGTTGGCCTTGGGGGCCTCCTCCTTGAGCCGGCGGATGATCTCGTGGGCCTTCTGCAGTCCCTCGGCATCGCGGAACACGGCGGCGTAGCGGTTCATCGTCTCGCCCAGCTCGTCCTTGATCGCCGACACGCGGCGCCCGCCCTCGGGACGGTTGATGATCGCCCTGATCGCCCGCTCGGTGTCCGTGATCCGGCTCGGCGGGGTGGTGGGCATCGCCATGTGCATCGCCTGCTTGGCGGCATGCTCGCCGGAGCGGCGGCCGAAGATGAGCGTGTCGAGCAGCGAGTTGGCGCCCAGGCGGTTGCCGCCGTGGACGGACACGCAGGCCACCTCGCCGGCGGCGTACAGGCCCGAGATGGTCGTCTGGCCGTCGACGTCGGTCTTGACCCCGCCCATGATGTAGTGCTGGCCGGGGTGGATGTGGATGGGCTCGCGGGTGATGTCGACCCCGGCGAAGTCACGGCCGATGTTGACGATCTCGCGCAGCGCCTCGAGCGTGCGGCGGCGCGGCACCTTGGTGATGTCCAGGGCGACGGTGCCGTCGGGGAAGCCGCGGCCCTCGTTGATCTCCGTCTGCTCGGCGCGGGAGACGACGTCGCGGGAGGCCAGCTCGAGCTTGTTGGGCGCGTACTTCTCCATGAAGCGCTCGCCCTCGGCGTTGAGCAGCCAGGCGCCCTCGCCGCGGGCGCCCTCGGTGATCAGCAGCCCGTTGCCCGCCAGCGTCGTCGGGTGGTACTGGATCATCTCCATGTCCATCAGCCGGGCGCCGATGCGGTAGGCCTGGGCGATGCCGTCGCCGGTGACGATGAGGCCGTTGGTGGTCGGCTTGTAGGCCTGGCCGGCGCCGCCGTTGGCGAGGATCGTCGTCTTGGCGTTGAACACCTCCAGCTCGCCGTCGCGCAGGTTGCGGCAGACGGCGCCGATGCAGCGGCCGTCGTCGTCCTGGAGGAGGTCTGTCCCGAACCACTCCTCGAAGCGGTCGACGGTGCTCGAGTGCTTCATCAGCTGCTCGTAGAGCACATGGAGGATCGCGTGGCCGGTGATGTCGGCCACGTAGTAGGTGCGAGCCGCCGAGGCACCGCCGAAGGCGCGGGTTCCGAGATTGCCCGTCTCGTTGCGGTGGAAGGTCACGCCGGCGTGCTCCAGCCACAGGATCTCGCCGGGAGCCTCGCGGGTCATCACCTCGATCGCATCCTGGTCACCGAGGTAGTCAGACCCCTTGATGGTGTCGAACGCGTGGGACTCCCACGTGTCCTCGGGGTTGAGGGCGGCGTTGATGCCGCCGGCCGCGGCGACCGAGTGCGAGCGCACCGGGTGGACCTTGGAGATGATCGCCACGGTGGCGCCGGCCTGAGCCGCCGCCAGGGCCGCACGCTGGCCTGCCAGGCCGGCCCCGATGATCAGAACGTCGTGTGAAGGCACTCCAGGCAATATAAATGAGCGCGCCCCCGGGCCGCCGCCGCAGCAGGCGCCGCTGATCGGCGGACATGCCAGACTCACGGCTATCCGCCCCCTGCTGACCATCCTCTCCTGCCTGGCGATCGCGGCCGGCGCCGCGGCGTGCGGCAGCTCGTCGTCGTCGAGCTCGAGCAGCTCGGCGGCCGCCGGCGGCGCCTCGTCGAGCGCGACGACGTCGGCGAGCTCGAGCGCGGCCGCCTCCGCCGGCGCGACCACCAGCACCTCGAGCTCGACGGCGGCCGGCAAGGCGACCAGCTGCCAGCAGCTGCTGACCAGCTCGACCCCCGCGGTCACACCGGGATCAGCGCCCGACCTCAAGGGCCTGGAGTCAAAGGCGCTGAGCGCCGCCTCCTCGGCTTTCGCCTTCAGCGGCCAGACGTGCGTGGCCAGCACCGGCCCGGCGCAGATCATCACCCTGACCGGCCAGGCGCAGCTGCGTCCCACCCTGGCGGTCGAGGGTCACGAGAACCTCGCGGGGCAGGCGCTGGAGATCCGCTTCATCGGCTCGAAGATCTACATCTACCTGGCCGAGATCGCCTCCCGCGACGGCGGCAAGCCATGGCTGCAGGCCGATCTGGGCCGTCTGAGCTCCGCCAGCGGGCTGGACTTCGGCCAGCTGCTCAACGAGGTCCGCCAGCTCAGTCCCAACGGCCCCTCGCCGCTGCTCAAGGCCTCCAAGTCGTTTCACGCCAAGGGCCGGGCGACGATCGACGGCCAGACCGTCTACGCCTACGACGGGAGCTTCGCCCCCTCGGACCTGGGCAAGCTGGGGCTTCCCGGCCAGCTGGGCAAGCAGACAGCGGCCAAGCTCAAGCAGCTGGGGGCCACGCGGGAGCAGGTCACCACCTACGTGACCTCAGGCGCGGTGGCGCTGCGCACCGTGGTCGCCATCTACAAGGGCTCGAGCCTGCTGACCGCCAGCGTCAACAGCTCCAAGCGGATCGCCGGGACGGGTCTCCGTCTCGCCGCCGCCGGCCGCCAAGACGATCGACTACAGCAAGGTCGCCGGCGGCGCGTAGGCGGGCGGGTTCCTCGGCCCCCGCCGAACGCGCTACGCCGCCGTACCGCCGAACGCGGACCGCAGCGCCCGGCGGACCTGCTCGACGGTGACCACCCCGCGCAGGATCCCGTCGGCGTCGACGGCCATCACGGCGCCCAGCTGACCGAGCGACTCCGAGCTGAGCACCTCGGAGATCGGCCGGTCCTCGCGCACCCGCCAGGCGGCGGCTCCGGGCTCGAGCACGGCGCCCATCGTCAGCCAGCCCTCGCCGCCGTCGACGGAGGCCTGGGTGCGCTCCTGGCGCGCGATCCCCGCCAGCCGCCCGTCCTCTTCGACGACCGGAAACCATGACCAGCGATAGCGCAGGAAGTACTCGTCGAGGGCCTGGCCGACCGGCGTCAGGGCGGGGATGGCCACCGGATGGGTGTCCATGATGTCCGACACGCGGACGCCCTCGATGCGTTCGTTGAGGGCCGACTGGACGATCGCCGCCGCGCGCCGACTGGTAGAGGATGTAGGCGAGCACGAGCAGCCACAGGCCGGCGAAGCTGCTGCAGCGAGAGCATCATCCACAGGCCGCCGGCCGCCATCACCAGGGCGAACCCCTGGCCCAGCCGGGCCGAGACAAGCGTGCCCCGGCGCTTGTCGCCGGTGATCCGCCAGACGATCGAGCGGGCGATCCGGCCGCCGTCGAGGGGATAGGCGGGGATCAGGTTGAAGATCAGCAGCAGGACGTTCATCGGGACCAGCCAGCTGAGCGACAGCAGGACCGGGGTGATCCGGATGTCGTGTGTCGAGCACGATGGCGTGCAGGAGCCGGTGCGAGCCGACGATGGCGAGGTCCACCCCGAGGCAGACTAGGATCACCGCCAGCGTCGCCAACGGCCCGGCGGCGGAGACCTTGAAGTCCTCACCCGGCGTGGCCGCGTCGCGGCTCATCTTGGTCAGTCCGCCGAACAGGAACAGATCGATCTGCTTGACCTCAATCCCCTGCCGCCGAGCGACCAGAGCGTGGCCCAGCTCGTGGGCGATCAGCGACGCGAACAGCAGCAGCACGCTGATCACGGTGGTCATGTAGGCCACTCCGTCCGAGCTGTGCAGGGTCACCCGGAACGGACGCGACAGCAGGTAGATCATCAGGAACAGGACGAGGAACCAGCTGGCGTCCGCGCCGATCCGGAATCCGAAGAGATTGAACAGCTTGATCGAGGTGGATCGCCGGAACATGCTGCAATGGTCGCATAGGCACACCGCCGCGCACGGAGATTCAGGAGAACGTCGATGAGTCAGAACCTGGCCGCGCTCAAGGAGAGACTGGGGCAGCTTTCCGACATCGGACACGCCGCCTCGCTCGCTCACTGGGATCAGCAGACGATGATGCCCGCCGGGGGGAGCCTGGCGCGCGCCGAGTCGCTGGCCACTCTGGCCCGCCTCGGCCCACGAAATGTTCGTCGCCGACGAGACGGGGCGCCTGCTCGAGGCCGCCGGATCCGAGCTGAACGGCACGGACCCGCGACGACGATGATGCGCGGCTCATCTGGCTGACCCGCCGCCAGTGGGAGAAGGCCCGCCGCGTCCCCACGGAGCTGGCGGCCGAGCAGGCGCGGGCCGCCTCGGTGGGTCACGAGGCCTGGGTGGCGGCCCGCGCCACCTCGGACTTCGCCGGCTTCGCGCCCTGCCTGAACCACAACATCGAGCTGGCCCGCCGCTACGCGGAGTGTCACGACGGCGAGGAGTTCTCCTCGGCCTACGATGCGCTGCTCGACGACTACGAGCCGCGCATGCCGGCCCGGGCGGTGGCCGCGCTCTTCTCAGAGCTCAAGGACGAGCTCGTGCCGCTGATCGCCGAGGTGTCCGCCGCGCCGCCGGTCGACGACGGCCCGCTGTACGCCCGCGTTCGCCGTCGACGCCCAGCGGCGCCTGGTCAACGAGGTGGTGGCCCTGATGGGCTTCACCGGCGACGAGTGGCGGATCGACGACACCGTTCACCCGTTCGCCATCCTCATCGGCTCGGGCGACGTGCGGATCACGACTCGCTGGGACGAGGAGTTCTGGGCGACCGGGCTCTACGGCGCGATGCACGAGTGCGGGCACGGCCTCTACGAGTCCGGGATCGCGCCCTCGCTGATGCGCACCCCGCTGGGCAGCGCCGAGTCGCTGGGCATGCACGAGTCACAGAGCCGCATGTGGGAGAACATGGTCGGTCGCGGCCGGCCGTTCTGCGGGGTGCTCGCGCCGCGCATCGGCGAGCTGGCCGGGGGAGCGCTGGCCGGCATCGATCAGCAGTCGCTCTACGCGGCGGTCAACCGGGTCAAGCCGACCTTCATCCGCGTCGAGGCCGACGAGGCCACCTACGCGCTGCACATCGTGCTGCGCTTCGAGCTCGAGCAGCAGCTGATCGATGGCAGCCTCGCGGTGTCGCGACCTGCCCGAGGCGTGGAACGCGCGCTTTGCCGAGTACCTCGGGGTCAAGGTCACCGACGACGCCGACGGCGTGCTGCAGGATGTCCATTGGTCGGCCGGGATGTTCGGCTATTTCCCCACCTACGCGCTGGGCAACCTGATCGCCGGCCAGCTCTGGGAGCGCGCCCAGCGACGACCTGCCCCGGCTTGACGATCACCTCGCCGCCGGCGAGCTCTCGCCGCTGCGCGAATGGCTGCGCGAGCACATCCATCGCTACGGTGCGAAGTTCACCACCGAGGAGCTGCTCGAACGTGAGACCGGCTCCTCGATCTCAGTCAAACCGTTCGTTCGCTATCTCAGGGCGAAGCTCTCGGAGGTCTATGGACCGGACTTCGTGGCTCCCCCGGCGAGCGAGTGAAACCTGTTAACGACAACGGAGTGGTTACCGACTCAATGAGTACTAATCCAGTGAACGTGGCTGTCACCGGCGCCGCCGGGCAGATCGGCTACGCGCTCCTGTTTCGCATCGCGTCCGGGCAGCTGCTCGGTCCCGATACCCCGGTGCGGCTGTCGCTGCTCGAGATCCCGCAGGCCGTCAAGGCCGCGGAGGGCACCGCCATGGAGCTCGACGACTGTGCCTTCCCGCTGCTGGCCGGCGTCGACATCTACGACGATCCCAACCAGGCGTTCGACGGCGTCAACATCGCCCTCCTCGTCGGGGCGCGCCCGCGCTCCAAGGGGATGGAGCGCGGTGACCTGCTGGAGGCCAACGGCGGCATCTTCAAGCCTCAGGGCGAGGCGCTCAACGCCCACGCGGCCTCCGACGTCAAGATCCTCGTCGTCGGCAACCCGGCGAACACCAACTGCCTGATCGCGCAGTCAAACGCGCCGGACATCCCGGCGCAGCGGTTCACCGCGATGATGCGCCTCGACCACAACCGGGCGATCGCCCAGGTCGCCAAGAAGACCGGCACGACCGTCTCCGACGTGACGAACATGACGATCTGGGGCAATCACTCCGCCACCCAGTACCCGGACGTCTTTCACGCCAAGGTCAGCGGAGCGAGCGCGACTGAGGCGATCGGTGACCAGAGCTGGATCGAGGGTGACTTCATCCCGACCGTGCAGAAGCGCGGCGCGGCCATCATCGAAGCCCGCGGGGCCTCGAGCGCCGCGTCGGCCGCCAACGCCGCCATCGACCACGTCCACGACTGGGTGCTCGGTACGCCCGAGGGAGACTGGGTCTCGATGGCGATCCCCTCGGACGGCACCTACGGGATCAAGGAGGGCATCTTCTCCGGCTTCCCGTGCACCTGCTCGGGTGGGGAGTACACCGTCGTCGAGGGACTCGAGCTCGACGAGTTCTCGCGGGAGCGCATCGACTCCACCGTCAAGGAATTGACGGAGGAGCGCGACGCCGTCCAGGGGCTCGGCCTGATCTAGTCAAAACGCGCGGGGCGTGTCCCGGCGCGTGAGAGTGACAACCGGCCGCCGCGACCGCTTGGCGATCGCGGCGGCCTCATGTCAGGAGCCGGAGCGTTGCTCCGGCGGGGAACCCGGCTAGGCGGCGGCGGGATGCCAGCCCTGGCCGTCGCGGCGGACCTGACCGTCCTGGACGAGCTTGGGCATGACGCGGTAGAGGTAGTTCGGCTCGATCTTCAACGCCTCGGCGATCTGCGGGATGGTGATTCCCGGCTTCTCGCGGACGAGGTCAAGCGCCTGGTTGGCACGGGTGTTGCCACCGCGACGGCCGCGGGGGCGGCCGGTCTTGCGAGCGGCGGGGCGACGGCGGGTCGAGGTGCCGTTGGCCGCGGCGGCCGGACGGCCGGGGCCGCGCCGTCCACCGACGAGCGCCTGGCGCGCGGCTTCGAGCTTTGTCACCTCGAGTCGCAGTTCGCTCAAGCGACTATCGATGTCCTTCACTGTGCTATCGACGAAATCCGCCAATTGATGTTCCTCCTGGGTGCTGAACGATTTTGTCCACCACCATACACACCATGTGTTGGTAAACGGTGTTTTAGCTTGACTTTTCGAGCAGCGCCTTGAGACGCGACAGTGAATTCTTCGCCTCGCGCTCGGATGTCGCACCGACGATCATGCGACCGGCGACGCTGCCCAGACGTCCTCCCGGCGGATGAAATTCATTCGTGTACCGGAAAATGGTGTGGTCATCATCAGTGCGTGACAGCTCGTACCTGATCACGGCATGAGAGTGGGCCGGACCGCCGCCCTCCCACTGCGCCTCAGTCGGGGCGTCGACGGAGACCAACTCCCAGTGGACGCGAAAGGTGAGCCCGCGGACCTGCAGGGCCTGATCCATCGTGGCGCCCTTGCGCCCCGGGTCGCCGGAGACGTTGGAGAGCGACTTGTGGATGGTCACCCAATCGCTGAGCCGCTCCGGGTCCATGATCGTCTCCCAGACGCGTTCGATGGGGACGGCGATCTCGATCTGTGCCTGAACGGTGCTCATCGACGGGCGGACACTACCCCGGAACGGCGGGTTCCGTAACGACCCTGTGTTAGCGCGCGGCTAGGTCGTCTGACTTCTCCCATTCGGCCAGCGAATGCTCAATCGCCGAATTTAGTGAGTGAAGCCTGACCGTCAGTAACTCGCTGGCCAGGTGATCCCGGGGGAGAAGGTCTGTATCGAGGCTCTGCATGAGAGGCTCGATGAAGTCAGGGTCTTCGCCGGCGACGACCGCTGCCACCCGGCTGGCGATCGGCGTCACCGTCAGTCGCTTGAAGCGCACGGCAGGGCGGTCGACGAGCATCAGGTCGGCGATGCGCTCGATGAGCGCTCCGTAACTGACAACGTCGGGGCCGCCGATGTCGAGCGCCATCCCGGAGACGGCGTCGCTGGTGGCAGCGGCGCCGAGCAGGGCCACGACGTCGCGTTCGTCGATGGGGGCGCTGCGGTGATCGCGCCACGCCGGCAGCGCCAGCACAGGAAGGCGCTCCACCAACCGCACGAGGAAGCGAAAGGAGCGCGAGCGGGCGCCGATGACGATCGAGGCCCGGAAGGCCACGGAGCCCGGGACGCCGCGCAGGAGGATCTCCTCCACGGCCAGGCGGCTGGTCAGGTGAGGCGAGCGCGGACCGCCTTGCGGGCAGCGGGCCACCGAGGTAGACGATGCGCTTGACCCCGGCATCGCGCGCGGCGTCGGCGAAGCGCTGCGCCGACTGGCGCTCGCGGGCGGCGAAGGAGTCAGTGGCGCCGCTCTCCATCGAGTGAATGAGGAAGTAGGCGACGTCGATGTCCTGCATGGCTTCGTCGAGCCCCTCGCCGGTGATGGCATCGCCGGCGACCACGGGGACGTCGAGGGTCACCCGTTCGGGGCGGCGGGCGAACCCGCGCACGGCGTGGCCCTCGCGCAGCAGGGCGGGCGCCAGGACCGATCCGATGTACCCGGTGATCCCGGTGACGAGGACGTTCACCGACCGCTGACTGCCCAGGGCGCGGGCGTGACAAACGACCGGTCAAGCTCAGCCGTGCGGGGGGCGCCCACCAGGGTGAGGGCGTTCTGCACCTCGGCGAGCAGCAGTTCGAGCACATGCTGGACCCCGGCGGCGCCGTTGACGGACAGCCCCCAGAGCGCCGGGCGGCCGATCAGGACCGCCCGCGCGCCGAGGGCCAGCGCCTTGACGACGTCCGTTCCCCGGCGGATCCCGCCGTCGACGAGGACGTCGATCTGACCGCCCACCGCCTCGGCGACCTCCGGCAGGGCATCGGCGCCCGACAGGACGGTGTCGAGCTGGCGGCCGCCGTGGTTTGAGACGATCACCCCGGCGGCCCCATGGTCGGCGGCGAGCCGAGCGTCCTGCGCGGTCAGCACGCCCTTGACGATGACCGGCAGCGGACCGTCGGCGGCGAGCTGCTCGATGTCTGACCACCGCAGGCCGGCGTCGATGATCGGCGAGGTGTCGACGGGGCGGTAGTGGCCGAGGGCCTCGGTCTCGCGGACGGCGGCCCGCCGCTCGCGTTCGCGCACGCCCAGGACCGGGCGGTCGACGGTGACCGCGAACGCCTCGAAGCCGGCCTCGGCGGCGGCGGCCATCGTCTCGCGGGTGATGCCGCGGTCAGACTGCACGTAGACCTGAAACCACCGCGGAGCGCCCGGCACCGCCTCGGCCACGGCAGCCGGGCGGACGCTGGCGAGGGTCGCCAGGCACATGATCGTGGAGGTGGCCGCCGCGGCCCGCGCGATCCCGAGCTCGCCGTCGTCATGGACCATGCGGGCGAAGGCGGTGGGGGCGATGAGGACCGGATGGGGCCGGCGGACGCCCAGCAGCTCGACGCTCGTGTCGGCTCCCTCGGGAGCGCCGAGCGCCCGGGGTCGCAGCGCCAGCCGCCGCCAGGCGGCCTCGTTGTCGCGCAGCGTGATCTCGTCGCCGGCGCCCCCGCCGATGTAGTGCCGGGCGTCGTCGGACATGTGCTCGGCGGCGGCGCGCTCGTAGTCGGCGATGGACAGGGTGGGGGGCGTCGGCAAGGGGACCATGGCGCGTCCTTCACAAAGCTACGGAAATTGCGGGCGCAGTCCGTTCGCCCCACGAACACCCCGCACTTTGCCGGTTTTGCCCGCGTCGGGAACTTCCTGCGATTTCCGGAAAACGAGGTGGTGAAGGGGGGTGAGATCCGCTTTGATGCCCCCTGGCATTGGATTGTGAGCATCGAGCCGGAGAACGGGGCGAGGAGACGTATGGCGAATGGTCGGGCGGCGGCGAAGGCCAGCTGCGAGAACTGCTTCTTTCATCAGAACCTGCTGTGCGCGGTCGCCGGGTCGGCGCCCTGCGGGACGTTCCGTCCGGCCCATCCGGAGGGACTGCGCCCGCCGAGCCAGCTGCGCTTCGTCTTTCGCCAGGAGCGCCGCCAGCAGGTCGCCTGGGCGTTTCCCTCCCCCAGCGAGCAGGTCGCCCTCCACGCCTGATCGAGGATGCGGCCACCGTCTCGCGCCGCCTCTGACTCGTATATGTTGTGCGCCATGTACTGGCCGCTGATCGGTGGGTTCATCGCGTTCGTCCTGTTCGCGATCGTGATGGGCTGGATCATGGATCCGTCGCGTCACGGCGGCGACTCCAGCCACGACGGCCACTAGTCCCGCCCGCGGGCTGCGCCCGCCGCTCGGCATGACGGGCGATCCACTCGGCGCCCGGGGTGTCCGTGATCCCGTGGACGAGGATCGACACGAACACCGTCAGGGCGGCCAGGTTGAAGATGACCGCGCCGTGCGCGATCCCCTGCTGAGAGCACGAGGATCGAGAAGGTCATGGTGGCCACCCCCTTGGGGCCGAACCACGACATGAAGGCCGTCGTCCCCACGTCGGTGCGCGGTGCCGGCGAGGGCCGCGAACACGGCCACCGGCCGGGCGATGAGCAAGGTGGCCGCCACCACCCCAGCGGCGGCCCAGCCGGACCCGAACAGCCCGTGGAAGGTCAGCAGGGTGCCGAACACGACGAAGATCCCCAGCTTGACGATCTCCACCATCCCGTCCGCCTGGCGCTCGAAGCACTCCCGGATCGCCGGCTGGCGGACGGTCAGCACGATCGCGCTGACGTAGACGGCGATCAGGCCGTTGCCGCTGGGCAGCAGCACCGCGACCCCGTAGGCGGCGAAGGCCATGCCAAGCGCGAACAGCGAGCTGCAGCTCGTCCGTGCGCGGCAGCAACCGGGCCGCGATCAGGCCGGCCAGCACCCCAACGCCGAACCCGAAGGCGAGGTTCTCGACGACGAAGCGCCACCACACGAAGCCGTGACCGTGAGGGCTGAGCACCGCGGCGAGGGCCAGCACCGCCGGCAGGGCCAGCCCGTCGTTGAGCCCCGATTCGAGGTTGAGTGAGTGGCGGATGAGTCGTGGCACCCGCGGGTTGGTGACGACGCTCGAGGACAGCACCGGGTCGGTGGGGGAGAGCAGGGCACCCACCAGGAAGGACTCCGTCCAGGACAGCCCGGTGAACAGGCGGGTGGCGGCGGCGACCACCACCGCCGTCAGCGGCATGGCGAGCACGAGCTTTCGCAGCGGCAGATGCCAGTGTGACTGCAGCATCTCGCCCTCGACCTCCAGCCCGTCACGCAGCAGGATGACGATCAGCGCGACGGTGGCCAGCTCGGAGACGAAGCTCGAGCGGGCCTCGAAGTGCAGGGCGCCGGTCACTCCCTCGCCGAGCACGAAGCCGGCGATGACGAACACCGCCGTCAGCGAGAGGATGCTGCGGCGGGCCAGCGCCGAGAGGAGCGCCCCGACCACGAGCAGCGCTCCGAGGACGAGCGCCGCCTTATCGAAGCGGTGCGAGACGACGCCCAGCAGCACCGGGATCTGCGGATGGGCGAACCCCACACCGATTACATTGTCAGACGACAAGACGAGAGGAGGGCCGTGCAGGTCACGGTGCTGGGCAAGTCACCGTCCTGGCAGGACGCCGCCGGAGCGTGCAGCGGATACCTGGTGCAGGAGGACGGCTACAACCTGTTGCTGGACTGCGGGAACGGCGTCTTCTCCAAGCTGCGCCAGCACTGCGACTACGTCGACGTCGATGCCGTCCTCATCACCCACCTGCACGCCGATCACTTCCTCGACCTCGTTCCCTTCAGCTACGCGCTCTGCTACGCGCCGCGCCAGCAGCCGGTGCCCGTAGGTGGGCACCCGGGGACGAGCACGCCGGCCCGGCCCCAGCTCCACGTTCCGGGCGGCGCCACCGAGGTGTTCCGCAAGATCGTCGGCTGCTGGGGCGCCGAGGACCTCGTCGACAACGCCTTCGCGATCCGGGAGTACGCGCCCGCGGAGGAGCTCGTCCTCGGCCCGCTGACGATCCGCTTCTGCGAGGTGCCGCACTTCACCGTCACCTACGCGGTCGACCTGGCGGCCGGCGGCTCGCGCTTCACCTTCAGCGCCGACTGCCGGCCCAACGAGCAGCTCGTCCGCTTCGCCCACGACACGGACGTGCTGATGATCGAGGCCACCCTGCCGCGCCCGGAGCGCACCGGCGTCCGCGGTCATCTGACGGCGCGCGAGGCCGGGCAGCACGGGCGCCTGGCCGGGGCGCGGCGGCTGGTGCTGACTCACTACTCCGACGAGCTCGATCCGGAGTGGGCGCGCACTGAGGCAGTGGAGAGCTACGGCGGCCCCGTGGAGTTGGCGACCGAGGACGCCGTCTATACGGTGTAGGTGACATGGCGTCGGGTGACCTCTTTGCCAACTTCGACCGGATGCGCCGCGAGATGGACGAGCTGTTCGGCGACGCCTTCGAGCGATCGGGCCTGTCGCGCCGCCGCACCGGCCAGTGGCCGCCGGTGGACGTCGCCTACGCCTCGCAGCCGCCACGGGCGATCATCACCGCCGAGCTGGCCGGCGTCCAGGCACACCAGATCGCGCTGCACATCGAGGGGCGCACGCTGATCCTGGCCGGCCGCCGGGAGCTGGCCGACACCGAGGGCGAGGTCTACCAGCAGGTCGAGATCGAGCGCGGCGCGTTTCGCCGGGCGATCCAGCTCGGCGCCGAGGTCCAGGCCGAGCAGGCCACCGCGCAGTACCGCGAGGGGATGCTGCGCATCGAGGTGCCGCTGCTGCAGCGCTCGACGCCGTCGCGGATCGTGCCGATCGAGAGCGGCGACTCGTCATGAGCCCCGCGCCTCCGCTGATCGAGGTCGCGGTTCCCGACGAGGACGACCAGGAGGTGACGATCGGCTCGCGCCGCCTGCCGGACCGCATCGGCGTGCTGCCGCTGCGCGATGCGGTCGCCTTCCCCGAACTGGTCATGCCGCTCAACGTCGGCCAGCCGCGCAGCGTCGAGCTCGTCAACGACGCCCTGCGCGGCGACCGCTCGATCATCCTGCTCGCCGGCCGCGACCCCGAGGTCGAGTCTCCCTCCCCCGAGCAGCTCTATGACGTCGGGGTGCTCGGCACCGTCGCCCGGATGGTCCGCCTGCCCGATGACACCCTGCGGGTGCTCATCCAGGGCGCGCAGCGCGTGCGCGTCACGGAGTGGGTCCAGACTGAGCCCTACCTCGTCGCCGAGGTGCAGAGCGCCGCCGACATCGTCGCCGAGAGCGCGCAGCTGACCGCGCTGATGCGCAACGTCCAGCGCGAGTTCACCGCCGTCGTCAGCCAGGTCCCGTACCTGCCGGAGGAGCTGACGGTGATGGTGGCCAACGTCGAGGACCCGGTGATGCTCACCCACCTCATCGCCGGCGCCCTGCGCCTGCCGACGACGGACAAGCAGGAGCTGCTCGAGGAGCTCGACGTCACCAAGCGGTTGCGGCGGCTGTCGCAGATCCTCGCTCGCGAGCTCGAGGTCGCCGAGATCGGCTCCAAGATCCAGTCCCAGGTCCAGTCCGAGATGGACAAGGGGCAGCGCGACTTCTTCCTGCGCCAGCAGCTCAAGGCCATCCAGGAAGAGCTGGGGGAGGGCGACGAGGCCCAGGCGGAGGCCAACGAGCTGCGCGCCCAGCTGGAGGCGCTCAAGCTCCCCGACGAGGTCTCCAAGCAGGTCGATCGTGAGCTCAGCCGCCTCGAGCGCCTGCAGCCGGCGATGGCCGAGTACGGCGTCGTGCGCACCTATCTGGAGTGGATCGCCTCGCTGCCGTGGGACACCTCGACGGAGGACAACCTCGATCTCGCCCACGCGCGCGAGGTCCTGGACGCCGACCACTACGACATCGAGCAGGTCAAGGACCGGATCCTCGAGTTCCTGGCGGTGCGCTCGCTCAAGCCGGACGCGCGCGGCTCGATCCTCACCTTCGTCGGGCCGCCCGGGCGTCGGCAAGACCTCCCTGGGCCGCTCGATCGCCCGCGCGCTGGGACGCACCTTCGAGCGCATCAGCGTCGGCGGCGTCCGCGACGAGTCAGAGATCCGCGGCCACCGGCGGACCTACATCGGCGCCATGCCCGGCGTCATCGTCCGCGCCCTGCGCGACGCGGGCGCCAACAACCCGCTGTTCATGATCGACGAGATCGACAAGATGGGCACGGACTTCCGGGGCGATCCGGCCAGCGCGATGCTCGAGGTGCTCGACCCCGAGCAGAACGACAGCTTCCGCGACCACTACCTCGACCTGCCGTTCGATCTCTCCAACGTCATCTTCGTCACCACCGCCAACACGCTGGAGACGATCCCCGGGCCGCTGCGCGACCGCATGGAGGTCATCCAGCTGTCGGGCTACACCGAGGGCGAGAAGCTCCAGATCGCCAAGCGCTACCTGGTCGCCCGCCAGATCGAGCGCAACGGGCTCACCAAGAGCCGCATCGCCTTCTCCGACGCGGGCCTGCGGGCGATCATCAGCGACTACACCCGCGAGGCCGGGGTGCGCCAGCTCGAGCGCGAGATCGGCACCGTCTGTCGCAAGATCGCCCGCCAGGTGGCCGAGGGGACCGCTCCGCGCAAGGTGACGATCTCCGAGCCGCGCGTCCGCGAGCTGCTCGGCCGCAAGCGCTTTCACCTTGAGACGCGCCGGCGGACGTCGCGCCCGGGGGTGGCCACCGGGCTGGCCTGGACGCCGGTGGGCGGCGAGGTGCTGTTCATCGAGGCCAGCGCCATGCCCGGCCGCGGGGGGCTGACGATCACCGGGCAGATCGGCGACGTCATGCGTGAGTCCGCTCAGGCGGCACTCAGCTTCGTGCGCTCCAACGTGGCCGAGGTGGTCGCCGACCTGCCCGAGGGCTGGTTCGCCGACCACGACATCCACATCCACATCCCGGCGGGAGCGATCCCCAAGGACGGACCCAGCGCCGGCGTCGCGATGGTGACCGCGCTGGCCTCCCTGCTCTCGGGCCGCCCGGTGCGCTCCGATGTGGCCATGACCGGCGAGGTCACGCTGACCGGTCAGGTGCTGCCGATCGGCGGCCTCAAGGAGAAGGCCCTGGCCGCCCAGCGCAACGGCATCAAAAAGGTGATTGCCCCCGCGCTCAACGAGCAGGATATAGACGAGATTCCCGAGCACCTGCGCAAGACCATCGAGTTCCGCTTCGTCGACACCGTCGATGAGGTCCTGGAGGCCGCGCTGGCCAGCCGGCGGGCCCGGGGTTATCGCGTATCCTGACGATTCCAGCCCACGCACCGAGGGAGACACATGGCTTCACGACGCAAGAAAGTGGCCAAGGCGGCCAAGGGAGCGGTGCCTTTCAGCCCCGCCGATATGGCCAACATCACCAAGGCCAACCCCTACGTCCAGCGCCTGATCGAGGATTCGACGCTGCGCGACAACATCACCACGGCGCTTGACTCGGCCAAGAGCGCCTTCAACCGGCTGACCTCGAGCAAGGCGCCCCAGAAGGCGCTGTTCGAGGACAAGAAGCTCCAGAAGGAGCTCCAGCAGGCGGCGGAGGCGGCTCGTGACGCGGTCCAGGCGCTCAACGACTGCCCCGTCGCGCAAGAAGGCGAAGAAGGGCCTGCGCCTGGGTCGCAAGCTGCTGATCGTCACCGTGGGTGCGGGGGCGGCCCTGGCCGGCTCGGAGAAGCTGCGCTCCAAGGTGCTCGACACGCTGTTCGGTGCCGAGGAGGAGTTCCAGTACACCCCGCCGGCGCCGTCACCGACGACCCCGCCGGCCAGCCCGGTGACCGCGGCCTGAGCGCGGATGAGATCTGCTGATGAGGGCGCCCGGTGCGGCGCCCTCGTCGTTTAAGCTGGCGGATCTGATGGAGGCCGCCGCCCTACCCGTTTCGCGCGCGGAACTCACCGGTGACAAGGCCGCCCGGATCGTCGAGGCGATGCGCGCCAGCGTCGCCACCCGGGGCATCGCCGGCTCGACCTTTGACCACGTGGCTCGTGAGGCGGGCGTCTCCCGGGGGCTGTTGCACTACTACTTCGCGCACCAAGGAGCGGCTGCTCGTCGAGGTCGTCCGGCGCGAGTCCGAGGTCCGCGCCGAACTGCTCGACCAGGCGGTCGCGGGAGCGGCGTCGGCCGACGAGGTCATCGATGCCCTGGTGCGCAGCTTCGAGGAGATCATCGGCGAGGCGGGCGCGATCGTCACCTTCTATGAGCTGTTCGTGCTCGGCCTGCGCACGCCGGAGATCGCCGCCGAGCTGGCCGGACTGGCCCATCGCACCCGCGAGCGGCTCGCCGACGCGCTGAGCGCCGGCGCCGCGGCCGGGCGCTTCGAGCTGCGAGCGCCCCCGGGCGAGGTGGCGAACTTCCTCTTCGCCCTCGCCGACGGCGTCACCATCCGGCGGCTGTCCGAGCCCGCGCTCGACGTCCGGCCGCTGATGGACCAGGCGGTCGCCGCGGCCCGCGCGCTGCTCGCCTGAGCCGGGCGGCTGCCCGTGCGCCGGCTCATCGTGGCGGGCGCCCTCGGGATCGTCGTGCTCCTGCTGGTCGTCGCCCAGCTGGTGCTGCCGGGGATCGCCGCACAGCGGTTGCACGACCAGCTGGCCCGCCATGGCCAGGTGCAGTCCGTCTCCGTCCACGCCTTCCCGGCGATCGAGCTGCTGTGGCATCAGGCCGACCGGGTGGTCATCCACCTGGGGAGCTACCGGACGGCCGTCGGGTCCCTCGGTCAGTCGCTCGGCCGCTCCGGCGACGCCGGCTCGCTCGAGGCCACCGCGACCGAGGTCGACGCCGGGCTGCTGCGACCTCCACGATGCCCGGCTGGCCAAGCGGGGCGATCAGCTGACGCGCCTCGGCGACGGTCACCGAGGCCGACCTGCGCGCCGCCCTGCCGGTGCTCCAGTCCGTCGTTCCGGTCGCCTCGGCCTCCGGCCAGCTCGTGCTCCAGGGGACGGCCGGCCTGTTCGGCGTCAGCGCGACCGTCCAGGCGGTCGTCCGCGCCGACCAGGGGAAGCTGGTCGCCTCGCCCAACGTCCCCTTCGGCGGCTTCGCCACGCTGACGCTGTTCTCCGATCCCCACGTCGCCGTGCAGGGGGTGGGCGCGTCGGCGGTCCCCGGCGGGTTCTCCGTGCGGGGCACCGCGCTCGTTCACTGACCGCTGCGACACTGGGGCGATGAGTGACTATGCGATTGCCCGCGTGGGCGGCCGACGACCTCGGCGACCTGCTGCCCCTGATGCGCGCCTACTGCGACTTCTATTCCGTCGCGCCCTCCGACGAGGACCTGCTGGCCCTCTCGCGGGCGCTGATCGACGACCCCGAGCACGAGGGCATGCAGTTCCTGGCCCGCGCCCCCGACGGCCGGGCGGGCGGCTTTGCCTCGCTGTTCTGGACGTGGGACACGACCGAGGGCGGCCGCATCGCGGTCATGAACGACCTCTACGTCGACGGCGGGGCGCGGCGGGGTGGCCTCGGCACGGCGCTCATCGAGGCCTGCCGGACGGCCGCCCGCGAACGCGGGGCGCGGCGGCTGGCCTGGCAGACGGCGCTCGACAACGAGCGCGCTCAGTCCGTCTATGACCGGCTCGGGGGCGAGCGCGCCCAGTGGCTGGACTACTCGCTGCCGGTCTGAGCGGCCGGCAGCGTCCGCCGCAGGAAGTCCGCCGTCTGGGCCCACGCCCGCTTGGCCGGGTCCGGGCGGGAGAACCGCGGGGAGTCCCAGTTGTCGAAGGCGTGGCCGCCGTCGTCGTGGATGTGGCACTCCCAGCCGTCGCGCCTCTGCGCGGCCGCGGCGACCTGCTCGGCCTGTTCGCGGGGGATGTACTCGTCGGCGCCGCCGAACTGGAAGAGGACAGGGCAGCTGATCTGTCCGCTGTCGGCGACCATGTCGGCGACGCCGGAGCCGTAGTAGGAGACGGCCGTTGCCGGGTCAGCGCCCTGAGCGACCGCAAAGGCCAGCATCCCGCCGAGGCAGAAACCCAGCACCCCGGCCCGCCCGCCGGTCTCGGGCAGCCCGCGCAGATGCTCGAGGGCGACGATCGCGTCCGCGACGGCGCCCGGCACGTCCAGCTCTCCCATCGCGGCGAACGCGGCCTGCAGGCCGGCGTCGTCGTGGTCGAACTCCGCCCCGGGGCGGGTGCGCCGGTACAGGTCGGGGGCGAGCGCCACATAGCCAAGGGAGGCCAGCCGGTCGGCGGCCTCCCGGATGTAGACGCCGACGCCGAAGATCTCCATCAGCACGAGCATGCCGGGCCCGCGGCCGCCCTCGGGCAGCGCCAGGTAGGCGCCCATCCCACCGCCGTCGGGCATGGCGATGCGGTGTCCGTCGCTCACGGCAGCGAACACTATTGGTGATGGGCGTCACGCGGCGAGAGGCGCTGGCGGCGGGGGTGACGGGGGCGGCGTCGCTGGCGTGGCCGGCGGCGGTGCGCGCCAGGGTGAGGCCCTTCGCGATGGTCGGGGTGTCGTGGCGCTCCCCGGTCCGCACGCGGATCGAGCTGCGCGTCCGGCTCGGCGACGGGCCGTGGTCGCCCTGGGCGATGGCGTCGGCCGGCGGCCATGCGGGGGACGGTCGCGGGGGGCTCTACGGTGAGCCGGTGTGGGTGGGGCGCGCCGACCAGGTGCAGCTGCGCGGGACCCGGGGGGTGGCGGGCGCCCGGGTGCACACCGTCCCCGCGCCGGCCGCCGCCGACACGACCACCCCGGCCAACACGACCGCCGCCCTCCCGCTGGCGCAGCCCATCCTCCCGGCCGGCTGCGGCCAGCCTCCCATCATCGCCCGCTCGGCCTGGGCCCACGGCCGCGCCCGCCCCCGCGCCGGCCCCTTCTACGGCGCGATCCGCCTGGCCTTCGTCCACCACACGGACAACCCCAACGGCTACGCCCGCGACGACGTCCCCGCGCTGCTGCAGGCGATGTTCCACTACCACCGTGACATCCGCGGCTACTTCGACATCGCCTACAACTTCATCGTCGACGCCTTCGGGCGCATCTGGGAGGGCCGGGCCGGCGGCATCGACGCGCCGGTGCTCGGTGCTCACGCCGGGGGCTACAACGGGGTCTCGACGGGGATCGCGGTCCTCGGCACGTTCATGGACGCGGTGCCTCCGCCGGCGGCGCTCGCAGGCCGTCGAGCGGCTGCTCGCCTGGAAGCTCGCCCTCCACGGCGTCCCGGCGCAGGGCCGCGTGCGGGTGCAGGTCAACCCCGCCGACGCCTACTACACGCCCTTCCGGCCCGGCCAGGAGGTGTGGCTGCCGCGGGTGGCCGGCCACCGCGACGGCGACTCGACGGACTGCCCGGGCGATGCCTTCTACCACCGGCTGCCGGCGCTGCGCCCGCGGGTGGCGGCCCTCGCCGGCCCGCTCTCGGCGCTGACCATCGCGCCGCAGTCGGCGGTCGTCTCCCCGGGCGCCACTCTCACCCTGAGCGGCCGCCTGACCCACGCCGGCTCGGCGGTCGCGGGGGCGGCGATCACGGTGCAGGCGCTGGCGCCCCGGCGCGTGCTGGCCCGCGCGACCACGGATGCCGACGGGCGCTGGAGCGCCCCCCTCGTCGCCGAGCACAGCCTCGTGCTGCGGGCGGTCAGCGCCGCCGCGCCGGCGGTCGTCTCCGACGTCGCCGAGATCGGGGTGGCGCCGGTGCTCACGCTGACGCTCGTCTCGACCTATCCGCCGCTCATCACCGGCACGGTAACCCCCGCAGAAGCCACGTGCGAATCGACGTCTACCGCGACCTCTTGCGACGCAGGCGCATCTCGACGACGGTCGTGCGCGTCCGCCACGGTCGCTTCCGGGTCTCG
>CAWDBJ010000018.1:0-11298 GCA_963800545.1 uncultured Solirubrobacteraceae bacterium
TGGACTGATCGAAGACGATCTTTGACGGCTTGAGGCTGAGCACGTACTGCGTCGCGCCATCCGAGCTGTAGCGCGGGCCCATGTTGACCGACGCGCTGTTGGGGGTCGACCAGCACTCCGGCGCGATCCCCGCCCCCAGCTCGAAGATCCCCGTCTGCTTCCAGTACGCCTGATCCACGGAGCACTCGATGATGTCCGAGGTCCCGACCATCCCCACCACGTGATCAGAGGCGATCAGCTTCTTCGCCGCCGCCGCGATCTGCGCCGGCTGGGTCTGGTCAGTCTGGGCGTAGTACTTCACCGGATGCCCGTTGATCCCCCCGTTGGCGTTCAGGCAGGTGAAGTACGCCTGCGCCATGTTCGCCTGATCTGTGAAGTCCGTCCCCGGCTGCTTGGTATTGATCGTCCCCAGCCGGATCGGTGTCCCGGTCGCCGCCTTCCCCGGGGTCGGGCCGCACGACGACACGTCGGCGGAACCACCTGACGAACCGCCCGATGACGTCGTCGCCCCCGACGCTCCTCCGCCGCCACTGCTACTCGAACTCTTCCCACTGCTCCCACACGCCGCCAGCAGCAGCGCAACGCTCGCGACCGCCAACAGCGCCCACGACCTCATCCACATGCGGTTTCGTCCGCCCACAGCTCCTCCTCGATCTCCAGCACGAATGGGGCCCCGCTCGGGATCGTAGTTGTCTCCGAGATTGTGTGCAATCGTGGGGACAAACAATGGCTGGGGTGCGGCGGCCCAAAGAGTGCGCGCACCGGCAACCCGAGGGCGCGATCGGGGCATCGATCGGCAACAAGGCCCCCGAAGAGGCGCGCCGGCCGTGGTAGCGTCGCCCCGTGGACGAGACGGCCGACGACCGCGACGTTATCCCGCTCCGGGTCGACGATCGCCTGCGGACGGACATCGTGAGCGGGCGCCTGCTTCCCAACCAGCGCCTGATCGAGAGCGAGGTCGCTCAATCGATGGGGGTGAGCCGCACGATCGTCCGCGCCGCGCTCGTCCGCCTCGAGCAGGAGGGCCTGGTCGAGCACGAGCGACACCGCGGAGCCCGCGTGCGGCTGGTCGAGCTCGACGAGGCCGTCGAGATCCTCGAGACCCGGATGGTCCTGGAGGGGCTGGCCGCGCGGATCGCCGCCCAGCGCGTCACCCGGAAGGAGATCGCCGAGCTCAAGGCGATCCTCGCTCAGATGCGCCGCTATCAGAAGGCCACGGACCTGCTCGGGATGTCGGACGAGAACGCCCGTTTCCATGGACGGCTGATCGAGATCAGCGGCCACCGGACCGCCGCCCGCCTGATCGGGGCGCTCAACTTCCAGCTGGTGCGCTTCCAGTACCGGACGATCCTCCTGCCCGGCCGCAGCGAGCGCTCGGCTGCCGAGCACGCCGCGATCGTCGACGCGGTGACCAGGCAGGATGGCGAGGGCGCCGAGGCCGCGATGCGCGCCCACCTCTCGCAGGTGGCCACCGCGCTGCGCCGCTCCCAGCCGGCCTAGGTCGCCACGTTCGGGCGGCGGCTCGCCCGCCGAGCTGCCCCGTGAAAGGATGTCCGGCACACGGGCCCGGCGCCGGTGTCCGGCCGCCGCGGACCGACCCTCTCAGAAAGGCATGGCATGCCGTTCGCTGTCTTCACCTTCGGCGACGCGACGCTCACGGTCATCGAGCTCGCGTTCATGTTCCTCTGGATCTGGATCGCGATCGGCGTCGTCTTCGACGTCTTCCGCAGCCGGGACCTCTCCAACACGAGCAAGGCGCTGTGGGTGCTGTTCATCTTCGTCTTCCCGCTCGTCGGCGTCCTCGGCTACCTGATCGTGCGGGGCCACACGATGCACGAGCACCAGGTCCACGACCAGCAGCAGTACGAGGCGTTTCGCCAGTTCACCCGCGGGGGCGGGAGCTCCACACCCGCCGGGGGGAGTTCCGCCCCTGCGGACGACCTCACCAAGCTGGCCGAGCTCCGGGATCGCGGCGTCCTGACCGACGAGGAGTTCCAGCGCGCCAAGGCGCGGGCTCTCGCCTGAGCGCGCGGTGGCAGGGGACCCGCAAACCCGGAAAATGTTGCCAGCACCCGCCTGCCCTGGCGGCCGCGCAACATCTTCCGTCTCTGACCCGGAGGATGTGGCCCGCGCCCTTGGGCGACGGCGGGGGTGCAACATAATCCGGGTTGTGACGCTGTGGGTGTGCCGCCTACGAACGCGGCGCCGACGGCCGGTGGAGCCTCCGGCTACCCGATGCGCAGAAGGGCCTCGGGACTGAGATCGCCAATCGCCGGGTACCCGTCGACGGCCATGAGCAGGTCGGCCTCGGCCAGCAGGCAGCGCAGGACGTGGGCGATGCCGTCGGCACCGCCGAGGGCCAGGCCCCAGGCGTAGGGACGCCCCACGCCCACCGCGGTGGCGCCGAGGGCCAGCGCCTTGACGACGTGGTCGCCGGAGCGCACGCCCGAGTCGAAGATGACGGGCACCTCGCCGGCCGCCTGCACGACGGCGGGGAGCATGTCGAGCGCGCCGATGCCCCCATTGGCCTGGCGGCCGCCGTGGGTCGAGCAGTAGATCGCGTCGACGCCGCCGTCGATCGCGCGCCGCACGTCCTCGGGATGGCAGATGCCCTTGAGGATCAGCGGCAGCGACGTCAGCGACCGCAGCCACGGCAGGTCATCCCAGGTGAGCGTCGGGTTGCCGAACAGGCCGGCCCAGTGCAGCGCGGCGGCGCGCAGGTCCTCCTCGGGCGGGGCGCCCAGCTGGCTGCGGAAGACGGGGTCTGTGAGGTAGTTGGCCAGGCAGTGCCCGGCGAGCTGGGGGAAGCTGGCGATCGACAGGTCTCGCGGGCGCCAGCCGAGCGTCCAGGTGTCAAGGGTCACCACGAGCCCGGCGTAGCCGGCCGCCTCCGCGCGGGCGACGAAGCTCTCGGCCAGCTCGCGGTCGTTGGGGGTGTAGAGCTGAAAGAGGCCGGGGGTGTCGCCGAACTGGGCGGCGATCTCCTCCAGCGGATCGACGGACAGCGTCGAGGTGATCATCGGTACGCCGGTGGCGGCCGCCGCGCGGGCGGTGGCGAGGTCGCCATGGCCGTCCTGCGCGCACATCCCGATCACCCCGATGGGCGCCATCATCAGGGGCGTGGGCAGCTCGAGCCCGCACAGCCGCACTGAGAGATCCCGGTCAGCGGCACCGACGAGCATCCGGGGGATGAGGCCCCAGCGGTCAAACGCCGTCACGTTGGCGTCCTGGGTGCGCTCGTCACCGGCGCCTCCGGCGACGTAGGAGACGACCGCCGGATCCAGCGCGCTGTGGGCCCGTCGCTCCAGCTCGGGGTAGGTGACCGGCAGACCGGGGCGGATCCCCTGCAGCCCCTTGAGGTAGATCTCCAGCTGGAAGTCGGCGAAGTTGGCCATGCGCGCGGGACTGTAGTGGCGGCCTCGTCGCAGGCGCGGAGCGGTCGCCTCGCTGCCGCGTTAGCGTAGGGCCGATGGAGCGGGAGATCGCGATCCGGGGCGAGATGATCCGCCTCGGCCAGCTGCTCAAGCTGGCCGGGGTGATCGACAGCGGCGCCGAGATCAAGGGGGTGCTGGCGACCGGACGGGTCACGGTCAACGGCGAGGCTGAGACGCGCCGCGGCCGCCAGCTGCACCCCGG
This sequence comes from uncultured Solirubrobacteraceae bacterium, assembly GCA_963800545.1. Taxonomy (GTDB): domain Bacteria; phylum Actinomycetota; class Thermoleophilia; order Solirubrobacterales; family Solirubrobacteraceae; genus Palsa-465. The sequence continues at coordinate 3,637 of CAWDBJ010000018.1, forward strand.
AGACCTGATCGCCGTCGGCGACGACGTGCTGCGGGTGACCGCCGGAGGCTGACGCTCGGCCACCCCAGGCCGGTGGATCAGGCCGTGGCGGCCGCCGCGAACTGATCCCGGATCCCCGGGTAGATGAGGTTCTGGTCATCGCCCAGCCCCGCCTTGATCTGGCGGCTGAGATCGTCGACCAGCGCCTCGGACAGACCCGCCTCGAGCGCGTCGAGCGCCGCGGTGGCCACCGCTGAGGGGGCGACCTTGTCACCGGTGAGGCCGGCCGTCAGGTCGGTGTCGACATAGCCGACGTGCACGCCGACGAGCTCCGTGCCCTGACCGGCGAGCTCAGTCCGGGCGGCGTTGCTGTAGCTCCAGGCGGCCGACTTGGAGGCCGAGTAGGTCGCCAGGTGGGGCAGGCCGACCCAGGAGGCCACCGACAGCATGTTGACGAAGGCGCCGCCGCCGTTGCCGGCCAGGACCGGGGCGAACGCCTGGGTGACCGCCACCAGCCCGAGATAGTTGGTCTCGAGCTCAGCGCGAGCGTCCTCGAGGCTGGCGCTCAGCGGATTGGCGGGACGGCCGATCCCCGCGTTGTTGACCACCAGTGAGACATCGCCGGCCTGCTCCGCAGCCGCCGCGACGGTGGCCGGGTCGCTGACGTCGAGCTCGAGGGCCGCGACGTCGCTCGTCGGTGACGGAGGCGACGTTCCTCACGCCGGCGTAGACCTTTGCGGCGCCGCGAGCGAGGAGCTCCTCGGCGATCGCCTTGCCGATGCCCCGGTTGGCTCCGGTGACGAGCGCGATGGATCCCTGGATGTGCATGGCTGACCTCTCAGTTGGATTCGGCTGGTGGGAAGTCTGGATGATAGCCATCATCCAGATCTGTGGATGATGGCTATCATCTGAGCGACGACATGGGCTATTCCCGCGACGACAAGACGAGGAGCCACCAGCGGATCGTGGAGATCGCCGCGCGGCGGATCCGCGAGGCGGGGACTGATGCGCCGGGCGTCGCCGAGATCATGAAGACGGCGGGCCTGACCCACGGTGGCTTCTACAAGCACTTCGCCTCGCGCGAGGACCTCGTCGCCGAGGCCGTCGACCAGACCTTCAGCGAGAGCGCGCAGGCGATCGAGGAGGTCACCGCCGATGCCGCCGATCCGCTGTCGGCGTTCGTCGACTGGTACCTGTCGCCCGAGCATCGCGACTCGCCGGGGACCGGGTGCGGCGTCGTCGCCCTGGGAGCGGACGCGCCCCGTGCCCAGGAGAGGGTCCGCGACGCCTATACGGAGCAGGTCAAGCGCTACCTGGCCCGTCTCGAGGAGCTGCAGGGCTCAGCCGACGGCACCGAGCGCGAGCGGGCGATGGTCGCCCTGAGCACGCTCGTCGGCGCCGTGCTCGTCTCCCGGGCCGTCAATGACGACGGGCTCTCCGACGACATCCTGCGCGCCGCGCGGGCGGCCTTGACCGAGCGCTCCTAACCGGGACCGTCAAAGGGGATGGCGAGCCGGCGCAGCCCCCGCCGGCCGGCGGGGGTGAGCACCAGGCGGCGCGGCTCGTCGCCGGGCGTGACCCAGCCGCGGGCGGTGAGCGCCCCGGCGAGATGGGCCCCGAGCAGGCCCCCGAGATGGGGCCGGCCGGCCAGGCTGTCCATGCAGGCGTAGGCGAGCATGCGGCGCGGCGGGCGGGCCGGCAGCGGCACCCCGAGCGGCGCGAAAGCCGCCTCGGCGCGAGGACCGAGCGCCATCTCCCCCTCACCGTCGCGGCCGCTGAGGCCTCCGGCGTCGACGAGGTGATCAAGGAGCGCCACCCCGAGGCGCCCCGGCGAGGTGGTCGTAGCACGTCGCCGCCTGCGGGACCGGCCGGCCGGCGGGCCGGGGACCCCCGCGCAGGCCGTTGAGCATCGAGAAGATCTCGCGCAGGCCGGGCTCGGCGAGCTCGTAGACGGCGTGGCGCCCCTGGTGGCTGACAGAGACCAGGTCCGCGTCGCGCAGGCGGCGCAGGTGGTTGGCCAGCTGAGTGGCCGAGACATTCAGCCGCTCGGCCAGCTCCGTGGCCGAGGCGGGGCCCCGCTCCAACCGCTCGAGCACCGCGAAACGGGTCTCATCGGCGAGCTCGGCCACCAGCTGCACACGTGGATCAGGGGTGGGTCGCACCATCTCTCCATTCTACATCTATGTTTCAGTCTGGCCTGAATGGTGTATTAATGCTTCACGTCATCATGAAGCGTGGTCGACGAACACTGTGGCGGGGACTCGGTCTCGACGAGCTGCCGGCGGCGATGCGCCCGCTGGCCTGGGGAGGGTCGACGTCGGCCGTGGGCAGCGGCATGTGGTTCACAGTGTGGGCGCTGTTTCTCACCCGGCGCGTCGGGCTCCCCGGAGCGCAGGCGGGGCTCGCCTTGACGATCGCCGGGATCATCGGTTTCCTGACCCCCGCGCCGCTCGGGCGGCTGGCCGACCGGCGGGGACCGCGCGAGGTCTACGGGGCCCTGCTGGCCGCCGAGGGCGTCGCCGTGGCCGGGTTCCTGCTCTGCCACACCTTTCTGGAGGTCGTGCTCGTCGCCTCCGTGACGGCGGCCTGCGACCAGGGCAAGACGGGCGTCCGGGCCGCGCTCATCACCCAGCTGGCCTCCGGCCCGGAGCGTCTCGGCGCGCTCGCCTGCCTGCGCGCCTGCTCGCATGCCGGGGATGCGATCGGCGCCGGCGTCGGAGCGGTCGTCATCGCGATCGGCAGCGGGACCGCCTACGGGGGCGCCATCCTCTTCAACGCGGTCAGCTACCTCGCCTACGCGGCGGCGCTGCGCGGCGTCCCCCACGTCGCGCCGTGCGCGGTGGTCGCCCCGGGCGGCGGGCGGCGCGGCCCGCGACGCGGCGTGCGGCGTGGACGCGGCAGCGGCGGCCAGCTCCCCTTCATCGTGCTGGCCGCCATCTGCGGGGTGCTGACGCTGTGCTGGGGGCTGATGTCGGCCGGCCTCCCGCTGTGGATCGCCGGCCACACCCGCGCCCCGCGGGCGATCGCCGGGGTCATCATCCTCATCAGCTCCGCCGCCATCGCCAGCCTCCAGGTGACCGTCTCGCGCACCGTCACCACCCCTCGCAGCGCCTCTCGGGCGGCCCTGCGCGCGGGGCTGAGCCTGGCCGTCTGTTGTGTCCTGGTGGCAACGGCCGCCGCCCCGGCCGCCCTGCCGGCCACCGTGCTGCTGCTCGGCGGGGGGATCGCCCATGTGCTGGGGGAGCTGTGGTTCGTCGCCGCCTCGTGGGGGCTCTCCGTGCCGCTCATGCGCCCCGACCGGGCAGCGGAGGATCAGGGCATCTTCGCCACCGGCGAGGCGCTGGCGATCATGCTCGCTCCGGCGCTGATGACCGCGGTCGTCGTTCCCGGAGGGCCAGCGGCGTGGCTGGGACTGGGGGCGGTGTTCGCCCTCGTCGGCGCCAGCGCCCGGCCCGCCGCTCAGTGGGCGGTGAGCGCTCGTCCGCTGGTCAGCGCATGAAGCGCGCCGGCCGGCCCCGGTGCTGTGGCGGCAGGGAGCCGGCCCCGCCACCGGCCGGGAGGCTCTCTGGATCGTTGCCGACGCCGAGCAGGCTGCGGGTCAGCTGCTGGCCGGCGTCGAGCAGGTCGTCGAGCGCGCGGCCGGTGTGAGCGGCGGTGACGGACGGCCCCGAGCTGTCCTCGTGCAGGGACTCGAGCATCGCGCGGCGCAGCAGCTCCTTGAGAAAGGAGGCGGTGACCCCCTCGGTCCGCTCGACGATCTCGTCGACCTCGCGCTCGCTCAGTGCCAGCGGCACCGCCCGGCCGTAGAGGCCGAGCAGCCGGCGCCGGGCCTCGGCGTCCGGGAGGGCGATCTCGATGGCGACGTCGACCCGGCCGGGCCGGGCCGCCAGCGCCGGCTCGAGCAGATCGGCGCGGTTGGTCGTCAGCACGAACAGCAGGTCGGCATCGGCGGCCGCCCCGTCCATGGCGTCGAGCAGATCGAACAGCACGGAGCTGTGGCCGGGTCCGAAGCTGCGGTCCTCGGCCACCAGGTCGACGTCCTCGAGCACGATCACGGAGGGCTGCAGGTCGCGCGCGAGATCGGCTGCCCCGCCGATGGCGTGCAGGGCGCGGCCGGTCATCACCAACCGGGTGTAGGCGCTCATCTGACCGACGAGGTAGCGGGTGGTGTGGGTCTTGCCGGTGCCGGGCGGCCCGTAGAGCAGCAGGCCGCGCTTGAGGTGCTGGCCGGCATCGAGCAGTGCCTGGCGATGCTCGGCCACGCCGAGCGCGTGGCGCTCGACCCGTCCCAGCACCGCCTCGGGGAGCACCACGTCGTCGCGGGCCGTCGTCGGGACGTCGCCGAAGGCCAGTGCGATCCCGCCCATCGGCGTCACGCTGACGTCGAGCAGATGGCCGCGGTAGACGTTGAGGAGGTTGCGCAGCTGGGCCAAGCGGGCGTGGACGGCCTGGGCGGCGTCGACCGGGAGCCCCGCGATCTCGAGGTTGAGCGTCGGATCGTGCTCGCCGGGACCGTTGACGAGGATCACGTAGCGCCCGTCGCCGTCCTCCACGAGCAGCACCGCCCGCATCAGGCAGGCGAGCGTCGTCCCCGGGCCGTTGGGCAGATCGACGAGCGGGGGCGCCGAGAGGCGCAGCGGCGGCATCAAATCGCCGGTGATGATCTGCTGCAGGTTGATGCCGCCATGGTGGGGCGGGATCGAGAAGCCCCGGACCTCGACCTCGCGCCCGGGCTCGCGCGACCAGGCGTCGAGAGCCGTCTGCAGGTTGACGTGCTCGAACACGGCAAGGCTCCGGGTCACCACGGAGCGATCGGCCGCCCCCGGACCCAGGAAGTCGCTGACCAGGGCGGTGACCTCGTTGCGCGGCTCCTCCTCGTCCCCGGTGTGCACCCAGTCCAGGAACGACCGGAACACCTGCGCGAACTCGCGAGCCTCCGCTTCCGTCGGACCCTCCATCATCACGCAACGATAGACCCGAGATAGGGCTCGAGCAGCTCGCGCAGCCGCATTCGGCCGCGATGCAGGCGGCTCTTGAACGCTGCCTCCCGGATCCCGGCGATCTCGGCGGCCTCGGCGGTCGACAGGCCCTCGAGGTCGCGTAGCACGACCGCCGCCCGCCAGTCCTCCGGGAGCTGGGCCAGCGCCCGCTCGAGCATCTCGTCGAGCTCATGCTCGAGCGCCTGCGCGTCCGGGCCGCGCAGCTCGTCCTCGGTGAGCCCGGCGATCGGGTCGGGGTCGGGCCCGTCGGGCGCGCCGGCCACGTCGGCGGCGGCGCCGCCCGCGGCGGGAGAGCTGGCGCTGGGCCTCGTTGAAGGCGATCCGGTACAGCCAGGTCGAGAGCTTGGCGCGGCTCTCGAAGCCCCCCAGCCCCCGCCAGGCACGCACGAACACCGCCTGGGCGACCTCGTCGGCCTCGTCAGCGTCGAGACCGAAGTGGCGCAGCGCCCCGAACACCTGGTCGGCATGGCGGCCAACGAGCTCGGCGAACGCGTCCTCGTCGCCGGCGCGGGCGCGCTGGACCAGCTCGTTCTCGGACACCGGGGGCACCGCGGACAGGGGATCAACCCTATGGGAGAATCGTCGGCAACGGTGAGCGGGTCTGACCAGCCATGACGGTGCGCTTCGCGCTTGACCACCGCTGGGCCCCCGGCACATGTCGGACTACCTCGACGCGGCCCTGAGCGAGCGATGGGCGCGCCCGGATGGAGCGCCACACCGCCGCCTGCCCGCAGTGCCGCGAGCTGCTGGACGGCCTCGAGCGCGTCGTCGGCTTCCTGCGCACCCGGCCGCCGGTGCGCGCGCCCGCGGGCCTGTGGTCGACGAAACCGCCCCTATAGGGGCGACAACGTCGACCACACGGACGCCGGCTACGGGATGGTGACCGCGCAGGCGCCGGCGCCGCGGCGGCTGAAGAACTGCTGGTGGTAGTCCTCGGCGCGGTGAAACGGTCCGGCGGGGGTGATCTCCGTGACGATCGGCGAGACGAGGCGAGCCTGCTCGCGGTCGCGGGAGGCCGCGGCCCGCGCGGCCTGCTCCTCGTCGTGGACGAAGATCGCCGAGCGGTACTGGTCGCCGACGTCCCAGCCCTGGCGGTTGGGCGTCGTCGGGTCGTGGAGCTGCCAGAACGTGTCCAGCAGCTGGTCGTAGGAGACGATCTCGCGGGTCAAACCAGACCTCGACCGCCTCGGCGTGGCCGGTGGTGTGGCTGCAGACCTGCTCGTAGGTGGGGTTCGGCGTGTGGCCGCCGGTGTAGCCCACCGCGGTGCGCAGCGACGCCGTCGATCTCCGAGAAGGCCTGCTCGATGCCCCAGAAGCAGCCGGCGGCGAAGGTCGCTCTCTGCTCGCGCCCAGTGCGCGGATCCATGGTCATGTCCTTTCGATTGACGTTCACGCCGGTTTTGACCCGGCCGCGGCGCCCGACGGTTCAGCCCGGGCGTGAACCGTTTCGCCGCCCGCGGGTCAAAAGAGCAGAATCCGCGAAAGGAGAAACGAGATGAGACCCGCGACACCCGCGACAAGCAGACCGAGGAGCGCTGGCGCGAGCAGCTGACCCCCGAGCAGTACGACGTCCTGCGCAACAAGGGCACCGAGCGGCCGTTCACCGGCGAGTACGTCCACACCAAGGACGACGGGATCTACCGCTGTGCGGCCTGCGGCAGTGAGCTGTTCTCGTCGGAGACGAAGTTCGACTCCGGCACCGGCTGGCCGAGCTTCACGGATCCGGCCGTCGCCGCGAACGTCGAGCTGCATGCCGACAACAGCCTCTTCATGCGCCGCACCGAGGTCACCTGCGCCAACTGCGGCGGCCACCTGGGCCACGTCTTCCCCGACGGGCCCAACGGCTGTGACCGCTACTGCATCAACTCGGTGGCGCTGGCGCTCGACCCCACCGAGACGGCCTCGTAGCTGATAGAGGCTCTCGCGCTCGGCGTGACTGAGGGCGTCAAGGACGACATTCTCGGCGGCGGCGAGCGCGCCGCGCATCGATGGACGGGCTGCGAAACGACGGGCAGTTCGGACACCGCGCCCAGTCTATGCCCGCTGTCCCCGGCGGTCACGGCGACCCGCGCCGGTAGCATCGGAGGGGCCGCCGAGCGCAAACGGACGGCCGCCGCTCACACGCCGATGACTGAGCCGATCGAGTTGAGTTACGCGCTGCATCCGCTGCCCACCGGGCGGATCGCCTTCCGGCGCTGGCGCTGGGAGCTGTGGCACGGCTCGCAGATGCTGGCCGCCGGCTGGCGGCTGAACCCCCTGCACGCCCAGCGAGCGGTGCGCGTCCACGCGCTGCGCTACGCCCACCGGCTGCACGGCCTGCATCCGCTGCGCCCCGACGTCGGCCACGCGCCGGAGACCGCCTGGCGCGGGCAGCCGGTCGCCTTTGACTGGGGCGAGCTGCGCCTGCGGCTGACCCCGCGCGCGATCGTCGACGGTCCGGCGGGCGCCGTCTCCGTCGCGGCCGGCTGACCCGCGCGGCGGGGACGACCGCGCTACCGTCCGCCCGGGAGCGGAGGAGTCGAGGGCGCCGGCTGGTTGAGGAGCCGCTCGGCGGCGTGGATGTGCTCGAGCCCCTCGCGCACGGCGGCCAGCGCGTGCTGGAACTGGTAGTCGTCGTCGGCCTTCTGAGACCGCCGCTCGGCCTGCTGGTGGCAGTCCAGCGCCTTGGCGTACTCGTCCTTGC
>CAWDBJ010000019.1:0-111352 GCA_963800545.1 uncultured Solirubrobacteraceae bacterium
GGCTCCAGCGCGATCAGCTCGCGGTCGCAGACGACCGCGGTCACGTCGAAGTGCGCCCCGCGCAGGGTCGTCCCGAGCGTGCGCAGGAGCCCAGCGAGGCGTAGGGCTCGAGGTCCTCGAGGGCGTCGTCACGCGCTGCAGGTCAGGGCGCTGGTCCTCGAGGCGTCGGTTCCTGGAGCACGAGGTGGCGCTTCTGGACGGAGGGGCGCAGGATGACGTGGCGCCCGACCCCGGCCAGCGCGGCCTTGGGGCGCGTCTGCAGCGGCGGGACCTCGACGACGAGGTCCTCGCGCGCGCCCGCCCGGCAGGCCAGCCGCCAGCCGTCGCGCAGCTCGTCGGCGGTGAACGCCCGGGGGTCGACCTAACACCGGAACGTCGCCGGAGACGACCCGGACCTTACACTTCTTGCAGGTCCCATAGCCGCCGCAGGTCGAATCGATGGCGATGCCGTTCCAGCTGGCGGCGTCGAAGATCGGCGTGCCGCTGGGCACGCGCACTTCTTCGCCCTAGGGCAGGAAGCGCAGCCGGACGCGGGTCGCGCCGTCCTCGGGGGCGACGACCTCGAGCTCCGGAGCGGACCGCGGCTCGCGCCGCGGCAGCGCCGCGCTCACGCCGCTGCGGCCTCCTTCTCGGCTGCCCGGCGCGCACGATGGGCGGCGATCCAATTGGCGCCCCACGGGTCATGGCCGAGCAGCATGTCGGTGGCACGCACCGACTGCACGCACACCTCGGCGGTCGACATGATCGCGCTCGTCAGCCCCGCGGCGGCCGCCATCGGGAGGAACGCGGCGTTCAGGACGTGGCGCTGGGGAAGGCCGAAGGACACGTTGGAGGCGCCCAGGCACATGTTGACGCCGAGCTCGTCGCGGATCAGGCGAGATCGTCGAGAGGGTGATCGTGACCGCGTCCGTGGCCGCGCCGACGGTCATCGCCAGCGGGTCGATGATCACGTCCTCGGTGGCGATCCCGTGGTCGTTGGCGGCGCTGACGATCTTGCGCGCGCACTCCAGCCGCTTCTGCGGGGTCTCGGGGATGCCGGTCTCGTCGTTGGCCAGACCGATGACCGCCGCGCCATGCTTGGCCACCAGCGGGAGGATCTCGTCCAGGCGCTCGTCCTCGGCGGTCACCGAGTTGACCAGCGCCCGTCCCTCGTAGACCGACAGCCCGCCTCGAGCGCCTCGATCACCGAGGAGTCGATGCAGATCGGCACGTCGACGGCGTCCTGCACGGTGCGGAGCATGGCCTTGAGCAGCTCGGGCTCGTCGACGAGCGGGATGCCGGCGTTGATGTCGAGCATGTTGCGCCCGCGGCCACCTGGGCCAGCGCGTCGGGGGTGACCGTCGAGAGGTCGCCGTTGCGCAGCTCTTCGGCGAAGGCCTTGCGGCCGGTCGGGTTGATCCGCTCGCCGATGACGCAGAACGGCTGATCGGCGCCGATCGTCACGCTGCTCGAGCGTCGAGCGAAGCACCGTGTCCATCAGGCCGGCACGCGCTCGCGCTTGCAGCTGGATGAGCTCCTTGGCCTTCTTGACCGCCGAGGAGGCGTCGGCCGAGTAGCCGTCGGCGCCGACCGCGTCGGCGTACTCCTGGGTGACGGGCGCGCCACCGACCATGACGATCACCTCGTCGCGGATGCCGGCCTTCTCGAGCGCGTTGATGTTCGCCTTGAACATCGGCATCGTCGTGGTGAGGAACGCCGAGAAGCCGACCACGTCCGGGTTGTGCTCGCCGATCTGCTCGACGAACTTCTCCGGGGGCACGTTGACGCCGAGGTCGATGACGGTGAAGCCGGCGCCCTCGAGCATGATGTTGCAGAGGTTCTTGCCGATGTCGTGGACGTCGCCCTTGACGGTCCCCATCAGGAACGTGCCGACCTGCGGGGCGCCGCTCTCGGCCAGCAGCGGGCGCAGGATGTCGAGCGCGCCCTGCATCGCGCGGGCGGCGATCAGCATCTCGGGGACGAAGTAGTCGCCACGCTCGAAGCGGGCTCCCACCTCCTCCAGGGAGGGGATGAGCGCGTCGTAGAGCATCCGCTCGGGCTCGAGGCCGTCCTCGAGGCCGACTTGACGCCATCTGACCGGCAGGGGCGTTGCCGACCAGGGTCTCGTCGTACAGCATCTGGAGCAGTTCCTCATGCGTCATGCGGCATGTGCTCCTTGATGGGGATGGCCGAGGCGGTGGCTGAGGATCCTCGCCTCGTCGATCAGGACCGGCTTGAGCTCGGCGATGCGCGACTCGGTCATGCGGGTCGTCGGGCCGGATATGGACAGGGCGGCGACGACCTCGCCGCTGGCCCCCCTCACGGGGGCGGCGATGGCCGCCAGGCCGATCTCGAGCTCGTCGACGGCGGCCGCGAAGGACTCGGCGCGGACGACCTCCAACTCGTCGCGCAGCCGCGCCGGCGAGGTGATCGTGTGCGGGGTCAGCCGGGCCAGCGGGGACGCGGCGACGGTGGCGCGGCCAAAGGCCATGAACACCTTGCCGACGGCCGTGCAGTGATAGTCGACGGACCGGCCGAGCCATTGCCCGGCGCCGAGGAAGTGCCGGCTCTCCACCTGGGCGACGTGCTCGACGCCGTGGCGGGCGGGGACGGCGAGGTTGATCGTCTCGCCGCTGATCTCGCCGAGCGTGTCGAGCGACGGCCCGGCGAGCTCGACGACGGAGCGCTCCACCAGGCTGCGCTCGGCGACCCGCAGGATCGCCGGTCCGGGACGCAGGCGGCCGCGCTCGCCCTCCTGCTCGACCAGGCCCTGGCGCTCGAGCGCGCTCAGCAGGCGCGAGGCGGTGGACTTGGGGATGCCGCTGGCGGAGGCGAGGTCGGTGAGGGCCACCGGCTCGGCGGACTCGAGCACCCGGACGAGCAGCTCGGCGCCGCGGTCGATGGCCGTCGTACCCTTGGCGGCGGCCGTCCCAGAAACTTGGAACTGTTGTTCCATGACGGATATATTAGGGGCGCGCGCCGCGCCGTCAAGCCCCCGCACCCGCAGCGAACCCGCCAGAGGAGGAGTCCAGGATGTTCGTCAACTCCATGCCCCGCTACGAGATCCTCTCCGAGGACGCGATGGCCACGCTCGACCGGGGATGGCGGCGGATCGTCTCCGAGCTGGGCATCGAGTTCCTGCTCCCCGAGGCCATCGAGCTGCTGCGCGAGGCCGGCCAGATCATCGAGGACGACAACCGCGTGCGCTTCGATCCCGAATGGATCCTCGAGCAGGTGGCCAAGGCCCCGTCGGAGTTCGAGCTGCAGGCCCGCAATCCGGCCAACAACCTCCAGATCGGCGGCGACCACATGGCGTTCGCGCCCGGTCTACGGCTGCCCGTTCATCCGCCAGGGCGATGTCCGCCGCGACGCCAAGATGGACGACTTCGAGAACCTCGTCCGCCTCGCCCAGGCCTTCCCGGAGCTCGACTCCCCGGGCGGCACGATCTGCGAGCCCGAGGACCGGCCGCTGGACTCCCGCCACCTCGACATGGTCTACGCGCTGCAGACGCTCTCGGACAAGCCCTACATGGGATCGGTGACCTCGGGCCCCAACGCCGCCGACACGATCCGCATGGGAGAGATCCTGTTCGGCGGGCGCGAGGCGATCGAGCGCACCTCGGCGTCGATCTCATTGATCAACGTCAACTCGCCGCTGCGCTACGACGACCGCATGCTCGGCGCGATGTTCGAGTACGTCAGGGCCAACCAGGCGGTCATCATCACCCCGTTTTTGCTGATGGGCGCGATGTCGCCGGTGTCGCTGCCGGCCACGCTCGTGCAGCAGATGGCCGAGGGGCTGGCCGGCATCGCGCTGGCCCAGACGATCCGCCCCGGCGCGCCCGTGGTCTTCGGCTCGTTTCTCTCCAACACGGACATGCAGTCCGGCTCGCCGTCGTTCGGCACTCCGGAGTCGGGGATCGGCGTGCTCTGCACCGGCCAGATCGCGCGGCGGTTCAAGTTGCCGTTTCGCACCGGCGGCTTGCTCAACGCGTCGCAGACGGTCGACGCCCAGGCGGCCTACGAGTCGCTGATGACGATGATGCCGACGTTCCTGGCGGGCGCCAACTTCGTCATGCACTCCGCCGGCTGGCTGGAGGGCGGGCTGGTCTCCTGCTACGAGAAGTTCATCGTCGACATCGAGCTGCTGCGCGAGCTGCGCCACGAGTTCACTCCGCTGGAGATCGACGAGGCCTCGCTGGCCTTCGACGCCCACACGGAGGTCGGGGCCGGCGGTCACTTCCTGGGCGCCGCCCACACCCTCGAGCGCTTCCGCGAGTGCTTCTACCGCCCGCTGCTCTCCTCCACGGAGAACTTCGACCGCTGGACCAAGAAGGGCGCCCGCGACACCACCGCCCGGGCGGGCGAGATCTACGTCAAGACGCTCGAGGAGTACGAGCAGCCGCCCATCGACGAGGCGATCGACGCCGAGCTGCGCGAGTTCGTCGTGCGCCGGCGCGCCGAGCTGGGGGACTGACGCTGGGCCGATCCCTACGATTCCGGCGGTGAGAGCCGCCGCAATCGCCTGTGCGCTGGCCCTGCTGGCGGCGCTCACCGTCAGCGTCTCGGCGCCGGCGGCCGGCTCGGCCCGCTCCACGGAGCGGTCGTGCTGGCGCCCGCGACGCGGCCGGGCTGCAGCGGTTCATCGCCGCCGTCAGCGACCGCGGGTCCTCGCGCTACGGCCGCTACCTGACGCCCGGGGGCGTTCGCCGCCCGCTTCGGCCCGGCGCCGGCCACCGTCGATGCGGTGACCGCCCGGCTGCGCGCCGCCGGGCTGCGGGTCGACTCGGTGTCGGGCAGCCGCATGCTCGTCCGCTTCAGCGGCGAGGCATCGGCGATGTCGTCGATGGCCCGGTCCGGTGGTGCGGCGGGGCGCGGGGCGCTCGGGCGTGACGTGGTGGCGGTGATCGGCCCCGGCCGTGGCGGCCGGTTGCGCCACGGCGCCATCCGCCATCCCGGACCCGTCGCAGGTCCGTCGCCACCCGGCGGCCCATGGAGCGCCGTTTCGCCCACCCGGCCGGCGCGCCGCGGGCCTGCCGGGCGCGCCCGGGCGGCGGCGCTCGCCTCCGACGGGCTCACGGACGATCAGATCGCCCACGCCTACGGGGCGGACGGGCTCTACGCCGCCGGGCGACCGGGGGGCCGGGCAGCACATCGCCCTCTATGAGAACGAGCCGTTCGCCCGCTCGGACATCCGTACCTTCGACAGCTGCTTCTTCGGCGCCCGCCAGGCGGCCGCGATGCAGCGCCGGCTGCACGTCTTCGCCGTCGACGGCGGCCAGCCGAACGGCCCGGGCAGCGGCGAGGCGAGCCTCGACGTCGAGGATGTCTCGGCGCTGGCGCCCGGGAGCGACCATCGACGTCTACGAGGGTCCCTTCACCGGCGCCAACCCCAACGATTACGACTCGCTCGACGAGTACGCGGCGATCGTCGACGCCGACCGCGACCCGATCGTCAGCACCAGCTGGGGCCTGTGCGAGCAGGCGGTGCAGAAGGGCCAGGTCGGCATCCAGCAGGCCGAGAACCTCCTCTTCGAGCAGGCGGCCGCCCAGGGCCAGACGGTGTTCAGCGCGGCCGGCGACAACGGCTCGGACGACTGCAACGCCAACGAGGCGCCCGTGCCGCCCAAGGGGCAGGACCCGCTGTCGGTCGACGATCCCTCGAGCCAGCCCTACGTGGTGGCGGCCGGTGGCACGGCGATCGACGACGCGCGCCAGCCGCCGGTGGAGCAGGTGTGGAACGGCGGCCCGCTCGGCGGCTCCGGCGGGGGTGGCATCTCCGCCTCGTGGCCGATGCCCGCCTGGCAGCAGGCCGCGCGGGTGCCGGGGATCGACCGGCCCGGGTGGCGCCGACTACCGCAACGCCGCCGTCGTGCAGACGCGCTTTCGACTATCCGACGGGATTCTGTGCGAGCTCGACGGCGGCGGCCGGATCAGGGCGAGCGGGTCAGCCGGTGCCGTGCCGGCTGCTGCCCGACGTCTCGGCCGAGGCCGACATCTACACGGGCTCGATCAGCGTCTACAGCGCCGCGAGCGTCGGCACCCCGTTCTCCAAGGACGGCTGGAGCACCGCCGGCGGCACCTCCTCGGCCGCGCCGCTGTGGGCGGCCACGCTGGCCCTCGTCGGCGCCTCGCCGGCCTGCGCGTCGGCCCGCGCGACCCGCGGGGGCATCGGCTTCGCCGCCCCGCAGCTCTACGCCCTCGCCTCGGACCCGGCGCGCTACGCGGCCTCCTTTCATGACATCACCGCCGGCAGCAACGACGTCGATGGGCTCGGCGGCACGCGCCTGTACCCCGCCCGCCGCGGCTTCGATCTCGCGACCGGCCTCGGCTCGCCGCAGCTGACCGGCCCCGGCGGGACGGCCGGCGCTGGCCTACTACCTGTGCGCGGCGCGTCGGTCCCGGCGCCCGGTCGTGTCAGCCGCCTGTCGCCATCAGCGGGAGCGTCGCCGGCGGCCTGCGGGTGACCATCTCGGGCCCGGCTTTGGGCGGTCGGTCCGGGTCGAGGTGGGCGGCCGCGCGCCTGGCGGCTCAGCGTGCAGCGTGCTGGGCCCGACGCTCGATCGTGGTCACCTGCCGCCGGCGGCTCGAGCTCGCTGCGCCGCAGAGCGCCCGCTCCCCAGGACGGCGCGGGCCCCGCCAACGTGATCGTCGTCGGCCGCGGCGGCCGGGCGAGCGCGCCCGGCCCGGCGGCCACCTTTGACTACGTGGACACCGCGGCGGGCGGCCCGGTGGCGACGGTCGACGCGATCGCGCCCTCGGGCGGACTGCGGTCCGCGCCGCGGCCGGTGGCGATCCTCGGCTCGGGGATGCGCGGGCGCCACCGCGGTCACCTTCGGGGGCGTGCCCGCGCGGCGGTTCGCCGTACACGGCGACGGGCGGATCACCGTGATCCCGCCGCCACTGTCGGCGGCCACGCGCTGTGCGCCGCTGCCGAGCAGCCCCGCCTACCGGGGCGAGTCGGCGGCCAACGACATCTGCCAGGTCCACGTGCAGGTGCTCAACGCCCACGGTGCCAGCGCCGCCGGCACGATCCTGCGCCCCCTACGAGGGGGCGATGCGGACGACCGCCCTGGGCGTCACCAGGCTGCCGGCGGGCTGCGGCTGCGAAGGGGTGACCGCCCCCGACGAGTACGACTATGTGCCCGCCCCCCGCATCACCTCGGTCTCCACCTCGCGGGGACCGGCCCGTCTGGCGAGCGAGACCGGCGGCGACGGTCATCACCATCCGCGGGCGGGCCTGGATCCGCTGGCGCTCGACTGGGCCGATCTTCGGCACGCCCGCCAAGGCCAGCTCTCAGGACATCAACTACGCCTACCTCTCCGGGACCGAGCTCCAGCTCACCGCCCCGCCGCGGGCTCGCACCCTTCACCGGGTGGCGGTGGCCCTGAGCGTCAAGACGCTCGGCGGCCAGTCGGCCCCGGTGCGGGCCGCTCTACGCCGGCGTCCCGCAGGTGACGGCGGTGACCATTCCCGGCAGCGCGCGGCGGCTGCACGGCGTGCCCGGCGCCCCGGACGGCGGCGGCACCCCCATCCGCATCACCGGGCGGGGCTTCGCCGGACAGGTCGCCGGCCCGTTGCTGTTCGTCTCCGGCCAGGGCGTCTCGGCCGCCACGGACTATGCCTATGGCGTGTCCGGGGACTCGTCATCACACCACGACCGTCTCCCAGACGCCGGCCCGCGTGACCGCGGTCGCCTGCACGGTCAGCGGCTGCAGCTCGCCGCGCTCCGGCGGCCGCCTGTGGCTCTACGCGCCCGGCGACCCGGCGGTCTCCCTTGTGTCGCCGGCCTCCGGCCCGGCGGGCGGGGGGACGCGGGTGACCATCCGGGGCTTCAACCTCGGCTGCGCGCTGGGCGTGCGCTTCGCGGGGGTGCCGGCGACCAAGCTCCACCAGGGCCAGGCGGCGCTTGACTGCGGGTCCAACGCGTCCGTGCGGGCCGTCTCGCCGGCCGAGCCCGGCGGGTCGGCGGGCGCCCGCGTCCCGGTGACCGTGCAGACGGTGGAGAGCTACTTCACCGGGCGCGACGGGGCTCAGCGGCGGCGCAGTTCCGTACCGGTGAGCGGTCGCCGGGTCGGGTGGCGGGTCGGCCGGGTACGGCTCGCGGTGACACGCGCGCGGTGGCGGTTGGCGCGCAGCCCACCGGACAGTAGACTGGGTGAACGATGACTGATATATCAGTGCTCGGCTGGAGGGTGGTGGCGCTCGGGGGGAGAGGGCGGTGAGCGCCGCAGGCTCATCGCCGCGCGAGCTGCTCGCCGACCGGGCGTACGCCGAGCTGCGTGACCGGCTCGTCACCCTGCGCATCCCGCCGGGGGCGCCAATCGACGAGGACCAGCTCGGCGGGGAGCTCGGCATCGGCCGCACCCCGGTCCGTGAGGCGATCAAGCGCCTGGCGCTCGAGAACCTCGTCACCGTGTTCCCGCGGCGGGGGACGTTCGCCTCGGAGATCAACATCACGGACCTGGCCGACATCTCCGACGTCCGCACCCAGCTGGAGGGTCACGCCGCCTATCGCGCCGCCCAGCGATGACCGCCGGCCAGCGCGCGGAGCTGGAGACGCTCCTGGAGGAACTGGCGGGCAGCCGCGGCTCCGACGACACCGCCGCGCTCATGCAGCTCGACACCCGCGTGCACCGCTTCGTCCACCGCTGCGCCGGCAACCCCTACCTCGAGGAGACCCTCGGGCACTACTTCAACCTGTCGCTGCGGATCTGGTACCTGGCGCTCGACCGGCTGCCGCACATGTTCACCCGGGTCCACGAGCACGACGGCATGCTGCGCGCGATCGCCGCCGGCGAGGCCGAGCGCGCCCGGGCGATCGTCGCCGAGCACATCGACACCTTCGAGCGCGAGATCCGCTCCGTGCTGTAGGCGCGCCCCCGCGCTGCGCAGCCGCGTCGAAGGCGGCTGGGGTGCCGACGCTGACTCGGGGAACCTTTTGTGGGCTCAGGCCGACAAAGGCTCCCAGAGTGGCGGCCCAGGCGGACGATCGCTGACGTGGTGGCGTTGTGCCCGCTGGTGGTGGATAACCCGCTCCACGATGGACGGCCCAGGTCACGGCAACCGCCGGCAGCGCCCGCGCCGGCGCGAGCACGCCGCAGGCGGATGATCAGCCGGGAACCTCGGACACTCCGGATTCCGCAGCTGTGGGGCGGGTGAGGGATCCGCACTGTCCGCCGCGCCGCGCCCCCGCCCGCCCGCCTCAGCGCGAGCGGGCGTCAGGGGTGATGGTGATCGTCTGCAGCTCGGTGAAGGAGTCCATGACGTGGGCGCCGCCGACCCGGCCGATGCCGCTGTCCGAGCCCGCGCGGCCGCCGAAGGGCAGGTGGGACTCCCAGTAGTTGGAGGACTCGTTGATGTTGACCCAGCCGGTGCGCGCCTCGTCGGCGAAGCGCAGCCCGTCGGACAGATCGAGGCGGTGAAGATCGCCGCCAGCAGGCCGTAGGGGGAGCGGTTGGTCAGCTCGATCGCCTCCTCCAGGCCGGAGATCGAAACGACCGGCGCGACCGGGCCGAAGGTCTCCTCGACGGCCACCCGGGCGTCGGCGGGGACGGCGGTCAAGCACCGTCGGCTCCCAGTAGAGGTCGGTGGGAAGCGCGGCGGCGCGAGCCCCGCCGCTCAGCGACGTCGGCGCCGCGATCAACGGCGTCGGCGACGTGCTCGTCCATCTTGGCCGCCACCGGCTCGTTGTTGAGGGGCCCCATGGTGGTGGCGTCGTCGAACGGATCACCCAGCACGATCCGCTCAGTGACCGCCCGGGCCAGCTTCTCGATGAACTCGTCGTAGACCTGGTGGGCCACCAGCAGGCGCTCGCCGGCGGTGCAGCTCTGACCGGCGCACAGAAAGCAGGCGCTCAGGGTGGCCTCCACGGCGGCGTCGACGTCGCCGTCGGCGAGCACCACGATCGGGCCGTTGCCGCCCATCTCGAGCAGGGTCGCCTTGCCCGCGGCAGCCGCCGCCACCAGCCGGCCGGTGCCCGTCGAACCGATGAACCCGACGCCGTCGACGCCCGGGTTGCGGGCGATCTCGTCGCCCACGACCGGCCCGGGCCCGGTCACCAGGTTGAACACCCCGGACGGCAGGTCGGCGTCGGCGATGCACTTGGCCAGCGCCACCGCGCACACGGCGGTCGAGGGCGCCGGCGTCCACACCACGGCGTTGCCGCAGGCCAGCGCGGGGGCGACCAGCTCGGCCGGCATCGTGTACGGCCAGTTCCAGGGGCTGATGACTCCGACCACGCCGCGCGGGCGGCGGGCCAGCAGGACCCGCTTGCCGGGGGAGAAGGAGTTGGGCAGCTCGCCGGTCAGCCGCTTGGCGTCCTCGGCGGCCATCCGCCAGTAGTCGACGAGCTCGTCGACCTCGTCGTAGGCCTCCGTGTGCAGCGGCTTGCCCTGGTCAAGCGTCACCGTCCGGGCGAGGGCGTCGCGGCGCGACTCGATGATGTCGCCGACCACGTGCATCTTGGCGGCGCGCTCGAAGGCGGTCATCCGGCCCCACACGGCGCCCGCCTCGCGGGCGGCGGCGATGGCCGCGCGGGCATCCTCGCGATCGCCCTGGGGGATGGCGGCGATCGTCTCGCCGGTGGCCGGGCTCGTCGTGTTGTACGTCTCGGCCGAGAGGCTCGCGCGCCACTCCCCGGCGAGGAACATCCGCTCAGTGCCCATCGCTCCGTCCCCTCCAGCCCGAAGACGGGCTCGTTGACACGCTCAGAGCGCTGATATATAACAGCCCGATTCGGACTGGGTCAATGGCTGAGAGCAGTGACGGAGCGCCGCCGGCCGGGCGTCAACACATGTTCGACCACTGCGGCGCAATCGCCGTGGAAGGGGGAGGGTGATCGATGGCTACCGTAGACGCGCCGCGCAGCGCCGGGGACAGCGACGAGCTCGCCGGTCTCGGCTACAAGCAGGAGCTGGACCGCTCGCTGGGCAACTTCTCGTCGTTCGCCGCGGGCTTTAGCTACATCTCGATCCTGACCGGGGTCATCCAGCTCTTCGCGTTCGGCTTCCTGTTCGCCGGCCCGGCCGTGTGGTGGACATGGTTCATCGTCCTCGGCGGCCAGATGATGGTCGCGCTGTGCTTCGCCGAGATGGCCGGCCAGTACCCGCTCGCCGGCTCGGTCTACAACTGGTCAAAGCGCGTGGCCGGGGACTTCACCTCGTGGATGACGGGATGGATCTACGTGGTCGGCTCGATCGTCACCGTCGCCGCCGTGGCCGTCGCCTGGCAGGTGGTGCTGCCCCAGGTGAGCACCAAGTTCCAGATCCTGGGCTCCGCCGCCGACGCCGGCACCTACGTCACCAAGGGCGGCGCGCAGAACGCGCTGTTGCTCGGCGCGATCCTCGTCGTCTTCGGCACGGTCATCAACATGGCCGGGGTCAAGATCATGTCCCGGATCAACAACTTCGGCGTGATGGCCGAGCTGATCGGCGCCAGCGTCCTGGTGATCCTGCTGATCTTCCACTTCACCCGCGGCCCGGGCATCGTGTTCCACAGCCTCGGGCTCGGCAAGGGTCACAGCTGGGGCTATTTCGGCGCCTTCATCATCGGCGGGATCATGAGCGCCTACGTGATGTACGGGTTCGACACGGCGGGCACGCTCGCCGAGGAGACCAACGATCCACGACGGGCGGCCCCTCCCGCGATCATCCGCGCGCTGATCGCCGCCTCGATCGTCGGCGGCCTGCTGATCATCTTCGCGCTGATGGACGTCAAGAACATCCACGACCCGAACATCGGCCTGCTCGGCCTGCCTTACATCATCAAGCAGGCGCTCGGAAACACGTTGGGCAACGTGTTCCTGGTGGACTCGGCGATCGCCATCTCCGTCTGCACCCTGGCCGTGATGGCAGCCTGCATCCGGCTGCTGTTCGCGATGGCCCGCGACGGGCGTCTGCCGTTCGGGACCCATATCGCGCGGGTCTCGGGCACCCGCCGGGTCCCGGTCGTCCCGGCGCTGGTGGTGGGCTTCCTCGCCCTGGTGATCCTGGCGATCAACCTCGGCAACCAGAGCGCGTTCCTGGCCCTGACGTCAGTCGCCATCGTCATGTTCTACATCGCCTACCTCGGGGTGACGGTGGGGATGCTCGTCCGCCGCATCAAGGGGACATGGCCACGCCCCGAGCACGGTCCGTACTTCTCGCTTGGGCGCTGGGGGTTGCCGGTCAACCTCATCGCCGTCGTCTACGGCGCGGTCGTGGCGGTGAACATCGCGTGGCCCCGCTCGGCCGTCTACGACGCGCTGGCGGGCACCAAGGACTCCTCCGGGCACGTGATCCCCGCCCACTGGTACTGGCAGTACATCGCGATCCTGTTCATCGGGATCGTGTTCCTCATCGGGTCGGCGTACTACTTCGCCGTCTATCGCCGCAAGCCGATCGAGGTGCTGCGCGAGCACGCCGCCGCGGTGCCGACGCTGGCGGACGAGGGGCCGATGGGGGAGGCCGCGCCATGATCGGAGCCGGCGAGTTCGACTACGTCATCGCCGGCGGGGGGACCGCCGGCTGTGTCCTGGCCGCCCGGCTCAGCGAGGACCCCAACGTCTCCGTGCTGCTGCTGGAGGCGGGGCCCTCCGACGTCGACGATCAGGACATCCTCAAGCTCGGCGACTGGATGTTCCTGCTGGACTCCGGCTATGACTGGGACTACCTCGTCGAGCCCCAGGAGAAGGGCAACAGCTTCCTGCGCCACGCGCGCGGCAAGGTGCTGGGCGGCTGCTCGTCGCACAACTCGTGCATCGCCTTCTGGACCCCCAAGGAGGACCTCGACGAGTGGGCGGCGATGGGCCTTGAGGGGTGGAGCTCGGCCGAGTGCTGGCCGCTCATCACCCGCCTGGAGACCAACGACGGCCCCGGCGACCATCATGGCCGCAGCGGCCCCGTCAACATCATGACGATCCCGCCGGCCGACCCCTGCGGGGTGGCCATCCTGGAGGCGGCCGCCCAGGCGGGCCTGCCGACCAGCCGCTTCAACGAGGGCCACACGGTCACCAAGGGCGCCGGCTGGTTTCAGATCAACGCCACCCCCGACAACACGCGGATGTCGGCCTCGCACGCCTACCTGCACCCGATCCTCGGTCAGCGCAAGAACCTCGAGGTCCGCCCGCACTGCTGGGTCAAGCGGGTCGTCATCGAGGAGGGGCGCGCCACCGGCGTCGAGTACCTGACGCCCGACATCCTCACCCAGGCCCACGTCAGCGCCCGGCGCGAGGTCATCCTCTCCGCGGGGGCGATCGACACGCCGAAGCTGCTGATGCTGTCGGGAATCGGTCCCGGGTCCCACCTGCAGGAGTTCGGCATCCCGGTGCTCGTCGACTCCCCGGGGGTCGGCGCCAATCTCGACGACCACGTCGAGGGGATCGTCCAGTGGGACGCCAAGCAGCCGATGGTCCGCCAGTCGACCCAGTGGTGGGAGATCGGCCTGTTCTCGACCTCCGAGGAGGGCCTGGACCGCCCCGACCTGATGATGCACTACGGCTCCGTGCCGTTTGACATGAACACCGCCCGCTGGGGCTACCCGACGACGGAGAACGGCTTCTGCCTGACGCCCAACGTGTGCCGCGGGCGCTCGCGGGGGACCGTGCGGCTGCGCTCGCCCGACTACCGCGACCGGGCGCGCGTCGACCCGCGCTACTTCACGGATCCCGAGGGCCATGACGAGCGGGTCATGGCCTACGGCATGCGCCTGGCCCGCGAGATCGTCGCCCAGCCGGCGATGGCGCAGTGGGCGGGCGCGGAGCTCGCGCCCGGGCCCGACGCCCAGACCGACGACGAGCTGATCGACTACATGCACAAGACGCACAACACCGTCTATCACCCGGCCTGCTCGGCTCACATGGGTCCGGATTCCGATCCCGAGGCGGTGCTGGACCCGAGGCTGCGGGTGCGCGGCGTCGACCGGCTGCGCGTCTGCGACGGCTCGGCGCTGCCGTTCCTGCCGGCGATCAACCCCTGCATCACGACGATGATGGTGGGCGAGAAATGCGCGGACATGATCAAGCAGGACGCGGCGGCGGAGACGGCGGCGGCGGTGGCCTAGGGTCCCCGCCGGAGGTCGCGCGCTTCCTGAGCGCCCACCCTCCGTTCGACGCGCTGGAGCCGCGCGAGGTCGCGCGGGTCGCGGCCGCCGCCGAGCTTGAGTCCTATCGCGCCGGGGAGACGATCTTCTCCCAGGGCGCCGAGCCCGTCCGCCACGTGTGGGTGGTCCTCGACGGCGCCGTCGAGATCGTCGCCGAGGGCCGGGTGCTCGACCTGCTGACCGAGGGGGAGATGTTCGGGCATGCCTCGATGCTGTCGGGGCTGCCGACGGGCTTCACCGCACGCGCGGCGCGGCCGACCACCTGCTACCGGATCGCCTCCGAGCTCGCCCGAGAGGTGCTGGGCGCCCCCGAGGGTCTGCGGTACGTCGCCCGCTCGCTGCTCGAGGAGCCCACCGACCTGCACGTCCTGGCGCGCGAGGCCAGCTCCAACGTGGCCGACGGGCCGGTGTCGGCGCTGCTGCGGGCGCCGGCGGTGGTCTGCGCGCCGGAGACGACGATCCGTGAGGCGGCGCAGCGGATGAGCGACGCCGGGGCCAACGCGGTGGTCGTCGCCGATCCTGCCCGTCCCGAGGAGGGCCGGGGGATCCTCACCGATCGCGACCTGCGGATGCGGGTGGTGGCCGCCGGGCTGGACGGCGAGACGCCCGTGCGGGCGGCCATGTCGGCGCCCGTCTACACCGCCGACGCCGATCGCCCGGCAAGCGACGTCCTGCTGGAGATGCTCGACCGCGGCCTGCGCCACCTGCCGGTCCTGGGGCCCGGCGGGGAGCTGTTGGGCGTCATCGAGGACATGGACCTGGTGGCCGCCCGCACCCGCTCGTGGTTCTACCTGCGCCGGCGGATCGCCGCCGCGGCGAGCGTCGGCGAGCTGGCCACGGTGGCCCGTGAGATCGGGCCGATGGTCGTCGCCCTGCACGAGGCGCGGGTCGCCGCCGCCAACGTGATGGCGGTCTATGCGGTGTGCGTCGACGCGCTCACCCGGCGCATGATCGAGCTCGTCACCGGCCGCCCGGAACCGGATTGCGTCCCGCTCGTCGACTTCGCGTGGCTGGCGATGGGCAGCCAGGCCCGCCGCGAGGCCCTGCCCAGCTCGGACGTGGACTCCGCCATCGTCTACCTCGCAGAGGCACAGGCCGAGGCCGAGGCCGACGAAGACGCGCCGCGCGACGCCCTGGTGGCGCTCGGCCGTGAGGTCCTCGACGGTCTGCAGGCGTGCGGGATGCGCCTTGACGAGCACGGGGTCAACGCCTCCTCCCGGGCGTTCGTGCGTTCCGTGGACTCGTGGCAGCGCGAGGCTCGCGGGTGGCTGGCCGATCCGACGCAGGAGAAGGCGCTCGTCCTCTCCTCAGTGGTGGTCGACAGCCGCCCGGTGTGGGGCGTGCACACCGCCGGGGCGGGCGGCGACATCGCGACGACCTTCGCGGTGGCGCCCGATCACCCATCGCTGCTGCGGCTGATGGCCCGCTTCGCCCTCTCCCAGCGCCCGCCGACGGGCTTTCTGCGGGGGCTGGTCGTCGAGCACTCCGGGGAGCATCGCGGACGGCTCGACCTCAAGCGCGGCGGGACGATCCCGATCGTCGCCCTGGCCCGCTGGGCGGCGATGGCGGCGGGGGTCACCAGCGCCTCCACGGCCGAGCGCCTGCAGGCCGCCGCCGACGCCGGGACGCTGCGCGAGACCGATGCTCACTCGCTGGCCGACGCCTTCACGCTCATCAACAACCTCCGTCTCGAGCACCAGGTCCGTCAGCTGCGCGCCGGCACCCCACCGGACGATCACATCGCGCCCGACGAGCTCAGCCCGCTGCGCCGCACGCAGCTGCGGGAGGCGTTTCGGGCCGTGGCCTCAGTTCAGAAGCGCGTCGACGGGCAGCTGCGCGCGGGCGCGCAGTAGGAGGGTCCCGGCGACCACGGGGGACGGCTGCTGCCGCCCAGCGGCCACGCGGTCAGAGGATGACCGCAATCATCGCGCCGGCCCGCCGCACCAGCCGACCGATCGCGTACCGTGACACGCCGGTGGCCGGGAACGGGAGCACAGAGCAGGCGATCGTCGTCGAGAACCTCGTCAAGACCTTTGGCGAGGTGCGCGCCCTCGGGGGCGTCGACCTTCAGGTGGCCAAGGGGACCGTGCTCGGGCTGCTGGGTCCCAACGGCGCCGGCAAGACGACGCTGGTGCGGGTGCTGGCCACGCTCCTGACGCCCGATTCGGGCAGCGCCACGGTGGCCGGCCTGGACGTGGTGGCCGACGCGGCCGCGTTGCGCCATCAGATCGGGCTGGCCGGCCAGTACGCCGCCGTCGACGAGAACCTCACCGGGCTGGAGAACCTGACGATGGTCGGGCGGCTGTACGGCGCCACGCGCGCCGCGGCCAAGGCCCGCGGGCGCGAGCTGCTGGAGCGCTTTGACCTGGTGGACGCCGGGGACCGGGCGACGAGCACCTACTCGGGAGGCATGCGGCGCCGGTTGGACCTGGCGGCCGCGCTGGTGGCCAAGCCGCCGGTGCTGTTTCTCGACGAGCCGACGACGGGCCTGGATCCCCGCAGCCGGATCGGGCTGTGGGAGACGATCGAGGGGCTGGTCGCCGAGGGCACGACGGTGCTGCTGACCACGCAGTACCTCGACGAGGCCGACCGGCTGGCCGACCGGATCGCCGTCATCGACCACGGGCAGGTGATCGCCGAGGGCACCTCGGACGAGCTCAAGGACCGCGTGGGCGGCGAGCGGGTGGAGGTCTCACTCGAGGACGCCGCCGAGGCCGAGCGGGCCATCGCCGCGCTGCGGTCGATGGCCGAGAGTGAGCCGTCGAGCCAGGGGGCGACGGTGGTCGTGCCGGTGCGGTCGCGGCGGGGGGTGCTCGTCGAGGCGGTCACGCTGCTGTCCGCCGGCGGGGTGGGGGTCGAGGACGTCAACATCCGCCGGCCCACCCTTGACGACGTGTTCCTGTCGCTGACCGGACACGCCGCCGAGGAGGCAGCCGAGGTCCAGGAAGGGAAAGCATGAGACGACTCGTCACCGACACGCTGATCATCGCCGAGCGCAACCTGATCCGGCTGCCGCGCCGGCCCGAGCTGCTGCTCGCCTTCACCGTGCAGCCCATCATGTTCACGCTCCTGTTCCGCTACGTGTTCGGCGGGGCGATCAACACCGGCGGCGTTCCCTACGTGGACTTCCTGATCCCCGGGATCGTCGTGCAGACGATCGCCTTCGGCGGCTTCGTCACCGCGCTGGGTCTCAACGACGACCTGCACAAGGGCCTGATCGACCGCTTTCGCTCACTGCCGATGGCCCGTCCGGCGTTGCTCGCGGGCCGCACGCTGGCCGACGTGGCGACCAACGCCCTGACCGTCGTCGTGCTCGTCGTGACCGGCGTCATCGTCGGCTTCTCGTTTGCGACCGGTGTCCTCTCCGTGCTTGCCGGCTTCGGTCTGGCGCTGCTCATCGGCTTTGCCTTCTCCTGGGTGTTCGCGCTCGCCGGGCTCGTCGCCTCGACGCCGGAGTCCGCCCAGTCGGTCGGGTTCATCACGATCTTTCCGCTCACCTTCATCTCCTCGGCGTTCGTGCCGCCGGCGACGATGCCCGAGCCGCTGAAGTGGTTCGCCCATGTCAACCCGTTCACGATCATGGTCGACGCGATGCGCGCGCTGTGGACGGGGGCCCCCGCGCACAACTACGTGTGGGGCGCCGTGGCCTGGACGGTCGGGATCCTCGTCGTCTTCGCGCCGCTCGCGGTGGCGCGATACCGCAGGGCCACCGGCGGCTGATCACTCAGGGCGAGGGTGGGCGAGCAGCGGGGCGAAGGCGGCCTCCATGGCGCCGACCATCGGCCCACGATCGCCGAGCGCCCCGGCCACCACCTCGGGCGGCCGGTCGGCGAGCGTCTCCATCAGCCCCTCCCGGTAGGCCTGACGCAGCGGCTCGGGGGCGGTGCGCAGCATCTCCGCCGCCAGCCCGGAGAGCACGACCAGCTTCGGGATCGTTGGCGTTGACCAGGCCGGCCGCCCCGCGGCCGAGCGCGGCCGCGGCCGCGTCCGCCGCCCGGCGGGCCGCCGGATCTCCGGCGCGGGCGTCGGCGAGCACGCCGCGGCTGAAGCTGACCTCGTCGACGGGCGCCGGCACACCGAGCGCGCGGGCGAGGGCGGCGCCCTCGAGCTCCGTGTTCCAGCAGCCCCGCGCTCCGCAGCGGCACTGCGCATCGCGCGGGCCGAACGGCATGTGGCCGAACTCACCGGCCATGCCGTGGCCGCCGGTGGTGACGCGTCCGCCGTCGATCGAGCGCTCCGCCGATGCCCGAATCCATGAGGAGGTGCAGCGTGCTCGCGTGCCCGCGGGCGGCCCCGCGGGCCAGCTCCCCGATCGCCGAGTAGGTGGCGTCGTTGCAGGCGGTCAGCGGCACCGCCAGCGGCCGCCGGGGGGCGCAGCGTCTCGAGCTCGACGTCGCGCCAGCCAAGGTTCGAGGCCTGGACGAGCCGCGTGCCGCTGACCGTCCCCGGGGCCGAGACGGCGAAGCCGCGCACGCGCTCGCCATGCTCGTCCCAGACCGCGGCCAGCGCCGCCGGCGACGGCCGCCAGCACCCGGCCGGCATCGCGATCGTGGCGGTCGCGGAGCTGGGTGACGACCTCGCCGCCGAGGGCGATGGCCTCGACCCGCCAGTCCTCGTGGGCGATGGCCGCCACCGCCACCAGCGGCCCTTCGGGATGGGGCCAGAGGGTGCGCGTCGGGCGCCCGCGGGTGCCCCGGGCGGCCGGCTCGCCCTCGGAGAGCAGCCGGTCGCCGGCCAGGCGGGCGACCAGGTCGGAGGCCATGCCGCTGGAGAGGCCGAGCTCGGCGGCCAGCTCCGAGCGGCTGATCCCGGGCCGGCGATGCACGGCGGCGAGCACCTCGCCGGCGCGGGTGGGGGGATGCGGGCGGTCTAACGCGATATTCATGTTACTTTTACTCGCACACCGAGTATATTCAGGACATGCTCGCCGCGATGCCCACCCTCCGCCGCCCCTCGGCCACCGCCCTGCGCCTGTTCGTCCTGGCCGCGGCGACTTCGTGTTCGTCACCACGGAGACCCAGCCGATCGCCCTGCTGTCGGAGATGTCGGATGGCCTGCACCGGCCCGAGAGCACCATCGGCCTGCTGATGACCGCCTACGCGGGGTTGGCGGCGCTGACCGCGATCCCGCTGACGATCTTCGCCTCGCGCATCCCGCGCCGGCCGCTGATGATCGGCACGGTGGCCATGCTCGTCGTCTCCCAGCTCGGCGCTGGCGCTCGCGCCCAGCTACGGCGTCGCGCTCGGCGCTCGCCTGATCGGCGCGCTGGCCCACGGCGTGTTCTGGTCCGTCATCGCCCAGGTGGTGGCCACCCTCGTCTCCCGCGAGCGAATGGGCCGCGCCACCGCCGCGGTGTTCGCCGGCAACTCGGTGGCGCTCGTCGCCGGCACTCCGCTGGTCAGCGCCCTCGGTGCCCTGCTCGGCTGGCGTGCCGCGGTCGGCGTCATGGGCGCCATCGCCGCCGTGGTGGTCGCCGGCATGTGGCGGGTGCTCCCGGCGATCGCCTCCGGCGAGGCCCACCTCGACCGCCGCCAGATCCTCACCGGCGCCTTCCGGCTGCCGCGGCTGCTCGTCGTCTGCGGGGTCACCCTGCTGGCCGCGCTCGGGCAGTTCGTCGCCTTCACCTACCTGGCGCCGATCGTCCGCCAGCACACCGGGCTGACCGGCACCGGCCTGTCGGCCGTCCTGCTCGCCTACGGCGCTGCCGGGGTCGCGGGCGTCGCCGCGGTGGGCGCGGTGACGGACCGCCGGCCCCGCGCCGCGCTCGTCGGCTGCATGGGCGCGGTCGTCGTCGCGCTGGCGATCATCACCGTGGTCGGCAACTCGGTGCCGGCGATGGTGCTCGCCACCATGGCCTGGGGCGCCGGCTTCACCGCGCTGCCCATCTGCCTGCAGAGCGCCGTCCTGCGCGTCGCGCCCGAAGGTGCCCGACACCGGCTCGGCGCTGTACGTCGTCGCCTTCCAGATCGGGATCGGTGGCGGAGCCCTCGTCGGCTCGGCGCTGTTGAGCGGCGGTCACCTCGGCTCCATCCCGCTCGTCGCCCTGGCGCTCATCGGGACCGGCTCGGTGATCGCCGCCGTCTCGGGGTCGACGTTCGGCCGGGACCCGTACTCCGGGGGAGGTCCCCGCGCGACGCTGCGCCGGGTCCGCGGCCACCACCGTCCCGATCAGTTCTGCTCGCCCCGGGCGACCGCCAGGCAGGCCTCGCAGCGGGGCCACGGCGGGTTCCAGGGATAGCCGGTCACATCCTTGCCGCACAGCGCGGTGTCGGGATCCTCGTCGGTGACGAGGTGGCAGAGCTCCTCGAAGCCGTCGTCGTTGCGCCGCGGCACATCGCGGCAGTCAGGATGGACGTTGGGGATGCGGACCGGGGCGCTCGGCATCGCGCCCCGAGGATAAGCCACCCGGGGTGCCGCGGGCCCGGCGTCAGCTGACGGCCCGCAGGTGCGCGAACGGCTTGCCATCGCGCAGCTCGCGAACGACCCCCTCGATGAGGCCCTCGCCGTCGAGGGTGCGCCCGTCCGTGACCGCCGAGACGGTTGCGCGCTTGGACTGGATGAGGCGAGCCATCGTCTCGTCGATGGTCGAGGCGGCCAGCAGATACCAGGCGGTGACGGCGTCGTGCTGGCCGATGCGATGGCAGCGGTCCTCCGCCTGATCGTGGATGGCGGGCGTCCACTCGAGCTCGAGGAAGGCGACGTTGGAGGCGCGGGTGAGGGTGATCCCCTGAGCCGCGGTGCGGGTCGCACAGATGATCAGCTGCGGCCCGTCCGGCCGCTGGAAGGCGGCGATCGAGCGCTCCCGCGCCTCGATCGGATCGGCGCCGAGGAGGTGCAGCGCTTCGGGGAAGCGCTCGCGCACGGCCTGCTGGACCTCGACGTGGCGGGCGAAGACGACCAGGGCCTCGCCGGAGGCGAGGAAGTCCTCGATCCAGGCCAGCGCCGCCGCCAGCTTGCCGCGGGCCGCCAGCCGCTGCAGCGCGCCCAGCTGGGCGAGGCGCTCGGCGCGCAGGGTGGCCGCGATCTTGGCGTTGAGCTGGGAGAGGTCGAGCGGCTGGGTGCGCAGCCAGGCGACGACGTCGCGCTCGGCCAGGCGGTACTCGTCGTCATTGGTCAACGCCATCGGGACGACCACCTGGCGCTTGGCCGGCAGCTGGGGGAGGACCTCGGACTTCAGGCGGCGCACGAAGCAGTGGCGTCGCAGATGCCAGTGCAGCCGCTCCTCGCTGAGGCGCCCGCGGAACTGGGCGGAGAAGCGCGCGCCGGAGCCGAAGTCGCCGAGACGGTCGATGACCCGCAGCTGGGCGATCAGCTCGTCGGCGTGGTTGAGCACCGGGGTGCCGGTGAGGGCCAGCCGCAGCCCGCCGGGGACGACCGTCGCCGCCAGCGAGCGGACCGCCTGGGTGCGCTTGGCGCTCGGGTTCTTGCAGTAGTGCGACTCGTCGACGACGATCGCCTTGGGCCGCGGCCGGCTCAGCGTCTGGCGGTGGGCGGCCGCGATCTCGTAGTTGAGGATCGTGATGTCGCCGCGCGGCGGCACGGCGAGGCGGCCGTTGATGACCGCGACCGAGCGATGGGGCAGCCAGCGCTGCGCCTCGCGCTCCCAGTTGAGCTTGAGCGCCGCCGGGCAGACGACGATCGCCGGAAAGGCGCCGTCGGCCTCGAGCGCCGCCAGCGCCTCCACCGTCTTGCCGAGTCCCTGCTCGTCGGCCAGGAACAGGTTGCGCGCCGCCAGCGCGTACTCCACGGCCGCCCACTGGAAGGGGGCGAGCTCACCCCCCAGCACTGACGCCGCCGGCTCGATGGGGTCCGCGGCCGTCGCCCGCGAGCGGCGGACCTGTCCGGCCGCCTCGCGGTGCGCGACCCGCAGCTCGTCGAGCACCTCGCGGGCTCGCCCGCTGACCTCCACCTGGTGGCGGCCGATGAAGCCGTCGAGCTCCTCGACGGCCCACGGGTCAAGCGGCACCGCCCGGGTGCCCTCCGAGGCGGTCAGCCGCTCGAAGGCCAGCCCCACCTCGGGGTCCCACATGACCTCGAGGCGCAGCTGCTCGCCCTCGACTCCGCGAAACCAGGTCAGCCGGGCGGGAGCCGGCTCGATGCCGTGCAGCACGGCGTCGGCGCAGCGGTCGGCGCCGGCGTCGAGGCGAGCCGAGGGCTGGGCGCGCAGAACGCGCGCGTTGTCGGCGGTGAGCGCCACCAGCAGCCGCCCGTCGTGCTCGATCGCGCCCACGCGCAGCTCCTCGGGGACCGGTCCGGCGAGCGTGGCCAGCGCCCACCACCCGCGGCCGTCGTGGCGGGCGGTCGAGACCTGGCCGATCCAGCGGCGCCGCACTCCGGCCAGCCACTCCTCGACCTCGCCGGCCGCCTCGAGCTCGGGATAGCGGTCGAGCATGTCGAGCACCTTGAGGGCCGCCCAATCGGTGGCGGGGGCAAACCACTCGCGCGCGTCCCAGTCAAAGCGCCGGTGCGGGATCGAGCGCGCCATGTCGACGAGCGCCCGGTCATAGGGGAACGACAGCACGACCGTCCGCTGGCCGTCGGGATCCCGTCGCAGCTCGACGTTGGGGCGGCCGGGGACGAGCTGCATCAACCCTGAACGCTAGCGGCGCCGTCGGGCGGCGTCAGGCGACGGCGGCGGGCTCGCGGGCCGGCTGCGCCCGCACGGGTCCGCCACCGCTGAGCCGCTCGGCGGTGGCCGCCGCGGTGTCCTGGGCCCAGCGGCTGGTGGTGGTCGCGCCGAGCACCAGGATGACGACGCCGAGACCGGCGACGATCCACCAGGCGGCGTGGGTGTTGTGGGTGAAGGCCGCCCCCACGGCGCCGGCCGTGCCGCCGCCGGCGACGGCGCCGAGCACCGCCACGCCGAGGGTCCCTCCGACCTGACGGCCCGTCGAGGCCACGGCGGCGGCGACGCCCGCCTGGGAGGGGGGCATGCCCGAGACCGCGGTGTTGGTGATCGGCGGGTTGACGAGCCCCATGCCCAGGCCGAACAGCACATAGGCGGCGAAGAGCACGCCGATGGGCGTGGGCGGCGTCAGTTGCGCCAGGATGACGCCGCTGGCGATGACCGCGAAGCTGCCGGCGATGAGCGGCGCCCGGGTGCCGCGGCTGCCGACGAAGCGCCCGGTGAGCGGCGCCATGACGAACATCACCCCGGCCATCGGCAGGGTGTAGAGGCCGGCGACGAGGGGCGAGAGCCCGCGGACGTTCTGGAGGTAGAGCGTGTTGAGAAAGAGGAAGCCGCCGAGCGAGGCGAACATGGCGACCGCGATGGCGGTCGCGCCCGAGAAGGGGGCCGAGCGGAAGAAGCGGACCTGGATGAGGGGCTCGCGACGGCGCAGCTCGTAGCGCACCAGCCCTGCGAAGGCGAGCACCGCCACCGCGAACAGCCCGAGCGTGCGTGCCGATGACCACCCGGCGGTGGGGCCGTCGATGATCGCGTAGGTGAGGGTCGACAGCCCGAGGATCACCAGCACCTGGCCGACCGGGTCCACGCGCCGGGGATGGTCGGCCCGCGACTCGGGCACGCACATGGCGGTCAGCGCGATGGCCACGATGCCGACCGGCACGTTGACCAGGAAGACCGCCCGCCAACCGACGGAGTCCACCAGCGCGCCGCCGATCACCGGCCCGAGCGCCATGCTGATGCCGATCACCCCGCCCCACACCCCGATCGCCTGGGCGCGCTCGCGTGGGTCCTCGAAGACGTTGCGGATGATCGACATGGCGACGGGGTTGAGCATCGAGCCGCCGATGGCCTGCAGGACCCGCGCGGCGATGAGCGTGCCGAGGTTCGGGGCCACCGCGCACAGCAGCGAGCCGACGGAGAAGAGGGCCAGGCCCACCTGGAAGACCCGCTTTCGGCCGAGCCGGTCGGCCATCGACCCCGACAGCATCAGCAGGCTGGCCAGCACCAGGGTGTAGGAGTCGATCACCCACTGCAGGCCGGAGAAGGCCGAGTGAAACGAACGGTGGATGGCCGGCAGCGCGATGTTGACGATCGTCGAGTCCAGGCCGACGATGAGCAGGCTCATCGAGCAGATGCCCAGGATGAGGAGCCGGCGCCGGCGATCGGGGACGACCGCTCCCTCGTCTTGCCGCAGATCGTTCACCATTTCGATCCTAGTCCGGGCGGAACGGGCCTTCCGGCCGCGGGGCTGCGACCGGGCGCAGCGACCGCGCGGGTCCGGCCGCGGGCGTCAGCCGAGCTCGACCGGCCAGTCGAGGATCAGCTCGCCCGCCACCTCGATGTCGGGATGCAGCGGCCGGTCGGCGAGATCGCGGTCCAGCCGCTCATCGGCCACCGCCCACAGGGACTGGTTGCCCGCCCCGCGCGGCGCCAGGCCGGCGAGGCGCAGCGCCCGCACGGCCACCACCAGCTCGACGGCGACGGCCACCCGCAGCACCCGGATGGCGTCCTCGGCCCGCCGGGCCGCCGTGGGGGCCAGGCTCGAGTGCGACTCGACGCCGCGCGACACCGACACCGTCTGGGCGGCCACCGGGGTCACCAGCGAGCGAACCTCGGCGACGGCGGCATGGGCGGTGTACTCGAGGACCAGCGCCCCGGACTCGGGGCCGGGGTCGCGGGCGAGGAAGGGGGGCAGGCCGGTCAGCCCGGAGTCCAGCAGGGTGCTCACCCGGGCGGCGATCAACGCCGCCGACTGGGCCAGAGCGGTGCGCAGGCCGTCGATGACGTTGGCCAGCGGGGCGGCGTGGGGGTTGCCGTTGGGCAGCGCGATGTCCTCGCCGGGAACGATGAGGGCGTTCTCGCCGGCGTAGTTGAGCTCGTGGCCGACCGTCTCCTCGAGGGCCAGCAGGGCGTCATGGACGGCGCCGTCGACCTGGGGCTGGGCCCGGAACGGGTACGGGTCCTGGATCGCCAGCGGGCCCGGATCCCGCCGGCGGGCCTCCACGCCCTCGAGCAGCGCCCGCATGCGCCGGGCGACCGCCGCCTGGCCGGGCCGATGACGCTGGGAGTGCAGGCGCGGGTCGAGCACCACCGGGTCGGCGGCCGCCGCCTCGAAGGAGAGCGCCGCCACGGACAGCCAGGCGTCGAGCAGCCGCCGGGCGTCGACGACGAGCAGCGCCGCCCGGCCGATGCTGACCGCGTTGGAGCTCATGAAGGCCAGCCCGTCGCGCGGTCCCAGCCGCCCGGGGACGATGCCGGCCTCTGCCAGCGCGGCTCCGGCGTCGACGAGCTCGTCCCCGCGCCACACCTGACCCTCGCCGAGGAGGGCGAGCGCGATGTCGGCCAGGTTGGTCAGATCGCCGGTCCCCAGCGAACCGATCTCGCGGGTGTGGGGGAGAGGCCCGCGTTCAGCGCCTGCACCAGTGCGGTCAAGAGCTCGTCGGCGATCCCCGCCCCGCCGACGCCGATCTGGTTGGCCCGGGTGGCCATCGCGGCCCGCACGATCGTCGCCGGCAGCGGGCGGCCGGCGCCGCAGGCGTGGCTGCGCAGCAGCCCCAGCGAGTAGTCGGCGCGGCTGGCGGACGGCACCTGGTAGTCGCGCAGCGCGCCCACGCCGGTGGTCACGCCGTAGAGGCCGTCGCCGCGGTCCAGCAGCGTGGTGATGGCGGCGCGGGCGGCGTCGTTGCGCCCGCGGGCCTCGTCGCCGAGGAGCGCCTCGGCGCCCTCGCGGGCGATCAGCGAGACCCCCTTGGGCGTCAGGGTGGCGCCGTCCAGGATGACGGGAGCGGGGGCTCCCGGTGCGGGTGTCGCGGGGCGTCACGGCCATCGCGCCCGCACTCTAAGGCGAGACGCGGCCGGGCAGTATCGTCGAGCCGCATGGCCAGCCCCGTCGTCCTCACCGGCCGCGACCTGCGCCCCGAGACGGTGGCCGCCATCGCCCGCGACGACGCGCCGGTGCAGATCGGCGGCGAGGCGCGGGAGCGCATCCGCGCCGCTGCCGAGACGGTCGCGCGGGTCGCCGGCAGCGGGGAGCGGATCTACGGGGTGACGACCGGCCTGGGCTCGCGGGTGGTCGACACCGTCGACGTCGCCCAGGCGGCCGGCTTCTCCCTGCGGACGCTGCGCGGGCCGGGCCACCTCGGTGGGCGAGCCGCTCAGCCGCGAGCTGACCCGGGCCGCGCTGGCGCTGCGCCTCAACGGCCTGTGCGCCGGCGGGGCGGGGGCGGGCGAGCACGTCGCCGACGGCCTGGCGGCGCTGCTCAACGCCGGCGTGCACCCGACGATCCCGCGCAGCGGCTCGGTGGGCGCGGCCGACCTGTGCATGATGGCCCACGTCGGACTGGGGCTGATCGGCGAGGGCACCGCGGAGGTGGGCGGCGAGCGCATCGACGACCGCGGAGGCCCTGCGGCGGGCGGGTCTCGAGCCGGTGGCGCTCGGCGCCAAGGACGGGCTGGCCATCTGCTCGAGCTCGGCGGCCTCGGTGGGAGCCGCCGCGCTGGCCCTGACTCGACGGCGAGGCGTGGCTGCGGGCGGCCCAGGTGTCGGCGGCGCTCTCGATGGAGGGCTTTCGGGCCAGCCTCTCGCCGCTGGATCCGCGGGTCGATCGACGCCCGTCCGTCACCCGGTCAGCGGTGGGCGGCGGACGGCCTGCGCGCGCTGCTGGCCGGCGGCGCGCTCGACCGAGCCGGGCGCCGCCCGGCGCCTCCAGGACCCGCTGAGCTTCCGCTGCGTCAGCCAGGTCCACGGCTCCCTGCGGGTGGCCCTTGACCTGCTGGCCGCCGCGCTGGAGCCCGAGCTGACCGGTGCCGCCGACAACCCGCTGGTTCTCGCCGATGACGGGGAGATCGTCTCCAACGGCAACTTCCACCTGCCGGCGCATGGCGCTCGCCCTGGACGCGACGGCCATCGCGGTCGCCCAGGTGGCGGGGACGATGACCGAGCGCCAGGTGCGGCTGAAGACCTCGCGGCTCTCCGACCTGCCGCCCAACCTCGTCTCGGCCGACCCGACGAGCTCCGGGATGGCGCCGCTGACCAAGACCGCGCAGGCGCTGACGCTGGAGATCCGCCACCGGGCGACCCCGCTGGCGATCCTCTCCACCGTGGGGGCCGACGGGGTGGAGGACGACTCGACGAGCGCCATGCAGGGCGCCCTGCGCCTCGGCGAGCAGCTCGAGCGGCTGCGTCTGCTCGTCGCCGTGGAGCTGATGGTGGGCGCCCAGGCGGTCGACCTGCGCGGGCCGCTGCGGCTGGGTGCCGGGACCGCGGCGGCCTATGGCTCGTGCGCGAGACGGTGGCCGAGGTCTCCGAGGACCGGCCGCTCGGTCCCGAGGTCGAGCGGCTGGCGGCGGCGGCGCTCGGCCCCGACCTGCATCTGCTCGCCCGCGTGGACGCCGCGGTCAGCGGCGCGGCCGCGGCATGACCTCGCTGCAGATCACCTATCTCGACGGCGCCGACGTCGACGCGCTGGCGCTGAGCGACGACGAGATCCTCGACGCGGTGCGCTCCGTCCTGGCCGCCCAGGGCCGTGAGGAGACGGTCATCGAGCCGCGCACCCACCTCTTCCCCCGCGGCGCCACCGGCCACTTCAACGTCCTGCGGGGCGCCACTCCGGACCACGCCGGGGTCAAGGTCGTCGGCGACTACGTCGACAACCACCGGCTCGGACTGCCCTCCGAGCTGGCGCTGCTGCTGCTCATGGACCCGATGACCGGCGTTCCGCGGGCGATCCTCGACGCGACCGCGATCACGGAGATGCGGACCGGCGCGGTGACGGCGATCGGCGCCGAGCAGCTGGCCCGCCGCGACGCGCGGGTGCTGGGCCACATCGGCGCCCGCGGGACCGCCTACTGGAACGTCCGCCTGCTCTCCCGGGTGCTGCCCGAGCTCGCCGAGATCCGAGTGCACTCCCGCCGGCCGGAGAGCCGCGAGGCGTTCGCCGCCCGGCTGCGCGCCGACCTCGACGGCGCGCCTCGACATCCGGGTCGTCGACAGCTGGGAGGAGTGCGTGCGCGGCGCCGAGGTGATCGTCGAGGCCAGCCGCCTGACGGAGCCCGAGCCGCTGCTGGCGACCGAATGGATCGCTCCCGGGTCGCTCGTCGTGCCCTACGGGACGGTCAGCGCCGTCGAGCTCGAGCTGACCGACGTCATGGACAAGATCGTCGTCGACGACTGGGGCCAGGCCGGCAGCGGACCGCTGGGCGCGCTGCGCCGCCACGTCGACAGCGGGCGGCTGTCGGCGGAGAACCTGCACGCCGAGCTCGGCCAGATCGTCGCCGGGCGCCGGCCCGGCCGCGAGCGCCCCGAGGAGACGATCCTCTTCTGGCACCGCGGCCTGTCGATCACCGACGTGGCCCTCGGCGAGGCGCTCCTGGCCAAGGCCCGTGCCCGCGGCATCGGGACCCAGCTGCCCTACCGCGGCTGACCGGCCGGCCCCGAACGGGCGTCCAAGCGGCTCAGACTTTCGGCGGATCGGCCGATGACCTAGGTCGATGCCGACACCGCGACTCCTCCTCCTCGCGGGCGCCGCGATCGCCGCGCTCGCCCTGCCCGCCACCGCCGTGGCCGCCCAGCACCAGGCCTCCGGCACGGTCGTCTCCGTGGAGTCGCCGTCGTTCACCATCCAGACCTCGAGCCGCGGGATGGGCGTCCTCAACGCGATGGTGGCCACCGCCAACCGGATCACCACGGCCGACTACAGCTACGTCTACGGCGGCGGCCACGCCCGGGCGGGCACGGCCAGCATCGGGATTCCCGGGCCCGGGCTACAACGGCAGGCGCGCCGGCTATGACTGCTCGGGCTCCGTGGCCGCCGTGCTGGCGGGCGCGGGCGTGTGGACCCGCGGGACCGGCGTTCCGGCCGACAACGGCATCATCGCCCAGCTGCTCTCCGAGCACGTGATCGCCCGCGGAGTCGGCACCGGCGCCCAGGAGGTCACCCTGTGGGACAAGCCCGGCGTCCACATCTTCATGAACATCGACGGGCGCTTCTTCGGCACCTCGGACGGGGGCAGCGGCAACCCCGGCCAGAAGCACGGCGGCGCCGGCTGGCTCAACGACGGCGCGCCGGACACGCTCAGCCGCGCCTTTCACCCCTATCACCTGCTCCCCTCCGTGCTGCGCGGGCGCACGACCTACGGGCCGACGCTGACCCTGACCGCCGGGCTGGGCACGACGCTGCTCGACGGGCTGTCCGTCGGCAACCGCGTGCGCGTCGCCTACGTCGAGAACAACCGCAGCATGTTCATCGCCCGGACGATCACCTACCTCGGCGCGACGACCGTCACCGGGATCATCGCCGGTGTCGCGCCGACGACTCCTCAGCTGCAGCTCACCGTGGGGCGGCGCACGGTGACGCTCTCGACCGCCGGCGACAGTGGCCTGCTCACCGGCACCCAGATCGGCGACCGCGTCCGCGTCACCTACACCCGCAGCGCGGGCGCGCTGACAGCGCGCGCGCTGACGGTGCTCGCCACCCCGACGATCGTGCAGGCCACCGGCACCGTGCAGACCCTGGCCGCCGACGGCTCCTCGGTCGTGGTGCGCACCGCCGACGGGCGCACGCTGACGCTGACGACGGCCGGCGACGGCGCCCTGACCCAGGGTCTGGTGCCGGGGCAGACGGTGACCTTCACCTACGCCAGGAATCCCGACGGGACGCTCGTCCTGCAGCAGATTCACGACGGCTTCGACGGGCTCGGGCGCCGGCAGCGCGAGTGCCATGACCGGATCGATCGCCTGGATCGATTGGCACCACTCCGCGGTCGCCGTGCAGGGCAGCGACGGCCACAACACGACGTTCGCCGTCGCCGACCCCGGCACGCTCGAGGCTCTCCACGTCGGCGATCGTGCAGGTCACCTACACCCAGAACGCCGACGGCTCGCTGAGCGCGACGGGGATCGCCCCCGCCTGACGCCGTCTCGACACCGCGCCCGCCGCTGCGCCTCCGGTAGCGTGCGGCCCATGACCGCGAGCGGGCAACTGGAGTGCCGGGGCTGGCAGCAGGAGGCGGCACTGCGGATGCTGCGCAACAACCTCCATCCCGACGTCGCCGAGAACCCGGCGGAGCTGATCGTCTACGGCGGACTGGGCAAGGCGGCGCGCAACTGGTCCAGCTACCACACGATCGAGCGCGAGCTGCGGCGGCTGGGCGACGACGAGACGCTGCTCGTGCAGTCCGGCAAGCCGGTGGCGGTGTTCGAGACCCACGACCGGGCCCCGCGGGTGCTCATCGCCAACTCCAACCTCGTCCCCCAGTGGGCCAACTGGGAGACGTTCCGCGAGCTCGACGCCGCCGGGCTGATGATGTACGGGCAGATGACCGCCGGCTCGTGGATCTACATCGGCAGCCAGGGGATCCTCCAGGGCACCTATGAGACCTTCGCCGCCGTCGCCCGCAAGCGCTTCGGCGGCACCCTCGCCGGCCGGCTCGTGGTGACCGCCGGTCTCGGCGGGATGGGCGGCGCTCAGCCGCTGGCCATCACCATGCTCGACGGGGCGGCCCTGTGCGTGGAGGTCGACTCTGCGCGCATCGAGCGCCGCATCGAGACCGGCTATCTGGACGAGCGGGCGGCCGACCTCGACGACGCGCTGGCGCGCCTGGCGGTGGCCCAGCGCGAGCGCCGGGCCCTCTCGATCGGGCTGGCCGGCAACGCCGCCGAGATCCTGCCCGAGCTGGCGCGCCGCGGCGTCGCGGTCGATGTCGTCACAGATCAGACGAGCGCTCACGATCCGCTCAACGGCTACGTCCCGGCGGGGCTGACCGTCGAGCAGGCCCAGGCCCTGCGCCGCTCCGATCCCGACGACTACCTCAAGCGGGTGGGGGAGAGCGTGCTCACCCACGTCGACGCGATCCGCCGCCTGCAGGACGCCGGCGCCGAGGCCTTCGATTACGGCAACGCGCTGCGCGGCGTCGCCCAGTCCTACGGCGACACGGACGCCTTCGCCTATCCCGGCTTCGTCCCCGCCTACATCCGGCCGCTCTTCTGCGAGGGCAAGGGGCCGTTTCGCTGGGTCGCGCTGTCGGGCGATCCGGCCGACATCGCCGCCACCGACCGGGCGATCCTCGACCTCTTCGGCGATCAGGAGCACATCGCCCGCTGGATCCAGCTCGCCTCCGAGCGGGTCCACTTCCAGGGCCTGCCGGCGCGCATCTGCTGGCTGGGCTACGGCGAGCGCGACCGGGCCGGCGCCCGCTTCAACGAGATGGTCGCCTCCGGCGAGCTCAAGGGGCCGATCGTCATCGGCCGCGACCACCTCGACTGCGGCTCGGTCGCCTCACCCGAGCGCGAGACCGAGAGCATGCGCGACGGCTCGGACGCGATCGCCGACTGGCCGCTGCTCAACGCGATGCTGATGACCGCCTGCGGCGCCAGCTGGGTCTCGATCCACCACGGGGGCGGCGTCGGCATGGGCAAGTCGATCCACGCCGGCCAGGTGGTCGTCGCCGACGGCTCGCTGGAGGCGGGCGAGCGGGTGCGCCGCACGCTGACCGCCGACCCCGGGCTGGGGGTCGTCCGCCACGCCGACGCCGGCTATGAGACGGCGCTTGAGACCGCGCGGGGGAGCGGGCTGGCGATGCCGATGCTCGAGGCGGAGCCCGACGTCAGGTGAACGGCGGGCGGTCGCTGTCGATCGCCGGCGCGGCGCAGGTCCTGCGGCCCCCCGAGGACGGGCTCGCCCACCTGCGCGGCGAGCAGCTCGCCCAGCAGACGCTCGAGCCGGGCGGGCTGACGGTGGCCGACGGCCGGATCGCGGCGCTCGAGCCCTCCGACGCCACGGCGGAGCTCCGGGTCGACGCCTCCGGGATGACGGTCATCCCCGGGCTCGTCGACTGCCACACCCATCTGCCGTTCGCCGGCTGGCGGTGGGGCGAGTACGAGCGAAAACTCCAGGGCGTCCCCTATGCGGAGATCGCGCGCGAGGGCGGCGGCATCCGCGCCTCGGCCCGTGCGCTGAGCGAGACCGAGCGACGAGGAGGTCCTCGCCCAGGCCCGGGGGCTGGCCGGCGAGATGCTGGCCGCCGGCACGACGACCTTCGAGTGCAAGTCCGGCTACGGGCTGTCGCGCGACGGCGAGCTGCGGGCGCTGCGCCTTGCCCACGCGCTCGACGCCCAGGTGCCCCAGACGACGCTCTCGACGGCGCTCTTGGCCCACTCCGTGCCCGACGGCTTCACCGCCGACGAGTGGATCGCCGAGGTCGAGGCGATGATGCCCGAGGTGGTGGCCGCCGGCACCGTCTCGGCGCTCGACATCTTCGTCGAGTCGATGGCCTTCTCCAACGAGCACCTGTCGCTGATGGGGGAGCTGGCGGCCGGCGCCGGGCTGGCGCTGCGCTGCCACGTCGAGCAGTTCGGCGGCTATCGCTCGGTCCCGGTGGCCCTCGAGGCGGGGGCGCGCTCCGTCGATCACCTCTCGACCCTGCACCCCGACGACATCGCTCCGCTGGCCGCCGCCCCGTGCGCGGCCGTGCTGCTCCCGGCGGCCGAGTTCCTGGGCGCGGAGCACCGCGCCCCGGGCCGGGCGCTCGTCGAGGCCGGGGCGATCGTCGTGCTGGCCACCGACGGCAACCCCGGCACCGCTCCGGTGTTCTCGATGGGAACGGTGCTCGGTCTCGCCGCGCGGCTGTACGGCTTCCATGCCCGCGAGCTGCTGGGGGCGGCCACCCTCAACGCCGCCTGGGTCCTGAGCGTCAGCCACGACCGAGGCTCGATCGAGGTCGGCAAGCGCGCGGACCTCGTGCTCCTCGACGGGCCGGCCGAGGCGCTGGCCTACCGCTTCGCGCGCAACCCGGTGGCGATGGCGTTCATCGACGGGCGAGCCGGTGTACGTGCGCGACGACGCGGCCGCCGCGCGGATCGTGAGCCGGTCGTGAACCGGCGCGCCTCCGTGCCCGCGATGGTCAACGCCCACAGCCATGCCTTCCAGCTCGATCTGCGGGGCATCGGTGAGCGACCCCATCCCGGCGCATCGGCCGGGTCACCGGCCACGGATGACTTCTGGAGCTGGCGGACCGCCATGTACGCCCTGGCGGCCAGCCACGATCCCGAGTCGATGCGCGCCGTCGGCGAGCGGGTCTACGGCCAGATGGCGGCCGCCGGCTACGGGTCCGTGGGCGAGTTTCACTACGTCCACCATCAGCCCGACGGGACGCCCTACGAGGAGCCCAACGCGATGGCCATCGCCCTGGCGCAGGCGGCGCTGGCCGCCGGGCTGGAGATCACGCTGCTGCCCGCCGCCTATCACCGCGGGGGGCCGGGCCAGCCGCCGACGGAGGGGCAGCGGCGCTTCTGCGATCCCTCGGTCAAGGCCTTCCTCGAGCGCGTCGACGGCCTGCGGGAGTGGGCGACCGGGCCCGGCCGCGAGCGCGTGCGCGTGGGGGTGGCGGCCCATCGGCGCGCGGCCGTGCCCGCCGAGTGGCTGGAGGCGATCGCCGCGCTACGCCGACGACCACGGGCTCGTCCGCCACGTCCACGCCGCCGAGCAGCGGCGCGAGCTCGCCGAGATCGAGGCCGAGCACGGCTGCTCGCCGATCGCGCTGCTGGCGCGCACCGGCTTCCTGGGCCCGCGCACGAGCGTCGTGCACGCCATCTGGGTCGACGACGACGACATCGCGCTGCTCGCCGACTCGGACTCGATCGTCGTCACCTGCCCGACGACCGAGGGCAACCTCGGCGACGGCCACCTGCCGGGGCTGAGGTACCGCGACGCCGGCGTGCGGCTGGCCATCGGGACCGACGAGCAGATCCGCATCGACCCCTTCGAGGAGCTGCGCGAGATGGAGACCCTGGCCCGCCGCGAGGGGCACACCCGGGCTGCGCTGCTGGCGGCCGCGGACGGCAACCTGTGGGGCCAGATGGTCGACCACGGCCGGGCGAGCCTGGGCCTCGAGGCGACCGAGCCTGCGCGGATCGAGCTCGACCTCGACCATCCCGATCTCGCCGGCGTGGCCGAGCAGGACCTGCCGCTGGCGCTGGCCACCTGTGCCTCGGCGGCGGTGGTCAGCGCCGGGCGTGGGGCCACGCCGATGACCGTCACCCTCGGCCGGCGGGCCGACATCGACCTGGCGGCGTTTCGCCGGGTGGCGTGGGAGGGCGAGAGCCTGGAGATCGCCGAGACGGCGACCGCCGAGATGGACCGCCGCCGCGCGCAGTTCCTGGACTTCGTGGCCGCCCATCCCGACCGCCGCTTCTACGGCATCAACGTCCACGCCGGCGACGGCTCCAACCGCCCGCTGACCGAGGCCGAGCAGCGCCGACTACGCCCAGGGGATGCAGAGCGCGGTGGCCTTCGGCCCCGAGGTGCTGCCGGCCCGGCTGTCGCGCGGCATCGTGCTGACGCGGATGGCCAACCTCATCGAGGGCCACGCGGGCGTCCGCGGGGAGCTGGCGCGGGCCGTCGCCCGCCGGCTCGACGGCCGGCCGCTGAACACCGTGCCGCGCTACGGCCACGGCGGATCCGGGGAGATCCTCGCCCTCGGCTGGATGTTCGGCGACATGGCGGGCGAGCTCGAGCTGGAGGTCAAGGAGCCGATGGCCCTCGTCAACGGCTCGCCCTGCCAGTCGGCGCTGCTCGCCGACGCGGTGCTCGTCTCCACGCAGGTCGTCGACCGCGCGGCGGCGGTGCTGGGCCTGGCGGCCGCTGCCTTCGGCGTGGAGCCCTCCATCTACCACGAGCGCCTCGACGCGCTGTGGGGCGACCCTCACCAGGCGCGGGCGCTGGCCGTCCTGCGCGAACAGCTCGCGGGTGCCGCGGCGTCCGCCGGGGACGACGAGGATCACCCCCAGCCGCCGGTCAGCTTCCGCATCCTGCCGCGGGTCCTGGGCAACGCCCATCGGGTGGTGGCCGAGGGGGCCGCGGCCGCGGAGATCGCGCTGCCGGCGGTCTCGGACAACCCGACGTTCCTGTTCGACGACGACGGCCCGATCGACATCGTCAGCACCGGCGGCTTTCACTCCGGCACCGCGGCCCCGGCGATCGACGCGATGACCGCCGCGCTCGCCGACTTCACCCAGATCGCCCAGCACGAGCTGCACCGCCTGCAGAACAGCCGGCGCGCGCTGCCCGGCTTCGATTCGACCAACCTGGGGATCCTCCAGATGGCGGCCGCGGGCTACGCCGAGGAGGCCCGCGGGGCGTGCGGGCCGACCCTGCTGGGGCTCGGCGGCTGGGGACAGAACGACGTGCCGGCGCCCGCCTTCATCGCCTGGAACCGCCATGACCGGGTGCGGGGCTTCACCCTGGGCTCGCTGGCCTGCCTGGCGGCGATCGCCGGGCAGTCGTTTGCCCAGACCGGGCGCGAGGCACCGCCGGCGCTGGCGCCACTGCTCGCCGAGGTGCTCGAGCGCTGCCCGCCGCTGACCCGCCGCCGCTCGCTGGGCCCCGACCTGGCGGCGCTGGCGGCGATGCTCGGCGACGGCATCCCGGACGGGCTGGGCATCTAACGACGTTTCCGGGCAGCCGCGTACTCGGCGATGTACTCCCGGGGGTGTAGGCGGCCGGCGAAAGACACATCCCCGGGGCGATTGCGCAGCGGCGCGGCGCGGCCCGGACACTGCGGGGCATGCTCACCTCCCTCGCCTCCCGCATCAGCGCCCGCCCGAAGCGCAG
Source organism: uncultured Solirubrobacteraceae bacterium (assembly GCA_963800545.1). Classification (GTDB taxonomy): domain Bacteria; phylum Actinomycetota; class Thermoleophilia; order Solirubrobacterales; family Solirubrobacteraceae; genus Palsa-465. Next base: position 35,576 of record CAWDBJ010000019.1, read on the forward strand.
CCTGCTCATCGCCCTCGTCGTCGTGCTCGTCGCCGGGGCGCTCGGCGGCCCGGTGGCGGGCGCGCTGAAGGACTCGGGCGGCTTTGCCCCCGCCAACTCCGGCTCGCAGATCGCCGTCCGCCAGCTCGAGCGGGCCACCGGCCTGGAGGCGACGCCCGGGGTCGTGCTGCTCGTCGCCACGCCCCGGGGACCGCGGGCCGCCGCGGCCCGGATCGCCCAGCTGCGCCGCCGGCTGGCGCACGTCGCCGGGGTGGCGCGGACGGCCGCGCCCGCCGCCGTGGCCCGCGACGGGCGCCACGTCCTGGTCACCGCGACGCTCACCGCCAGCGCCGACGATCACGCCACCGCGACGGCCGTCGAAGGGGCGTTCTCCGGCGACCGAGACGTCACCGTGGGCGGCCAGCAGGTGGCCAACCAGCAGATCAGCTCGACCGTCACCTCCGACCTCGGCCGCGCCGAGCTGCTCGCCTTCCCGCTGCTGATCATCCTCTCGCTGCTCTTCTTCCGGGGGCGGGCGGCGCTGATGCCGCTGGCCGTCGGCGTCGCCACCGTGCTGGGGACGTTCCTCGTCCTGACCGGCGTCAACCACGTCTACGGGCTGAGCATCTTCGCGCTGAACCTGGTGATCGGGCTCGGCCTGGGGCTGGCCGTCGACTACACGCTGTTCCTGGTCACCCGCTACCGGGAGGAGCTCGCCGTCCGCGGCCCCACGGCGGAGGCGATCGCGGTCACCATGGCCCGCGCCGGGAGCACCGTGCTCTTCTCGGCGGCCACCGTCGCCTGCGCGCTGGCCACGCTGACCGTCTTCCCGCAGGGCTTTCTCAAGTCGATGGGCATCGCGGGGGCGATCGTGGCCATCGTGGCGGCGCTCGCCGCGCTGACGATCACCCCCGCGCTGCTCGGGCTGTGGGGCGCCAAGCTGAGCCGGCCGGGCGCCGGCGCCGACCACCGCGGCCGCTGGTACCGCCTGGCGCGGGCGGTCATGCGCCGCCCGGGCCCGGTGGCCATCGCCACCGCCGCGGTGATGATCGCCCTCGCCCTCCCGGCGCTGGGGACGGTGTGGACCCCCGCCATCGACAACTCGACGATCCCGCAGGGCCAGAGCGCGCGCACGGTCGCCGACGCGGTGTCGCGCGCGTTCCCCCGCGCCGGCACCTCGCCGGTGACGGTGGCCGTCCGGGCGCCCGCGTCCGCCGGCGCCGCCGTGCGCGCCTACGCCCGCCGCGTCGGCGAGCTCGACGGCGTCACGGGAGTCGACCGCGCCCGCTATCTGTCGCACGCCACCTGGCAGCTCGACGCGACCGTGGCCGGCGATCCCGCCGGCCCGGGCGCCCAGCGGATCGTCCGGCAGATCCGTGCCCTGCCCGCGCCCTTCGCCACGCAGGTCGCGGGCGACGCCGCCGCCTTCGTCGATCAGCAGGCGGCGATCGGCTCGCACCTGCCGATGGCCATCGGCCTGCTGGCAGCGCTCACCTTCCTGGTGCTGTGGCTGATGACCGACTCCGTCATCCTGCCGCTCAAGGCGCTGCTCATGAACGCGCTGACCGTCGGCGCCTCCCTGGCGCCGCTCATCCTCATCTATCAGCACGGCCACCTCGTCAAGCTGCTCGGTTACACGCCCAACGGGGGCGTCGAGCCGACGGACTTCGTCGTCGCCGCCACCGTCGTGTTCGCCCTCTCCACGGACTACGGCGTGTTCCTGCTCGGGCGCATCAAGGAGGCCCGCGACGCCGACCCGGGCCGGGGCCCCGCGGTCGAGCGCGAGGCGGTGGCCGCCGGCCTGGGGGCCACCGGGCGGGTGGTCACGGCGGCCGCCATCCTGCTGGCGGTGGCCATCGGCGCCTTCAGCACGAGCTCGATCTCGTTCATCCAGCAGATCGGCGTGGCCACCGCCACCGGCGTCCTGCTCGACGCCTTCGTCGTGCGCTCCCTGCTCGTCCCGTCGCTGATGGCGCTGCTCGGCCACTGGAACTGGTGGTCGCCTCGTCCCGTCCGGGCGCTGCGCCGCCGCATCCTGCCCGCCGCGGCGCGGCGCGATTCCTCGGCGCCGGCGGCGACCGCGGGTGCGCCGCATCCGGCCTGACGGAGGCGGCGGCCCTATGATCGGCCGCATCGTGCTCAGGCGAGCGCTGCGCAACCCGAGGGTCATCGACTGGCTGCCGGTCCTCGTGTTGCCGCCGCTGCTCGTGCTTGACGCCGCGCTCTCGATCCGCGGCAAGCCGCTCGGCGTGCTCAACGTCACGGCCGCCGTGGTCGCCTGCCTGCCGCTCGTGCTGCGCCGCCGGCTGACCTTCGTCCAGCTGCTGCCGCTGCTCGTCGGCGGCGTCGTCCTGTTGCTGTGGCTGCTGCACCCGGAGAACACCGTCGTGCTCATTCCGATGGTGGCCCTGTTCGAGCTGGCGCTCAACGGCGACCGGCGCCGGTCGCTGTGGATGAGCCTCGCCGTCGTGCCCAGCGTGATCGTCAGCGTCGTCCCGTTCGCCTCCGGCACGGCCCACATCGCCTCGATCGTGGGGCGCAACCTCGTGTTCTGCGTGCTGGCGATCGCCGCCGGCGACATCCTGCGCTCGCGGCGCGAGGCCACCGGACAGGCGGTCGACGCCGCCGAACAGGCGATGCTGCGCCGCGTCGCCGACGAGCGGCTGCAGATCGCCCGGGAGATCCACGACGTCGTCGCCCACGCGATGACCGCCATCAACGTCCAGGCCGGCGTGGCCGCCCATCTGCTGGAGCGCGATCCGGGCCAGGCCTACGGCGCCCTGCGCGACATCAAGCGCACCAGCGGCGAGGCGCTCGGCGAGCTGCGCCATACGCTCGACGTCCTGCGCGAGCCCGGACACGCCGCGCCCCTCGGTCCGGCGGCCACGCTGCACGACCTCGAGCCGCTGGCCGGCGGCCTGCGCCGGGCCGGGGTGGCGGTCGACCTCGAGGTCGCCTCGCTGGCCGACGTGCCGGCCGCCGTGCACAGCGCCGGCTACCGCATCGTCCAGGAGGCGCTGACCAACGTCGCCCGCCACGCCCACGCCGCCTCCGCCCGCGTGTCCGTGGAGCGCGAGAACGGCTCGCTGACGATCGAGGTCGTCGATGACGGCATCGGCGGCGCGGGAGCGGGCGCCGGCAACGGGCTGCGGGGCATGCACGAGCGGGCGGCCACGCTCGGTGGGATGCTGGAGGCCGCCCCCCGGGCCGACGGCGGCTGGCGGGTGACCGCCAGCCTCCCGGTGTCCGGAGCGCATCCGTGATCACCGTCGCGCTCGTCGATGATCAGGCGCTCGTCCGCGCCGGCTTTCGGGCGCTGCTGGACGCCGAGGAGGACATCGCCGTGGTCGGCCAGGCCGCCGATGGGGAGGAGGGGGTCGCGCTGGCCCGCCGCGAGCGCCCGCACATCGTGTTGATGGACATCCGCATGCCCCGTCTCGACGGCCTGGAGGCCACCGCGCGGATCACCGGCGATCCCGAGCTGGCGCAGACCCGGGTCGTGGTGCTGACCACCTTCGAGCTCGACGAGTACGTGTTCGGCGCGCTGCGCGCCGGAGCCTCGGGCTTTCTGCTCAAGGATGTCGAGCCGGCCGATCTGATCGCCGCCGTGCGCGTCGTCGCCGGCGGTGAGGCGCTGCTCGCCCCCCGGCTGACCCGGCGCCTGATCGAGGCGTTCGTGGCCGGCGGAGGCGGGGCGACGGGCGGCCGGGGGCCGGCGTCGTCGGGCGTTCCCGAGCTGGGCACGCTCACCCCGCGCGAGCGCGAGGTGCTGACGCTCGTCGGTCGCGGCCACTCCAACGCCGAGATCGCCGACGCGCTCGTCGTCTCCCCGCTGACCGCCAAGACCCACGTCGCCCGGCTGTTCGCCAAGCTGGGCGCGCGCGACCGCGCCCAGCTGGTGGTCATCGCCTACGAGTCGGGAGTCGTGGCCGCAGGCTCGCGTGGACGGTGACGCTGACCGGCGACCTGGTCATTCCCAGCGGGCTCCACGTCATGCCCAGTTCTCGCTGGTCGATCAGCGTGGTCACCTCGACGTCCATCCGGTCGCTCGTCCGCTGGATCGTCGGCTCGAGCGCCATGGTGAGTCGCCTGCCGGCCGCTTCGAGCTCACCTTCGACCCGCATGCGGTCGTCGGCGATATCGCTCACGCTGGTGGACCGGAAGCGCATCTCGGGGTGGCTGCCCGTGTCGAAGAAGTCACCGGACCGCAGGTGCTTGTCACGCCTGCTGATGCCCGTGCGCAGGCTGGCCACGTCGATCGTCAGCGTGATCTGGCGTTCGTGGCCGTCGTCGAGCTCGAGGTCACCGTCGAGCAGCTCGAAGTGTCCCTTGACGGTGATCAGCCCCCAGAAATGCCGGACGCGGAACTCCGCGGTCGAGGCTGCCGGATCAAGCCGCCAGCGTCGCGCAACTGGCAGGCTCTGGGACTGGGGGGCAGGCGATTCGGTATTCATGTTGTCTCCTGGGGTTGTGCGACGCGAGGGCGGCGAGGGGCGGTCCCGGGGGCGGCGCCCTCGGGCGAGTGACGCGGGCTCGTGAGGGTGCGTGAGCGAAGCAAAATGGTGAGCACCGCGAGCGCGCCGGCGCCGGCGGCGAGCCCGAAGGCGGCTGCGGGCCCAGCGCGGTCGGCGATGATGCCGGCGCTGGCCGCGCCCAGGGCGCCACCGACGGCCATCGCGGTGGCCAGCCAGGCGAAGGCCTCGGTCATGGTTCCGGCTGGCGCGGCGTCCTCGACCATCGCGTAGATGGTGGCCTCGGTGGGCGCGATCGCGGCCCCGGCGACGAGCAGCACCGCCGCCAGCGCGAGGATGCTCCCGTCCGCGGGGATCAGCGCCAGGTGTCCGGCCGTCAGCGCGCCGAGCAGCAGGGCAAGCCCGCCCGCGCTGCGTGCCCCCCCGCCAAGGCGGGTGACGAGCAAGCCGCCGATGAACGACCCCGCCCCCCAGATGGCAAACAGAGGTGCCGCAGCCGTGGTGCTGTCAAGCGTCTTGGCGGCCGCCGTGACGGCAACCTCGTCGGCGCCGAGCAGCACGCCGACGGCGATCAGCACGATCACCAGCGTCCGCATCGCCGGTGCGCGCAGCGAGCCACCGCGCGGCCGCCTTCGATGGCGCTCGGGGCACCAGCGGCGTGAGGCCGGTTGTGCGGCGAACACCGCCGTGGCACCCAGCAGCACGAGACCGGCAACCGCCAGGGCGGCGCCGCTGGACCAGAGTGCGCCAATACACAGCGCCAGCGGCGGCCCGAAGACAAACGTCAGCTCCACCACGGACGCCTCTAGGGCGTAGGCGGTGCGGACCGCGCGGGGATCGGGCAGCAGGGCGGGGAGCTGGGTTCGCAGGCAGGCGCCGACCGGAGGGGTCGCCAACCCGATCCCGGCGGCGATCACGCCCAGGGCGGCGACCGGAGCGCCCGCCGGCAGAATGGCGATGGCGACCAGCAGCGTGGCCCCGACGGTCGCGCTCACGAGCAGCACGGAGGTCTGCCCGCCGTTATCGACCAGCCTCCCGAGCAACGGCCCACCGAGGCCGAGCGCGATCGCGTAGACGCCGGTGACCGCGCCGGCCGCGGCGAACGAGCCCGTGAGATGCTGCGTATGCACCAGGAGCCCGATGCTGAGCATCGCCGGCGGGAGCCGGGCGATGATCGAGGCGGCGAACAGGCGGCGCGCGCCGGGGAGTGTGGCGATCGAGGGCACGCACCGATGCTAGGTTTGCACTGGTGCAGATGGAAGATCCAGAATCATGGCGCTAGACGAGACCAGTCAGCCGCTCGAGCTGCTCCTCTCCGTGAGCCGCGGTGGCGCGGAGACGCTCGGGGCACAGATCGAGGATCAGCTCCGGCGGGCGATCCGGGAGGGAGTTCTGCGGCCGGCCGCGCAGGTGCCCTCCACCCGCGATCTGGCGCGCCAGCTCGGCGTTTCGCGCAGGGTCGTGGTGGACGCCTATGCCCAGCTGGCTGCGGAGGGATATCTGAGCCTGCGCCAAGGCGCCCGCCCGCGCGTCTCGGACATGGCGGCGGTTGCGAGCTTGGCGCCGACAGACACGCCGCCGGCGGCGCCGCACGCGCGGTTTGACTTCCGGCCCAGCGTGCCTGATGTCTCGACCTTTCCGCGGGCGGCATGGCTGCGCTCGCTGCGCGCGGCGCTCGCGACGATGACGGACGCCGACCTCGGCTACGGTGACCCTCGCGGGGCAAAGGTGCTGCGCCGCGCGCTCGCGGACTACCTCGGACGCGTGCGGGGCGTCGTCGCCGATCCCGAGCACATCGTCGTCACCAACGGCTACACGCAGGGTCTCGGCGTGGTCTGCCACGCGCTCGCGGCGGCCGGCGCTGCCCGGATCGCCTTCGAGGATCCGAGCAACCCGGAGGACGGCCTCGTCGCCGCTCGCGCCGGCCTGGAACCGGTTCTGATCAGTGTCGACGAAGCCGGGACACGGGTCGCCGAGCTCGAGCGCGCCGGCGCCGATGGGGTCGTGTTGACGCCCGCCCATCAGCACCCCACCGGCGTCGTGCTCGCCGGCGAGCGGCGGACGGCCCTGCTGGCCTGGCTGCGCGCGAGCGACGCGATCGCGATCGAGGACGACTACGACGCCGAATACCGCTACGACCGCGCGGCTGTCGGGGCGCTCCAGGGACTTGACCCCGACCGGGTCATCTACGCCGGCTCGGCGAGCAAGACCCTGGCGCCGGCGCTCCGCATCGGCTGGCTGGTCGTGCCACCCTCGCTCCTGCGAGAGGTCATCCACTCAAAGCTCCTCGCCGACCGCGGGACCGCTGGCATCGAACAGCATGCGTTCGCCGACTTCCTGACCCGCGGCGAGCTGGATCGCCACCTACGCCGCATGCGAGGCCGCTACCGGGGCCGCCGTGACGCACTCATCGACGCGCTCTCCGAAGCGCTGCCCGAAGCCGCTGTCCTGGGCGTCGCGGCCGGGCTGCACGTGACCGTCCAGTTGCCCGATGGCGACAACGAGCAAGCCATCCGGAAGGAGGCTCACGGCCGCCGCATCGAGCTCGAGACGATGAGTGACTACCGCCTCGCCACCCAAGGAGACCGCCGGCCCTCCTGCTCGGCTACGCGCAGATGCCCGAACCCACGATCCGTGCCGGCGTCCACGAGCTCGCCGAAGCCGTACACGCGGCGAGGATTTCGCAGCTGGAGTCCAGCAGCCCCTGAGCGAGAAGCTCGCTAGCTCTCCTGCTGGCAGCTGAACCCAAGATCGCGCTGGACCCGCAGCGGGATGCCACCACGGGTGGGGCACGGGCCTGCGCCGCCCACGACGACAACCCGCCAGCGGCCCAAACGTCGATGCAGGATGACCAGCAGCGGCTCGGGCCGGCAGCGCTTCGCGTCAGAGAGACCCAGCTCCGCCCAGTTACGGTTCACGGTCGAGACAAAGACGACCAGGCACGACGCCGGCTGAGACATCGGCAGAGCGTGTGCCCGCCGCACGGCGTCGACGATCGCCGCTTTCTGATCGCCGTGGGCCACCCTGCGCGCCACGGCCCCCGTCGGCAGGGCTGCCGCCGCAGCGGCCAGGACGAGGATCAGGCACGCCGCGTGACGATTGGGTCGCATCGCAAGCTCTCCCGGTTGGGTCCATCGCCAGCCTACATGCCGGTACGACCTGCAGAAGCGCGGCGACAGTCAAGGTGACACGATTCCCCCTGAGATGCCGTCGACCGCCATAGGAGCCCAGCAGTGAGAGCCCTCCGCCTTCACCGGCGCGGCGGACCTGACCAGCTCGTCTGTGAATCCGCTCCGGCGCCCGAGCCCGGTACCGGCGACGCACTCGTCGAGGTGCACGCCGCCAGCTATACGCCTGGAGAGCTCGAGTGGCCATCGACGTGGATCGATCGCAGTGGCCACGATCGAACGCCGCATCATTCCCTGCCACGAGCTGTCGGGGGTCGTCTCCGGCTTGGGCTTCGGAGCCACCGGCGTCAGCGTCGGCGACGAGGTCTACGGCCTGACCGACTGGTACCGCGACGGCGCAGCGGCGGAGTGGATCGCGGTGGAAGCGCGCAACCTCGCACCTCGGCCGCGGAGCGTCGATCATGCCGTATCCGCGACGCTGCCCCTGGCCGGGCTCACGGCCTGGCAGGCGCTGTTCGAGCACGGGGTGCTCGACGACGGTGACACGCTCGTCGTCCTCGGCCCGGGGGGTGGTGTCGGACGGCTGGCCGTGCAGCTCGGGCTGCACGCCGGCGCGCGCGTCGTGGGAGTCGGGCGCGGAAAGGACCGAGCGGCGACGCTGGAAGCGGGCGCCGCGGCGTTCGTCGACTCCGACCACGACCCGCCGCCAGACCTGACGGACGCGTCGCTGATCCTCGACACCGTCGGCGGCCCGCTCGCCCGGAGCGTCGCCGCCGCTCTGGGCAGCTCAGGCCGCTTCGTCTCGATCGTCGACCCGGCCGTCGCGCAGGTCGCCGGAGCGCGGGGGACGTTCTTCGTCGTCGAGCCAGACCGCGGCGCCCTGACGGAAATCGCGCGCCTGGTCGATCAGCGGCGGTTGAGCCCGGCCCTCGGCCGCCAGGCCGATCTCGGCGACGCGTCAGAGCTCCTCGCGGCCAAGGAGCGCGGCCGCGTCAGCGGCAAGGTGTCGATCACGGTCCGCTGAACGGCGCCCTCGCGCCTATCAGCGCCCGATCAGTGACGGCGGACCGTGATCGGGAGCTTGACCACGTTTGGCCCGGAGCGCAGGACGAGGCGGAGGGAGAGGCGCTTGCGCGATGGCTTGACCGGCACCGCGATGGTCGCCAGCGTGCGGGTCACCAGGAAGCGGTGTCGTCCGATGGTCAGGATGACCGGGGTGACCGCTGCGGCCCGGATCTTCAGCGTCTTCGCGCGCCGGGAGATGCTGTGCGGCACCTTGAGCAGGCGCAGCAGCGGCTTGGCCGGCTGCACCACGATGGGGACGCTGGCCGTGCCCTTTCGCTTCGAGCCGTCCGTGGCCGTTGCCGTCAGCCGGTAGCGACCGGCGGGGAGGTTGTCGGCGGTCAGCCGCTCCCCGGTGCCGACCACGAACGGCCCGGCGGTCCAGCGGATGGCCCGGCCCGGGAGCTGCCTCTGGTCGTCGTCGTACGCGGTCGCCGCCAGGTTCAGGTTGCCGCCGGCGGCCACCCGAGCATGCATGTGCGGCGCGGCGATCATCACCGTCGGTGGCGCGCCCACGGCGCGGAAGACGGCGGAGGTGGCGCTCGTCTCGTGGAACCCGTCGTTGACGCTGACGCGAACCTTCGCCCGGGACGAGTGCGCCAGCAGCCGGCCGGGGAGGGTGACCCGGCCCGGGGTCGCCGGCCCCTGGTAGATCGACACCCAGCTGCGCCCTGCGTTGGCCGAGTAGTCGACGGATGCCGTGAGCGCGTCATGGTCGCCGTCACCGGCCTTCCACCGGATGACCGTGTGGCCTCCCGCCCCGGCGCGCTGGCCGCGCCGCGGAGAGGTCACGCGCACCGTCGGAGCATGGGCGCTCGCCGTGCGCGAGGCGATGACCTGGCCGTTCTCGAGCACCTCGACGGCATGCGCGCCGGCCGGGATGAGCCCGGTGATCTGAACGAGCGCCGGGGTCTGCGCGACATGCGGGGAGGGCTCGACTTTCGACAGTCCGGCGGTCACGGCGTCCGTGGCGAGCACGTGTCCGGATGCGTCGAGCGCCCGCAGGGCATACATGCTCGAGGCGGCCGCGGGCTTTGGCGTGCCCGTCGCGGGATGAACGGCGATGACCTGCGCCTGATTGGCGAGGATGTCATTGGACGCGGTGACCGAAAGCGACTGCACGGCCCGCGACGCGTGCGCGAAGGCGAGCTGGGCGGCGACGCCGCCGGCGGCGCCGCGGGTGGGGGCGAGCTGGGAGTGGACGGCGTGCGCGGCGCTCTTTCCGACGAAGTGGGCGGCGTAGTCCACGGCCCGGTTCCAGTTGGTGACAGATACCCAGTGGTCGGCGTTGCCCAGCGAATTCGGGCTCTCTGTCGGGTTGCAGTACGACATGAGGTCAAACAGCGCCGAAGGAGGGGAACTGACGCTGGAGTCAGTCGGCGCGGTGCGCTCGTCCCAGGACAGGATCCGGTACGGCGACGGGGCGGTGGTGTCGAGTCCGACGCCCCAGAAGTCCCCGTTGTTGTCCGGGGCCCACCCCTCGCCCACCTGCCCGCCCGCCGCGCTGCCGCAGTTCACCCCGGCATGCACCCGCCCCGTGGAGTGGCCGAATTCGTGCGCGCTCGCGGTCACCGGGCGATCGTCACTCCACACCCCGACGGGCGGACCGAAGCCGAACACCTTGATGTAGAGCAGCCTGGCCAGCGCCTGCGGGGTGTTACCGCCGCTGAATCCGCTTGCCGCCGGGACCAGTCCCGGCACGTACCAGCAGTTGCCGCAATCGAAGCGGCCAGCCGCCCAGTGACTCACGATGTCGGCCAGCCTGGAGTTCTGGGTGGCGTAGCTGTCAGTCTTCGACGTCAGGGTGCCGCTGGCGTTGGCGATATAGAAGTACGGGTTCACGTGGAAGGTGAACGGCGTCACCGCCTGCATCCCGGCGAACGGGGTGGGGCGGCTCGCTTTGGCGGGGTCAAGCCCGATGCCCTTGGAAAGGTCGTAGACCGGAGCCGTCGAGGCCTCGCCCTGCGCCTGGGCGGTGTAGGGCGGGTCCGGGTCCAGCCCGCCGAGGGGATACATCGGCGAGCCGTCCTTGTTCGTCGAGTCGAGCGGCACCGGCTGAACCGCGACCTCGTCGATCTTGGTGAAGTGGATCGGCCCCAAGCGCAGGATGTTGTACTGGCGGCAGCGGGCACACTGCGCAACCGTCGGCGTATACCCGGCCGGGTTGATCTCAGCCTGGAAGGTCGTGTCCCCGGACGTCCACTGATACGGGATGGTGAACGTGTAGGCGGCGTTCGGGGTGGTCTGGGCGCCCGCCGGAACCTGGCCGACACTGCCGACCGGTAGCTGAGTCGGCTGCTGATGGGTCGCCTTGAGACTGGAGTCATAGCTCACGTCTGGCTGGATCGGCCCCGGATAGAGCTCCTTGCCGTTGCGAAAGGCCCGGAGCGTCATCGCCGGGACGAGGTTTCCCGGAATCGGGCCGCGGGCGTTCGCGTAGACGCGGACCACCGTCGGATGGTTGTCGTCGACCATCTTGGCGACCACGGGGGCCGCGCCGGTGTTCGGCACCGGCACGCCGTGGTAGTTGACGTCGTTGTCGAGCGGCTTTGCGGGGTTGCGTGCCGGCAACTCGAACGTCTGCACCCCCTGGGTGACCTCCATCGCGTTGACTCGCACGTCGATCTGGGCGTTGGCCGTCGTCGTGCCGAAGGGCAGGACCGTCAGCCGTCCGTTGGCTCCGCGCTCGGCGGCGTACGCCGCCAACCCGCCACCATCAGACGCCGCGCTCACCGATGGGCGGAAGATCGTCTCGGCGTCCGTGCTGGCCAGCGTCGTCTTGGACCATGACTTGCCGTTGATCGACGTGACCAGGATCAGGTGGTAGCCGCCGCCGTCGCGCTCGATCACCACCCCGTGCAGAGCCCCTCCGCTGTCCTCCTGGAGATCCTGCCCGTCCTCGCCGGAGACGTGACCCGCCACCAGCACGGCCCTGTCGAACGGAACGTGGGTCGTGGCGCCGGTGTACTTCTGGACGACGAACTCGTCGTCGGTGGGGTTTGCCCCCTTCGAGGTCAGGGCGAACAGACCGCCTGAACCGCTGGCGAGCGTCGGGAAGTCACCGGCACTGAACGATCCGCGCGTCCAGTTCGTCGGATCTCCGGCGATGACGTCGTCAAGCGGGCCGCCGCCGTTCCACCTCGACCACGTCAGACCATTGCCGTAATGACCGAGAACGAGCGGCTGACCGGCCGGGGTCACCCCGACCGCCGAGTAGTCGTCGGCACCGGGGACGCCCGCCCCCAGATCCGCGACGTCAAAGGTCGTCGAACCGTCCAGCGGCGCCGCTTGAAAGCCGAGGTTGTACGCCGTCGACTCGAACCCCGCCGAGACGCCGCCGACAAGCGGCGTGGGGGTGGTCACGGCGGCGTTGTTCGGGGGAGTCGAGCCCGCGGTCTCGAGGGTGTACGGCGGGGTCGGGGCAAGGGAGATGGCTCCGCCCTCCGTCGGCACGACCCCGATCAACTTGGGCGGCTGCCAGGTGACGCCATCGTCGAAGGACTCATACGCCCAGGTCAGGTGGGCCTCTGCCACGCACCCTCCGTCCTCCGAGCAGTTGGCATCGACGGCGCCGGTGAGAGCGTTGAAGTCGACCAGGCCGGCGCGGTGGGTCAGCAGGACCACATGGTCGACGCTCGGCAGAAGGATCCGGGAGCGCCCCTCCGCCTTCGAACCATCGGCGGGACCGGTCGGGAGCGGCGGGATGAAGGACTGCCGCTGGTCGCACGTCGTCTGGCCCCGGGAGATCCGGCAGTACTCCAAGGAGTCCGAGTCCGTGCCCGCATTCAGGTGCGTCCAGACGACGTGCGCGGTGCCGTCGTCGTCGACCGCCACGTCGGGGTCATAGCCGGTCCCGGGCAGAGAGAAGGGCGTGCCCACCTTCAGACTGTCGGCACGGGCGCCGGCCGCGGTCAGGCCGGTGGCGACGAGCAGCAGCGCGAGCACGGTCAGCACACGCGCCGCGAACGTCAGATAGCCGCCCGCCGCGCCGCCAGGCTCGCTTCGCCCCCAGTCAAGAGCCATTGACGACATACGTAAGCACCCCGAAGTGCCAAAAGCAAGTCCGCCATCGATCCAGATAACCGCCTGAGGCCCCTCGCGCGCGCCTCGCCGTCGGGGCGCCGGGCAGGTTTACCGCGGTCCGCACGCGGCAAGGCTCCAGTACCGCGTGATCGATCGGAAGGGGACTGGGTGCGTTTGAACCGTGGCATCGCTGCCGCGTCGCTCGTCGCGACGGCCATCGCCGCTCTGAGCCTCCTGGCGACATCGGCGCCGGCCACGCCCGCCTTCTCCGCGTTTGCCTCCTGTCGGACCAGCAAGCCCTTTCCCCGCGCCAGGCATTGTCACTTTCGGCGCTCGCGCCCCGCGCGGGCGACCTTCGTGTTTCGCAGCAACGTCGGCGCGCGTGCGCTCGAGGTCTGTCAGAGGATCTCTGGACTCTCCTTCCACGGCCGCCAGTGCGTCAAGGCCAGAAAGCCGACGGCGTATGAGGCGATCCCGTTTGTCGTCAAGGGGGCCACCAGACGCTTCACGGTCGTCGTCACCTTCTCCACGAAGCGAAGCGGTTCGGACAGGCGGTACGTGCAGGTCGCGCGAGCCGCCCTCAGCATCAGCCCGTGAGAGGTCTGGCCGGTCGCCGACGCTACCGCCGGCCGGCGTCGTAGCGGCGGCGGTCGCGCTTGGTCGGCCGGCCGCCGCGATCGACCGGCCCTGCCAGCCGGCGCAGTTCCGCCTGTCGCGCGCGCTCGGCGAGGCTCTCCTTGGTCTCCTCATACAGCTTCAGCGCGTCGGCGGCCGAGACGCGGCGCTCCGCCTCCCCGCGCGCGATCACGGTCCGCCGCACCGGACCCATCGTCAGCACGAGCTCATCACCGGGCCCCACCTCACGACTCGGCTTGACCGCCACCCCGTTGACATGAACGCGGCCTCCCCTGACGGCCTCCGCCGCCAGCGCGCGCGTCTTGAACAGCCGCGCCGTCCACAGCCACTTATCGACGCGCATCTCGCTCCGGCACCGCTCATTCTCCGTCCGTCAGCACCCGGACCGCCAGGTCGCGATGGTCGCCCGCACTCCCGGCTTCATGGCTTGACCGTATCGCCTGACCCGCGGGATCGAGGGACGGACTGCGACACACCATCGCGGTGACCGGATATCTTTTCGCGCCTCGTCGAACGGGGGCGGCCCAACGGCGGGGAGCCCGTTGCCCCGCCCCCGGCGGCGGAGCGCACGTCATGTTCTCCCGGGGGTCATCGCCGATGTTCAGAGTGTTTCGCTGCCGCCCACACGCGATGGGCGCGCTCCTGCTGTGCGCCTGCCTGCTGATCGGCGCCGGCTCGGCGGCCGCGAAGGGCAAGACCAGGCCGCCCGTCTCGCAGGCGACGCTGGCTCGAGCGGCTCGCGTCGAGCGCCGTGCATGCGCGGACGCCGGCCGCCCAGTCGCGGGCCATGCTGTCGATCATGAAGGCGCTCCAGATCGGCGTCGTCACTCCCGCCGGCAAGCCGCTGTCGCTCGGCGCGGAGCCCGGAGCCGCGGGTCTCTTCCAGCTCTACAGCGCCGAGCTCGGCCCGCTGGGGGCCTCGGTCTCCCGCGCTCCTTCGCTGACACTCGATGATGTCGGCGCCAGCCTGAGCCGCGCGGGCCTGGCGCTCAACTCACAGGGCAAGGCGATTCCCACCAGCCTGCTGCACGACACCCTCGTCGCCGCCGCCAAGGATGCGGTGCGCCATCCCGCCAAGCCCGGCTCGCTGATGCCGCTCCTCGTCCGCCAGCTCGGCCTGAGCGAGCACCCCTCCTACGACCTGGCCAAGAGCCCCGTGGCCGCGAAGATCCACCTCTCGAGCCTGCAGGCATGGCTGCTCACCAGCGACGTCGAGATCTCCGTGCTCCGTCACATTCGCCGCAGCGCGCTGCGGGTCTCTCACCTCGTCACCGCGGCCGCCGCGCCGGCCGCGCGACCCGCCTCGGCCCTGGGGGACGCCTGTCAGAAGTACACAGACCTCTCCGACCAGCTCCAGAAGGCCGAGCAGCAGGCCGCCGGTGGCAAGCTCAGCAAGTTCGTCGCCGGCAAGATCGCCGGCCACTTCGGCGATCTGATCCAGGAGGCGATCACAGAGCACTTCACGCGCGGGGTGCCCCCGTGGGTGGTGGGGCTCGGCAAGAGCTACCTCGAGGACACTCAACAGGTGCTCAAGCTGGCGAACACGGTTCTCCAGGGGATCCACGGCTCACTGCTGTCAGCGTCGATCTCGGTGCACACCCAGAACGGGATCTCCAGCCTGCCGACCGTCCACTGGTACCACCAGCCGGGTGAGGCCGGCCACCAGCTGACCTTCTCGATCGTCGTCGAGATGCTCGACAACTACGGCGACACCTTGATCAAGTGCGGCGATCTCGCCGGCTTCAAGTTCCCGCCCAAGGGAGGGATCCCCGGCGTCAAGGTGCTGTGGGAGCAGGCCGAGGGCAAGCTCACGCCGGACATGGGCACCCTCGACTGCCCGCTGGCGGCGATCGCCTGCAACAGCACGACCAACGACCAGGGAGTGGCGAGCGTCACCTTCACCCCCAACACCGAGGTCTTCCCCGGCGTCGGATTGCAGCTGGACGCCGGCGGCGTGATGGACGGCGTCGCCGCCTACCAGACGGGGGCGGGAGGCGGAATGCTCGGTCAGATCGCCCAGGTGCTCGTGCCCAAGTACGCGGGCCTGCGCTGGCGGGTCACCTACCACCAGGAGCCGAAGTTGTCCGTACGTGTCGTCGATGAGTACGACCAGACCTACACGAACCAGAGGGTGAGCCAGTTCGAATCGACCGGGACGGGGTCGCTGCAGTATTCGCTCAGCGCAGTCGTGCCGCTGGCGCGGACGACGGCGACGGACGGCACCAACGTGTGGTCGGGCACCGCGCCCGTCAACTGGGACACGTTCGTCTACCACGACGACAACAAGCACTTCGGGGCGGCGTCGGACTGCGACGGCGGTAACTCGACGCAGTCGATCGATGGCTCGCTCGCCGGGCAGCGGCCTGTTCGCCGTCGACTCGCTGACCTATGACCCGGCCAAGGGGGTCGCCGGGCTGGCGGTCACCATGCACACCTCGTCGCTGCCGACGTACCACTACACGGATACCTTCGTGGCCGACACGACCGTCCAGCACCCGTGCCGCGACTCCACGTACAGCGGATCGGCGACCTGGAACTTCCCGGCGGGATTGGGCCTCCTCGGCTCCGGCTACTCATCCACCGGGTCGACCCCGGCCGGGGCCATCTACACGATCGACGGCGGCTGGACGCCCGGCCCGGCGGTCACCAGCGGTACCGGCGTGTACGCCTACCGCGACGTCAGCGTCCAGCAACCGTCTGCCTACGGCGAGCCGGGGTCCTCCCATTTCCGGGTGGAGGTCATCGCCACGCCTCAGTCCTGAGCCGGTCCTGCGGACGCGCTCGGCCCGCCGGGAGCGTCCGGATCATCGGTCTCCAGCAGGCCCTCGGCATGCAGCTGTTCGAGCAGCCGGTCGACGTCGGCCCGCGCCTGGGCCTCGTCGACCGCGAAGCGCTGGACCAGGGCCTGGGCCAGCTCATCGCGGGTCGCGCCCTCGGCCAGCCGCTCCCACACGAGCGCTCCGGTGGCGTTGGCCGACAGGTACTCGGAGCGCGACAGGTCGAGGACGAGCATCTCGTCGCCCGCCCGGCGCCAGACCAGCCCGTCGCGTCGCAGCCGCATCGCGGCCATCGTAACGGCGCACGCGCCGGCCGGCGAAGGCCCCGGATCCCGCCGGCGCAGCCCCTCACGCGGGGCGGCGCAGCCGTCACTCCGGCCGGCGCAGCCCCTACTCGGGTCGGCGGGCCCGCAGCGGCTGCCGGCTGAGATCCTCGTAGAGGCGGATGGCGCTCATCTCGCCGGCGGCGTCGCCGTAGGCGGCGCGGGCGCGGCGGTGGATCTGCTCGACGAGGGCCGCCATCTCGGCGGGGACGCCGACGTCGCGGGCCAGGTCGACGGCGAGGCCGAGATCCTTGGTGACGAGCTTCATGGCGAAGCCCTCGTCGTAGTCGCCCGCGGTCGAGGACCATCCGGACGTCGCGCTCGATGAAGTTCGAGTTGGCGGGCGAGCGGACGAGGGCGGTGTGCAGCGCCTCGAGGTCGACGCCGGCCTTGACGCCGATGGCGAGGGCCTCGGCGGTGGCCACCGAGTGCACGAACCACATCAGGTTGAGCAGCAGCTTGACGGCGTAGCCGCTGCCGCTGGGGCCGAGGTGGAAGATCTGGCGGGGGTTGCCCATCACCTCGAGCACCGGCAGCGCCCGCGCCGAACGCCTTGCGGCTGCCGCCGGCGTAGATGTCGAGGGTGCCCGCCTCGGCGCGGATCGTCTGGCCGGCCACCGGGGCATCGACGAAGTCACAGCGGCCGCGCCGGGCGGCCGCCAGGACGCGCCGGCCGGCCTCGAGCGAGCTGGTGCTCATGTCGATGACCAGCCCGCCCGCCGGCAGGGCCGCCAGCGCGCCGTCGGGCGCGCACAGCACCTGCTCGACCTGGGGCGGCCCCGGGAGGCTGGTGATGAGGATCTCGGCCTCGGCGGCGCACGTCGGCCAGCGAGTCAGCCGGCCGGGCCCCGGTGCGGGCGGCGCGGGCGAGGGCCCGCCGGTCGAGGTCGAAGGCGGTCACCTGATGCCCGGCGGTGCACAGGTGGCGGCACATGTGCGAGCCCATGTGGCCGAGGCCGATGAAGGCGATCCGCCGCGGCCGCCTCATGTGGACGCCACCCGGTGGTGGGCCACCGCGTCCTCGTCGAGCGCGAACCCGAGCCCCGGCGACGTCCCCACCGCCAGCATGCCCTCGCCGTCGACCCGCACCGGCTCGGCCAGCATGAAGTCGCGCCGCTCGGGCGTCCAGCCCGGGCGGGTCGTAGGGAAACTCGAGGAACGGGCCGCCCCCGACGCCGCAGCAGACGTGGAGGTTGGCCAGCACGCCGATCCCGTTCGTCCAGGTGTGGGGCGTGAACCAGCGGTTGGTCCGCAGCGCCAGGTCGGCGAGCGTGCGCGCGCCGGAGATGCCCAGCGCCAGCACCACGTCGGGCTGGACGACGTCGAGCGCGTCGGCGGCCAGCGCCCGGCGCAGCTCGTCGAAGGTCCGCGCCATCTCGCCGCCGGCGATCCGCACCCCCGTCTGAGCGCGGAGCATGGCCATGCCCGGCAGGTCCTCGCCGGCCAGCGGCTCCTCGACCCAGGTGATGTCGTACTCGGCCAGCCGCTCGATCACGGCGCGCGCCGCCTGCGGCCCCAGGCCCGGCGCGATGTCGCCGGCCATCCGCCACCACTGGTTGAGGTCGACCATGATCGCCAGGGCATCGCCGGCCGCCTCGCGGATGGCGGCCACGGAGGCGATGCCCTCGTCGATGCGATCGCGGGCCACCCGCACCTTGACCGCCCGAAAGCCGGCCTCGACGAGCGCGTGGGCGTCCTCCGTGCGCTGCGCCGGGGGCCGCAGCTCGCCCAGGGAGGCATAGGCGGGCAGCCGGTCCGTGGCCCCGCCCAGCAACGTGGCCACCGGCGCCCCGAGCGCCTTGCCCGCCAGGTCCCACAGCGCCGCCTCGAGCGGCCAGTAGCGGCCGGCATGCAGCGAGATCGTCTCCAGGGTGCGGGCGTGGGTGGCCAGCGCCAGCGGGTCGCGGCCGACGAACAGCTCGGCGAACTGGGCAAAGCCCGCCATCGTGTCGCCGCTGGCGATGCCGGTCAGCCCCTCGTCGGTGTGGACGCGGACGATCGTCGCCTCGAACCGGCGGCGCGGCTCGGGGTCCCAGGCGGCGAAGAACGGCGGATCGAGCGGGAGGCGCAGGTGGTCGAGCTCGATCGCCGTGATCCGCATCGCTACTGGCCGGTGTAGAAGGGGCTGGTGATGCTGTCGCGCCGGTCGACGAGCGCCTGGACCTCGGCGGGATCCCGTCCGGTGCGGGCGGTGCGGATCCCCTTGAGCGTCGCCGCGCGCGACGCCCGGCGTACCGCGGTCTCGTCGTGGGCGTCGGGCTCGATGTAGATGGCCACGAACACGAGCACGTCCCCGCTGGCCGGGATGAGGTCCTCGGCGACGGCATCGAGGACGCCCTGGGCGATCCCCAGCTGGCCGGCGCCCCAGGTGATCGTCTGGTGCTGGGGCTCGGTGGCGGTCGCCTTGTTGATCATGATCGTCGGCGGCCACACCGGCTCGTAGTGGTCCTTGTCCTCGCCGATGACGACGAGGATCGGCGCGTGGCCGGGGGCGGGGGAGGTGAAGGTCGTCAGAAGGGCCGCGGCCGTCGGGCGTTCCCCGCTCGGCCAGCACGACGTTGACGTGGGCGCCGTTGGGATCGACGCCCGCTCCAGCCCTCGCCGATCCGGCCGTCGAAGTCGCGCGGGAAAGCGTGTCATGCGCGCTCACTCCTGCCAGGTCGGGCGTCGAGGATCACCACGGAGCGATCGCCCTCGCCGCGGCGCAGGCGATCGAAGGCCTCGGGAATCTGCTCGAGCGCGATGCGGTGCGAGACCATGTCGGCCAGCTCCAGCCGTCCGGCGCGCACCAGCTCGATGATCCCGGGAACGTCTCGAACGGGTCGGCGGACCCGTAGTAGCTGCCGAGGATCGACTTCTCCGAGAGGAACTCGATCGCCGGCAGCGAGACCTCCACGCCACGCGGCGCCAGACCGACGACGACCGCCGTGCCGCCGGGCCGCAGGGCATCCCAGGCGGTGCGGATGGTCGCCGGCGAGCCCACCACCTCGAAGGCGTGATCGGCGCCGCCGCCGCACAGCCGCCGCACCTCGGCGGCCGGGTCGCCGCCGGCGGCGGCGTCGACGACATGGGTGGCACCGCGGGCGAGGGCGTGCTCGAGCTTCTCGGACGGCGGTCGACGGCGACGATGGTGGCCGCGCCGGCCAGCCGCGCGGCCGCCACCACCTGCAGGCCGACGCCTCCGCAGCCGATGACGCAGACGCGCTCGCCGATCCGCACCCGAGCGGCGTGGCCGACCGCCCCGAAGGCCGTCACCACCCCGCAGCCGAGCAGCGCGGCCTGCCACAGCGGGACGTCGTCCGGGATGGGGATGGCGGCGGCCCCTTCGACGACCGCGTAGTGCGCAAAGCAGGCGACGCCGAGCCCGTGCTGCAGCGCGACGCCGTCGGCGTCGTGCAGGCGCGAGGCGCCCGAGGGCAGCAGCCCGGCGAACGAGGTCGCGCCCACCGGCTCGCAGAGCGTGCGCCGCCCGCCGCGGCAGGACGGGCAGGTGCCGCACGACGGGACCATGCAGAGCACGACGTGGTCGCCGGGGTTGACGGTCGTCACCGCCGGAGCCGACCGCCTCGACGACTCCGGCGCCCTCGTGACCGAGGACCATCGGCCAGCGGCCGTCGCCGAGCTCGCCGTCGAGCAGGCGCAGATCGGAGTGGCACACGCCGGCGGCGGCGAGGCGGACGAGCACCTCCGTCGGCCCGGGCGGCGCGAGGGTGACCGTCTCGACGCCGGCCCGGCCCGGCTCGCGCAGCACATAGGCGCTGACCCGGCGCCCGGCGGTCGGCTGTCGCGGCTGCCGCTGCGGTGACGGCGCCGGCAGCCTGGCCGGCGGCTGACCACGCTCACGCTCCGAACTGGGTGCGCACGGCATCCATCAGGGTGATCGCCGAGGCGCTGGCGTCGCGATGGCGGGGATGGCAGAGGCCGATCGTCCGCGGGACGAGGATCTCCTTGGGCTCCAGCCACGTCAGGGAGGGCTCGACCGCCCCGGCGGCCCCCAGGCGGTCCAGGCAGGCATGACCGTAGCCGGCGGCGACCAGCCGCTGAAGGGCGAGGTTGTCGTCGGTGCGGTAGACGACCCGCGGGCTGATGGCGCGGCGCCGCCAGGCGTTCTCGAGCTCGATCTGGGTGCGCCAGCGGCGGTTCCAGGCGACGACGTCGAGGCCGTCGAGCAGGTCGAAGGTCGGCTCCTGCACGGCGGTCAGCTCGCTGTCGCGGCGGGTCAGGATCACCCAGGGATCGTCGAGCAGCGGGATCGACTGGATCCGGTCGTCGGGCTCGGGGTTGACGAGGAAGGCGAGGTCGAGCCGGCCGGCGGCCAGCTGATCGAAGGTCCGGGCGTTGTCGTCGATCTCGGAGAGCACGACCTCGACATCGGGACGTTGCTCGCGCAGCGTCCGCAGCGGGCCGGGGAGCAGCTCCGTGGTGGCCGTCTGAAAGACGCCGATGCGCAGCGTCTGGCGCTCGCCGCTCTGGATGGCGGCGACGTCGGCGCTCAGCGTCTCGACCTCGCCGAGCACCCGCCGGGCGCGGCGGTAGACGGCGTCGCCGGCCGCCGTCAGGGTGATGGCCGCCCGGCCGCCGGGCCGGATGAACATCGGCGCGTCCAGGCCGCGCTCCAGCAGCGCGATCTGGTGCGAGATGGCCGACTGGGTGTAGCCGAGCGAGCGCGCGGCCCCCCGGAACGAGCCCTGGTCGGCGACCGCGACCAATGCACGCAAATTCCGCAGATCGACCGTCCCATGATCGATGCTCAGCGATCGAAACCACCAATTTCCATCATGTAACAACACATGCGGCGAATCGTACCTCGTCACCTCCGACGGCGTCCAGAAGATCCGTCCACGGCACCGCGAGGAACGGCCGTGGACGGACGTGGCGGCCGGCTGTCCCGGCGTCCAGAGGGTCTGGTAGGGTGCCCGCCGTAGTGCGCGTGTCGCAGCCTCTGTCCGTTGCACGGTTACCACCGCCGTGCCGTCCTGCCGCCGCGCTTTCTCGACGGAAAGCCTTCACGCGCCGGGGCCCCCGGGCGCGTGAGACACACCAGCGGCGCTTGTCATGGGGGCGAGCGCTTCGACCTCACCGAAAGGGACGGCCGTGAACACTGACAAACGCCTGCTCGACCCAATCCGAGCGAACAGCTCAGAGCTCGAGAACAACTGCATCGACGAATTCGTCGCCGGACGGCTGAGCCGCCGCGACTTCGTCCGCCGCGGCGCAGTCCTGGGAATCTCGGCCACGACGCTGGGCGCCATCCTGGCGGCCTGCGGGAACGCCAACGGCGGTGGCGGGAGCTCCTCCTCAGCGCCTCCTCCGGCGCGGCGGCACCGGCCAAGAAGGGCGGGACGCTGAAGGTCGCCACCCAGGTGCCGGCGGCGGCGGTCAACCCGATCACGATCGCCGACAACGGCGGGCTGACGATGCTCTGCCAGGTCGGCGACTTCCTCATCCAGGACAACATCGGCTATCCCGGTCCGCCGCTGACCCCGAAGCTGGCGACGAGCTGGAAGCCCAACAAGGACGGCACCGTGTGGACGTTCAACCTGCGCCAGGGGGTCAAGTTCTCCGACGGCTCGCCGATGAGCGCCGACGACGTCGTCTACACCTTCCAGCAGCAGTCCAACAAGAAGAACTCGGCCAACGCCCTGTCGGTGTTCGGGGAGCTGCTCGATCCCAGCGGAGTCAAGAAGATCGACGATCACACCGTCGCCTTCCACCTCAACGCGGCGGACGGAAACTTCCCGTACCAGGTCTCCTCGGACAACTACAACTGCATCATCGTCAAGAAGGGCCAGGACTTCGGCACCTTCCAGAAGGACATGATCGGGACAGGTCCCTGGAAGCTGACGAACTACGCGCAGAACCAGTCTGCGACGTTCGTGCAGAACCCGCATTACTGGGGCACCAAGCCGCCGCTGCAGGGCACCACGTTCCAGTTCTACCAGAGCCAGCAGCCGATGATCCTGGCGTTGCAGGGCGGCCAGGCCGACGTCGTCGACGCGTTCATCGTCTCCGGCGCCAATGCCATCCTGCACAATCCGTCGTTCCAGATCTTCAGCGTCCCGGCGGCGCTGCACCGTGAGCTGGCGATGCGCTGCGACCAGCCGCCGTTCAACGATCCGCGGGTGCGCCAGGCGGTGGCGCTGTCGCTGGACCGGCCGGGTCTCGTCAAGGCGCTGCTCGGCGGGTACGGCACGCTGGGCAACGACAGCGTGTTCGCGCCCGTGTACGCCTCCACGGACAAGTCGGTGCCCCAGCGCGCTCAGGACATCGCCAAGGCCAAGCAGCTGCTGGCCGCGGCCGGGCATCCCCGCGGCTTCTCGGCGACGCTGTTCAGCGAGGTGTACCAGGAGATGCCCCAGCTGGCGCAGAACATCGCCGCCAGCTGCAAGCAGATCGGCATCGACGTCAAGCTCAAGATCGAGAACCAGAGCGCCTACTACGGCAAGGCGACGTTCGGCAACTCGGACTGGCTCGACGGCGAGATGAGCCTCGTCGACTACGGCGGCCGCGGGGTGCCCAACACCGTGCTCCAGGCGACGGTGACCAGCAAGGGCACGTGGAACGCGTCGCACTTCAAGAATCCGCAGATGGACAAGCTGTACACGGAGTACGTGAAGTCGATCGACGTCTCCACCCAGAAGAAGATCGCCGGCCAGATCCAGAGGCTGCTGCTCGACCAGACGCCGCTCGTCATCCCGTACTTCGAGAACGCGCTCAACGCGGGCAAGCCCAACGTGCACGGCATCCGGACCGGCCAGATCCAGCAGATCTTCCTGGACAAGGCCTACCTCTCCTGACCGGCGCTGGCAGAACCAGCCGCGGCCCGCGGATGAGCGCGGGCGCGCGGCTGCCCGGCCGGGTGGCGATCGTCACCGGCTCCGCCTCGGGGCTGGGGCGGGCGATCGCCATCCGCCTCGCCGCCGAGGGCGCGCGGGTCGTCGTCTCAGACCTCCGGGCCGACCCCAAGGAGGGCGGCGCAGCCGACCGAGGAGGTGATCGCCGCCGCCGGCGGCACGTGCGTCCGCGTCGCCGCGGACGTCTCTCGGGCGGCCGATGTCGACGCGCTGGTGGCGGCCGCGGTGGCGCGCTTCGGGCGCCTCGACGTGATGGTCAACAACGCCGGGATCGCCGGCGCCGCCTCCAAGTCGCTGCTGGAGACCACGGAGTCCGACTGGGACGCGATCATGGCGGTCAACCTGCGCGGCGTCTTTCTCTGCTGCAAGCGGGCGATCGGCGAGATGATCGAGCAGCCCCCGATCGGGGAGGTCCGCGGCCGGGTCATCAACATCTCCTCCCAGCACGGGATGATCGGGCCGCCGGGCCATGTCGCCTACGCCACCAGCAAGGGCGGCGTGGTCAACCTCACCCACCAGCTGGCCGTCGACTACGGGCGCCACGGGATCCTCGTCAACGCCGTCGCCCCCGGCAAGATCATCACCGGGCCGGCGTCGACCGCCAACCCCGACAACGTCGCCTACTCGCATGCCCGCACGCCGTTCTCGCGGCTCGGTCGTCCGGAGGACGTCGCCGGCGCGGTGGCCTTTCTGGCCTCCGATGACGCGCTCTACGTCTCGGGGACGAACCTGCTCGTCGACGGCGGCTGGATGGCCTACTGATGCGGGTCGGGCTTCTGGGCGCGGGCTGGATCGCCGAGTCCCACGTGCCGCACATCGAGGCGGGAGCCGAGCTGGTCGCCGTCTGCGATGTCGACGAGCCGCGGGCGCGAGCCATCGCCGAGCCGCGAGGCGCCGCCGTCTACCGCGAGTGGGAGCCGATGCTGACCGAGGAGGCGCTCGATGCCCTGTGGGTGTGCACGCCCCCGCTGCACCATCGCGAGCCGACGGTGGCGGCGCTTGCCGCGCGGCATCCACGTCTATCTGGAGAAGCCCATCGCCCGCGACATCAGCGACGGGGAGGCGATCGTGGCGGCCGCGGACGCCTCGGCGGCGGTGTGCGCCGTCGGCTACATGTGGCGCGGCTCTGAGCTGCTGGAGCGCACCCGCGCGCTGGTGGCCCCTGACCAGGTGGCCATGCTCGTGTCGCGCAATTACGGCCCGGTGGCGGCGCGGCCGTGGTTCATGGATCCCGCGCAGTCGGGCGGGCAGATCCTCGAGCGCGCCAGCCACCACATCGACCTGCAGCGAGCCATCGCCGGTGAGATCGCGGCGGTGCAGGCCACCGGCAGCCCGGTGGCGCTGGCCCAGGCCGGGCGGGGAGACAGCGGGATCGACGACGCCCTCGTGCTCGTGCTGCACTTCGCCGGCGGAGCGGTCGGCACCTTCAGCGGGGCGTGGACCGCGGACGGCCAGCCTCACGTGCACTCCCTGGACGTCCTCGAGCGCTCGGCAACGATGACGCTCGACTTCCGCAGCGACGCCTACACGCTGAGCGGCCGCGCCGGCGAGGAGGTGCTGTCGGGC
Source organism: uncultured Solirubrobacteraceae bacterium (assembly GCA_963800545.1). GTDB lineage: Bacteria > Actinomycetota > Thermoleophilia > Solirubrobacterales > Solirubrobacteraceae > Palsa-465. The sequence continues at coordinate 60,396 of CAWDBJ010000019.1, forward strand.
AGCTACGGCAGTCCGCTCGCCCGGTCGGCGCAGCGCTTCCTCCAGGCTGCGGCGGCGGGCGATCGCGCCGGGGTGTTCTGCTCGCCGGCCGACGCCCTGGGCACGCTTCGCGTCGCCGTCGCCTGCGAGGCGGCGCTGGCGGATGGTGGTCGCGTCGAGGTCTCTGGGTGAGCGGCCCAGGGCAATCGATCGATGGGGTCGATCGCAAAGCGGCATAAGTGTCATGAAACAAGTCGTGGGGTGCATCGTATGTTCGAGAACAGATGTCTTTCTCCACGACCCTCCTCCCGGCCGCCCCGCGCTCGGTCTCGCGCCGCACCGTGCTCCTGTGGCTCGTCTACGCCCTCTTCCTCGCCTGCGGGATCGCCCAGTCGGCGATCGTCCCGCTGCTGCCTCACCTGGCCGAGCGCTATGGCCTGACGGATTCGGAGACCGCGCTGCTGCTGGCCGTCCCGGGCCTGGCCACGCTCGCCGTGTCCGTCCCGGCGGGCATGGCGGCCGACCGCTACGGCGCGCGCCGCGTCACCCTGGCCGCCGGCATGCTCCTGTGCCTGTCCTGCGTGGCGCAGGCCGGCCAGTCCCTGGCCCTGCTGATGGCCGGCCGGGTCGCCTTCGGCATCGCCTTCGGCGTGGTGTGGACCACCGGCGTCGCCTGGATCGCCGAACTGGACGCCGACACGGCCTCCGGCGGCTCGGCCCGGCTCGGCGGATCTGTCACCTGCTCGTCCGTCGGCGTCATGTTCGGGCCGGCCGTGGGCGGGGTGCTCGGGCAGGCCACCGGCGACAGCCTGCCGTTCCTGCTGATCGCCGTCGTGACCGCCGCGGTCGTCGTGCCGCTGACGGTGGGATCGAGGGGGATCAGCCGCAGCAACCGTCCTGACGACGCTGCGGAGTCGCGGACGCGGACCCCGGCGCGGTCACCGTCGCCGCGGGCCCTGCTGGCCCTGCGCCGCCGTCCGGGCTTCGGCGCGGCCGCCGGCGGGCTGATCATCGCCGGGGCCATCTCGGGCTCCAGCCAGCTGCTGATCAGCGGCGGCCTGCACGCCGACGGGATCTCGACGGGGCGCATCGGGCTGGCCTTCTCGGCGGCCGCCGTCTGTTACATCCTCGTCAGCGGCGCCATCGTCCGCCTGGGAGCGCGCGCCCACACGCTGCGCCTCAACGCCGCGGCGGCGTCCCTGGCCGCCCTGGCGATGGTGCCCGCGCTGGCCAGCGGCGGTGTCGCCGCCCTCGTCGTCGCGCTGCTGTTGTGCTCGATCCCGCGGGCGGTGGTCAGCACCATCGCCTACTCGCTGACCGCCCTGGGCTCCCCGACCGGGGGCGCCAGTGACGGGTTGATCATCGGTCTGCTCAACGGCGCCTGGGCCGCCGCGATGGTGCTCACCCCGTTGCTCGCCGGGGCGCTGGAACAGCACGACGGGGCCCAGGCCGGCTACCTGGCGGTGATCGTCCTCACCGGCGTCATCGCGGTTGCGCTCGTCGCGGGCGCCCGTCCTTGGGGCCCGCGCCTGACGGCCGCCCGCTGAAGCGCCGCGCGCCCGGACGCCCGCGGAGCCGGACGCTGCTCGTTGGTGCGGTGCCCGGCCCTCAGGACCCGGCGTCGGCCTCGCGCTCGGCCAAAGCGGCCGGCGTGGGAACCACCTCGGGCATGGCCTGCAGCCGCGCGAGCTCCTCGCGCGGGATGTGGCAGCGGATCCCGTGACCGGTCTCGGCGCCGAACAGTTCGGGCTCAGTGGTCTCGCAGATGGCGCCGATCTTGCGCGGGCAACGGGTGTGGAACGGGCAGCCCGTCGGCGGGTCGGCGGCCGATGGGATCTCGCCCTCGAGGCGGATGCGCAGGCGGTCGAGGTCGTCGAGCGTCGGCACGGCCGACAGCAGCGCCTCCGTATAGGGATGCTGGGGGCCGCCGAAGACCTCATCGGCCGGCCCGATCTCCATCACCCGTCCGAGGTAGAGGACGACGATCCGATCGGCCAGGTAGCGGACGACCCCGAGGTCGTGGCTGATGAACAGGTAGGCGACCTCCTCGCGGTGCTGGAGGTCTGTCAGCAGGTTGAGGATCGCGGCCTGCACGGAGACGTCGAGCGCCGAGGTCGGCTCGTCGCAGACGACGATCCGGGGGTCCCCGGCGAAGGCACGGGCGATCGCCACCCGCTGCTTGAGGCCGCCCGACAGCTGCGAGGGCTTCATCGGCAGATAGCGCTCCGGGAGGCGCACGGAGTCCAGGAGCGCATGCAGCCGTTGCTTGAGGGTGTCGCCGCTGTAGCCGCCCAGCTTCGACAGCGAGCGCGAGATGAGCTGGCGGATGGAGTGGCGGCGGTTGAGCGCCGAGTCGGGATTCTGAAAGACGATCTGCAGCGCCTTCTGGTCCTCTGACGAGCGGCTCTTGGCCATGGCGGCGACGTCGTGACCGCTGACCTGGATCTCCGTCCCCTCATCGGGTCCGATGATCCCCATCAGCACCCGCGCGAGGGTCGTCTTGCCGCTACCCGACTCGCCGACCAGGCCGACGGTCTCGCCCGCATGGATGTCGAGGTCGACGCCGTACAGGCCGCGGACGGACTGGCCGGCCATGTGGAAGGTCTTGGAGGCCGAGCGGACCCGGACGAGCGGTTCGGCGTCAGCGGCGCGCACGGCCTGGGGAGGGGCCTCCGCGGTGGCGCCCATGGGAACGGACTGGGCGCGCTCGTGATAGTGGCAGCGCGCCCCCCGGCCGCCGCCGATCTCATACATCGGCGGGGCGTCGGCGCGGCAGTGGTCGTCGGCCAGGCCGCAGCGGTCGGCGAAGATGCAGCCCTCGATGATCGAGCCGGGCGCCGGCAGCGACCCCGGAATGGTCGCCAGCGTCCCGCGGCCGGCGGCCTCGCCGGCGACCTCCTGGCGGGGGATCGAGCGCAGCAGGCCGACCGTGTAGGGATGGCGTGACTCCTTGAAGACGTCGAGCGCGGGTCCCTCCTCGACGAGCTCCCCGGCGTAGAGGACGCCCACCCGGTCGCACATCTGGGCGATGACGGCGAGGTTGTGGCTGATGAACAGCAGGGAGGTGTCGAACTCCGAGCGCAGACCGCGGATGAGATCGAGCACCTCGGCCTCGACCGTCGCGTCCAGCGCGGTCGTCGGCTCGTCGAGGATCAGCAGCTTGGGCTCGGCGGCGAGCGCCATGGCGATGACCACCCGCTGGAGCATCCCGCCTGACAGCTGATGGGGGTAGCGGTTCATCACCCCCTTGGGATCGGAGATCCGGACCTTGCCGAGGATGTCGAGGGTGCGGTCAGACGCCTCGCCATGGTCGAGCCCGGCGATCTCGTAGACCTCGGCCACCTGGCGGCCGACAAGGATCGAGGGGTTCAGCGCCCGTCCCGGCTCCTGGTAGACCATCGAGACCTCGCGCGCCCGCAGCTGGCGCAGCTGGCCGCTGTCGAGGGAGAGCACGTCGCGGCCGGCGATCTCGATCTTCCCGCCACTCACGGAGCCATTGCGGGCGAGATAGCGGACGATCGCCAGCGCGATCGTCGACTTGCCGCAGCCCGACTCGCCGACCAGCCCGAACGATTCGCCCTTGGCGACGTGGAAGCTGACGTCGCGGACGACGCGCTGCTCCTCGCGCCGCACGCGGTAGCTGATGTCCACGTGCGAGAGGTTGAGCGCGTCGGCCGTCTCGGGGGCGGGGGGAGCGCGTCCGTGGCCAGTTCAGTGCTCATGAGGCGTCCAGGGCGGTTTCGATCGAGTTGGCGATCATGTTGACGCCGACCACCAGTGAAGCAATGGCCAGCGCGTCGAACAGGACCTCCCACCAGTAACCCGCCGCCACCTGCCCGAAGTTCTGGGCGATGTCCAGCCCCCAGTTGGAGGACGGCGGCTGGATCCCGAAGCCGAGGAAGGAGAGGGTGACGATCGTGAACACGGCGTAGCCGAGGCGCACCGTGAACTCGACCATCACCGGCGCCAGCACGTTGGGCAGGATCTCGACGAACATGATGTACAGGGAGGACTCGCCGCGCAGCCGGGCCGCCGAGACGTAATCCAGTTCGCGCTCCAGGAGCACGGCGGCGCGCACCGTGCGGGCGATCAGCGGGGTGAAGACGATCCCGATGACGATGATGAGCGTCGTGTTCGACGCCCCCAGGGCGGTGATGCCGAGGATTCCGGTGACCACCAGCGGCAGGGCCAGGAAGGCCTCGACGAAGCGGCCGATGATCTCGTCGACGATGCCCCGGAAGTACCCCATGACCAGGCCGATGGCGGTCCCCAGGACGGTGCCGATCAGGGTGGCCAGCGGCGCGGTGATCAGGATGTCGCGCGCGCCGGTGATGACCCGGGCGAACATGTCACGGCCGAGCTGATCTGTCCCGAACCAGTGCGTGCCGGACGGCCCCTGGTTGATCGCCAGCAGGTTCTGGGCGAGGGGATCCTTGGGCACGAGGAGGGTGCCGAAGATCGCCGCGATGATCCAGAAGCCGAGGATGACCGCCCCGAAGATGAACGTGCCCTGGTGGGTGAGGTTGCGCAGGAACTCCCGGCGCAGGTCGACGGCCTTGCCGGCGGCGAGCGCGCCGCGTGATTCGACGGGGACGGCGCTGACGCTCATTCGACGCCCCGGTAGCGGATGCGCGGGTTCAGCAGCGAGTAGAGGATGTCCGCGATCAGCGTCGCCACCATGTACATGATGCCGATGACCAGGACGCCGGCCTCGAGCATCGGGAAGTCCTTCTGGTTGGCGGCGTTGTAGATGAGCGAACCGATGCCGTTGTAGTGAAAGAGGAACTCGACGAGCACCAGGCCACCGATCAGATAGCCGGTCTGGGAGGCGATGACGGTGATCGTGGGCAGCAGGGAGTTGCGCAGGATGTGGCGGCGGATCATCACCCGGCGGGGGAGCCCCTTGAGGGTGGCGGTGCGCGCGTAGTCGGAGTTGAGCGCCTCCACGGTGCCCGCGCGGGCCATCTGCTGGATGTAGCCGAAGAGGATCAGCACCAGCGGGATGGCGGGCAGCAGCAGGTGATAGATGGTGCCGCCGAAGCCGCTGCCGCCCGAGGCAGAGAGCGGCAACACGTTGAGGCCGATGGCGAAGACGAGGATGAGCACGATCCCGGAGACGACCTCGGGGATGACCGTCGCCGAGAGGCCGAACACGCTGATGACCCGGTCGATCGGCTTGCCGACGTTGAGCGCCGCCACCACGCCGCCGAGGACCCCCAGGGGCACCACGATCACGAACGCCAGAGCCGCCAGCTTCAGCGAGTTGACCAGGGCGGTGCCGAGCAGCGGCCCGATGGACGCGCGGTACTGGTAGGACTCGCCGAACTGCCCCTGGACGATGTGGCTGACCCACGTCCAGTACTGGTCGATGACCGGTTTGTCAGTCCCCAGCTGATGAGAGAGCGCCTTGACGGCCGAGGAGGCGGCCAGCGGACCGAGGATCGCCCGCGCCGGATCCCCGGGCAGCACCTGGGCGGCGAAGAACACGATCAGGCTGAGGATGAACAGCGTGATGATCGCCAGGCCGAGACGGCGCACGATGAAGCTGATCATCGTGACGGCGCCTCCCCCCGACGCGGGCGCGACCCCCAGCGGGTGACGGTCCCCCCACCAGTGCGCCCCGACGAATGCTCCTGGCCTCGCAAGGACACCGTTCTTTCACACCGCCCCGGCGCTGTCAAGCTCCAGGTGGCTCATCACCTCCGTGATGAGCCGGCCGGCCTCGGCGATCTCGGCGCCGTCGGCTCCTTCCTCGGGAGTGTGGCTCTCGCCGCCGCGCAGGGGCACGAACACCAGCAGCGCGGGGGCCAGCGCGCTCAGGTGCTGGGCGTCGTGTCCGGCTCCCGACCAGGTGGTGGTGGCGGCGATGCCCAGCCGCCGCGCCGCGGCCAGCGCGGTTTCGATGAGCCCCGGATCGAGCTCCGTCGGCTCGCCGGCGCGGGTCAGGGTGACCTCGGCGCTGACCGCTCGGTCGCGGGCGACCCGCGCCACCGCCGCCCGGATGGCCTGCTCCAGGCGCTGCAGCGACGCGCTCTCGATCCCGCGCAGATCGACGCCCAGCCGGGCGCTGCCGGGGATGACGCTGATCGCCCCGGGCGCGACGGTGAGCGCTCCGGTGGTGGCCACCGTCTGCTCGGGCTCGGCCCGGGCGGCGGCTTCGACGGCGAGGACGATCTCCGCCGCGGCCGCCAGCGCGTCGTGGCGCAGGGCCATCGCCACCTCGCCGGCATGTCCGGACTCACCGGTCACGGTGATCGCCAGCCGCCGGGGGGAGGCCACCGTCCGCACGATGCCCAGCCCCTGAAGGCCGCGCCGGGTGGCGACATGGATCTCGGCGTGGGCACGCAGCCGCTCCACGGGTGGCGCGAGCCGTGGCAGGCCGGCCAAGCGCTCGAGGTACTCCGCGCGCGCCGCGGCCGCCGAGACTCCGCGGGAGTCGTACAGCGCGTCGAGCGCGGCGGGGTCCAGGGTGCCGACGAGCAGCCGCGAGCCGATCGTGCCGGCGCCGAAGCGGGGAGCCTCCTCGGCGGCGCACACCAGCAGGGCGACTCCGGCATCCGGGAGGTCGGCGGCCAGCTCGAGCCCCAGGACCGTGCCGAGCGCCCCGTCGTAGCGCCCGCCGTCGGGCACGGTGTCGACGTGGGAGCCTGAGGTGATGAGCGGGCCGGCGTGGCCGGGCGGCAGCGCCCACAGATTGCCGTGGGCATCGACGCCCGGTTCCAGCCCCTGGTCGGCCGCCCATCCGGCGACCAGGCGCATCGCCTCGGCCTCGGCGGCCGAGTAGGCGGGCCGGTCGGCGCCGCCGCCCGGTCCGCGGGCGACGTCCCACAGCTGCTGCAGCCGTCGCTCGATGCGCTCGCTGTCGGGCATCGGGCGGACGCTACTCGGCAACCGCCTGGCGAGGGGCCCCGCTCAGGCCGCTCAGGGCACTCAGGCCGCTCAGGCGGCCCCGCGGCTCAGGCGACGAGCTCGTCGACGGGTCGCAGCTCCTCGGCGTAGCTGACCGAGTGGCGGCGCATCACGCCCTCGTCGTCGATCGCGTACTGGCCCAGGCGCCACAGCGGCGGCGAGTAGGCGTGGATCGACACCGAGCGGTCCTGAGCGCCCGACAGGCGGTGGATGTGGTCCGGCCCGAAGGAGAACGCCTCCCCGGCGCCGACGCTGCGCACCGCCGGGGAGCCGCCGATCCGCGGATTGGCCTCCGTCAGCGCCCCGGCGACGACGCGCACGGCGCCGGCCGAGGTGTCGTGGTCGTGCCAGCCGGTGTCGTTCTCGCGCGTCCAGCACAGCAGCCACACGTCGACGTAGTCGTCGCGGTAGAGGGAGACGAACACGCGCTGGTCGTCGGAATAGGTGACGAGGTCGCGCCAGCGCTGCGGATCACTCGCGAGCTGGTGGACGAGTGCCTCCAGTTCCCGGCGGTCAAGATTGCGCGCAGGCAGAGAGGGCAAGGTCATCTGACACCTCCTCGGAGTGGAGTAGACGGGCGGGGTTGGTGGTGCGCAGCGCGTGCAGCGCCGCATCTCCCAGGGCGGGGGCGACGGGCTCGGCGTAGGGGCGGTCTGACCCGTTGACGAGCACGTCGATCCCGAGCGCGCGCACGACGGCGTCGATCGCCCGGGTTCCGTAGGAGGAGATCTCGAGAAAGCACTGCTCATCGACGACGGTGCGCTCGCCCGCTCGGGCGGCGAACCGTTCGGAGTGCAGGGGGGCCAGTCCGGCGAGCATCGCGAAGCACACCCGCAGGCGGGGGAAGGCCGGGCGCCCGAACAGGCGGAAGGCAAACCAGGCGGCGTGCATCTGGCTGACGTAGTCGACGAGCGCCGGCCACCACGCCGGGACCTCGCCGCGGCTCGGGTGGGGGTCGACCGGCCCGGGGTGCACGAACAGCGGCCGGCCGCGCTGCTCAAGCATCGCCAGCAGCGGCGCCACGCGGGCGTAGCCGGGCTCGTCCAGGACCGCGGTGGCCGGGAGCTGCAGACCGACGAAGCCGCGGTCCAGCTGGCGGCCCAGATCGTCAGGATCGGGGTCGGCCAGTCCGGCCGCCGCCCACGCGCGGTAGGGCGCGGGGAGCGCCAGCGCCCCGTCGTGATAGGCCGCGAGCAACGGCCCGGCCTCGCGGGCGGGCAGCAGCTCGATACCGAGCGCGCTCGACAGCGAGACGAACGCCGCGTCGAGGCCGTCGTCGCGGGCCTGGGCGACCCGGCGATCGACGTCATGATCGGTGGGGGAGACGTCGTAGGCCGGTTCGCCGGCCAGCTCGAGCCGCCAGTCGCGCAGCCGCGGTGGCGCGGTGCGCTCGCGGAGCGCCTCGATCAGCTGCGGGGGGAGAAGGTGCTGGTGAACGTCCGTGATCAGGGGCGGGGGACTCATGACGTGAACCGTTTCAGTGAAGCGGTTAACGAGGTGCCCGTCAAGGGCCCCGGGCAAATCTCATACGGGGGGCCGAGCGCGTTTATCCAGTTGGCGGGTCCGGCGCTCTACCCTTTCCCCTGGTGAACCCCACCAAGCGCGTGACGATTCGCGAGGTGGCCGATGCCGCGGGGCTCTCGCCGGCGGCGGTCTCCTACGCGCTGCGGGGCCTCCAGGTCTCCGAGGAGACCCAGCGCCGGGTGCGCCGCGTGGCCGACGACCTGGGCTACGAGGCCAACCCGATCGCCCGCGCGCTGGCCAGCGGACGGACCGGGATGGTCGGCATCCTCGGCCCCTCGATGGAGGACCTGTGGCAGCAGCGGCTGGTCGCCGAGGCCGGACGGGTGCTGTTCGAGAACGACCGCTACGCGCTGATCCTCGATGCCGGCGCCGATCCCGAGCGCCAGCGCATCCTCGCCGGCCAGCTGCGCGACCAGCACGTCGACGGCCTGATCGTCTCACCCGTCGACCCGTCGGACCCCTTCTGGGCCGAGCTCACCGGCGGGCTGCCGGTCGTCGCCATCGGCGACTCGATCGAAGGGGGAGCGGCCGCCGGGGAGGTGCTGTTCGACAACCGCAGCGGGGTCCGCCAGGCGCTCGAGCACCTGCACGCCCTCGGCCACCGGCAGATCGCCGTGCTGCGGCCGCCGGGCTCACCCACCAACAACCGCCCGGCGGAGCTCTACGTCATCGCGGAGGCCCAGCGGCTCGGCCTCGAGGCGAGCGTCGTCACCGCCCCCTACGAGCTCGGAGAGGCCACCGAGGTCGCCCGCTCAGTGCTCACCGCCGATCCGCGGCCCACCGCCGTCTTCTGCTTCTCGGACTCGATCGCCTACGGCGTCTATGCGGCCGCTCGCGAGCTGGCGATCGCCATCCCGGACGCGCTGTCCGTCATCGGCTACGACGACCATCCCATCTCGGCGCTGCTCACGCCGCCGCTGACGAGCTTCAGCTGGGGCACCGAGCGGCTCGTCGAGGTCGCGGTGGAGATCCTGCTGGCGGCCATCGAGGGTGATGGCTCCGTCGTGCGGAGCGAGGTCATCGAGCCCGAGCTGCGCGAGCGCGGTTCGACGACCGCCCCGGCCGGTTGAGCACCGGCGGGCCGGTGCGCCGCGGCCTCGTCGGCCGTGACGGCCCCCGCCGCCGAGCGGGCAAGCACGCCGACGAGGGCCACGAGCTGGGGCTGATCGGCGGGCTGGCGGCCCTGAGCGTCGACGCGCTCTCGAGCGTCGCCTACGGCCCCGAGGCGATGATGGTCGTGCTCGTCGCCGGCGGCGCGAGCGCGCTGCGCTTCACGCTGCCGCTGACGCTGGTGATCACCGGGATGCTGGCGCTGCTGGTCGTCTCCTACACCCAGGTGATCGCGGCCCACCCCGACGGCGGCGGCACCTACGCGGTCTCCAAGCGCAGCCTCGGACGGTGGCCGGCGCTGGTGGGTGCCGCCTCCCTGGTCGTCGACTACGTGCTGACCGTCGCCGTCAGCCTGGCCGCCGGCGCGGCGAGTCTGGCCAGCATCTTCCCCGCTCTCTCCGATCACGTGCTGGCGGTGGCTCTGGGCGGGCTGGCGCTGCTCGCCGTGGTCAACATGTTCGGCATCTCGGAGTCGGCCAAGCTGCTGATGATCCCGGTGTCGGTGTTCCTCATCAGCGTCCTGGCGGTGATCGTGCTGGGGATCATCGACTCGCACACCCAGGCCCACATCGGGCGCAGCCTGACCCCGTTTCACGCCACCGAGGGCGTCGGCATCGTGCTCCTGCTCAAGGCGTTTGCCAACGGCTGCTCGGCGGTCACCGGCGTCGAGGCGATCGCCAACGGCGTGCCGGCGTTCAAGCAGCCGCGCGACCGCACGGCCCAGCGGACGGAGATCCTGCTCGGCGGCCTGCTCGCCTTCATGCTGATCGGGCTGGCGGTCGTCGTCCACCTCCACCACGTCCAGCCCCGCGGCGGGGTCACCGTCCTCTCCCAGCTGACCGCCGGCTCGCTGGGCACGGGCTGGCCCTTCTACGTCTCCAACCTGGCGGTGACGATCGTCCTCGGGGTGGCCGCCAACACGAGCTTCGGCGGCCTGCCGGTGCTGATGAGCCTGCTCGCCCGCGACCATCGTCTGCCCCACGTCTTCTACCTGCGGGCCGAGCGGCCGGTCTACCGGGGCGGGATCTTCGCCCTGGCCGTGGCGGCCGCGCTGTTGCTCGTCGCCGTCGACGCCCAGACCAACGAGCTGATCCCCCTGTACGCGATCGGCGTGTTCGTCGGCTTCACCCTCAGCCAGGTGGGGCTCGTGCGCTTCTGGCGCGAGATGCGCCCCCGCCTGTGGCAGCTGCGCGCCTCGGTCAACGGCGTGGGCGCGGTGTTCACCGCGATCGCGGTCGTCGTCTTCCTGGTCACCAAGTTCCTCGCCGGGGCGTGGGTGGTGGTCGTGGCCGTGCCGGTGCTGGTCTTCCTGTTCGCGCGGACTGAGACCTACTACGACGCGGTCGGCCGCGAGCTGCGCCTGGGGCTGACCCCGCCGATGCCGGTCCGGCACGAGAGCATCGTGATCGTGCCCACCTCGACCGTCAACCTGCTCACCCAGCAGGCCGTGAGCGCCGCCATCTCCCTGGGCGAGACCGTGGTGGCGCTGGCGGTGGCCGCCAACGAGGAGGAGAAGGAGCGGATCGAGACCGACTGGGCCAACTGGAGCTGCGGGCCGCCGATCGAGGTCGTCATCGATGACCACCGCTCGCTCATCCGCACCGTGCTCAAGTACATCGAGTCGATCGACGACAGCGACGCGGTGGTGACGGTCCTCATCCCCGAGATCGTGCCCCGCAAGCGCCGCCACGAGATCCTCCACAACCAGCGGGGCCGCCTGCTGGCGGCGGTCCTGCGGGCCCGCACGGACGTGATCGTCGCCACCCTGCCGTTCAAGCTGCACGACTGACGGCGCGGCGCCGGCCCGGGCGCGCCGTCGCCTGCCCCCGCAGGGCGCGCTCGCCCGGCGGATCCTCGGCGCCCGGGCGCAGCACGAGGATGTCGCCGGGGGCGTTGTCGAGCAGCCACGCGATGTCGTCGGCGGCGAAGCCGGGCTGGCCCCCGGGAGCCGCCGCCGCGACGACGATCTGACCGGGGCGCTCGTGCGCGATCGCCTGGCGCAGCGCGTGGCGATAGGTGCGCCCCCGCTCGATGCGGGCGTCGATGGCCACGCCGTAGGCGGCGGCGCGCTGCTCGATCGCCTCCTGCAGGGGGATCGCGACCTGCGACTGGCGGGGCAGCGGCGCGTCGAGCGGCAGGGTCAGCGGGACGCGGGCGAGGAACACCGGGATCAGCGTCGCCTGCTCCGTGCAGGCGAGCCGCAGGGCGGCGTCGAGGGCGCGCCGCGAGAGCGAGGCGGCGACGAACGGGAAGAGGATCCGCTGCTCGCGGGGCGGCGGGGGCCCGGCTGGGCGCTCCAGGCCCGGGCGCCGGTGGCGCGCCGCCTGCGCCCCGAGGGCGGCGAGGGCCGCCGCCAGCAGGATCACCGCCCCGCCCAGGATGGCGATCATGACCGCTGCGCCCCCGTCCGCTGGGTGCGGTCGGCCACGATCCGCAGATCGACCCCCGGCAGCGCGCTCAGCAGCTGCGCCGGCAGGGCGGGAGCGGTCAGCCGCCGCCAGGCGCTGCGCGGCTCCGGGGCGCCCATCAGGACGTAGGTGGTCCCGCGCTCGCGGGCGACCCGCTGGACGGTGGCGGCGATGTCGTCGCCACGCTCGATCAGCAGGTGGGCGCCCAGGACCGAGGTCAGCCGCCGCAGCGCGGCCAGCTGCTCCTGCTCGGCCGGCGCGGGCGCGTCATCGCCGGAGACCCAGAGCACGTCCAGCTCGGCGCCCAGCCGCTGGGCCGAGCGCCACGCCCGGCGCACAACGCGCTGCGCGCTCGGCTGGGGGCTGACGAGGGCCATCAGCCGCTCGCCGATCGCCTGCGGCGCCGCGCCGTCGATCAGGCGGTCATGGCCGCGGTGACCGGCGTGCACCGGCTCGCCGGTCGCCGAGCGCTTGGACTCGATCTCCTCGGCGACCTGGCGCAGCGCCACCTCGCGCAGCGCCGACAGGTTCTCCACCTTGAAGAAGTTGTTCAGGGCGCTGCGCACGCGCTGCGGCGGATAGATCTTGCCCGCCTGCAGGCGCTCGATCAGCGTCTCGGGGGTCAGGTCGATGAGCACCACGTCGTCGGCGGAGGCGAGCACCGCATCGGGGAGGGTCTCGCGCACCCGCGTCCCGGTCAGCTCGGCCACCTGGTCGTTGAGGCTCTCGAGGTGCTGGACGTTGACGGTGGAGAAGACGTCGATCCCCGCCTCCAGCACGTCGGCGACGTCTTCATGGCGCTTGGCGTGCTCGGCCCCGGGCGCGTTGGTGTGGGCCAGCTCGTCGATCAGGCACAGCTCGGGCGCGCGGCGCAGGATCGCCGGCAGGTCCATCTCCGACAGCGCGGTGTCGCGGTAGCGCAGCTCACGGCGCCCGACGATCTCCAGACCATCGGCCTGGGCCAGCGTCTCCGCCCGTCCGTGCGGCTCGAGGTAGCCGATCACCACGTCCCGCCCGGCCTCGGCCTCGGCCCGCCCCTCCTGGAGCATCCGGTAGGTCTTGCCCACGCCGGCCGCCATCCCCAGAAAGACGGTGTGGCGCCCCGCCACATCTACGCCCCGAGCAGGTTGTGGACGATGAGATCGATGAGCTTGATCCCGATGAAGGGGGCGATCAGCCCGCCCAAGCCGTAGATGTAGAGGTTGCGGCGCAGCAGGCCGCTGGCGCCGATCGGCCGGTAGCGGACCCCCCGCAGGGCCAGCGGGATGAGCAGCGGGATGACGATCGCGTTGAAGACGATCGCCGAGATGACCGCCGAGCGCTGGGTGCCGAGGTCCATGATGTTCAGGACGTGGAGGGGCCCCTTCTGCCCGTGGGCGCCGTAGGTGTAGAGGAAGATCGCCGGCAGGATCGCGAAGTACTTGGCGACGTCGTTGGCGATCGAGAAGGTCGTCAGGGCGCCCCGGGTGATCAGCAGCTGCTTGCCGACCTCGACGATCTCGATGAGCTTCGTCGGGTTCGAGTCGAGATCGACCATGTTGCCCGCCTCGCGCGCCGCCTGGGTGCCGCTGTTCATGGCCACCCCCACGTCGGCCTGGGCGAGGGCGGGGGCGTCGTTGGTGCCGTCGCCGGTCATCGCCACCAGCCGCCCGGCGGCCTGCTGCTCCTTGATCAGCGCCAGCTTGGCCTCGGGCGTGGCCTCGGCGAGGAAGTCGTCGACCCCGGACTCCTCAGCGATCTTGGCGGCCGTCAGGCGGTTGTCGCCGGTGATCATCACCGTCCGGATGCCCATCGCGCGGAGCTGATCGAAGCGCTGGCGCATGCCCTCCTTGATCGTGTCCTTGAGGTAGATGACACCCAGCACCTGGGAGTCGCGGGCGACCGCCAGCGGCGTGCCGCCCTCGCGGCCGATCCGGTCAAGCGACTCGCGCAGCTGCTGGGGCGGCCGGCCTCCCTCGGCCTGCACGAAGGCGATGACGGCGTCGCCGGCTCCCTTGCGCAGCTGCCGGCCGTCGAGGTCGACCCCGCTCATCCGCGTCTGGGCGGTGAAGGGCACGAACGCCGCGCCGAGTTCTGACATGTCGTGCTCGCGGATCCCGTACTGCTTGGCGAGGACCACGATCGACCGGCCCTCCGGGGTCTCGTCGGCCAGCGAGGCCAGCTGGGCGACCTCGGCCAGCTCGGACTCGGTGACGCCCGGCATGGGGATGAACTCGCAGGCCAGCCGGTTGCCGATGGTGATCGTGCCCGTCTTGTCGAGCAGCAGCACGTCGACGTCGCCGGAGGCCTCGACCGCCCGGCCGGAGAGGGCGAGGACGTTGCGGCGCACCAGGCGGTCCATGCCGGCGATGCCGATGGCGCTCAGCAGGGCGCCGATGGTCGTCGGGATGAGGGCCACCAGCAGCGAGATGAGGGTCGTCTCGGAGATCGCGGTGCCGGAGAACAGCCCGAAGGGCCGCAGCGTGGCCACGACGACCATGAAGATCAGGGTCAGCCCGGAGAGGAGGATGCCGAGCGCGATCTCGTTGGGGGTCTTGCGCCGGGCGGCCCCCTCGACGAGCGCGATCATCCTGTCCAGAAAGGACTGGCCGGGTTCCTGGGTGATCTCGACGACGATCTCGTCCGAGAGCACCCGGGTGCCGCCGGTGACCGCCGAGCGATCGCCCCCGGACTCGCGGATGACGGGGGCCGACTCGCCGGTGATGGCGGACTCGTCGACCGAGGCGATCCCCTCGATGACCGTCCCGTCGCCGGGGATGAGCTCGCCGGCGGCGACGATGACGACATCGCCCTTGGTCAGCTCCGCGGCCGAGCGCTCGCTGCCGTCGCGCAGCCGCGCGACAGTGTCGTGGCGGGTGGCGCGCAGGGTGGCGGCCTGGGCGCGGCCGCGTCCCTCGGCGAACGCCTCGGCCAGGTTGGCGAAGACGACCGTCAGCCACAGCCAGACGGCGATCGTGAACGCGTACCAGGCCGGCTCGTGCCCTCCGCCGAGGGACTGGCCGCCGCAGGCCTGGATCAGCCAGATCACGGTGGTGACGACCGCGCCGATCTCGACCACGAACATCACCGGGTTGCGCACCTGCACCCGGGGATCGAGCTTGACGACGCTGTCGCGCAGCGCCCGGCGGACGATGTCGCCCCGCAGCAGCGAGGCGGCCTGGCGCTGGGGGGTCGGCGAGGGGGCGGGTGGGGCCGCGACGGACATCAGTGGTCTCCTGACGTGCTGTGGTCGAGGGCGAGATTGAGGGTCAGGACGTTGACCCCGGGCTCCCCGGAGAAGCCGAGGCCGCGGCCGTGGGTGTGGGCGGCGATCAGCCGGCTCACGGTGGCCGGCGGGAGATGGCGGACGGCGGCGATCCGGTGAGCCTGGATGGCGGCGTTGGCCGGGGAGATGTCGGGGTCGATGCCCGAGGCGGAGGTGTCGACGGCGTCGACCGGGACCTGTCCGGCGCTCAGTCCGGGGTCGTAGGGCCGCTCGAGCGCCAGGTAGGCCTTCAGGTGGGCGGCGATCGCCTGCTCGGTCGCCTGGTCGTTGGGGCCGAGGTTGGCAAAGGCGGTGGCGGCGGCGTTGTCGGGCGGGGTGGTGCCCGAGGGGCGGCTCTGGAAGTAGCGGGGATCGGGCCGGCCGCGGCCATCGGTGAAGCGCTCGCCGATGATCTTGGAGCCGATCAGCTTGCCCCCGATGTGGATCTGCTGGCCGTTGGCGTTGCCGGGGAAGGCGACCTGGCTGACCCCGGTGATGACCAGCGGATAGAGGATCCCCAGCAGAAGGGTGAAGGCCAGGGTCGAGACGACCGAGGTGACGAGGGTGCGTTTCAGGGCGGTCATGAGTAGAGGTGTCCGGTCAGGCCCTGGACGATCGGTCCGAGCAGCAGGGCGGGGAAGAAGGTCAGGGCGCCGACGAGGACGATCACCCCGATGAGCAGGACGACGAAGGTCGGGTTGTCCGTCCGCATCGTCCCCAGGCCGGGTGGGCTGACCCGTTTACCGGCCAGGGCTCCGGCGACCGCCAGGGCAAAGAGGATCGGGGCGAATCGCCCAAACAGCATCGTGAAGCCGCCGACCAGGTCGGCGAAGGTCACGCCATGCGCTCCCAGGTTGCCGGCGTTGGGCTGGATGTAGCCGGTGTAACCGGCGAACGCCGAGCCGTTGTTGTTGGCCTGGCTCAGGTAGGCGTAGAGCGACTCCGAGAACCCCTGCGGGCCGGCGCCCACCGAGGAGATCGAGGCTCGCCCGGCGTGATCTGCGACCGCGAGCGCGGTCGAGAACAAGGCCGCCAGCGGAGTGATGAGCAGGCCGAGGACGACCAGCTTGATCTCCCGGGCCCCGATCTTCTTGCCCAGGTACTCGGGGGTGCGACCCACCATCAGCCCGCCGATGAAGACGGCGAGGATGACGTAGAGCAGGATCGAGTACAGGCCGGTGCCGACCCCGCCGAAGATGACCTCGGAGGCCGACAGGTTGGCGAAGGGGACGGCGCCGCCGATCCCGGTGAACGATTCGATCGCGCTGTTGACGGCACCGCACGAGGTGACGGTGGTGATCGTGTCGAACAGGGCAGAGCCGGCGATCCCGAAGCGCTGCTCCTTGCCCTCCAGATTCCCGCCCGCGGAGCCGTGGATGGCCGCGGTGTGTAACCCGGCGGCGTGCTGGGCCGGGGAGCCGTGGGCCTCGGCGATATAGGCGACCACGCAGGCGCCCAGGAACATGACCATCATCGTCGAGTAGATGGCATAGCCCTGGCGCCGGCTGCCGGCCATCCGCCCGTAGGCGAAGACCAGGGCGGCCGGGATGAGCAGCACCGCCAGCATCTCGACGAGGTTGGTGAAGCCCGTCGGGTTCTCGAACGGGTGGGCCGAGTTGACGTTGAAGAAGCCGCCGCCGTTGGTGCCGACCAGCTTGATCGCCTCCTGGGAGGCGACCGGTCCCACGGCGATCGTCTGCGAACCGCCGCTGGTCAGCCCGTGGGCCATGAGGGCGCTGCCGAAGGTCTGGATCGAGCCCTGGAAGACGAGCACCAGCGCCACGACCACTGAGAGGGGCAGCAGCACGTAGAGGATGGTGCGCACGAGGTCCTGCCAGAAGTTGCCCAGGCTCGTGCCGCTGCGCGAGACGATGCCCCGGATGAGGGCGACCGCTACGGAGATCCCCACGGCGGCCGAGAGGAAGTTCTGCACCGCCAGCCCGGCCATCTGGCTGAAGGTGCTCATCGTCGTCTCGCCGCCGTAGTACTGCCAGTTGGTGTTGGTGACGAACGACGAGGTCGTGTTGAAGGTCACGTCCCAGGTGCCCGAGTGGTAGCCCTGGGGGTTCAGGCCGGTGACGTTCCACAGCGTCTGGGTGCGCAGGATCAAGTAGAGGACCAGCCACCCGATGAGCGAGAACGCGATCAGGTTGCGCGCGTAGGCCTTCCAGTCGTGGCCGCGGTTCGGCTCGACGCCGCACAGGCGGTAGAGGCCGCGCTCGCAGGGCCCCAGGACCGGATCCAGCCACGTCCGTCCGCCGGTGTAGACGGCCGCCATGTAGCGCCCGAGGGGGAGGGCCAGGACGGTGAGCAGGGCCGCGAAGCCGAAGATGGTGATCCAGCCGAGAGCGGTCATCGGGTTAGAAGCGCTCGCCGCGCAGCAGCGCGTAGAGGAGGTAGAGGCAGACGACCGCCGAGGCGATCAGCCCGAACACGTCGGCGGCGCTCATATCCGGTCGATCCCGGCGACGAGGGCGACGAGGATCGCGAAGGCGATCACTGCGAGAAGCACGGCCACGATGTCCATGACCGTGATGTTCGGTCCCCTTATGTCAAGGGGCCGTACAGAAAGCGAGGACGGCTATACAGATGTTGTGAAGGTCGCCTCCGGGGCGGGCAGGGCGAGCGCCTCGGTGGGGAGCATCCGCTCCAGCAGGCCGATCGCCGACTCGGTGAGAGCGGCCAGGGCCGGCGCCAGGGCGGCGCGCGCGGCGTCCCGATCGGCCCGTCCGTCGGCCGCGCGGGCGTGGCGCACGGCGATCGCCGCCGCGTCGCCGGCGGCCGCTCGCGCGGCGGCCCGCGCCCGGTCTCCGGCGAGGTCGCCGATCGCCACCCGGGCGGCCGACCAGGCGGCCGCTCCGGCGCACGCCCAGGCGGCCTCCCGTCCGGCAAGGCCGGCGGTCAGCGCGCTCGCCCAGGCGGCCGGGCGGGGAGCGCTGCCCTCGGCGAAGCTCTCAGCGCGTGCCGACCGGGCCCGGCGGCGGGCCGCCTCGAGGCTCGGCAGGGCCGCCTGCAGCGACTGGTCGTCGATGACCGGCGCCAGGTGGGCGAGCTCGGCGCCCGCGGTGCAAAGCCCGGCCAGGCGCAGCCACGCCGGCGTGTAGACGCGGATCAGCCAGTCCATCGCCATCCACGCGCGCGAGGCGTCCAGGCCGTCGTCGGCGGTGCCGATCGTCCGGGTGAGATACGGGACGCAGCCGCTGCCGGGGCTCGTCCTCCAGCCCGTCGTTGAGCGCGATGCACAGCGCGCGCAGGACCGGTGAGACGCAGGCCGGGCTCGTCGCTGTGAGGCTCTCCGGCGAGGTGGCTGACCCACTCCATCGCGCACCGCCCGTCCTCCGGGGTGGCGTGGGTGCCATAGGCGAGGGTGTAGTCGCTGGTCATCAGGTCTCCTGACGCGAGGCGTGGCGGGCTGAGGAGATTCTCCCGCGCCCGCGCGGCTGCGTCCACCCTCAGCCCAGCGCGTCGGCGATCGCCCGGCCGGCGGTCACGGTGTCGGCCTGCCGCCGATGTCCGCGGTGCGGGTCGCGGGGTCCGACAGCGCGGCCTCGATGGCGGCCAGCAGCGGCGGCGGCGCCTCGGTCTCACCCAGGTGCTCGAGCATCATCTGGGTGGCCCAGATCTGCCCACGGGGTTGGCGATCCCCTGGCCGGCGATGTCGGGAGCGGAGCCGTGGACGGGCTCGAACAGCGACGGATGGACGCGCTCGGGGTTGATGTTCGCCGAGGGCGCGATCCCGATCGTGCCGGTGCAGGCCGGCCCGAGGTCGGAGAGGATGTCGCCGAACAGGTTGGAGGCGACGATCACGTCGAAGCGGTCGGGATGCAGGACCACCTGGGCGACCAGGGCGTCGATGTGGAACTTGTCGACGGTGACGGCGCCGTAGTCGCCGGCCATCGCCGCCACCCGCTCATCCCAGTAGGGCATGGAGATGGCGATGCCGTTGGACTTGGTGGCCGAGGTCAGGTGGCGCGCCTCGCGCCGGGCGGCCAGCTCGAAGGCGTAGCGCAGGATGCGGTCGACCCCGACGCGGGTCATGATCGTCTCCTGCAGGACGGTCTCGCGCTCCGTGCCGGCGAACATCCGCCCGCCGACCGAGGAGTACTCGCCCTCGGTGTTCTCGCGCACGACGACGAAGTCGATGTCGCCGGGCACCCGGCCGGCGAGGGGAGAGGGGACGCCCGGCATGAGGCGCACCGGCCGCAGGCCCACGTACTGGTCAAAGGCGCGGCGGAACTCGAGGATCGACCCCCACAGGGAGACGTGATCGGGCACCGTGTCGGGCCAGCCGACGGCCCCGAAGAGGATCGCGTCGCAGTCGCTCACCTGGTCGCGCCAGTCTTCGGGCATCATCCGCCCGTACTGCGAGGTAGTAGTCGCAGGACGCGAACTGGAAGGGCACGATGTCGACTCCGAATCCGAACGCCGCCGCGGCGGCCTCGAGGGCCCGCAGACCCTCGGGAAGGACCTCCCGGCCGATCCCGTCTCCCGGGATGGCGGCGATTCGGTACGTGGTGGCGGTCACCCACCCGGTTCTACACCACACCGGCCTTTGGCCGTCGCCTCGGACCGGCCTAAGCTTTCCCCAGGAAATGCCAGAGCCGCGGCCGATTCGCCAGACCTATACGCGTGTGATGTCGATCCTGATGATCGTTCTCGGGGTGGCCATGCTCGTCGTGACCTTCTCCCACGGCGGGGGACCGGCGGCGACCGGGCTCCTGCTCGGCATCCTCTTCATCGCGGCCGGCGTCGGCCGCCTCTACGTCCAGTCGCGAGGGAGCTGACAGCGGTGGAGCAGCGCCCGCTCAGCTACCGCGCTCTGTTCGCGGTCGTCTACACGACCTCGGTCAGCTCCGTCTACTTCGCGCTCGGCGTCGTCGCCCACCGGGCCAACGGCCTGACCCCGGCGGTGTTCGCGGCCGCCGGCATCTACTTCGGGCTGACCGCGATGACCTTCAGCGAGGGCGCCGGCATGTTCCGCGAGCGGGGCGGCTCGGCGGTGTTCGCCCGCTACGCCTTCAACGAGCTGGTCAGCTTCATCGCCGGCTGGGCGATCGTCCTGGACTACACGATCCTCATCGCCGTCACCTCGCTCACCGTCCCCGCCTACCTGGGGGCCTTCTGGGCGCCGATCGACCGCGGTGCGCTGGAGATCATCGTCGCTCTGGCGGTCATCCTGTTCGTGCTCGCCGACAACGTCACCGGCGTCAGCGCCCGGCGCATCCGCCGGCGGATCTTCATCACCATCGCCGACCTCGCCCTGCAGGCGGTCATCGTCGTCCTCGGCCTCGCCCTGGCCCTGCACCCCCATCACCTGACGGAGACGATCCACCTCGGCAGCGGCTCGAGCGTGCGCGACCTGGCGTTCGCCCTGCCGATCGCGATCGTCGCCTTCACCGGCCTGGAGGCGGCCGCCAGCCTGTCGGGCGAGGTGGCCGGCAACCAGCGGTCGCTCAAGCGCCTCGTCGTCCCCGGCTCGGCGGTCATCGCCCTCGTCTACGTCGGGATCGCCCTCGTCGGCGTGTGGTCGCTGCCGGTCCACCACGGCGTGACGGCGCTCGGTCAGGAGCACATCAAGGCGCCGGTGCTCGGGATCGTGGCGGCCTTTCACCCCAAGTGGGTGGCCGACGTCCTCAAGTACCTGGTGGCCATCGGGGGCGCGGCCGGCCTGGCGGCGGCGGCCAACTCGGGGATGCTCGGGCGTGTCGCGCGTCGGCTATTCGCTGGCCACCAACCGCCAGATCCCCTCGGCGGTCGGGCGCCTGCACCCGCGCTGGGGAACGCCCGTTCGTGATCATGGTGCTGGCCGCGGTGGCGGCCGCCGCGCTGGTGCTGCCCACCGATCTCGAGCTGCTGATCGGGATCTACGCCTTCGGGGCGCTGCTGTCGTTCACCATCGCCCACGTCTCGATCATCGTGCTGCGCTTCCGCGAGCCCCGCCGGCCCCGGGGCTACAAGGTGCCCTGCTGCGTCCAGGTCGGCCGCGGCCGGGTCCCCCTGCCGGCCGTGCTCGGGGCGATTCTCTCCTTCGCCGGCTGGCTGGCGGTCATCGCCTTCCATCCGACGGCGCGCTACGTCGGGCTGGGCTGGCTGCTCGGCGGCCTGCTGCTGTACGTCACCTACCGCAAGACCGAGGGCAAGCCGCTGCTCAAGCGGGTGACGATCCCCGAGCGGGCGCTGCGCCACGAGGCGCTCGAGCCGGACTTCGGCTCGATCCTGGTGCCGATCTTCGGCAGCCGGCTGGACGACGACATCGTGCAGACCGCCGGGCGGCTGGCCGACGAGGACCACGAGGGGCCCAGGGGGCCGGTGATCGAGGTCATCTGGGTGTTCGAGATCCCGCTGGCGCTGCCGCTCGACGCGCCGCTGCCCGAGGCCCAGGTGGAGCGGGCGCGGGCCGCGCTGGCCCACGCCAAGGCGGTCGGCGAGGAGTACGCGGGCGTGACGGTGGCCACCACCGTCGTCCGCGCCCGCCGCACCGGCCAGGCGATCGTCACCGAGGCCCGGGAGCGTGGGGTGGAGGCGATCGTCCTCGCCGCCGAGGAGCCCTCGCGGATCCGCGGCGGCGGGCGCTTCGGGGCCGCCGGCGGTCCGCTGGACAACTTCCTCGGCGACATCAGCAAGTACGTCATCCGCAAGGCCCCCTGCCGGGTGATCATCACCGCCCCCGCCCAGCGGATCCCCGACAAGAAGGAGCCGACCGAGCTCACCGAGGAGGAGCTGGCGACGGCCCCCGACGCCCGATCGCGAGACGATCGTCGACCCGACTCCGGCCGCCGGCGCAGAAGACCGGGGCCAAGGCGACCACCTAGATGGCCGAACGGCGGATTCCCGGGCTGCAGCGGGTGCTGGGCGTCAACGCCCTGTTCTCCACCGCCTACGGCAACGTGGGCTCCTCGATCTACTACGCGCTCGGCCTGGTGGCCTCCTACGCGCTCGGGCTCACCCCGGTCGTGTTCGTGCTCACCGGGGTGATCTTCTACCTGACCGCCGCCACCTACGCCGAGGCGACCGCCATGTACCCCGAGGCGGGCGGCTCCTCGAGCTTCGCGCGCCACGCCTTCAACGAGTTCTGGTCGTTCTTCGCGGCGTGGGCGCAGATGCTCAACTACACGATCACGATCGCCATCTCGGCGTTCTTCGTGCCCCACTACATCGGCGGCCTGTTCTTCCCGGCCCTCAAGCACGGGCCGGGGGACATCATCTTCGGCATCGGCGTGGTCGATCGTCCTCTCGGGGATCAACATCGTCGGCGTCACCGAGGCCGCCGCGCTCAACATCCTCCTGGCGATCACGGACTTCGCCACCCAGCTGCTGCTCGTGCTGCTGGGGGCGATCCTCGTCTTCTCCGGCAGCACGCTCATCAACAACATCCACCTGGGCACGGTGCCGACCTGGAAGAACTTCCTGATCGCCATCCCGGTGGGGATGATCGCCTACACGGGGATCGAGACGATCTCCAACATGGCCGAGGAGGCCAAGGACGAGACCAAGACGATCCCCAAGGCGATCAACCGGGTCGTCATCGCCGTGTTCGCGATCTACGCCGCCCTGCCGGCCGTCGCCCTCTCGGCGCTGCCGGTGGTCAAGGTCGGGGGCCACTACCAGACGCTGCTCGGCGTCGACGAGGCCAAGGGCGGCTTCGCCGGCGATCCGGTGCTCGGCATCGTCAAGCACCTGCACCTGGGGCCGCTGCAGCACGCCGGCGAGATCTACGTCGGCCTGCTGGCGGCCACGATCCTGTTCATCGCCACCAACGCGGGGATCATCGGCGTCTCGCGCCTCGTCTACTCGATGGGCCTTCACCGCCAGGTGCCCGAGGGGCTGCGCCGCCTGCATCCCAAGTTCCGCACCCCATGGATCGGGATCGTGCTCTTCGGGGGGATCGCCTGCCTGACGATCATCCCCGGCCAGGCGACGTTCCTGGGCAACATGTACGCCTTCGGGGCGATGCTGTCGTTCACCATCGCCCACCTGTCGGTCATCCGCCTGCGCATCAAGGAGCCCGATCGCGAGCGCCCCTACCGCGGCCCGGGCACGCTGCGGATCGCCGGGCGCCCGCTGCCGGTGTTCGCGCTGCTCGGCGGCCTGGGGACGCTCCTGGCGTTCGTCACCGTCACCGTCCTGCACCTGACGGTCGCCGGGGCGGGCGTCGGCTGGCTGGCCATCGGGATCGTCGTCTACATCGTCTACCGCCGCCGCCAGGGCCTGGATCTGACGACCACCACCAAGGTCAAGATGCTCGGCCCGGCCGCCGAGACCGAGGCCGAGTACGAGTCCGTGGTCGTCGCCTTCGACGAGAACGGCTATGACCCGGCGGTGATGGCCACCGCCGCCCGCCTGGCGGCCCGGCGCCGCCGGGGGATCCACGTCCTGGTGACGATCGCCGTGCCGGCCTCCAGCCCCATCGACGCGGTCCTGCCCGCCCAGGAGGCGGCCGCCCAGTCGATCATCGAGGAGGCCAAGGTCCAGGTGGGGCGCCGCGTCACCGGACACTGGGACAAGGTGCGGGCCGGCCAGACGGGCCGGCGGATCGTCGACGAGGCCAAGGCGGTGCACGCCGCCGCGATCGTCATGCCGATGAGCCGGGGCGGCTTCGCCCGGGCGCTGGAGACGGTGCTGCGCGAGCGGCCCTGCCGGGTCATCATCGAGGCGGCGCCCCGCCCCTCAGGAGCGGCGGCCCGCGGGCGGCCGCGTGAGCGTCTGTGAGCCCGGGACCGTTTCGCCTGCGTCGGCCGCCGGTCCGGATCCTCGCCGCGACCGCCGGCGAGGTCCTCGCCGCCGTCGCGGTGGCGACGCTGGTCGTCGCGGCGCTGCGCTCCTCAGTCGCCGCCGTCCGGCCTCGGCGTCATCTATCTGCTGGCCGTGCTCGAGGTGGCGGTGCGCCGCGGCGAGCGGGCGGCGCTGGTGACCGCCGTGCTCGGCGTGCTCGCCCTCAACTACTTCTTCATCGCCCCGCGTCCATGGGCTCGACATCCGCCACACGCCAGGACCTGGTCGCGCTCATCGTCCTGCTGATCGCCGCGGTCGTCGTCGGCCGCCTGGCCGAGCTCGGCCGCGCCCGGGCCCGGGAGGCCGAGAGCCGGGCGCGGATCGCCGCCGCGCGCGAGCAGGAGGCGACGCTGCTCGCCCAGGCGGCGTCGGCGATCGTTGCCGGGCGTGAGCTTCCGCGCCCAGTGCGCGGCGATCGAGAGGATCGTGGAGGCGGCCACCGGCGCCAGCCGGGCGCGGATCGTCGCCGAGCCGGTGCCCTCGCCCGGCGAGGAGGAGATGACCGTGCGGCTGCGCGCCCAGCAGCGGATCTGGCTGTACGTAGCCGCGCGACGGCGAGTGGGGCAGTCGCCCAGCTCGAGCGCATCGCCGAGCCGCTGGGCAAGCTGCTCGACGTCGCCGCCGAGCGCGAGCGGGTGGCCGAGCAGGCCGCCGAGACCGAGGCGGCCCGGCGGACGGACACGGCCCGCACCGCGCTGCTGCACGCCATCTCCCACGATCTGCGCTCGCCGCTGACGGCGATCACCACCGCGATCTCGGGCCTGCGCTCCGATCAGCTGGTGGCCGGCGAGCGGACGGAGCTGATGGAGGTCATCGACAGCGAGTCCGTGCGCCTGGCCAAGCTCGTCGACGACCTGCTCGACCTCTCCAAGATCGAGGCCGGGGCGGTCGCCCCCCGCCCCGACTGGACGGACCTGTCCGATGTCGTCGGCCTCGGCGGTCCGCCACCTGCCGGCCTCGCATCCGATCGAGCTCGAGGTCCCGCTCGACCTGCCGCTTGTCCAGGCCGACGCCGCCCAGCTGGAGCGCGTCTTCTCCAACCTGCTGGAGAACGCGATCAAGTTCTCGCCGCCCGGAACGCCGGTGCGGGTCAGCGGGACCGCGGCCGCCGGCCGGGTGACCGTGCGCGTGACGGATCACGGGCGAGGCATTCCCGGCCCGCAGCGCGCGCGGGTGTTCGAGCCGTTCTTCCGGGGGCGGGGCGAGAGGGAGGCGCGGCGGGCGCCGGCTCGGGCCTCGGCCTGGCCATCTGCCGCGGCTTCGTCGAGGCCAACGGGGGGCGCATCCGCCTGCAGATCCGGAACCCAGCCGGGACCTCGTTCGCGGTGTCGCTTCCCCGTGGCGCGCCAGCCGGCGGCCGCCGGCTCGTGAGTCGGC
Source organism: uncultured Solirubrobacteraceae bacterium (assembly GCA_963800545.1). GTDB lineage: Bacteria > Actinomycetota > Thermoleophilia > Solirubrobacterales > Solirubrobacteraceae > Palsa-465. The sequence continues at coordinate 85,719 of CAWDBJ010000019.1, forward strand.
GGCACACCGGCCGCGCGGATCCTCGTCGTCGATGACGAGCCGCAGATCGTCCGCGGGCTGAAGATCATCCTGCGCAGCGCCGGCTACGCGGTCGAGTCGGCCGAGACCAAGGCGCAGGCGCTCGACGCCCTGGCGGTCCGCCCGCCCGACGCGGTGGTCCTCGATCTCGTGCTTCCCGACGGGTCGGGGGTGGAGGTCTGCACGGAGGTGCGCCGCTACAGCCGCCTGCCGATCCTCGTGCTCTCGGCCGTCGGTGACGAGCGCGAGAAGGTCCGCGCCCTCGACGCCGGTGCCGACGACTACATCACCAAACCGTTCGGCACCGACGAGCTGCTGGCGCGGCTGCGGGCCGTGCTGCGGCGCTCGATCGACTCCGCGGAGCCCGGCGGTGCCGGTGCCGGGTCTCGGGTCGTCATCGGCGAGCTCGCCATCGACCTGCTCGACCGCCGCGTCGAGCGCTCCGGCGAGGAGGTCCACCTGACGCCGATCGAGTTCGACATCCTCCGCGGCCTTGCCCAGCACCGGGGCCGCCTCGTCACCCAGCGCCAGCTCCTCAGCGACGTGTGGGGGCCCGAGTTCGGCGAGGAGACCCACTACCTGCGCGTCCACATCGCCCACATCCGCGCCAAGCTCGAGCCCGATCCCTCCCGCCCGCGGTACCTCATCACCGAGCCGGGGGTGGGCTACCGGTTGCGCGACCCGGCCGACTGAGCCTCCGTCTGCCGCGGGCGAGCGATGGCGGGCCCGGGCGAACGGCAAAAGGCGGGCATCGAAGGGGGATAAGGCGAGATGGCCGCGCGGAGCGCTGCGGGCAAAATCGGCCACGCGTCGCCCGGCGCGGATGTGAATGACCGTTCACCACCACCCCTGGGCACAATCGGCCATCCGTCGCCCGGCGGAGATGTGAATGGCGGTTCACCACCACCCCACCGATCACGCAGCGAACCGGTACCCGACCCCCGGATCGGTGCGGATGTAGGAGGCCCCGCCGGATCGGCCGTTGGGCTCGATCTTGCGCCGGAGGTTGGCGATGTGGGCCCGCAGCACCTGGGTGTCGTGGTCATAGCCCGGGCCCCACACGGCGATCAGCAGGTCGCGGTGGGTCAGCAGGCGTCCCCGGTTGCGGGCCAGCTGGGCGAGGAGCGAGAACTCGGTGGGGGTGAGGTGGACCTCGGCGCCGGTGAGGGTCACGCGGCGGGCCGCCAGGTCGATGACGAGCTCGCCGAGGGCGATGACCGGCGGGGCCTCGTCGGGCTCCGTGCGGCGCAGGTTGGCCTGCAGGCGGGCGATCAGCTCGCGGGGACCGAACGGCTTGGTCACGTAGTCGTCGGCGCCGGCGGCCAGGGCGCGGACCTTGGCGTCCTCGTCTCCCACTGCGGAGAGGACGATCACCGGGATGCGGGTCCACTCGCGCAGACGGCGGCACAGCTCGACCCCGTCGATGTCGGGGAGCACGAGGTCGACGATCGCCGCCTCGGGGTGCGAGACGGCGGCGACGTCGAGGGCCTCCTCGCCGGTGGAGGCGGGCAGGGCCTCGTAGCCCGCGTCGCGCAGGATGACCCGCAGCGCCCGCAGGATCTGGGTCTCGTCGTCGCAGACGAGCACCTTCGGGCGCGGGCCGGCGCTCACGCCGGCATCTCGGCGGTGGTGGCGGTCCGCTCCTCGATCGGCAGCGACACCTGGAAGCTCGTGCCCTGGCCCGGCAGGGAGCGGACGGCGATCGTCCCGCCGTTGGCCTCGACGAAGCCCTTGACGATGGCCAGTCCCAGACCCGAGCCGCCGTGGCCGCCGGGGGAGCGACCGCCGCGTCCCCGGTAGAACGGCTCGAAGATCCGCTCCTGCTCGGCCGCCGCGATGCCCGGGCCCTGGTCGACGACGTGCACCACCACCCGCAATCCCGACCGCCGGGCGTGCACCGAGACCGGGGCGTCACCCGCGTAGCGACGGGCGTTCTCGAGCAGGTTGGCGAACGCCCGCTCCAGCTGCGCGGCGTCGGCACGGACCTCGGGGACGTCGGGATCGACGGTCAGCCGCACCTCGACGCGCCCGTCGGGCGAGCCGTCGCCCTCGGCGGCAGCCGCCACCAGGTCCTCGATCGAGACCCAGTCGGCCCGGGGAGCGGCGGCGCCCGCCTGCAGGCGGGAGAGGTCGAGCAGGTTGTCGACCAGGCCCGCCAGCCGCGTGCCCTCGGAGACGACGGCGGCGCTCAGCTCGGCCCGCTCGGCCTCCGTCAGCGATCCCCCACCGAGGGCATGACCGGCCGCCACCACCGCGGTCAGGGGGGAGCGCAGATCGTGGGAGACGGCGCGCAGCAGGGCGGTCTTGATGTCATCGGAGCGGCGCAGGGCCTCCGTCTCGACGCGCTGGGCCTGCATCGCGTCCCGGCGCTGGGCGATGGCCACCAGGGCCGCCAATGCCGGGGCGACCTGCTCGCGCAGCCGCTGTTCCGTGTCGGCGGGCAGGCCGGCGGGGACGAGCAGGGTGGCCAGCGGCCGGCCGTCGCCGCCGGGCAGCCCGAGGGCCAGGCGGCGCTCGTCGCCCTCCGCGGAGCCGGGGACGATGGCCGCGGAGCTGAGACCGAGGGCCTCGGCCACCCGCCGGGCGGCGCTGGCCAGGGCGTCGCCGGTGTCCTCGCCCTGCAGCAGCTCGCGGGCCAGCGCGGCCGCCAGGTCGGCCTCCCGGCGCCGTCGCTCGGCCTCGAGGGCCCGGGCGCGGGCGAGCTCGGCGATCGTCGAGGAGACGACCGCGACGACCACGAAGGCCGCCAGCGCCACCCAGTTGCGGCTGTCGGCGAGCGTGAAGCGCCCCGTCGGCGGCAGGTGAAAGAAGTTGAAGGCGGCGGCGCTCACCAGTGAGGCCACGAGGCCCAGGGCGAGGCCCCAGTAGGTGGAGACGAGCAGGACCGCCGGCAGGTAGACGACGCTCAGCGAGACGGTGGGCGCCACCTGCTCGAGCGGGAAGATGGCCAGCGTGGCCAGGGCCACAGCGCGCCGCGGCGGCGAGCAGGCCGCCGGGCGCGGCGGGACGGGTCTCGCCCAGCGCGCGGGCGCTGAGCGCGCGCCACCAGCCGGGCGTCCGAAAGCGGCCGCCCGTCAGGCACCCCCGTAGCTGGTGGGCGGGGCGGCCGCTGAGCGGTTGGTGGCGATCTGGTCCAGCAGCGCTGACGGGCTGGTGCCGCCGAGGACGCGCAGCCGCGGCAGGCGGTAGGGATCGTTGGCCTGGCTCGCCCAGCCGGGGATGACGGTCGTCGAGCCGACGTAGCCGGCGGCCTTGACCGCCGCGATGACGGTCGCGTTGTAGTGGCCCGACGGGTAGCAGAACCAGTTGACCGGTACGTGGTAGCGGCGGCGAATCGTCTCGCGCGAGGTGACGACCTGGTCGTGGAGCTGGCTGGAGTCCAGCGCGATCAGGTCGGCATGGCTGATGCCCTGGGTGTCGAGCTCCCAGCCGGCCTTGAGCAGGCCCTTGACCTCGCTGTCGGTGAGGCCGCCCTGGGACGGCGGCAGGCCGGTCAGCTGGATGTTCTCCGTGCCGACCCAGCCGAGCTTGCGCAGCACCGGCATCGCCGTCGCGTACTGGGAGTGGTAGCCGTTGTCGAAGCTGAGGACGATCGGCTTGCCCGCCGGGAGCTTGGCCCCCGTCGTCCAGTTGGCCCGCAGCTGGTCCATCGTCACCGCCACCCAGCCGTTCTGCTTGAGCGCCTGCATCTGGGCGGCGAATTCCTCGGGGAGCACGTAGAGGCCGGGGAAGGGGGCGCCCGAGGGGGCCGGGGCGATCACGTGGTACATGAGGATCGGCACGACCGCGTTCCCCGGCCGGCCGTCGCCGGCGGCCAGCTTGGCGGCCGTCGATCCGCCGCTCGCGGCGGGTGTGGCGGACCGCCTGTGGTGGGTGGCGGCGGTCGTCGTCGAGCGCGTCGTCGACGAGTGGCCCTTCGAGGAGCCGCCGCCGGCCGCCGAGGCGATGACCACGATCAGGACGACGAGAACGGCGATCAGCGCGCCACCGGCGGTCAGCCGCCGGCGCAGGGCCCGGCGGCGCCGTTCCGCAGCGCGCTGGGCTCGGCGGCGCTGGAGAAGCTCGTCGTCCATGGGCTGATCGAGCGTATAGCTTGGCACGGCGGCGGCCGAGAAACCGCCCGCCGCGTGAAGGAGTCCGCCGCGCCGGGGCGAAACGGCATCCCATGCTTCTCAAGCACCGCGCCCCGGAGATCAACACCGCCCCCGTGCATCTGCGCCGGGGCCTCGAGCACCTCGACAAGAGCTGGATCGAGGTCCTGCGCTGGCTGAACGCCATCAAGCTCGACTACGTCGTCGTCGGTCCCGTCGCCCACGCCATCCGCGGCGACTCCAGCGCCCGCGGCCCGGTGGCGATCGTGCCGGCTCCCTACGGCCGCAACTTCGAGCGCCTGGCCACCGGTCTCGTCGCCCAGCACGCCGGTCTGCGGTCCGATCGCGGGCGGGTGACGAGCGGCAGCCTGACGGTCGACCGCACCGCGGTCGTGCCGGTCAAGCTGACCGCCGACAAGCTCGCCCGGGGGCGCCGCTGGATGCTGCGCTTCGGCGCCTATGACCTCGACGTCGAGGGCGCCGGCAAGCGCGCCGGCGCCGTCCGACGGCCGGCGGGAGATGGCGGGGAGCAGACCCAGGCGCCGGGGTATCAGGAGCTCCTCTACGAGGCGGGGCGGTTCGAGCTGGCCGAGGGCCTCTCCGTCGAGGTGGCCTCGCCGGAGGACCTCGAGCATTACTCCCACGTCCGCCGTACCGGCACCGCGCCCGAGTTCCGGATCACCCGGACGGTTTCGTCGGCCGCCCAGGCGCCGTCGCCCGACGACGATCCGGTCGCCGGGCAACCGGTCGATCACCTGGTCGACCAGGGCGACGCGGCGGACTCGCCGCAGAGCGACACCCCCGCCGACACTTAGGTTTTTCCTAGGTCCGCTGGTCTACCCTCGGGCCATGCTCGAAGGTTTTCCGAGGCGTGCCCGGATGGCGCTCTTTGGGGCGAGCGTTTGCCTCGTCCTGCTGTTCGTCGTCTGGTACACGGCGCACTACGTGGGCGTGGTCAAGCATGCCGATGTGTCGATCCTGCTCGGCTTCGCCGAACTGCACCGTCCGTTCCTGGACCGCCTGACCTCGTTCGTCGCCCACCTGTGCAACCCGCACCCCTACGTGGCGCTGGCCGCCGTTCCGGTGCTGGTGGCCCTGGTGCGCGGCCGCCCGCGGGTGGCGATCACCCTGGGCGCCATCATGCTCGCCGCCAACGAGACCACCCAGCTGCTCAAGCCGCTGCTCGCCGGGCCGCGCGATCCGGTGTCGTGGAGCCCCATCCCCAATGCCTCCTGGCCGAGCGGGCATGCCACCGCGGCGATGTCGCTCGGGCTGTGCCTGGTCATCGCGGTGCCGGCGCGGCGCCGCGCCTCCGTGGCGGCGCTCATGACCGCCTTTGCCCTGGCCGTCTGCTACTCGTTCCTCGAGCTCGGCTGGCACTACCCGTCCGACGTGCTCGGCGGCTTCCTGGTGGCCACCGTGTGGACGCTGCTGGGTGTGGCCGGACTCTCCCTCTATGAGGCCCGGCGCCCGGCGCTGGCCGCGCGCGCGCAGACCGCCGAGCGGCCCGCCCTGTCCGTGGTGGAGGCGCTCATCCCGGCGGCGGTGCTCGTCCTCGCCGCGGCGGTGCTCGTCGCGCTCATCGTCCTCGCCCGCCCCCATGAGGTCCTGGACTACGCGCGCCTGCACGAGACCTTCGTGATCGGCGCGGCTGTCATCGCCGCGCTCGGGCTGACCCTCGCCTCAGGGTTGATGCTCGTCCTGCGGCGCGGCGACGCTCAGCGGTAGCGACCGGGCTCCCACAGCGGCTCCTGGCCGCCGTTGGCCCCGCGGCTGAGGATGAACAGCAGGTCCGAGAGCCGGTTGAGGTAGCGCACGGCCTCGGGGCTGCCGTCCTGGCCGCAGGCGATCGCCGCCCGCTCGGCCCGCCGGCAGACGGTGCGACAGACATGGAGATGGGCGGCCGCCGGGGTTCCGCCGGGCAGCACGAAGGACTTCAGGGGCTCCAGGCTGTCGTTGACCTCGTCGCAGCGCTCCTCCAGCCAGGTCGTCTGCTCAGGAAGGACCCGCAGCCGCTCCCGGTCGCTGGTGGGATCCTCTGGAGCGGCCAGGTCGGCCCCCACGTCGAAGAGGTCGTTCTGCACGTGGGCCAGCCACTGGCGGTAGTCCTCGGGGAGCCCGGGGACGGTCATCGCCAGCCCGATCTGGGCGTTGAGCTCGTCGATGGTCCCGTAGGCCTCGATGCGCGGGTGGGTCTTGGCCACGCGGCTCATGTCGCCCAGATGGGTCTCGCCGCCGTCGCCCAGACGGGTGTAGATGCGGGTGAGGTTGACCGTCACCGCGCCCAGTTTACGCCCGGATGTCCGCTACGATCACGCCGTTCAAGGTCGGTGTGCGATGGGAAGCCGGTGTGACTCCGGCGCGGACCCGCCACTGTGACCGGGGACGTCAGCCACAACTTGAGCCACTAGCCGACCTCCGTCGGCCGGGAAGGCGTGGCTGATAGGCCCGGGAGCCAGGAGACCAGCCTCCGACCATCAAGCCGAAAGCCCTCGTGGAAAGGGGTGGCCCCGTATGAATGTTCGACGTATTCTCGTCCTCGGCGGCGCGCTGGTCGCGCTCTGCCTAGCCGGTGCCGGATCCGCGCTCGCCGCCAAGACCGCGGTCGCGCTGCGCATCGAGGGGGTGTCGCGGACCCTGTTGCCGACGGCCCTCGTGGTGCCCGGCAAGCAGCCGATCACCAAGGGCGGCACCCCCGCCAGTGCCTGCCCGGCCACGACGGCCGCCGGAGCGCTGGACGCCGCCAGCTTCCATGACTGGGACGGCACCTATGGCCAGTACGGCCTGAGCGTCACCTCGATCCTCGGCGAGAGCCACCCGCTCACCGCCACCTCGAAGTACTACTGGAGCATCTGGGTGGACGACCGCTACGCGCCCTCCGGCATCTGCGGGCTCAAGCTGCACACCGGACAGGATCTGCTGTTCGCCGCCGTGCCCGACGCCGGGACGACCTATCCGGTCGTCCTGACGGTTCCTGAGCACGCCACCGTCGGTCATCCGTTCACGGCCAAGGCCTTCTACTACAAGGGTAAGAAGCGCACGCCGGCGGCCGGCGCCACCATCGCGGCCGGGTCGGTGCACACGACGGCCAACGCCCAGGGAGTCGCCATGTTCACCCTGTCTCGCACCGGGGAGGTCGATCTCCAGGCCAGCGGGAAGGGCTACATCCGCTCCGTGCGCGAGCCGGTCATCGTGACCCACTAGCCGTGTCCATCCCCGTCCGAGCTGCCGCTGCCGCGCTCGCCATCGCCCTGGCGTGCGCCGGCTGCGGCCTCGGGCCGGGGGCGGGCACGAGCGCCGTCAACCTCGACGTCACCCGCGGGTTCGGCGGCCAGCCGGTGCGCGCCCTGAGCGCCGGACGGGTCCCGGGCTCTGAGACGGTGATGCGCATGCTGCAGCGCTCGTTTGACGTCCGGACCCGCTACGGGGGCGGATTCGTCCAGTCGATCGACGGCTACGCGGGATCGAGCGCTTACCGGGACTGGTTCTACTACGTCAACGGGGTGCAGGCCAAGCAGGGGGCGGCCAGCACCGCGGTGCACAAGGGCGATCGCATCTGGTGGGACCTGCACGACTGGAAGGCGACCAACTCGATCCCCGCTGTTGTGGGGTCGTTCCCCGAGCCGTTCGTCCACGGGGTGTCGGGCAAGCGCCTGCCGACGACAGTCGAGTGCGGGTCAGGGGTGGCCCCGGCGTGCACCCAGGCCACGGCGGCGCTGCGGGCCGCGCACGTCCCGGTGGCCAACCAGCTGATCGGCACCGGCTCGGGTCCCGACACCCTCGGCGTCGTCGTCGGTACCTGGGCGGAGCTGCGCTCGGAGGTGGCCGGCCAGCTGATCGCCCACGGTCCGGGCGCCAGCGGCGTGTACGCCCGCTTCACCGGCCCGCGCGGTGACCGCCTGGAGCTGCTCGACCCCGCCGGGCACGTCGCGCGCACCCTCGGTCCCGGGGCAGGGCTGATCGCCGCCACCGCCGACAGCTCCTCGGCGCCCACCTGGCTGATCACGGGCACGGATGCGGCGGGCGTCCGCGCCGCCGCCCGGGCGCTGACCCCGCGGGCCCTGCACAACCACTTCGCGCTGGCGGTCCAGGGCTCAGTCCGGCTGCCGGTGCCGCTGCGCGCGTCGCAATGATCTACCGCCGGCGAGCGACCCCCCTGCACGCCGTCCGGGCCTCCGTCGCCTGCGGCTACTGCCTGGCGCTGGCCGCCGGCGCCCTGATCGTCTCCGATCCCGTGGTGCTCGGCGCGCTGGCAGTGGCCGTCCTGGCGGCTGGGTACGCGGCGGGGGTGGGGCGAGAGCTGCGCCGGGCGGCCCTGTTCGCGCTGCCGGTGGCCATCCTCATCGCGGTCGTCAACGCGCTCGTCACCCGTGACGGCCTGACCGTCATCCTGCGCCTCGGCGACCTGCCGCTGCTCGGCCACACCGACGTGACCCTCGAGGCCACGGTCTACGGCCTGGTCCTCGGTCTGCGGTGCGTGGCGCTCATCCTCTGCGGGGTCCTCTACACCGTTGCCGTCGACCCCGACGAGGTGCTGCGGCTGTTTCGCCGCGTGTCGTACCGCTCGGCCCTGTCGGCCACGCTGGCCACCCGGATGGTGCCGATCCTCATCCGCGACGGACGGCGCCTGGCCGACGCCCAGCGATGCCGGGCGGGGGCTCCGCCATCGCGGCTGGCGCTCATGCGGGCGAGCACGAGCGGCGTCCTTGACCGAGCGCTCGACGTCGCCGCCGCCCTCGAGGTCCGGGGGTTCGGGGCCCGCCCCTCCGGCTCCGCCGCCCTCCGGCGCCGTCGCGGGCGCCCGGTGTCGCGCCACGACCTGGCGTTCGCCGCGGCGGCGGTGGCGATCGTGGCCCTCGCCGCGCTGGCCCGCTGGGGCGGGCTGGCGGACTTCAGCGCCTATCCGGCCCTGCACGCGGACGCGGGTCTGAGCGCGATCGCTGCGTCGGCGGCGATCCTGGCCTGTGCGCTGGCCCCCTTCCTGGACCGGCGGGGTATCCGATGATCACGCTTGACCGGGTCACCTACGCCTATCCGGGGGCCACGACGCCGGCCCTCGCCGACATCACGCTGACGATCGAGCCCGGCGAGCTGGTCATCGTCGCCGGCGGCTCGGGCTCGGGCAAGTCGACGCTGCTGCGGGTCATCAGCGGCCTCGTGCCGCACTTCCACGGGGGGACGTTCGGCGGCACGGCGACGGTCGCCGGCCTCGATACCCGCGCCCACGGTCCGGGCGAGCTGGCGGCCGTGGTGGGGACGCTCTTTCAGGACCCGGAGTCCCAGATCGTCATGGGGACCGTCCGCGCGGAGCTGGCCTTCGGCCTGGAGAACCAGGGCCACTCGCCCGAGCGGGTGGCCCGCGCGGTCGAGGAGGCCGCGCTGGCCCTGGGCATCGCCCACCTCCTCGATCGCTCCACCGCCGAGCTCTCCGGCGGCGAGCTGCAGCGCACGGCGCTGGGAGCGGCCCTGGCCGGGCGGCCCGAGGTGCTCGTCCTCGACGAGCCCACCTCGCAGCTGGACCCCGTGGCCGGCGACGAGCTGATCGGACTGCTGCGGCGCGCCAACGACGACGCCGACACGACGATCGTGCTCGCCGAGCATCGCCTGGAGCGCTGCCTGCACGCCGCCGACCGGGTGATCGCCCTCGACGGCGGGCGCGTCGTCTGTGACGGGTCCCCCGAGGCCTTCCTCGAATGGGCCGGGCGCAGGCCCCCCGCCTGCAGACCCCGGGGGCCCAGCTGCTCGGGGCGCTGGGGCTGGCGCCGGTCCCGGGGGTCAAGCGCGCCCGGGCGGCGCTGCGCGCCCGAGACCTGCTCCCCGAGCGCCCCGAGAGGGGCGCGCCCGCGACCCCGGCACCCCGCGCCGCGCCGGGGCGGGCCCCCGGCGGCGCTCGAGTTCACCGGCGTGTGGCACGAGCTGCGCTCCGGCCCGGCGCTGCTGCGCGGCGTCTCGCTCGCCGTCGCCCCTGGCGAGCGCATCGCCCTGATGGGCCGCAACGGCGCCGGCAAGTCGACCCTCCTGCGCCACGCGGCGGGGCTGATGGCGCCCACCCGCGGCCGAGTCCGCAGCGCGGGCCGGGTCGGCCTGCTGGCCCAGAACCCGCTGGACTACCTCGTCCACGAGCGCGTCGAGGAGGAGGCGAGCACGGCCGCGCTGGCCGCCGTCGGTCTCGGCGACCCGGCGCTGGGCGCCCGCCATCCCCGCGATCTCTCAGGCGGCGAGAAGCAGCGGCTGGCGCTGGCCGTCGTCATCGGCGACGCCGGGCAGCGGCCCGATGTCCTGTGCCTCGACGAGCCGACCCGGGGGATGGATCGCGACCACCGCGGGCAACTGGTCGGCGCTGCTGCAGAGCCTGGCCGGCGCGGTGATCGTCGCCACCCACGATCCCGAGTTCGCCGCCGCCTTCGCCCAGCGGGTGGTGCTGCTCGCCGACGGGGCGCCGATCGCCGACGGGCCGGTCGTCGGAGATCCTCACCGGCGGCGGCTACTTCGTGACCGAGACGGCGCGCATCCTCGGCGGCGCCGGCGGGGCGCTGACGCCCGGCGACGGCGCGGCCCTGCTGGCGCGGCCCATCCGCGAGGTGATCCCCACATGAGCTGGCAGGCCGGGGCCTTCGCCATCCTGGGGCTCGCCCTGGCGGGCGGCTTTGCCTGGTATGAGCGCGACCGCCCGGACGCGCGGATCGTCGCCCTCGTCGGCACGTTGGCGGCCTTCGCCGCCCTCGGGCGGATCGCCTTCGCGGCCGTCCCCAACGTCAAGCCGACGACTGACATCGTGCTCATCGCCGGCTACGCGCTGGGAGGCGGGCCCGGCTTCGCGGTGGGTGCCATCGCCGGGCTGACCTCCAACTTCTTCTTCGGCCAGGGCCCGTGGACGCCCTGGCAGATGGCCGGCTGGGGGGCCACCGGGATCCTCGGCGCGGCCCTGGCCCACGCCGGCCTGCTGCGCGGCAGCCGCTGGCGGCTGGCGATCGTCTGCGCCGCGGCCGGCTTCGCCTTCACCGCGCTGCAGGACGTCGGGGACTGGGTGACCTTCTCAGACCACAGCGGGACCCAGCTCGGCGTCTACGTCGGGCAGGGACTGGGCTTTGACGCCATCCATGCCGCCGGCTGCCTGGCCTTCGCCCTCGCCTTCGGGCCGGCCCTGACCCGCGCGATCGAGCGCTTCGCCCGCCGGCTGGAGATCACCTGGCTGCCGCCGGCGCCGCTGCTGGCCGGGCTGATGGCGCTCGCCGTCGCCGGCGCGGCGATGACCCCGGCGCCGGCGCAGGCGGCGGTCAGCTCCGCGCAGTATCTCCGCCAGGCCCAGAACGGCGACGGCGGCTTCGGCGCCGCTCCCGGCCAGCCCTCAAACCAGCTCTACAGCGGCTGGGCGGCGCTCGGCCTCGCCGCCGCCGGGGGCGACCTCGGGCAGGTCGCCCACGGCGGGTCGTCCGTCATCGACTACATCCGCGCCGGAGCCGGCGCAAGCGACGTCGGCTCCCTGGAGCGGACGATCCTCGTCGTCCGCGCCGCTGGGCTGTCGGCGCGCAGCTTCGGCGGGCGCGATCTCATCGCTGCGCTGGAGCGGCGGATCGGCGCCGACGGCGCGGTGTCCGGCCAGGTCAACCTGACGGCCTTCGCCGTGCTGGCGCTGCGGGCCGACGGGATCACGCCGTCGGCGCGCACCCTGGGCTGGCTGGAGGGCCAGCAGAACCGCGACGGCGGCTTCGGGTTCACGGCCGGGGGTGGCTCGAGCGACGCCGATGACACCGGCGCCGTCCTCGAGGCCCTCGCCGGCGCCGGCGGGCGGGCGGGAGCGGTCCGGCACCGGGCGGTGGTCTTCCTGCGACGCCAGCAGGGCGCCGACGGCGGCTTTGCCGCGCAGCCCGGGGAAGACTCCAACGCCCAGTCGACCGCCTGGGCCATCCAGGGCCTGCAGGCCGCCGGCGTCTCCCCGGCCTCGCTGCACCGGCGCGGGGCCCGCTCGCCGATCGCCTACTTGCGCTCCCTGGTGGAGCCCGGGGGCCAGGTCGCCTACGCCCGGGGGATCCGGCAGACGCCCGTGTGGGTGACCGGGGAGGCCCTCATGGCCCTCGAGGGCAAGCCGCTGCCGCTGAGCGCGCCCGCGCCGGCGGCCACCGCCCCGCCGGCCACGGCGCCCGCGCCCTCGACCACCACCAGCACGACGGCTGCGGCGACGCCCCGCCGCGCCGCCCGCCGCCGCGCCGCCGCCCACGCCGTCCGCCCCGCGCGGCGCCACCGGGTGCTGGAGGCGCCACGGGCCACCCCCGCCTCGGGGTCGACCCCTCAGAGTGGCCGCCTGGCGCAGGCGGCGGGGGTGCTCATCGCCCTCGCCCTGGCGCCGGTGGGAGCCGGCTGAGGCCGGCTACTCGGCCGCGGTCTTGTCCAGGCCGAGCCGGATCTCGGCCGCCAGCGCATAGGGATCGCCGGTCTTGACCATGTGGGAGAAGTACAGCTGCGGCTTCTCCGCGGTCTCCTGGTTGTAGAGGCAGCCCAGGAACCACCCCTGCTTGCGCATCAGGCTGATGACCGGCTGCACCTCGGAGGCGCTCATCGAGAAGTCGGGCGCCGCGGCCGCCGTGCGCCCGGCCTTGTCCGTGGGCTTGATCGAGATGTTGGTGGAGATCCCGGTCTGCGGCGAGACCACCACGTCGCCGATGGCGATCCGGTCCGTGCGGGAGACGTCGATGGTGACGACACCCTCGTCGCCGATCATCGCCTCCCCGTGGAGGATCTTGCCCAGCCGTTTGGCGTCCAGCGGGGAGGTGGGCTTCTTGGGCATCGTCTGCGGCAGCTTGATCGCCGTGGACTTGAGGACCGCGCGAACGGCGCGGGCGAGGACCGTCGGGGCGGCGACCCCGCGCCAGTGCACGAACCAGATCTGCGGGCTCATTCCGATGAAGTGCTGGTGCAGGGCCTGAAAGGTCAGCCCGCCGGCCATGATCGTGTCGACGGTGTGCTGCACCTCGCGCTCGTGGAGGGCCAGGCAGCCGTTGAAGAAGGCCAGGCCGTGGCCGAGGGGCTGGAAGTTGAGCATCCCGTCGAGCTCGAAGGATCCGTCGAACTCGACCCCGCGCGGGCCGTGCACCGTGCCCAGGTCGTCGCGCGAGACGTCGATGCTCAGCACGCCCTTGGACACGGAGCCCTCGGCGCCGACGATCGCCTGGATCTCCTTGACGGGGATCGTCCCCGACTGCCGGCGCAGCCGGGCCGAGCGGGCCTCAGCGCCGTTCGTGGTGAGCATCGTGGCCGGCCGCGGCGGTGCCGCCGGTGGCCAGCAGCTGCCGCCGGCTGAGGGCGCGGGCGAAGGTGTTCGGGGTCATGGTTCTCCGGGGGGTGGTGGGTTCAGTCGTCGATCCCGTGCGCGCTGCGCTACCCCCGCTCTGGCGTGGAAATCGAAGATGAGAGCGTTCTCATGCGGCCCGCGGCGGGGCGCCCAGGCGACCCGCGGTACGCGCGCGTGCCACATCCTTTACGCTGCACCGCCCGATGAGGATCGGAGTCCCCAAGGAGACGACCGAGGGCGAACGCCGCGTGGCGATGGTCCCCGAAGTCGTCCGCAAGCTGACCGGCCAGGACCATCAGGTCCTGGTCGAGCATGGCGCCGGCGGCGGGGCGCTCATCCCCGACGATGCCTTCACGGAGGCCGGCGCCGAGCTCGTCGACGCCGCGACCGCTCTGGGCGCCGACGTGGTCGTCAAGGTGGCCGCTCCCGGCGGCGAGGAGATCGCGCACCTCGGCGCCGATTCCGTGCTCATCGGCTTCCTCGGCCCGCTGACCAACGGCGCGGGCATCAGCGCGATCGCCGCCACCGGGGCGACGAGCTTCGCGATGGAGGCGATCCCGCGGATCAGCCGCGCCCAGTCGATGGACGCGCTGTCCTCGCAGGCGAACATCTCGGGGTATCGCTCGGCGCTCATCGGCGCGCAGGAGCTCGGCCGCTACTTCCCGATGCTGATGACGGCCGCGGGCACGATCCGCCCGGCCACGGTGCTCGTCCTCGGTGCCGGCGTCGCCGGGCTGCAGGCGATCGCCACCGCGCGGCGCCTGGGCGCGGTCGTCCAGGGCTTTGATGTCCGCTCGGCGGTCAAGGAGCAGGTCGAGTCGCTGGGGGCGAAGTTCCTGGAGTTCGACCTCGGCGGCGATCTGGAGGGCTCCGGGGGCTACGCCAAGGAGCTGACCCCCGAGCAGCAGCAGCGCCAGCAGGAGCTGATGGCAGAAGCGATCGGCAAGTGCGACGTCGTCATCACCACCGCGCTCGTGCCGGGCCGCCGCGCCCCGATCCTCGTCACCGAGGAGGCCGTCAAGCTGATGAAGCCCGGCTCGGTGATCGTCGATCTCGCCGGCGAGGCGGGCGGCAACTGCGCCCTCTCAGAGCCCGGGGAGACCGTCCTGCGCCACGACGTCAAGATCGCCGCGCCGCTCAACGTGCCGAGCACGATGGCCGAGCACGCCTCCCAGCTCTACGCCCGCAACGTCCAGTCGCTGCTCGGGCTGATGGTCTCAGAGGAGGGCGCGCTGTCGCTCGACTTCGACGACGAGGTGATCGCCGGCGCCTGCATCACGCGGGGCGGAGAGATCGTTCACGAGGGCGCCAAGGCCGTCGCCGGCGCCGCGGCAGGAGGCAGCTGATGGACAGACTGGTCGTCGACATCGCCATCCTGGTGCTGGCCGGCTTCGTGGGCTACGCGGTCATCTCGAAGGTCCCCAACACGCTGCACACCCCGCTGATGTCGGGGACGAACGCGATCCACGGCATCGTCGTCCTCGGCGGCCTTTTGCTGATGGCCGAGTCCAGCGGCGTGCTGGAGAAGATCCTGCTGGTGGTCGCCGTCGCCTTCGGCACGATCAACGTGATCGGCGGCTTTCTGGTGACCGATCGGATGCTCGGGATGTTCAAGGCCAAGGACCCGCCGAAGGCCGACGAGGAGGATGGCGCGCCCGTGAGCGCTCTGGGCACCGTCTTTTTGCAGACGACGGATTTCATCGACGCCGCCTACATCCTCGCCTTCGGGCTGATGATCTACGGCATGAGCGGGCTGACCGGGCCGCGGACGGCGGTGCGGGGCAATCAGATCGCCGCCGTCGGCATGGCCGTCGCGGTGGTGGCCACGCTGCTGCGCAAGGGCGAGTTCCACGGATCGAGCACGCTCATCCTGATCATCGTGGGAGTGGCCATCGGCACCGCGGTGGGCGTCCCGGCCGCGCGCAACGTCAAGATGACCCAGATGCCGCAGATGGTGGCGCTGTTCAACGGCGTCGGCGGCGGGGCGGTGGCGCTCATCGCGTGGGTCGAGTACCGCCACCACTTCGGGGGAGGGTGGCCCCTGCGCGCCGAGGGCTTCGAGCTGTTCGGGGCGATCGTGGGCTCGATCTCCTTCTGGGGCTCGAACATCGCCTTCGGCAAGCTGCAGGAGATCCTCCCCGGCCGGCCGATCAAGCTCCCGGCGCAGGCGGCCATCAACGCCGTGCTGCTGCTCATCGCCATCGTCTCGGCGGTGGTGCTCGCCTCCGGCACCCACTCCGAACTGCTGTTCATCGTCGGCATCCTCGTCGTCTCGGCGCTCCTGGGCAACCTGCTCGTGCTGCCGATCGGTGGGGCTGACATGCCGGTCGTCATCTCCCTGCTCAACGCCTTCACAGGGCTGTCGGCGGCCGCCACCGGCCTGGCGCTCTCCAACCCGGTGATGATCGTCGCCGGGATGATCGTCGGGGCTTCGGGGACGATCCTCACGGATCAGATGGCCAAGGCGATGAACCGCTCCGTGCCGTCGATCATCGCCGGCGGCTTCGGCGGGACGGTCGCCGCGCCGACCGGCGGCGCGGGGGAGACCGGCGGGACGGTCCGCTCGACCAGCGCCTCTGATGTGGCCATCCAGCTCAGCTACGCCCGCCAGGTGGTCATCGCCCCCGGCTACGGCATGGCGGTCGCCCAGGCCCAGCACGCCGTGCGTGAGCTCGAGCGCGCCCTGGAGGCGAAGGGGGTGACCGTCAAGTACGCGATCCACCCGGTGGCGGGCCGGATGCCGGGCCACATGAACGTCCTGCTGGCCGAGGCTGACGTCCCCTATGACCTGCTGCGCGAGATGGACGACATCAACCCCGAGTTCCCGCGCACCGATGTCACCCTGGTGATCGGCGCCAACGATGTCACCAATCCCGCGGCCAAGAACGAGCCGGGGAGCCCCATCTACGGGATGCCGATCCTCGAGGTCGATCACTCCGGCTCGGTCATCGTGCTCAAGCGCTCGATGGCCTCGGGCTTTGCCGGCATCGACAACCCGCTGTTCTACGACCCCAAGACCGCCCTGCTGTTCGGGGACGCCAAGGCCTCTGTGAGCGAGATCACGGCCGAAGTGCAGGCCCTGTAGCCACAATGGACTACAAGCCAGTCCGACACTAGGCTTCACCCATCATGGACGTCAACCGCCTCACCGCCATCCCCATCTTCTCCGAGCTCTCCCCCCAGGAGGCCAAGCGGCTGGCCACCTTCGCCACGGAGACGAGCGCCGCCGAGGGCCAGATCCTCATGAAGGAGGGCGACTACTCCGTCGAGCTGATCGCCATCGAGGAGGGGACCGCCGACGTGATCAAGGGCGGCGAGAAGATCGCCACGCTCAAGCAGGGCGATCTCATCGGTGAGATGGGGCTGCTCGAGCACATCCCCCGCACCGCCGACGTCATCGCCAGCTCGCCGATGCGGCTGATCAAGCTCACCCACTGGGAGATCCGGCGGATGTCCGAGGACACCGTCAACCGGATCAAGGCGATGATCGAGGAACGGCGCCGCAGCGGCGACGGCGATCCTGCCGATCGCTCGGATTGACCGGGCACACCGCCCGCTGAGCGGCTCTCTGCCCGGGCGGTGGCCAGGCAGATCAACGGTCGCCTCGTCGGGCCGCCCTGAGCGGTAGTCTGTAATCCGGTCCAAAGGGTCCGGAGAGGAGAGGTACAGATGGACGACGGTGTCTCACGACGGCGTTTCATCGGCTATCTGCTGGCGGGGCCGACGCTCATCGCGGCCGCCGAGCTGACCACGCCCTCGGCCGCCGCCGCGGCGGTGCCGACGATCCAGCCGGTCGACCAGTACGACCTGTCGGATCTCCTGACCGACGCGGCGCTGCCGACCTCGAACCTCATCCGGGTGGTCGTCAACCCCGACGGCACGGTGTCGTTCGCGCTGCCGCGGGCCGAGGTGGGGCAGGGGATCACCACCGCGGTGGCGATGGCCATCGCCGACGAGATGGACCTCCCGCTGAGCAAGGTCACGGTCACCCTCGCCGACGCCCGGCCCGAGCTCGTCTTCAACCAGCTGACCGGCGGGTCGAACACGATGCACGCCATCTACACCCCGGTACGGACGGCGGCTGCCCTCGCCCGCCGGGGGCTGACCGACGCGGCCGTCGCCCACCTCGGCGGAACCGCCGACGGCTATCGGGTGCACGAGGGCCGGATCATCGCTCCCGATGGCCGCTCAGTGACGTTCGCCCAGCTCAGCCGCCGCGCCGCGGTCAAGGAGACCCGGCGGATGACGGTCACGCTCAAGCCGGCCTCCCAGCAGCGGGTCGTCGGCACCGCGCGGGGCCGGATCGACGCCCGCGACATCGTCACCGGCGCCAAGCCGTTTGCCATGGACCTCGACGTCCCCGGAGCGCTGCCGACGATGGTCTGCCGGCCGCCGACGATCAACGCCAGCGCGCGGGCGATCCGCAACCGGGCCGCCGTGCTGCGGATGCCCGGGGTCACCCACGTCGCCCTCGTGCCCCACACCGCCTACGTGGCCGGCGGCGTGGCGGTGCGTGCGAAGACCTTCGGCCAGTGCATCGACGCCATCCGGGCGCTCAAGGTCGACTGGGGTCCGGGCTCGGTCGACGACAAGACCGAGGCATCGGTGCTCGCCGACCTCAAGGCCGCCGAGCTGCCGATGACCCCCGCCGTGCCCCTGACCTCCGTCATCGACACGACGTTCACCTTCCACCAGCGCCCCGGCGATCCGCTGGAGCCCAACTGCGCCGTCGCCGACGTCCGCGGCGGCCGGGCGGAGATCTGGTCCAGCCTCAAGTCGCCGATCTGGGCGCGCGAGCAGATCGCGGCCAACCTCGGACTGGCGCTCGAGAACGTCATCGTCCACGTCACCCAGGGAGGCGGCTCGTTCGGCCGGCACCTGTTCTGCGACGCCGCCTTCGAGGCGGCGGTGATCTCCAAGCAGATGGGCGCGCCGGTCAAGCTCATGTGGGCGCGGACGGACAGCTTCCGCCAGGGACGATCGCATCCGACGTGCATCTCGCGCGTCCGCGCCCAGTACGCCGCCGGCAACGTCGTCGCCTTCGATCAGCGCCACACCAGCGTTGCCACGGACTTCACCCAGGGGCTGGGCGAGCTGCTGTCGGCGACCGCGGCGGTGCCGCCGGGGGCCAACTTCCTGGAGTACTCCGAGGCGATCTTCGCCCTGACGGCGAGCGTGCCCTACGACTTCGGACCGGCCACCCAGCTGCTCAACGAGATCTATCAGTACAACACCTTCAACACCTCGAGCGTGCGCAACATCTACAGCCCCGAGATGCGCACCGCGGGCGAGCTGATGGTCGATGCGCTGGCCAAGGCGATGGGCAAGGACCCCTACCGCCTGCGCCACGACTTCCTGCGCGACGACCGGCTCCGGGCGGTGCTCGACCGGGCCGCCTCCGCCGGTCAGTGGGGGAGAGCGATGAAGCCCGGCACCGCCCAGGGGATCGCCGTGCACCGCGAGTACAAGAGCGCCGCGGCCTGCGTGGTCGAGATCGACTGCACCCCGGCCACCGTCAACCGCAAGGTCCGCGACGGTTTCACCGGCCCCCGGGTCACCAAGGTGACCTTCGCCGTCGATGCGGGGCTGCCGATCAACCCGCTGGGCATCGAGGCCCAGATGATCGGTGGCATCAACGACGGGGTCGCCCAGGCGCTCACCTTCAGCCTGCACCTCCAGGACGGGCATTGGCTGGAGGGCAGCTGGGACAACGCCTACTACACGCGCCAGTGGAACACGCCGCTCGACATCAACGTGATCGTCATGCCGGCGACGAGCGATACGCCGGGCGGGCTCGGGGAGTTCGGCGTGGCCGCCACCATGGCGGCCACCGCCTGCGCCTACGGGCGGGCGACGGGGAGGATGCCGACCGAGTTCCCGATCAACCACAACCAGCCGCTCGGCTTCGAGCCCTATCCGACGGTGCCGCCGATCCCGCAATCCCCGACCGATGGGTTGACCTATGCCGAGTGAGCCGCGCCACACCTTCATCGTCAACGGCAAGCGCGTCCATGTGCAGTGCGACGGCGATGTCCGCCTGCTGTGGGTCCTGCGCGACCTGCTGGGGATCCACGGCCCCAAGTACGGCTGCGGGCTGCGGGTCTGCCGGGCGTGCACCTGCCACATCAACGGCAAGGCGTTCAACCCCTGCTCAGTGCCGGTCTCCCAGATCAAGCCCGACGACGAGATCACCACCATCGAGGGGCTGGCGGCCACGGTGGGCCAGGACCTGCACCCGATGCAGCGGGCGTGGATCGATCACGACGTTGCCCAGTGCGGCTACTGCCAGCCGGGCCAGATCATGACCGCCGTCGCCCTGGTCAAGCGCAAGCAGGCCGCGGGAAAGACGGTCACCGAGGCCGACCTCGACGCGATCCGCAACATCTGCCGCTGCGGGACCTATTCACGGATCCGGGAGGCGATCGTCGCCGGGGAGGCGGGCATGCGCCCCGCCCACCACCGGAAGACCCACAGGCAGGCGGGGGCGCCCAACCACTGGTCGGGTCACCCGCTCGGGCGCGCCGGCGATTAGCCGCAGCCCACCAGCTGCCGCTCAGACGTACTCGTCGAAGACGATGCCGCCGCGCAGGGAGTCGCGGACCGTCGAGCCATAGCCGGTGGCGCCGGTGCGCCCCAGGAGATCGGAAACCCCCTGGCCGGATTTGACCTGGTTGAGCAGCTCGTCGGGGTCGAGGCCGACGACGGCCGCCAGCGTCTCGAGGTTGAAGGACGCGGCGTCCTGGGGGACGGCGCTGCTCCAGGGGTCGGCCGCGCCGGCCGGCTCGGCGGCCGGTGGGGGCCCCGGCTGGGTCGCCTGCCGAGCGGCCGCAGCCTGCTCGTCGGCTGCCTGATCGGGGGTCAGGCCCGCGTTGTAGGCAGACGCCAGGCCGGCGCCGCTGATCGAAGGAGTCATCGTGCAGCTCTCAAGGGGTTTCACCGGCCATATCGGCAGCTTCGATGCCGATCCTTTAGTCCTGGCATATCGATGGCGGCGACCCGGAGATCCGCTGGACAGCGGCCGGTGTGGTGCCCGGCCGGATAAGCTCGCGGCGATGGATGAACTGCACGGTTTCTGCGTGCGCATGCTGGGGGAGGGCGACAGCGCCCTCGCCGCCGAGCGGGCGGGTCGCGACGCCGCCGGCGACGATCGCCTGCGTGCGCTGGCGGCCGCCGCAGCCGCCTGCCGCGCTCGAGCCAACGGCGCCGCCGCCCCCACACAGGAGGCCGGCGAGCCGGAGACGCTGGCGGAGGCGGTCGCCCGCGAGCTGGCCACCGCCGCGGCCCGCCTGCCCGAGCGCCAGCGCGAGGCCCTGGCCCTGCGCGAGCTCGTCGGTCTCAGCCACGCCGAGATCGGAACGGTCGCCGGCGTGGAGGCGGACGCCGTGGCGCCGCTGCTGGCTGGCGCGCGGCTGGCCCTCCGCACCGAGCTGCGCGGCGAGGGCCCGGAGAGACCGCCCTGCGACGAGCGCGAGCGCGCCCTGCGCACGATCGCCCGGCGCCAGGACGGAGAGCCGGTGTCCGAGGCCGACGAGGACTGGCTGATCGAGCACCTCGGTCATTGCGTGGGGTGCGCGCGGGCGCACTCGGCGATGCTCGAGGCGTCCGCCTGCTACCGGGCGTGGCGTACGCCGGGGCCGTGACGGCGCCGGCGCGGCGCCTGGCCACCAGCGACGGCATCGTCGAGCTGGGGAAGCGCCCGCTGCTGATGGGGATCGTCAACGCGACCCCTGACTCCTTCTCCGACGACGGACGTCACCAGACCCTCGAGGAGCGGGTCGCGCTGGCCGGCCGGCTGCTCGCCCAGGGCGCCGAGATGATCGACATCGGCGGCGAGTCCGGTGTCACGAACCGCCCGGCGGTGGCGGCCGAGGAGGAGATCGCCCGCGTCGTCCCGCTGATCGAGCGCGTCGCCGGGGAGCTGGGCGCCCGCGTGTCAATCGACACCTACAAGCCGGAGGTCGCCCGGGCGGCGATCGCCGCCGGAGCGTCCGTGGTCAACGACGTCAGCGGGCTGCGCGATCCCGGGCTGGCCGATGTGTGCGCTCGCACCGGAGCGGCGCTGGTGATCATGCATACCCGCGCCGCCCCCAAGCAGCGGCTGCACGATCGCGCGCTCGATGAGCGGATCGTCGAGGACGTGCGGCGGTTCCTGGAGGCCCGGATGGAGCTGGCCCTCAGCCGCGGCGTCGCCTTCGAGCAGCTGATCGTCGATCCCGGGCCCGACTTCTCCAAGACCCCGTACCAGTCGATCCAGGTGCTCGGAGCGCTGGAGGAGCTGCACGCCCTCGGGCGCCCCATCCTGCTGGCGGTCTCGCGCAAGGACTTCGTGGGCGCGCTCACCCGCCGCGCGCCCCGTGAGCGGCTGGCCGGCACGCTGGCCGCGGTGGGGGCGGGCGTCGACCAGGGCGCGCACCTGCTCCGCGTGCATGACGTCGCCGCCGTCGAGGACTTCCTGACCGTGCGGGCGGCGCTGCGCGGCCAGCTCCCGGTGGCGCCGGAGCTGCAGGTCGACGACGACCTGCGCTGGGCGCAGGGGGCGTCTGACCCCGGGGCGCGCTAGATTCAGGCGCACATCGCCGGTCGCTGGCCCAACGCGACCGGAGCCCACCGATCTCCGAACCAAAGGAGTCCCCATGTCCGTCCTCGATCGCAGTGCTCTCGATGAGAGCCCGCTTGCCGATCTTCACGCCATCGCCCAGGAGCTGTCGATCGACGGCT
This sequence comes from uncultured Solirubrobacteraceae bacterium, assembly GCA_963800545.1. Classification (GTDB taxonomy): domain Bacteria; phylum Actinomycetota; class Thermoleophilia; order Solirubrobacterales; family Solirubrobacteraceae; genus Palsa-465. Next base: position 107,835 of record CAWDBJ010000019.1, read on the forward strand.
ACCGCCGGCTGCGCCGGCCCGAGCTGATCGACGCGATCCTCGCCAAGCAGAGCGACAGCGAGCCGTCGGCCGCCATCGCGGAGGCCGACGAGCCTCCCAAGCGCCCGCGCGCCCGGCGGTCGCGCAAGATGAGACCCCCGCCGACACGGCCGACACGCCGACCGCCGACGTCCGACGAGGCCGAGACGGCCGACGCCGACGCCGACCCGACGCCGACAGGCCGACGGCGAAGGCGCCCAGAGCCGGCCGGACCGGCAGGACCGCCCGGAGCGCCAGGACCCCGAAGGCGGACGCGGCGGAAGCGGCGACCGGCGGCTAAGGACGAGCCGGCCGCCGACAGCTCCGCTGACGACGAGGACGACGAGGACGGCGCTGGCTCGCGCCGGCGCCGCGGCCGTCGCGGCGGCCGGGGCCGCAGCAGCGCCGCTCGCAGCGAGACGGCCGACGCCACGGAGGACACGCCCGAGGCCGCCAAGGACGAGCCCGCGGCCGCGGCCGCATCCGACGAGGACGAGCTCGTCGAAGGGGTCGTCGACCTGCTGGCCAACGGCTCGGGCTTCGTCCGCGTCGACCCGCCGGATCCCTCCGACGACGACGTGTACATCTCCTCGGCGCAGGTCAAGCGCTGCGAGCTCGTCTCCGGCGATCGGGTCGCCGGCCCCAAGCGCGCCCGCGGCGTTCGGAGCGCTTCGCCTCGCTGATCCGCATCGAGACGATCAACGGCCGCCCCGCCAGCGAGCTGGCCGACAGCGTGCGCTTCGACGACCTGCCGGCGGCGATGCCCTCAGATCGGCTCAAGGTCGGTTCCGAGGATCCGACGCTCAAGGCGATCGAGTGGCTGACCCCCTTCGGCAAGGGCTCGCGGGTGACGATCGTCGGGGCTTCGCGCTCCGGCAAGTCCGAGGCCCTGCGCCGCCTGGCCGGCGCGCTGGCCGGCCGCGAGGAGCTGGCTCTCAGCATCGCCCTCGCCGGCGTGCGCCCCGAGGAGATCACCGAGTGGGCCGCCGGGCCGGTCCCGCCCGCCGCGGCGGTCAGCTTCGCCGCCTCCGAGGAGGCCCAGAACGGCGCCATCGAGCCGGTTATCGATCAGGCCCGCCGGCTCGCCGCCCGCGGCGCCGACGCGGTCGTGCTCATCGACACCCTCGATGGCTGCTCGCCCCACACGGCCCGCAAGGCGATGGCGTCGGCGCGCAACATCGTCGACGGCGGCTCCGTCACCGTCATCGCCACCGCCTCGGCGCCGATCGGCGGGGAGACGACCGTCATCTCCCTCGACGTCGCGCTGGCGAGCGTCGGCCGCTTCCCCGCGCTCGACCTGCTGGCCAGCGGCACCCTGCGTCCCGAGCTGCTCGTCGGTGAGGCAGGGGCCGAAGCGATCGCGCGCACCCGCGCGGAGGTTGCTGAGCCCGACGACGACGAGTAGGGGTTGGTGGCGGGCGGCGTCGGCGGGGGTCACCCCCGCGGCACGCTGTGCTGTTCGGGGGTGCGAGGCGTGAGCTGAGGCGCGACGACAGCGAGGCGTGTCGCGGGGGTGGCACCCTCCGCCGCCCTGCGCGTCCCAGTTGCGGGTCTGAGCGCTCGCGTGGGTGCTTGCTCATGCCCGTGTGCTGCAGGCGTTGGTCAAACGACCCGCGCGTCGGTTGTCTGGCTGCGGCCTGGGCCACGAGCGGAGAGGCGTTCGCGCGCCTGATGCTGTCGGCAACCACGGGGGTCGGGGGTCGTGGCCGCCGCCCCACAGCCTCGCTTCGTTTGCGCCCAGAACCCGTCACGCGCCCCAACAGCACGGCGTGGGGCGGCGGCTGTGATCCCCGACCCCCAAACTCAGTAAGCCGTACACCGGCACCGGTGGCGCGGCACGGCCTTGTAGCGAGCCTGTTGTCCTCGATTCCACAGGCACTCGTCGACCTCGGCGGCGGTGATGCCGTCGTTGCGGGCGGCGACGATCAGCTCGACGGCGTGCAGGGCGCAGGCGCGCAGCTCGACCTCCTCGGGAGAGCCGTGGGCGATCAGCTCCTCGCGCTCGATGCGGGCGACCAGCTCGGGGTCGACGCGGAGGACCCCGTCGAGGCGCAGGACGTGGGGGACGAGGTTGTCGGCGAACATCGTCAGCGCGCCGAGGTCGTCGTAGCGTGCCGCGCCGGCCCGCGCCAGATCGGCGGCGGCGATCTGGGCGCGCTTGAGGAAGGGGACCTCGCGGCCGTGGTAGCGCGAGACGTCGGCGAAGCAGTCCCAGCCGCCGAGGTGACGGGCGAGCGCCACGGCCGAGTCCGTCGAGGCGGCCAGCTCGGCGAAGTGGCCCCCGTACTCGGCCTCGACGTGGGCGGCGAGATCGCGCAGTGAGTCGGCGTAGAGGGCCATCAACTCGTGGCCGGGATCCTGACCGAGGATCCAGGCGACGGCGCGGCCATCGAGCCCCGCCAGCTCGGCCGCGCGCCGGGCGCCGCCCTCCCGCCAGGCGGCGGCGATCGTGTTGGAGCCCGACAGGCCGTCGCGCTTGCGCAGCGTCGGAAACCAGCCCGAGCCGAAGTTGATCGCGTCGAGGGTCAGCACGACGCGGCGGCCCGCTCCTCCCGGGGTGTGTCATCTGAGGGCCCCTGAGGGGGCCCGGATGCGTCACCCCCGCGGCGTAGGCGGGGATGGCGCGCTCGTCGATCGTGACGTGAACGGCCCGCGCGGCGATGTCGGCGCAGGCGGCGCGCAGATCGTCCATGAGCAGAGGATGCCCGAGGGAGCCCGCCGCCCCGGTCGCTAACGTCAAATCCCTATCTATGGCGCATCTCTCGACTGACCTGGACGCGCTGCTGGCCGGCCTCAACGAGCCCCAGCGCGATGCCGTCACCCACGGCGAGGGGCCGCAGCTCATCCTCGCCGGCGCGGGCTCGGGCAAGACCCGGGTGCTGACGCACCGGATCGCCTACCTGATCGCCACCGGCGCGGCCAAGCCGAACGAGATCCTGGCCATCACCTTCACCAACAAGGCCGCCCAGGAGATGCGCGATCGCGCGGGGCTGCTCGTCGGCGCCCAGGTGCGCGCGATGTGGGTGCTGACCTTCCACTCCGCCTGCGCGCGGATGCTGCGTGCCGAGGCCCAGCGGCTGGGCTACACCCGGCAGTTCACGATCTACGACACCGCCGACTCGCGGCGGCTGATCAAGCGCTGCCTCGATGAGCTGGGGATCGATCCCAAGCGCTTCACCCCTGCCTCGGTGGGCAGCCAGATCTCCGACGCCAAGAACAAGCTGCGCGACGCCGAGGCCTACGGCCAGATGGTCGGCTCCTTCTTCGAGCAGACGGTCGCCGACGTCTACCGCTCCTACGAGCGCGAGCTGCACCGGATGAACGCCATGGACTTCGACGACCTGCTGGTGCGCGCCGTCAACGTGCTCGAGCTCTTCCCGGAGGTGCGCGAGCGATATGCGAACGGCTTCCGGCACGTGCTCGTCGACGAGTACCAGGACACCAACCACGCGCAGTACCGCTGGCTGCAGCTGCTGGCCGGCGAGCATCGCAACCTGATG
>CAWDBJ010000020.1:0-265689 GCA_963800545.1 uncultured Solirubrobacteraceae bacterium
CGGTCACGCCGGTGAGCGCATCGGTGAAGCCCCGGGGCACGGAGCCACCGGGCTCGGCGAGCACGTCGAGCGAGATGCCGCTGAAGATGAACAGCGTCGCGATCGTGACGATGATCGACTGCAGGCGGACGTAGGCGACGAGCAGGCCATTGACGAAGCCGGCTGCGGCGGCGATGAGCACGCACAGCACCAGCCACAGGACATCGTGGCTGCCGTGGCCGGTCAGACGCGTGGCCAGCAGGACGTTGACCAGCCCGATGATCGCCCCCACTGAGAGGTCAAAGCCGCCGGTCAGCACGACGAGCGTCTCGCCGATCGCCGCCAGCGCCAGCGGAGCCGTGTCGTTGCTGAGCGCCTGGATCGTGAACGACGAGAACAGGGAGGCGAAGAACGCGTAGATGACGAGCATCACCACGAGCACCGCCCCGGCGACGACGGGGCCGTCGGTCCAGCGCCGCCTGACGAGGCGCAGTGGCGCCGAGGAGAGCGCGCTCATGCCTGGGCCTCCTGGTGATGGCCGACGATCGCGCTGAGCACGTTGGTCTCGGTCAACTCGTCGCCTGAGAACTCCCCGCTGATCTGCGAGCGATAGAAGGTGATGACACGGTCACACAGGCGGACGACCTCGGTCAGGTCGCTGGAGTAGACCAGCAGCGAGCGGCCCTCCTCGGCAAGCGTCGGATGAGCTTGTAGATCTCGAACTTGGTCCCCACGTCGACGCCGCGCGTGGGTCATAGAGCAGCAGGAAGCGCGCCCCGGCCAGCACCCACTTGCCGATCACGACCTTCTGCTGGTTGCCGCCCGACAGCTGTCCGACCTCGCCGTTGACGACCCCCGGGTCGAGGTTGAGCCGCTCGGCCGTCTCGACCGCCCGCCGGCGCACGTGACGTTCGTTGAGCCAGCCGTGGCTGGCCAGATTGCCCAGCGAGGGGATCGCCATGTTCGTGGCGGTCGACAGGCTGAGGAACAGGCCCTCGGTCTTACGATCCTCGGGGACAAGGGAAATGCCCAGGTGCGAGTCGATGGCGGCGCGCGGGGAATGGATCTGCACGGGGTGGTCGTCGACGAGGATCTCGCCGCTGTCTGAGGGCAGCACCCGAACAGCGAGAGGAACAGCTCACGCTGGCCCTGGCCGTCGAGGCCGGCGACGCCGAGGATCTCCCCTTCGCGCAACTCGAGATCGACGTCCTGGAAGGCGCCGTCCAGACACAGTCCGCGGGTCGCGAGCTTCACCGGCCGCTCGCCCGGGGGGCGCCGGTCGGGGAAGGCCTGGTCCATGGAGCGGCCGATCATCATCCGCACCACCTCGTCCTCGTCGGCCTGGTCGATGGCGACGTCACCCACGGCCTCCCCGTTGCGCAGGACGGTCGCGTGGTCGCAGTGCTCGCGGATCTCGCCGAGCCGGTGGGTGATGAAGACGAGCGTGGTGCCCCGGTCGCGCAGGCGCGAGAGCAGTGCGGCGAACCACTTGCTGGCGCCCTCGCCGAGCGCCGAGGTGGACTCGTCCAGGAACAGCAGCCGCGGCTCATGGCGAACCGCCTTGGCGATCTCGACCATCTGGCGCTCGGGAAGGGTGAGATCCTCGACGCGCCATCCCGGCGAGACGTCCGGGATCTCGCAGGCGTCGAGCAGCGCGCGCGCCTGGTGGTGGAGCTCGCGCGGGCTGCGGGGTTCGATGCCCAGCAGCAGGTTGTCGGCCACCGTCAGCGTCGGCACCAGCGACAGCTCCTGAAAGGCGGTGCCGATCCCCAGCGCGGCGGCGCGGGCCGGGGTGGAGATCCGGCGCAGGCTTTCGCCGAAGACCTCGATCTCGCCGGAGTCGGGACGGGTGATGCCGCTGACGATCTTGACCAGGGTCGACTTGCCCGCGCCGTTCTCCCCGATCAGCGCGTGCGCCGACCCTCGGGGATCTCGAATGACACGCCGCCGAGCGCGACGGTGGAGCCGTACCGCTTGATCACATCACGTACGGCAAGGGCCATCCCTCCCGTGACCTCTCCCATGGTCACTGCGGGTACCCAGGGAGGCGTGCATAAAAACCCATCTGCGGGTAACAGGGGGAGGTATGGGAGAGGGACGGATGCGGCGGATCCTGATCGTCGTGGCGTGCCTGGCGACAGCCGGATGTGCGTCGGCGTCGGCGAGCCAGCAGGGCATCCACGGCAATCCGCACCGCGTGTTCAAGATCGCGCTCTCGATGAGCTACGTCGGCAACGACTGGCAGATCGAGGCCAAGAACCTCGTCGCCGCCGAGGCGGCCACCCCGCCCTACAACCACGAGGTCGAGTTACACACCTACGTCGCCGGAGCGGCGGGCGCCGGCGGCGCCGACGTCAACAGCCAGATCGAGCAGATGCAGCAGATGATCGCCGCGGGCTACGACGCGATCCTCACCTTCCCGATCTCCCCGACGGCGCTGGACCCGGTCATCAAGCAGGCGTGCGATCGAGGCGTCGTGGTGATCGCCTACGACGGCGCGGTCACCGAGCCCTGCGCCTACAACGTGCACATCAACCAGTTCGCGGCCGGCAAGCTCACCGCGCAGTGGCTGGTCACGGCGCTGCACGGCAAGGGCAACATCGTGGAGGCCAACGGAGTGGCAGGCACCTCCGTGGACACGCTGCGGCGCGCCGGCGCTGCCTCCGTGTTCAAGAAGCACCCGGGCGTCCACATCCTCGCCCAGTTCGCCGGCAACTGGGACCAGGCCGACACCCAGCAGGGGATGGCGCGGGTGCTGGGCGCCGATCACAACATCCAGGGCGTGTGGGGACAGGTGGGCTTCGGGATCCTCCAGGCCTACCGGGCGGTCGGGCGCAAGCTCGTGCCGACGGTGGGCGAGTCCGAGAACGGCTTTCGCAACGCGATGGCGTCCCATCAGGTGCAGGGCATCTCCTACGGTTCGCCTCCCTACACGGGCGCCTACGCGCTCAAGGAGGCGGTCGCCATCCTCCAGGGCCACCGGATGCCCAAGCTGATGCAGGTCCCCCTGCCGCTCAACACCGCGGGGCAGCTCAAGAAGTGCACGGACGTGACCAAGGGTTGCAACACCTTCCCCACCAGCAAGGCGCCGAGCACCGGCTTCTTCGACGACTTCTATGAGAAGGACCTGGCTCCGGAGCTGTGTCTCTCGGCCGCGACGAGCGGCAATCCATGCCCGGGCAAGCGCGCCAGGCCGCCCACCGGCCACTCGTATCCGTCAACCGCAACCACGAGGGCGTGACCCATGAGCACCACCCACACGACAACGCCGGCCGCGCAGCTGTCCGCTGAGCAGGTACGGGCCGCCCTCGGTATGGCCGCGCGGGGCCGCGTGTACGACCTCGACTGCGAGCGGTTCCCCGGGATGCCGCTGTTCCCCGGTCACCCGCCGTTTCAGGTCATGGCCTACCGCACCCCGCGCGGGCTCGACAACCAGCGCGACCAGGAGTGGCTGAGCGACAACCGGGTCAACTTCGCCTGGCAGAGCGAGATGGTGATGGGGACCGTTCACTCCGGGACCCACATCGACGCGCTCTCGCACATCACCTGCGGCGACGAGCACAGCTGGTTCGGCGGGGGCTGCGCCGAGCGCGACCTCGGTGACTTCGGCCCGCTGCGCGACGACGCCACCGACATCCCGCCGATCATCACCCGCGGCGTGCTGCTCGATGTCGCCGGCTTTCGCGGCGTCGACGCACTCCCGGCGCACGAGGCGGTCGGACCCGACGAGCTGCGCGCGCTCTGTGAGCGCCAGGGAGTGACCATACGTCCCGGCGACGTCGCGCTCGTGCGCACGGGCTATCTGTCTGGGTGGCCGGATGCGGACTTCATCGCCGCTCACGAGCAGGCCGGCATCGACCGCGACGCGGCGCTGTGGCTCGCCGAGCAGGACGTGGTGGCGGTCGGCGGCGACACCGAGTCACTGGAGGTCCTGCCCTCGACGGTGCCCGGCAATCCCCATCCCGTCCACATCGCGCTGCTGGTGCAGCGCGGCATCTTCATCCTCGAGATGGTCAACTGCGAGGAACTGGCACGCGACGGCGTCCGCGAGTTCTGTTTCATGTGCCTGCCCCTCTCGATCCGCGGAGCCACCGGGTCGATGGTGCGGCCGGTCGCGGTCGTCTGAACCTCGGCCTCGTGAAAGGAACCGCCACGTTGCGCGCAGCCACTTACGCGCCGAGGGTTCGATAGCTCACCCCGAATCGGTCGCCTCCTGCGGGGACTGGTCTGGGAAAAGCGCGGCGGCGGCGGCGACCTGCTCGTCGTGCGGGACGTCGCGCAGGTGCTGGCTGACGTTCCAGCGATGCCCGAAGGGGTCCTCGAGCTGGCCATGGCGATCGCCCCAGAACATGTCCGCGAGTGGCTGGCGGATCTCGGCTCCGGCGGCGACGGCCAGTGCGAACACAGGTCGGCAGCGGCCACTTGCAGGGAGAGCACGACCGGAGTGCCGCCGATCGACGGCGGTGCCAGCACCCCCCACTCAGGAAACTCGTCGGCGACGTGCACGACGTCATCGCCGATCTGGATCTGCGCCGACATGATGCGCCCATCAGGGATCTCGATCCTTGACAGCTCCTGCGCGCTGAAGGCATCTTGGTAGAAGGCGATCGCCAGCGCCGCGCCGCGGACGACGATGTGTGGTGTGATCGACATGCGATGACCCTAAGCGCGCTCGGCCGGCGCGTCTTGGACGTTCTTGCCGCATAGCATCGACGCGATATGACGACCGAGCGCGTGCGCATCTGGCGGCCGGCCGATACAGACGGCGTGTTGCTGATGGCCGGCCGCACGACCGGGTACTCCGTGGAGCCGCGCGACGAGTACGTGTTCGGCGTCGTGACCTGCCAGGCGATGCGCGTACGTCGCGGCCGGGCAACGCCATCTGGTGACACCAGGGCAGACCGTCGCCTGGGATCCCTCAGATCGCCATGTCGGCGAGGCGCCCGACGGCGAGCCATGGAGTGCCCGCCTCATGGTCGTCGCCGGCGCCGAGCTGCATAGGTTGGCCGCCGAGGAAGACGAAGCGTCCATCCTCCGCGACGTTCTCCTCCCCAACCCAGTGATCAACGACCCACAAGTCGCCGAGACCTTCCTCGACCTTCACCGCGCGCTCGAACACAGCACGACTCGTCTGGAATACGACGAGCAGCTCGGTGCGTGGCTGAGATTGCTCATCGACCGCTACTCCGCGGCGCGATCCTCGCGGTCGATCCTCACGCCCCGCGACGACCGGGCGCTGAGCCTGGCCTGCGACTATCTGCAGCGCATCCGCACAGAACATCGGGCTCGACGAACTGGCCAGGGTTGCCGGCATCGGCAAGTTCCGGCTCGTTCGTCTGTTCCGCGACAGGACCGGAGTATCGCCCCACGCGTTGCACATCGCTCACCGCATCCGCGCCGCCCGCCGCATGCTCGAAGGTGGCGAGACGATCGCTGATACAGCGGCTGCGACCGGCTTTGTCGACCAGAGCCACCTGCACCGCCACTTCACGCGCAGCCTCGGGCTCACGCCCGGGGAGTACAAACGACGCGTGACGAGCCGTAGGTAAATCGAGAACGCGACCGGAAGAGGAGGTTTCGCAGGCTGGAGCTCATGGCGCGACCCGCGGCCGTGGGGTGAGGGCGCCGTTCTCGGCGTCGATCGAGATTCGCGGGACGCGTCGGCTCAGCCAGGTCGGCATCCACCAGGTGCGTGGCCCGAGGAGCTGCAGGACGGATGGGAGAAGGAGACTGCGCACGACGAACGCGTCGAGGAACACTGCGCTGGCCATGCTGATCCCGAACAGCTTGACCGCGCGGTTATCACCCAGTGCGAAGGATCCAAAGACGCAGATCATGATCGTCGCGGCGGCGGTGATCAGCCGGCCGGTGGTGCTCATGCCGTGATGGATCGCGGTGGTGGCGTCGCGCCGGCGTACCCATTCCTCGTGGATCCGCGAGACGATGAACACCTCGTAGTCCATCGAGAGGCCGAAGACGATCGCGAACAGGATCTCGGGGATGAACGCCTCGATCGGCCCCGGGGTGACGCCGAGCACGCCGCCCAGCCACCCCCACTGAAAGATCGCGACGATCACGCCCAGCGAAGCGCCGATCGTCAGGAGGTTCATCACGGCGGCCTGCACCGGGATGACCAGTGACCGGAACACCAGCGCGAGCAGGATCGCCGACAGGATCAGCACGACCCCGATGAACAGCGGCAGCTTGCGTGTCAGCACGTGACTGAAGTCGATCGCCGAGGCGCTGGCGCCGCCGATCAGGATTCTCGTGCCGGTGGATCGCTGCACGCGCGCGAGCACGTCGTCGCGCAGGTGGTTGACGAGGTTGGTGGTGGCCGCGGACTGGGGTGAGGAGCGTGGCTCGGCCTGCAGGACGGCCGTGGTCCCCGCCCGGCTGACGTGTGCGGGGGAGACCGACGCGACATCGCGGGTCGCACGCAACGCGCCGGTGACAGTGCGCAGGGCAGCGGTGTCCCGCGCGCGCGGGAGGCTGACGACCACCGACAGCGGGCCGTTGGCTCCCGCGCCGAAGCCCTGGGCGATCAGGTCATACGCCTGACGGGTGGTCAGATCGCGGGCGTCGTTACCGGCGTCGCTTGAGCCGGCTCGCAACGACAGCGCCGGTACTGCCAGGACGAGCATGATCGCCAGGCCGGCGATCACCCCGCGCCAGGGGTGCCGCGCGATGGTGTGTGACCACCGCAGCCACGCTCCGGACGCCGGCGGGCCCGCGCGGCGCCGGCGCGAGAGTCGTGGTGACCGCTCTCCGACCCGCTCGCCGAAACGCGACAGCAGCGCCGGCAGCGCGGTGAGCGCGGCCAGCATCGTGGTCAGGACCGCGAGCGTAGACGCGACCGCGAGGCCGTCAAGGAACCCGACGCCGAGCAGCAGCTGACCCAGCAACGCCAGGATCACCGTCGCGCCGGCGAACAGGACAGCCCTGCCCGCCGTATCCATCGCCACGGTCACGGCAGCGTCGACCGTATCGCCGCGCTCTCGGTTCTCGCGAAAGCGCGTGACGATGAACAGCGCATAGTCGATCCCGACCCCCAGACCGATCATGGCGGCGAGCTGCGTGGCGAAGTCGGGGATCTGGATGAGGTGAGATCCCAGGCCGGCGAGACTGATGCCGACACCGAGGCCGAGCAGGGCGGTCACGATCGGCAAGCCCATCGCGATAAACGACCCAAAGGTGATCAGCAACACGATGATCGCAGCGAGCAGCCCGATCGCGGTCGCTGAACCGAGCGACGGCTTCTCGGCATGCTCGATCGCCTGACCACCGAGTGCGACCTCCAGCGACGAGGAGCGCGCGGACCGCGCGGTCGAGATCACACGGTCGATAGCGGAAACGGGAAGTGACCGGGCCTGCTCGTCAAACGTCACCGTCGCAAACGCCACACGGTGATCGGCGGCGATCTGGTGCGACCCCTGAGCCGAATAGGGGCTGATCACGGAGACGACATGGGGCAGCTGCGCCACGCCGGCCAGCGCTCGCTCGATCCGGTCTCTCACCGCCGGGCCGCTGACCGACCCATTCGCAGTGGCGAACACGATCTGGTCCTGGTCTCCGGCCTGCGCACGGAAGTCGTGGGTCAGCAGATTCACCGCCGCCTGCGACGGCGTGCCGGGAAGCGTGAGGCTGCTGGAGAAGTTCGACCCGGCACCCTTGAAGAGCGCGATCGCCGCGACCAGGACTACTAGCCAGCCGAGCAGCACACGACCGCGATGGCGCGTCGTCCAGGCAGCAACGCGGGTGACTGCCCCCACGGATCGGTCACGGGGTGCGGTATCGGTCATGGGCTGGGTGGCTCCCGGATGTCGTTGGCATGGACCGCTGGCGGAAGGCTCTGACCCTTCCGCTAGCCGCACGACAGCACTATACGTTTCGTATAGTCTTAATTGTCAAGTCATTTAGCGAACTCTTACGACTAACGTTTCTCAGCGATGGCATCCGCAACGCGCACCTACGGGCAGATGTGCCCCATCGCTCGATCGCTGGACGTGCTCGGCGAGCGCTGGACGCTGCTCATCGTCCGCGAGCTGCTGCTCGGCCCGAAGCGATTCAAGGACCTGCTGGGCGAGCTCCCGGCGATGGGCACCAACCGCCTGTCGGACCGCCTCAAATCCCTCGAGGCCGACGGCGTCATCGCCAAGACGGCCCTCCCACCCCCCGGTGAGGCGCAGGTCTACGTCCTGACGGACCTGGGCGAACGGCTGCGCCAGCCAGTCGTCAGCCTCGCTCAATGGGGCGCCGGACTACCGCTCGACGACCGCCTGGACCCCCGCACCGCCCGCGCCGCACTGCTCGCCCTCGTGCGCTGCGCCACCGCCCCGCCAGACCTGCTCGGCGACGTCCGCGAGACCTACGACTTCACCGTCGGCGCCGAACGGTTCCACATCATCGTCGACAACGACCGAGCGGTCCCCCGATCCGGCCCGTCGCCGGTCAGGGCCGATGTCACCGTCGACTGCGACCTACCGACATTGCTCGCGCTCGACGCCCGCGGCCTCACGCCCGCCCGCGCCCGGCGCGAACATAACGCGCGGATCGACGGGAGTGCCGACGCCATCCGCCGGGCGTTTTCGATCATGCAGCGACGGACCTGAACGCCCCGCGAGCCACGTCGCTCCGCGACATCCCCGAAGCCTCAGCCGCCCGCCCTCTGGACCTATTGGGGACATTTTCGTCCAAGCACAGGGTCCCGAGAAACGCAAAAACCCCGCCTAAGCGGGGCTTTCACGAAAGCCCTCTGACGGACTCGAACCGTCGACCCCTTCCTTACCATGGAAGTGCTCTACCAGCTGAGCTAAGAGGGCGCTGCGCTCGAGAGTATCGACTCCGGGGCGCGATGCGTCGGTGGGGCCCGACCGAGTGGGTCAGGCGAGGGCGGCGCGCTCGGCGTCGGAGAGCGGACGCTTGGCGCGGGTCGCCGGGTCCCAGGCGACGATGACGGTGCCGCCGGATGCAGCGAGGGTGCCGTCGGGGAGCCGGACCTCGTGATCGAGGCGGAAGCTCGAGGTGCCGACGTGGGCGAGGCGGACGATGATCTCGACCTCGCCGTGGTCGCGCCGGACCTCAGTGAGGTAGTCGAGGTCGACGTGGGCGACGACGAAGCCGCCGTAGCCGTGGTCGTGGCCGACGCGGCGGGCGAGCTCAGTGAAGAAGCCGGCGCGCCCCTCCTCGAGCAGCTCGTGGTACACGGACTGGTTGACGTGGCCGAGCATGTCCATGTCGCGCCAGCGCAACTGGACGCGGACGCGATGTTCGAGCGGCGGCGGTCACGGAGCCGGTCAGTCTAGGAGGGCGGCGCGGAGCTTCGCGGGAGCTCAGGAGGCGTAGGCGGCCGCCAGCAGGTCGCGCATCTGGCGTGCGGCGGAGCCCGCAATGCGGTGCGCCGGAGGAGTCGGCGAAGCCGATGTCGAGGTGCGGGCCGGTGGAGGCGCCGATGGAGCCGCCGCCCACCCGGGCGAGCGGCTCGCCCGCGAGCCACGTTGGTCCCGATCGCGGCCAGGTGGCGCGGGGAGACGAAGCCGTAGAAGACGTAGCTGTGGCCGTCGAGCGGCCGGTCGCAGCGCACCACCGGCGCCGAGGCCCCCATCCCCCCGATGCCGTGCAGCACGACCGTCCCTGAGCACAGCGCCAGCTCGCGGGTGCCGGCCGGCACGGCGATGTCCACGCCCTCGCCGACGGACCACGTCGCCGGCGGCGCCGCCTCGCCGGTGGTGATGGGGAACGGGATCGCTCCGGCCGCCGGCAACGGACGACGAAGAGCGATGCGCCCCCACGGGTGAGGCGGGCCGGCTGGCCTGCAGCTGGTCGAGCTGGGCGGTGAGCTGGGTGACCTGCTGCTGGGCGGAGCTCAGCTGGCCGCTCGCGGCGGCCTGGGCCTTGGCCGCCGCCAGTTGCCGGGCGACGAGGGTCAGGCGATCGCGGGCGACGCGGTCGCGCTGGGCGAGCACCGCGTCGGCGATCCGCTGGGCCCGGGCGGTCAGCCGACCGAGCGTCTGGGCCTCCGTGGCGACCGCCTGGCGGGCACTGCGGACGCGGGCCACGATGCGGGTGTCCTGGCGGTTGATGCGCTGCGCGAAGTCGAGCTGCTCGAGCAGGTCCGCAAAGCCGTGGGACTCCAGGACGACGCTGATGATGTCCGGCCGGCCGCTCTCGTAGCTGCCGACGAGCTGCTGGGCGAGGACGTGCTCGGCCGCCCGCTTGACCGCCTCCAGGCCGCCGAGCTTCGTCTCGGCGGCATCGAGCTGGTCGCGGACGCGCAGCAGCTCTGACCGGCGGCGGTTGAGGTTGCCCTGAAGGCCCGTCACCCGAGCCTGGAGGGCGGCGATCCCGCCGCCCAGGTCTGCGACCTGCTGACCGGACTGGGCGACGGTGCCGGCCAGCCGGGCGGCGCGCTGCTGGGTGGCCGACAGCTGCTGCTGGGCCTGGCCGGCGGTGGCCGGGGGCGTGCGTGGCCCCGGCGCCGGTGGCAACGCCCGCCGCCGCTCCGGCGACGGCGAGCACGGCGACCGCCGGACGGAGTCCGCGATGCTTCAGATATCGCGCCAGGCGCCGCACAGATCCCGAGTCCTTCCCTCAGAGCTGCAGGAACGGCGGGCAAGCTAACAGGGTCTTGGCGCGCGTCCCGCAGGCCGCCGCCCATGCACGAAAAGCTGCAGGCGCTACGCCGGGCGCGAGATGCTGACGACGCGCAGGTCGCGCGGGGCGCCGTCGGCCTTGAGCCGCTTGGCCCGGCCGGTGCGCAGGCCGGCCAGCCAGGTGTCGTCGAGCTGAGCCAGGAGCGCGTCGGAGACGAGGATCTGATCGCCCTTGGCGGCGTCGGCGACCCGAGCGGCGACATTGACGTCGACGCCGAGATAGTCGCCCCCGAGCTTGCGGGGCGCGCCCCAGTGAAGCCCGGCCCGCAGCCGGGGGGTGTAGCCGCCGATGTCGAGGCTGCCCACCGCGGCGTGGGCCTCCAGGGCGGCGTCGACGGCGTCCTGGGCCGACAGGAAGGTGGCCATCACGCCGTCGCCGAGCCGCTTGACGATCCGGCCGCGGAAGCGGGCCACGGCCGCCTCGACGGCGGTGCCGACCTCGCGCAGGAGCTCGAGCGCCGGCCCGTCGCCGGCTCGCAGCGCCCATGAGGAGAAGCCGACGAGATCCGTGAACAGCACCGCCATCTGCCGGTCGCCGTGACCGCGGCCGGTCGCCTCCGACAGCGATTGCCAGACCTGGAGCGCGCCCAGCCCCAGCTCCTGCAGGACGCTCTTGCGCTCCGGCTGCAGGGCCGACACCCGGCGGGCCACCACCTCCACCGCCTGGGGGCCCGCGGTCGACATCGGGTCGCCGAACTTCTCATCGCCGGGCAGGCGGCGGCGCAGGCGCTGGGCGGCCGTCAGCAGGGACGGCTCGGAGTCCACCTGCGCGGCGAGGCGGCGCAGCCGCGCCGCGCGATCCTCCTCCGGCTCGGCGGCGTCGACCTCGCTGTCAGGGGCCTCGGGAGGCTCGGGTTCGCCGGAGTCCATGGGTGTCACGCGGGCCGCAGGGGCCGGAGTGGCGGGAGCAGGATTCGAACCTGCGAAGGCTGAGCCAACGGGTTTACAGCCCGTCCCCTTTGACCGCTCGGGAATCCCGCCGGAGCGGCGCTCAGTCTAGCGTTCGAGGCCGGCTTGGACGGGGTTCCCCGGCCTCGATCTCATACTCGGCGTACTTCGGGCCGCCGAGCCGATGCCACTCCCTCCGCCGAGGACAGCGGCCGGGATGTACCACCGTCGACCGTCGCCGACATGGACGAACAGGTGTCGCAGCGCGTGGCATCGAGACGCTTGATGACGCCGTTCCAGCTGCGGTTCCCACCCCGAGTGCAGAGCGCGACGACAAAGCGCTGGTTGTGCCATGCGATCGAAGTCTTGACCTGCACCCGCTCGACCCGCGCCGCCGAAGTCAGCGATGAGGTCGTAGTTCGGGCTGCGGCCCACCGGGATGAAGACGGTCGCGCCCTGCTGCGCCAGCCATGACATCGCCGACAACTCGCCGATGTCACCCTGCCTCCCTGGCGTCCAGCGTTGTCTCCATGCACCAAACATACGTTCGGTGCCGGACGGAAAACCGCTGCTAAGAGGCGTCTCTCAGCCGCTGGGCCTCGGGCAGCGCCTCGAGCTTCTTGAGCGTGTGGTTCTCGATCTGCCGGATCCGCTCCCGGGTGACGTTGAAGGCGCGTCCGACCTCCTCGAGGGTGAACGGGCGCTCGCCGCTGAGGCCGAAGCGCATCTCGATCACCTCGCGCTCGCGGGTCGGCAGGGCGGCCAGGGCGCGGCGGAGGTTCTCGCGGCGCAGGTGCTCGGAGGCCTGCTCGAACGGCGATTCGGCCGTATGGTCCTCGACGAAGTCACCGAGCGCGGAGTCGTCCTCCTCCCCCACCGGCTTCTCCAGCGAGATCGGCTGCTGAGCGAGGCGCAGCACGTCGCGGACCTCGCGGACGGTCGTCTCGAGCTCTGCGGCGATCTCGTCGGGGCGTGGGCTCGCGGCCGAGCTGCTGGACGAGCTGGCGCTCGACGTGCACGACCTTGTTGAGCTTCTCCACCATGTGGACCGGGATGCGGATCGTCCGGCCCTTGTCGGCGATCGCGCGGGTGACCGCCTGGCGGATCCACCAGGTGGCGTAGGTCGAGAACTTGTAGCCGCGGCGGTAGTCGAACTTCTCGACGGCGCGGATGAGGCCCATCGACCCCTCCTGGATGAGGTCCAGGAAGGTGAGGCCGCGACCGAGGTAGGACTTGGCGATCGAGACGACGAGGCGGAGGTTGGCCTCGATCATGTGCTGCTTGGCCGCCATGTCGCCGCGCTCGATGCGGCGGGCCAGCAGGACCTCCTGCTCGGCGGTCAGCAGGTTGACGCGCCCGATGGCGCGCAGGTAGAGGCGCAACGAGTCAAGGCTGGGCTCCACCGTCAGGTCGACCTCGACCTTCTTGACCGGCTCGGCGTCGGGCTCCTCCGGCCGGCGCGCGCTGGCCTCGATGCTGCCCCCCTCGGACTTGGCCACCCGGCCGTCGGCGCCGACGACCACGATCCCGTGCTCGTCGAGGTAGGCATGCAGCTCCTGCACCTGCTCCTTGGTGACCTCGACCTCCTCGAGGCAGGCCTCGAGCTCGGCGAAGGTCAGAAAACCGCGGTCCTGTGCCTCGACGATCATCCCGCGCAGCTCATCCATCTCTGCGATCGGGGTGTCGTCGCTCAGCAGAACGATCTCGTCAACGCTCACAGCCCCTGAGCTCCTTATCGACGTGTTCCTCGAGTTCCCCGGTGACCCGGGAGCTCCCTCTCGTGACTCTTGCTACGAGCGACAGTGATACCACAAAGCTCCTCAACCCGACCGTGAGCTCGCGCATACCCCGGGGTCTAACCTGTACGGGAGATGGCCGCCCCTGACCCCTCCGCCGCCGCGCTCATCGACGTCCAGGCGCGCCCGCCGGCGCTGGCGCTGAGCCTCTCGCGGGTCGGGGTGACCGGCGTCGAGAAGGTCATCCGCCTGACCCACGACGGTTCCGAGCAGCTGTTCTCAGCCCGCTTCGAGTGCGTCATCGAGCTCGGGTCCAGCCAGAAGGGCGCGCACATGTCGCGCTTCGAGGAGGTCGTCAACGAGTCGATCGGCGAGGTCGTCCTCGGCGACGCGCCGTTCAAGGCCGAGATGCTCGCCGAGCACATCGCCGAGCTCGTGCGCACCCGCCAGGACGCTCGCCGTGCCGAGGTCACCGTCGAGGCGCGCTTCCCCGAGCACAAGCCCGCGCCCGTCTCGGGGGTCATGACCCAGGAGATCTACACCCTGCACGGCGTCGCGGTGGCGACCGATCGTGGGACGCGGCGGCTGACCGGCGTGACCGCCCAGGGGATGACCGCCTGCCCGTGCGCCCAGGAGCTGATCACCGGCGCGGCGCGCGAACGCCTTGAGAGCGAGGGCTTTGACTCTGATGAGATCGAGCGGATCCTCGAGGCGGTGCCGGTGGCCACCCACAACCAGCGCGGCCTTGGCACGCTCTACGTCGGCTGCCCGGAGGAGTGCGACGAGGAGATCGACGCCTCGACGCTGCTGAGGATCGTCGAGCAGTCGATGTCCTCGGAGATCTACGAGCTGATGAAGCGCTCGGACGAGGCCCACGTCGTCGAGAAGGCCCACCGGCGCCCGCGGTTCGTCGAGGACTGCGTGCGCGAGATGATCCGGGGCGTCATCGAAGGGCTTCCGCAGCTCGACGACCGAGCGTTCGTCTCCGCCCGTCAGGTCAACCTCGAGACGATCCACCAGCACAACGTCGTCGCCGAGCGCTTCGGCACGCTGGCCGAGATCCGCTCTGAACTGGCGACAGGGGTCTCGCCGGCGGACCACACCAGCCTGGCGTCGTGGCTGGCCGCCGCCGAGTAGACCGCGCAGCCACCCGCGACCGCACCGCCGACCGCAACCACGGCCATCGATGCAGGCGATCGTCCTCGAGCAGCCCGGACAGCCGCTGAAGGCGGTCGACATGGCTGACCCCGAGCCGGGGGCCGGCCAGCTGCGCCTGCGGATCTCCGCCTGCGCGGTGTGCCGGACGGATCTCCATCTGCGCGACGCCGAGATCGAGGCGCCCAAGCTGCCGGTGATCCTCGGTCATCAGATCGTCGGTCGGACAGATGATGGCCGGCGCGTGGGCGTCCCCTGGCTGGGCGACACCGACGGGACCTGCCGGTACTGCACGAGCGGGCGCGAGAATCTATGCGTCAACGGCCGCTTCACCGGCCGGGACATCGACGGGGGCTTTGCCACGATGACGGTCGCCGACGAGCGCTTCTGCCTGGAGCTCCCCGACGGGCTGTCCGACGTCCAGGCCGCTCCGCTGCTGTGCGGTGGGCTGATCGGCTACCGCGCGCTTCGCCTGGCCGGCGACGGGGCCCGGCTGGGTCTCTACGGCTTCGGCTCGGCCGCCCATCAGATCTGCCAGGTGGCAGTCCACCAGGGCCGCGAGGTCTTCGCCTTCACCCGCCCCGGCGACGTGCGGACCCAGGAGTTCGCGCGCAGCCTCGGCGCGGCCTGGGCGGGCGGCAGCGACGAGGCCCCGCCCGAGCCGATGGACGGCGCGATCATCTTCGCGGCGGCCGGACCGCTCGTCCCGGCGGCCCTCAGAGCGCTGGCCCCGGGGGGCACGGTCGTCACCGCGGGGATCCACATGTCCGACATCCCGGCCTTCCCCTACGAGGACCTCTGGCACGAGCGCACGATCCGCTCCGTGGCCAACCTCACCCGCGAGGACGGTCGCCAGTTCCTGGCCCTGGCCGCGGAGGTCCCGGTCCGCACGACGGTCACCTCCTATCCCCTGGCCGACGCCGAGCAGGCCCTCGCCGATCTGCGCGCCGGCGCCTTCTCCGGGTCGGCCGTCCTCGTCGTGCAGGACATGTTCTAGGGTTGTCTGCATGCCCCTAGTTCCCATGGTCATCGAGCGCACAGCCCGTGGCGAGCGCGAGTTCGACATCTACAGCCGTCTGCTCAACGAGCGGATCATCTTCATCGGATCGGCGATCGATGACACGGTCGCCAACCTCGTCGTCGCCCAGCTCCTGCATCTGGAGTCCTCTGATCCGGACAAGGACATCTCGATCTACATCAACTCCCCGGGCGGCTCGATCTACTCCGGCCTGGCGATCTACGACACGATGCAGTTCGTCAAGCCGGACATCTCGACGATCTGCGTCGGCATCGCCATGTCGATGGGCTCGCTGCTGTTGACCGGCGGCGCGAAGGGCAAGCGGTTCTCGCTGCCCAACAGCCGGATCCTCATCCACCAGCCGTCGGCGGGCTTCGAGGGCCAGTCGACGGACATCGAGATCCACGCCCGCGAGATCCTCAACATCCGCAAGCGGACGGACGAGATCTACGCCCTGCACACCGGTCAGACCGAGGAGCAGGTGCACATCGACATGGAGCGCGACCGCTTCTTCAAGGCTGATGAGGCCGTCGAGTACGGCCTCATCGACCGCGTCATCGACAAGCACTAAGCAGCGGCGTCACCCGCGGCGGCCTCCTTGGCCTCCGCCGCCCGGATCAGCGTCTTGAGCTCGGCGACGTCGATCTCGACGGTGTGGCCCTCGCCCTCGATGACGTTTCCGTCGTCGATCTGCGGGCGGACGGGCGGCGCGGCCGGCGCACGCGGCGGGGCGCTCCCGGCCGGCAGGGGGTGCAGCTGAACGCCGTGGGCGACGCGGCGGCGCCTTGATCTGGGCGCGGAACTCGACCTGGGTTCCCCCCTCGCCCCACTCGATGGCGAAGCGGCCATCGAGGCGCGAGCCCATCCAGGCGACGATCACCATCGCGATTCCGACGACGATCAGCGGCAGGGTCCACGCCGAGTTGGTGACCCACACGATCCCGATCAGCAGCAGGACGATCCCGACGACGCACAGCCGGGTCCGGGGGGCGCTGAGCTGGCGCCCCACCCAGCGGGCCCCCGGGGCGAGGCGGTCGTGCCACGGGGTCCGCGGCGTCGCAGGAGCGGGCGCCGGGGCGGCGGGCGCGTCAGGGCGTGCGCCGGACGAGGCCTGGGCGGTCGAAGCCGGGGCTTCCGAATCCTGAGTTGGCGTGTTGACCACCTTGAGCGTCATTACCCGTCGTGCTTCCCTTCAACCTGGGCGGCCAATCTCCTTCCCGCGGCCGCTAGGGATCAGGTCGCGGGGGCGCCGGCGGATCCGTCCCGACCCCTGGCCGCGTGTCTCGGGCGGCTCGGGCATCGTCGGCTTGGCGAGCGCCCAGAAGACCATCAACGCGCCGAAGATGAGCATGCCGATGCCGGTGTACAGGTCGATGTTGATCCCGGCGGCCTTGTGCTTGACGTGGTGGGAGCCGAACAGGCCCAGGGCGACGAGGATCAGGCCGTAGAGCAGGAACAGGCCGCCGATCAGCCGGCGGATGTCGAAGCGGTTGGCCGCCTTGGCAGCGGCGATCTCCTCCTCGTCGCTGGTTCCGGTGGACGCCTGGGCGCCCTCGTCGCCGGAGGCGCCGGGGACTCCGAAGGGTCGATCACTCGATGACATGAGCCCACACTCCTCAGGCGAAGATGATGTTCAGGACGACGAGCAGCGCGATGGCCACGCCCCCCAGCAGGGCCGGCGAGCGCCACCACAGCTTGTCGCGCTCGTCGGCGTTCTCCTCGGCCTCCTCGGCGCGGGTCAGGCCCCAGACCAGCCCCCGGAGCTCCTCGGTGGGCTTGGGCTTGGTGACGAGCGAGACCCCCACCATCACCACGGCGTCGACGAGGAAGGCGATGATCGCCTGCCAGAAGCTCCCGCTGAGCGCCGAGCCGAAGTGGAAGAGCGTGTGGTAGGCGGCCAGGCGGTTGACCGCGTAGGCGGCGATCGTGCCGGCGACGAGGCTGAAGAAGCCGCCCCAGGCGGTCGCCCGGCGCCAGACCATGGCGATGATGAAGGTGGCGAACAGCGGCGCGTTGAAGATCGAGAACAACGTCTGGATGTAGTTCATGATGTTCGAGTAGCCCTTGGCGATGAACGCCGTGGCGATCGAGATCAGGATTCCGCCGATCGTCACCAGCCGCCCGGCCCGCAGGTAGTACGCGGAGTCGCGGTCCTTGGCGAAGTAGGCCTGGATCAGGTCGTAGGTGACGACCGTGTTGAACGCCGTGACGTTGGCGGCCACGCCCGCCATGAACGCGGCCAGCATGCCGGTGATGGCGAGCCCGAGCATCCCCTCGGGCAGGAAGTTGCCGATCAGGTGCGGGATCGCCGTGTTGTACTGCATGCCCAGAGCGCGTGCCGACGCCCAGTCCCTTGACCGTGACCACCGCGATCAGGCCGGGGAGGATGATGATCGCCGGCAGGAAGATCTTGGGGAAGGCGCCGATCAGCGGCGTGCGCCGGGAGGCCGACATGTTGCGCGCCGACAGCGCGCGCTGGACCTCGGCGAAGTTCGTCGTCCAGTAGCCGAAGCCGAGCACGAAGCCCAGGCCGAAGACGATCGCCCACCCAGTCCGACATCAGCGGGTTGGTGACGTGGTGGATCCCCAGCCCGCGCCAGGCGTGCAGCCCGGCGCTCGCCGAGCGGCTTGAAGTGCTCGACGCGATGCTTGAGCCCGCTGATGCCGCCGACGGCGTGCAGCGCCACCAGCGTCAGCGGCAGCAGCGCCGCCACGATGATGAAGAACTGGAGCACCTCGTTGTAGATCGCCGAGGTGAGGCCGCCGAGCGTGATGTAGACGAGCACCAGCGCGGCGGCGATGAGGATCGCCAGGGCGATCGACCAGCCGAGCATCAGGTGGATGATCAGCGCCAGCGCGAACAGGTTGACCCCGGAGATGAGCACCGTGGCCAGGGCGAAGGTGCCGGCGTTGAAGGCATGGGTCGCCTCGTTGAAGCGCAGCCGGAGGTACTCGGGGACCGAGCGGACCTTGGCCCCGTAGTAGAAGGGCATCATCACCAGCCCCAGGAAGACCATCGCGGGCACGGCGCCGAGCCAGTAGTAGTGCACGGCGGCCACGCCGTACTGGGCGCCGTTGGCCGCCTGACCGAGGATCTCCAGCGCCCCCAGGTTGGCCGCGATGAAGGCCAGACCGGTGATCCACGCCGGCAGCGAGCGGCCGGAGAGGAAGAAGTCGAGGTCGGTCTTGATCGCCAGTCGCGCGACGAAGCCGATGCCCAGCACGACCATGAAGTAGATCCCCAGGATCACGTAGTCGACCACGCTTGGGTGGAGCCGCAGCATCCCCGACCTCCTCCTGCTCGACGCTTCAGCCCGCTATCTACTCGACGGCGTGCTCGATCTCACCCAACCCTTCGATCGCGATTCTTACCCGGTCGCCCGAGCTGAGAAACTTCGGGGGGTCAAAGGCGGCGCCGACTCCGTTGGGCGTGCCGGTGAGGATGAGGTCGCCGGGCGCGAGGGTGTTCGTCTCGGCGATGAAGTCGACGATCGCCCGGCAGTCGAAGATGAGGTCCGAGGTGCGGCTGTCCTGGCGCAGCTCGCCGTTGACCCACGTCTGCAGCCGCAGGTCGTCGGCGCTGGGGCACTCGTCGACGGTCGTCACCCAGGGTCCGAAGGGGCAGAAGGTGTCGGCGCCCTTGGCGCGGGTCCACTGCGGCTCGGCGCGCTGCAGGTCGCGCGCCGAGACGTCGTCGGCGACGCAGAAGCCACCAATCGATCCGCCGGCCCCGATGACGATCGCCAGCTCGCCCTCGTAGTCCAGGCTCTTGACGACCGGCGGGCAGCGGATCGGACCGCCCGGAGGGGCCAGGGATCCGCGCACCTTGACGAACACGATCGGTCGCTCGGGGGCGGTGTTGCCCGTCTCCTCGACGTGCTTGGCGTAGTTGAGCCCGATCGCGTAGACGGTGCCGGGCTCGAGCACGGGCTGCAGCAGCTCGACCTCCGCCAGGGCCCACGACCCGACGGAGTCAGACGGGACGGTGGTGCCGGAGAGGACGTCGATGACGCCGTGGGGGCCGCCGAAGGCGGTGACGCGGTCGTCCTGCACCACCCCGGACAGGGGCTCGGTGTGGTCAGGGGCTCTGAAGGTGGCGAGTTTCATGGGCGGGCAGGCTACCCGGATCAGCGCAGGCGGTACTCACCGCGGGCGACGATGACCGCCCCGCCCCCCACGGCCACCCGCGTGACGGCATCCGCCGACCCGTCGGCGACGGCCCGCAGCACCGACGGGCGCCCGATCTCGGCCCCCTGGCGGATCTCGACCGTCTGCCCGAACCCGATCCGGCCGTGGCGGGCGAGATGCACGGCCAGCGGGCCGGCCGCCGATCCGGTGGCCGGATCCTCCGCCACGCCCAGCGCCGGGCCGAACATCCGCGTCTTGACCCGCGCCGGCGAGGTCCTCGCCCCGTCGTCGAGGACGGCGAAGCAGCTGACCCCCACCTCGGCGACCGTCGCCAGGGCCCGCAGGTCCGGGGTGACCGCCGCCACCGAGGCCGCGTCGGGCAGCTCCACGTAGGTGTGACGGGGTCCGTTGTCATAGACCTCGACCGGCAACCCGGAACCGGCGACACCGAGCGCGGCCAGCAGCTCGGCCTCGGCGTCAAAGGGCGCCCACGTCGGGATCGGCTGCTCCATCTCGCCGAAGACGACGTCCTCCCCGTCACGGCGCAGGGCGACGGGCACCATCCCCGATCCGGTCCGCAACCGCACGGTCTCCAACCCGCGGTCGGTCCCCAGGATGAACGCGGTGCCGAGGACGGGGTGGCCGGCGAAGGGCAGCTCGGTCGACGGGGTGAAGATTCGCACCCGCGCGTCGGCGTCGCCACCCTCGTCGTCGAGCACGAACACCGTCTCTGACAGGTTGAGCTCCCGCGCGGTCCGCTGCATCGTCTCGCCGTCGAGACCGGCGCCGTCGGTGAACACCGCCACGGGGTTGCCCTCCAGCGGGCTGGCGCAGAAGACGTCAGCGACCGCGTAGGCGTGCATCGTCAGGCTTCGTCGCCGATGGCCTTGACGAGCAGCCGGTGCAGCTGATCGCGATCGTCGTGGTCGAGGTTGTGGAGGATCTCGTCCTCGATCGTCTCGCGCTGGGCCATCGCGTGGTCGAGCTTGGCGTGGCCGGCCCGGGTGATCTCGACGATGTGGCGCCGCCGGTCTGCGGGATCGCGGACCCGCCGGATCCACCCCTCGGCCTCGAGCTCGTTGAGCAGCAGCACGATGTTGTTGGCGTCCATGCAGAGGATCTCGGCGAGCTTCTGCTGCGAGACGCCCGCGGGGTCACCGATGTAGGAGAGCGCCACGTACTGGCGCGTCTTCATCTCGATCAGCGACTCCGGGGTGTTGCGGATCGCCATCTTTGACAGGCGCGAGATCAGCATCAGGGTGCCCCGGCGTGTCGTCGCCGTCATGCGGCGATCGTAGCAATCTCGCGGACAATCCATTTGACGAAGATCATCATTGATGTAAGGATGATCCCCATGACATCCAGAGACCTTCACGCCTCGCCGCACGCGCGGTGGATCGCCCTCGTCGTCGTCTGCCTCGCCCAGTTGATGAGCATCGTCGATGCCTCGATCGTCAACGTGGCGCTGCCCAACATCCAGCATTCACTCAGCTTCAGCCCCTCGTCGCTGACGTGGGTGGTCAACGGCTACCTGATCAGCTTCGGCAGCTTCCTGCTGCTCGCCGGCCGCCTCGGCGACCTCGTCGGCCGCCGGCGCGTGTTCCTCGCCGGCGTCACCCTGTTCACCGTGGCCTCGGCGGCGTGCGGGCTCTCCGACGACCAGACGCTGCTGATCGCCGCCCGCTTCGTCCAGGGCCTGGGCGGCGCCGGCGCCACCTCGGCGATCATGGCCATCATCGTCACGGAGTTCCGGGCCCCGGCGGAGCGCGCCAGGGCGATGAGCATCTACATGGGCGTCGTCTCCAGCGGCGGGTCGATCGGCCTGCTGGCCGGGGGCGTCATCACCCAGGTCCTCAACTGGCACTGGATCTTCTTCATCAACGTCCCGATCGGGATCGCCACCTTCCTGCTCGGGCGGTTGTGGATCGCCGAGAACGAGGGGCTGGGCATCGGTCGCGACGTCGACATCGCCGGCCCCATCCTGGTGACCACCTCGATGATGCTCACCGCCTACGCGATCGTCAGCTCCTCATCGCACGGGTGGGGCTCGCTGCACACGCTCGGCCTGCTCGCGATCGCGCTCGGGCTGCTGGGCGCCTTCGTCGCCCTCGAGGCCCGGATCGCCAACCCCATCCTGCCGCTGCGGATCTTTGCGATCCGCGGCATCGCCGCCTCGAGCGTCGTCCGCGGGCTGCTCATCACGGGGATGTTCGCCACCTTCTTCGTCGGCGCGCTCTACTTCCAGCACGCCCGCGGCTACGACGTGCTGCAGACCGGGCTCGCCTTCCTGCCCCAGACGCTGGCCCTGGCCGCCATGTCCTTCGGCGTGGCCGCCCGGCTGGTCAACCGGTTCGGGGCCCGCGGTCCCCTGCTCGCCGGCCTGGTCCTGGCCGCCGTGGGGCTCGGCTGGCTCTCTCAGGTCAGCGCGACCGCCCCCTATGCCACCAGCGTCCTGCCCCCGTTCGTCCTCATCGGCGTCGGCGCCGGGCTGTCCTTCATGCCGCTTCTGACGATCGCCATGGAGCACGTCCCGGCCGCCGATGCCGGCATGGCCTCCGGGATCGTCAACACCTCCCTGCAGCTGTCGGGCGCGCTCGGCGTGGCGGTGCTGGGCACGATCGCCTCGAGCCGCACCGGGACGCTGTTGTCGCACGGGACAGACCGGATGGCGGCGCTGCTCGGCGGATACCACCTCGCCTTCGCCGTGGCCGCCGGGTGCGCGGTCGCCGCCGTCCTGCTGGCGGTGCTCGTGTGGGTCGTGCGCCCGCGGGCGACCACTAGCCCGAAGCCATCTCCAGCAGCGTCGTGACCGTCGTCCAATTGCGAGCCGTCGCGTTGGCCCCGAGCCCCTTGGCGGTCAGCGCGACGGCCATCTTCGATCGCGCCTGGCCGTCAGGGTGCCAGGTGTAGATCTCCCGCCCCGAGGTCATCAGCTGCTCGGACTCGCGCGCCAGCTCCCTCAGCCGGGCGATGGCGCCCGCCGACGGCTTCTCGGCCAGGAAGGTGACCACGTAGTGCTTGGGATCCTGAGCCCCGCCCTCGATCGGATCACCGGCCACGATGCGCGCCAGCTGGGCGCGGCTGCGCACGATCACCGGCACCTCGAAGCCGAAGCGCTCCGTGATGAGCTTCTGCAGCTCGCGCTCGACATCAGCGGCCTTCCCCGGCCCGGCCAGGACGATGTTGCCGCTCTGCACGTAGGTGCGCACGTCCTCGTAGCCGGCGCCGGTCAGCAGCGCCCGCAGGTCGGCCATCGGGAGCCGCCGGTTCGGACCGAGGTTGATGCCGCGCAGCAGGGCGACGTGGACGGGCACCGCTAACGTCCGTCCTGTCCCGAGGAACCACTAGAACAGGGCGCTCTGGCCGGGGATCCCCTCCCGGCGCCGTCCCGGGGGCACCTGGCCGAGGGCGGCCGCCACGTCCTGGGCGATGGCCACCTCCGAGCGGGAGGCGATCAGCGGCTGCTCGATCCCCTCGACGTGGACGAGCGTGCGCCGGCCGTCGCCGCGCTCCTCGCCCTCGAGGGGCACGAGCGCATAGACCCGATCGGCCCTCACGAACTTGCCGTAGCCGAGGGCGACCATGGAGGGTGCGCGCGCCATCGCGCGCATCCTACGCCGCCGCTCAGTCGGCGAGGATCAGCGCCAGCCGGCGCTCGAGCGCGTCGCCGAGCACCTCGCGCACCGGCCCCGCCTCGAAGCGCTCGACGAGCGCCGACAGGAACCCCTCGATGACCAGCCGCTTGGCCGTCTCCTCCCGCAGGCCGCGGGAGCGCAGGTAGAACAGCTGCTCGGGATCGACCTGGGCGATGGCGGCGGCGTGCGTGCAGCGCACGTCGTTGGCCTGGATCTCGAGACCGGGGATCGCGTCCGCATGGGCGCGCTTGGAGAGCAGCAGGTTGCGTGACTCCTGGAAGGCATCCGTCTTCTGGGCGCCCGGGTCGACGATGATGTTGCCCTTCCACACCGCCGACGAGCGGCCCTGCAGGACGCCCCGGAAGGCGAGGTCCGAGGTCGTGTTGGGCGCGACGTGCTCCTGGGTGGTGTCGAAGTCGATGTGCTGGCGCCCGCGGGTGGCATAGGCACCGGTCACCCGGGCGTCGGCGCCCTCGCCGGCGAGGCGGGTCTCCATGAGCACGTGGCCGGAGCGTGAGCCGAGGCCGAGCGCGACCCAATCCAGGCTCCCATCACGGCCGACGGTCCCCCGTTGGGCGCCGAACACCCAGCTGCGCTCCGACAGACCCTGGCCGCACACGTAGCGCAGGTGGGCGGCGTCGCCGACGACGAGCTCCGTCGTGATGTTGAAGATGCCGTCGAGGTCCTCCGTGGCCGACAGGAACTGCTCCCACACCTCGGCCTGAGCGCCCTCCTGCACCACGATGCGCGTCCGCTGGTTGACGAGCGTCCCGCCCTCGGACTGGACCGCCGTCAGCGAGATCGGGTGTTCGAGCACGACGCCACGGCCCACCGTGACCGTCGTGCCGTCACCGTCGACCTCCACGGACACGCCGTCCGGCAGCTCGGCGCCGTCAAGCGACCACAGCGCGCCGGCACCGCCCTCGCGGGCGACCGCCGCCGGCGTGTAGGCCGCGAGATCGAGGTCTGAGACGTCCGTGAACTCCCAGCCGGGCCGCCCCTTGAACTGCGGCAGCTCGAGGGTCTGTGAACTAGCCAATCGAACCCTCCATCTGCAGCTCGATCAGGCGGTTCATCTCCACCGCGTACTCCATCGGGAGCTCCTTGGTGATCGGCTCGATGAAGCCGTTGACGATCAGCTTGGAGGCCTCCTCCTCGGAGATCCCGTGCGACATCAGATAGAAGAGCTGATCCTCGCCGACCTTGGAGACGGTCGCCTCGTGGCCGACGTTGACGTCGTCCTCGGAGATGCGGATCGTCGGGTAGGTGTCCGAGCGCGACCGCTCGTCGAGCAGCAGCGCGTCGCAGACGACCTTGGAGCGTGCGCCGTGGGCGCCCTTGGCGATCTCCAGCAGGCCGCGGTAGGAGCCGCGCCCGCCGTCCTTGGAGATCGACTTGGCGAAGATGTTCGAGGTCGTGTTCGGCGCGGCGTGGACGATCTTGCCGCCGGCGTCCTGGTGCTGGTCGGCGCCGGCGAAGGCGATCGAGAGGATCTCCCCATGCGCGCGCTCACCCATCAGGTAGACGCTCGGGTACTTCATCGTCAGCTTGGAGCCGAGGTTGCAGTCGACCCACTCCACGGTCGCGTCCGTCTCCGCCACCGCCCGCTTGGTGACCAGGTTGAACACGTTGGTCGACCAGTTCTGGACCGTCGTGTAGCGAATCCGGGCGCCGGGCTTGGCGATCAGCTCCACCACGGCGGAGTGCAGCGAGTTCGACGAGTACGTGGGGGCGGTGCAGCCCTCGACGTAGTGCACGTAGGAGCCTTCGTCGGCGATGATCAGCGTGCGCTCGAACTGGCCCATCGACTCCGTGTTGATCCGGAAGTACGCCTGCAGCGGCATCTCGACGTGGACGCCCGGCGGCACGTAGACGAACGATCCGCCCGACCACACGGCGCTGTTGAGCGACGCCAGCTTGTTGTCGTTGGCGGGGATGATCGTCGCGAAGTACTCGCGCACGAGGTCCTCGTGGTCGCGCAGCGCGGAGTCCATGTCCTTGAAGATCACGCCCTGCTGCTCGAGGTCCTCGCGCACCTGGTGGTACACCACTTCGGACTCGTATTGCGCCCCAACGCCCGAGAGGAACTTCCGCTCGGCCTCGGGGATGCCGAGGCGGTCAAACGTCTTCTTGACGTCCTCGGGCACGTCATCCCAGGAGCGCTCGGCGCGCTCGGAGGCGCGCACGAAGTAGTGGATGTCGTCGAAGTCGACCTCGGCGAGCATCGGCGAGCCCCAGGTCGGCATCGGCCGCGCCATGAAGTAGTCGAGCGCCTTGAGGCGGAACTCCCGCATCCACGCCGGCTCGGACTTCAGCTGCGAGATCATCTCGACGACCTCGCGGTTGATCCCCTTCGGCGCCTTGTACAGGTAGTTCTCGGCGTCGTGGAAGCCGTAGCGCTCCGTGTAGTCAGAGTTGATCTGACCCAGCGCCTCGTTCGTCGTCAGCACGGCGGGATGCTCTTTGGTGATGTCGGGAGTCGCCATTACTCCACCTCCAGCTTGATGGTGTCGTCCTCGATGATCACCGGGAAGGTGTCGACCGGAACATACGCGGGCAGGGTCTTGGGCTTGCCGTTGGTGATGTCGAACAGCGAGCCATGTCGGGGGCATTCGATCGTGCACGCCTGCTCGTTGAGCTCGCCATCGATCAGCGGCCCGTCGTCGTGCGAGCACCGGTCCTCGATCGCGTACACAGTGCCGGCGCAATTGAAGACGCCGATCTCGAGGTCCTCCCATTCGACCAGGCGCCGCCCTCCGGGCGGAAGCTCTGAGAGAGAACAGACGTCGATGACGGGTGACACGTTTCGAATACCTAGTGAGAAGATCGGATTTACCTGAGGGAGTCTAGCGGTCGGCGGTCCGGACCTGGCCCTACGCCGCGGCTCCCGCGCTGCTCCCGGGCGTCTCGGATTCCCACCCCACGGCATGGCCCAGGGAGGCGCTCTTGATGACCTTCAGCGACAGCAGCGCGCACTTCATCCGCTGGGCGGAGATGTCGATGCCGAGGAGGTCGAGCACGAACTCGCGGTCGAGCTCGAGCAGCTCTGAGACCTTCATCCCCTGGATCTCGTCGGAGGCCATCGAAGCCGCCGCCTGGGAGATCGCGCACCCGTGGCCCTCGAAGCGCACGCCCTCGACGCGCTCATCGTCGGACACCGCGAGCTTGACCGTCAGCTCATCGCCGCACAGCGGGTTGAGATCGTGGAACTCCAGGTCGACGCGGTCAAGTTCCGGCGCGGGCGGGCTCCAGTTGTGGGGCCGCTTGTAGTGCTCGAGGATGTTCTCGCGGTACAGATCGTCCATGGTCTAGAGCTGTAGCACCCGCGCGACGGTGCCCAGCGCATCGACCAGGCGGTCCGTGTCGTCCGTGGTGTTGTGGACGGCGTAGGAGGCCCGGCTGGTCGCGGTGGCGCCCAGGCGGCGCATCAGCGGCTGGGTGCAGTGGTGACCGGTGCGCACGCACACCCCCTCCCGCCCGAGGATCTCGCCGACGTCGTGGGGATGGGCCCCTTCGAGGACGAAGGAGATGAGGGCACCGCGGTCGGCGGCGTCGGCCGGCCCGTGCATCGTCAGTCCGGGAACCTCGCCCAGCTTGACCAGCGCGTCGGCCACGAGCGCCGACTCATGGGCGCGGATGCGCTCCATGCCGATCGCCTGGACCCAGTCCACGGCGGCCCCCAGGCCGATCGCCTCGGCGATCTGCGAGGTGCCGGCCTCGAACTTCCAGGGCAGGTCCGTCCAGGTCGACTCCGTCTCGCCGACGGTCCGGATCATGTGGCCGCCGCCCATGAACGGCGGCATCTCCTCGAGCAGCTCGCGACGGCCGTGGAGCACCCCGATGCCGGTGGGGCCGTAGACCTTGTGCCCCGTCCAGGCGTAGAAGTCGGCGTCGAGCGCCCGCAGGTCGACGGGCAGCTGGGGGATCGCCTGTGAGCCGTCGACCAGCACGATGGCGCCGGCGTCATGCGAGCGCCGGACGATCTCCTCGATCGGGTTGATCGTCCCGATGACGTTGGAGACGTGGACGACCGCCACCAGCTTGGGCGAGCGGGCCAGCAGGCGGTCGAGCGCCTCCAGGTCGAGCTGGCCGTCGTCGAGCATCGGCACGTAGGCGAGCTCGGCGCCGCGATCGGAGCACAGCAGCTGCCAGGGGACGATGTTCGAGTGATGCTCCGTCTCGGTCAGCACGACCAGGTCGCCCGGGCCGACGTTGCGCCGTCCCCAGGTATAGGCGACGAGGTTGATCGCGGCGGTCGCGTTGGCGGTGAAGATCGTCTCCTCGACGGTCGAGCCCAGCCACCGCGCGATCCGCTCGCGCGCGCCCTCGTAGAGGTCGGTGGCCTCCACCGCCAGCGGGATAGACGCCGCGGTGCACGGAGGCGCGAGACTCCGTGTAGTAGCGGTCCATCGCGTCGATCACCGGCTGCGGGGTCTGCGAGGTGGCCGCGGAGTCCAGGTAGACGACCCGGCGGCCGTCGAACTCGCGGCGCAGGACCGGGAACTCGGCGGCGACGTCGACGGGGGTCTCGACGGTGCTCATGATCAGGCGACGGCCTCCTGAGCCGCGGCCTCGTCGATCTCGTCCGTGATCCAGCCGTAGCCCTTGGCCTCGAGCTCAGTGACGAGCGACGGGCCGCCCTCGCGGACGATCCGGCCCTTGTACATGACGTGCACGTGGCTGGGCTTGACCATGTGCAGGATGCGCTGGTAGTGGGTGATGATGAGGAAGCCGAGGTCCGGCCCGGCGACGGAGTTCACGCCGTCGGCGACGATCCGCAGGGCGTCGATGTCCAGCCCTGAGTCCGTCTCGTCGAGGATGGCCATCCGCGGCTTCTGGAGGGCGAGCTGGAGGATCTCCATGCGCTTCTTCTCGCCGCCGGAGAATCCCTCGTTGAGGTAGCGCGTCGAGAACTCGCGCGGCACCTTGACCAGCTCCATCGCGGCCTCCACCGTCTGGCGGAACTCCTTGAGCGCGATCGGCGGCTCGCCCTGCGCGTCGCGGTGGGCGTTCATGACCGTGCGCAGGTACTTGGTGACGGTGACGCCGGGCACCGAGACGGGGTACTGAAAGGCCATGAACAGGCCCATGCGGGCTCGCTCGTCGGTGTCGGCCTCCGTGATGTCCTCGCCGCCCCAGATGATCTGGCCCTCGGTGACGTCGAGGTTGGGGTGGCCCATGATGACGTTGGCCAGCGTGGACTTGCCGGACCCGTTGGGGCCCATCAGGGCGTGAATCTCGCCCTTGCCGACGCTCAGCTCGAGTCCGCGCAGGATCTCCTTCTCTCCGGCGCGGACGTGCAGGTTGCGGATCTCTAGGTCGGGCATGCTCAGCTTTCGGATCGTCTTCGTTGTCAGTCGGCGGGGACGCTGACGGCCAGGGGGGCCGGGTCCAGCGCCGGGGTTGCTTGGCTGGCGAGCGGGCCGCCGGAGAACTGCACCAGCTCCGCCAGAGTGGTCGTCTGCAGCGAGCGGATGATCCCGCCCTGCACGCGCGTCCACAGCAGCTTGGTGGCGCAGCCCCGGCCGGCGTCGGGCTCGTGGGAGCACAGCACCCGCTCGGTGCGGTCGTGCACGAAGCACTCCATCGGAGCGATCGACCCCTCCAGCGCCTGGACGACCTCGTCCATCCCGATCTCCTGCGCCGGCCGCGACAGCCAGTAGCCGCCGTGGGCGCCGCGGGCGCTCATCACGAGCCCCGCCCGGCGCAGCCGCGCGACCACCTGTTCCAGGTAGGCCAGCGGAAGGCCCTCGGCATCGGCGATCGCCTTGAGGCTGGTCGGGTGCTCGGGCTGCTGGCGCCCGAGCTCGATCATCAGCCGGACGCCGTACTCGGCCTTGGAGGAGAAGATCATCGAAGCTAAATCCTACCAGGGGGGTCGGTGTTACTTCGCTGCGCTGACAGCCGCGAGGTGGCCCTGTAGGGTCCCGGCATCGAGACCACCGCCCCCACCGCGCTTGCCACCTCCGCCGATGTGGCCCATGCCGCCGAGGCGGCGCAGGCGACCGGCCGGCTGGGCATCGACACGGAGTTCATGTCCGAGGGCCGCTACCGCGCGCTGCTGTGCCTCGTGCAGGTGGCCGTCGACAATCCGCAGCCCGGCGGCGACCCGCTGATCTTCCTCATCGACGCGCTCACCGACGTCGACATCACCCCGCTGGCGGCGCTGCTCGGCGATCCCGACTTTCAGGTCGTCCTGCACGCCGGGCGCCAGGACGTGGCCATCCTGCGCCGGGCCTGGCGCACGGAGCTCAACAACATCTTCGACACCCAGATCGCGGCCGGGTTCGCCGGCGGCTCGGCGCAGGCCGGGTACGGCAACCTGCTCGGCCAGGTCCTCGGCCAGCGCGTCGGCAAGACCGCCAGCTACACCCGGTGGGACGCCCGCCCGCTGACGGAGGAGCAGCTCGGCTACGCGGCCGAGGACGTCGCCCACCTGCTGGCGCTCGCCGACGAGATCCAGCGCCGGCTGCGGACCAGCGGGCGCCTGGAGTGGGCGCTCGAGGAGTGCCGCCGCCTCGAGGCAGCCACTGACGAGCGCGACCCCGACACCGCCTGGGAGCGGCTGCCCCGAGTCGGGCAGCTCGATCCGCGGGCTCGCGCCGTCGCCCACGCGCTGGCCGCCTGGCGCGAGCGCACCGCCTCCGAGCTGGACCGGCCCGTCGGATCAGTGCTGGCCGACCCGGCGCTCGTCGAGCTGGCCAAGCGCAAGCCGTCATCGGTCTCCGGGCTGGAGCAGATCCGCGGTCTGCACCCGCCGACCGTCAAGCGCCGCGGCCAGGCGATCCTCGAGGCCATCGCCCGCGGCCGCGACGCCCCGCCGATCCCGCGCGACGAGGCCCGGGCCCGCTCAGAGCCCGGCGACGCGCCCCTCATCGCGCTGGCCGAGGCGCTGCTGCGGGCCCGCTCGCTCCAGGCCGGCCTTGCCTACGAGCTGATCGCCTCGCGCGCCGAGCTCGAGCAGATCGTCGGCGCCTCCCGGCGCGAGGAACCCGAGCCGGAGGTCCGCACCCTGCGCGGCTGGCGGGCCGAGCTCGTCGGCGATGACCTGCGCAGCCTGCTGGGCGGTCAGTGCGCGCTGTCGGTCGGCGCCCAGCGGCGGCTGGAGCTCACGAGGAGCCCGTCTGCAGCATGAGCGAGAGCGCCGGCGCCTGGTCGAACAGGGCCCGTGACAGCGCCCGGGCGACCACCGGCCGTCGCTTGATCTGACCCTGGTCCCAGCTGAGCAGGTCGTCGAAGGCCCGCGCATAGCTCAGCCGCAGCCGGTGCCCGGGCGAGTCGGCGGAGCGCTCCTTGGGGGTGTCGCCCACCGTCGAGGTCCAGCCGCCGGCCCGCAGCCGATCCTCCTCCCGGGCCAGCAGATCCGTCGAGTCCCGAAAGCCCGCACCGACGACCACCAGCTGCAGCGCGCAGTACGGGCTGACCCCGTGGTCACAGCTGCGCGCACGGGTGACGATCCGCGCGCCCGCCACCAGCGGGACGCCGTTGACGGTGAGGCTCGAGCGATGATCGCCGGACTGCCCGCAGCCGGCGATGGCCGCCACGGCGGCGAGAGCGGCGAGGGCGGCGGTCAGGCGCATGACCAGATCTTCCCAACTGTCCGGCGGGACGCGCGAGGAGGGCGGGTAACCTGCGTGCCCATGTCCAGCACCGCCGCCAACCTCGCCGATCCCGAGCTCCTCGAAACCGCCTGGGACCTGAGCCCGCTGGTCGACGGCGATGAGGAGTCCGGCGTGCCGCGCCAGCTCGACGAGGCGCGCGAGCGCGCCCAGGCGTTCGCCGGCACCTATGCCGGCACGCTGGCGCAGCTCGACGCGAGCGGCCTGGCCGAGGCGATGGCACGAGTTCGCGCAGATCAACGAGCTGATCGGCAAGGCCGGTTCGTTCGCCTCGCTGCGCTTCTCCACCGACACCGCAGATCCCGCCCGGGGAGCCCTGCTGCAGCTCGTGCAGGAGCGAGCGACGGAGATCGAGACCCTGCTCCTGTTCTTCGAGCTCGAGTGGGCCGCCCTCCCGGATGAGCGGGCGCAGGAGCTGCTCGCCGACGAGAGCCTGTCCTTCTGCGCGCACTACCTGCGCAGCGCGCGCCGCTATCGCCCGCATCTCCTGACCGAGCCCGAGGAGAAGATCCTCGCCGAGAAGGCGATCGCCAGCCAGAGCTCGTGGGCGCGGCTGTTCGGCGAGCTCGTCTCGGCCCTGCGGGTGCAGGTGCCCGACGGCGAGGAGACGTCGCTGGAGGTGGCGCTCAGCCGGCTGCAGGACCCCGACCGCGCGGTGCGCCGGGCGGTCGCCGAGTCCGTGACGGCGGCCCTCGAGCCCGGTCTACGCACGCGCGCCTTCATCTACAACACGCTCGCCCACGACAAGTCCGTCGACGACCGGCTGCGCTCCTATCCGCACTGGCTGGCGGCCCGCAACTTGAGCAACGAGGCCTCCGACGAGTCCGTGATGGCGCTCATCGAGGCCGTCCGCCACCGGTTCGGCATCGCCCAGCGCTGGTACGCGCTCAAGGCCCGCCTGCTCGGCGTCGACGCGCATCGCCGACTACGACCGCTCCGCGCCGGTGCTGCCCGAGGACGTCAGCTACTCCTTCGCGCAGGCGCGCGAGCTCGTGCTCGACACCTATGACTCCTTCTCCCCGCGCGCGGGCGAGGTGACGCGCCGCTTCTTCGCCGAGCACTGGGTCGACGCCCCCGTGCGCCCGCACAAGCGCGGTGGCGCGTTCTGCGCCTACACCGTCCCGAGCGTCCACCCCTACGTGCTGCTCAATTTCACCGCGCGCCGCCGTGACGTGCTGACGATGGCCCATGAGCTCGGTCATGGACTGCACGCCGCGCTCGCCCAGCCCCAGGGCGTCTTTCACCAGTCCACGCCGCTGACCATGGCGGAGACCGCCTCGGTGTTCGGGGAGGCGCTCGTCTTCGGCCGCCTGCTCGACGCCGCGCCCGACGAGCGGGCCCGGCTGAGCCTGCTGGCCGACCGGATCGAGGGCGCCATCGCCACCGTGTTTCGCCAGATGGCGATGAACCGCTTCGAGCACCTCGTCCACACCCGCCGGCGCACCGAGGGCGAGCTGTCCGTCGACCGGATCAACGAGGCGTGGGTGGAGAGCCAGCAGGAGCTGTTCGGCGACTCCGTGGAGATCACGGAGGGCTATCGGATGTGGTGGTCCTACGTCCCGCACTTCATCAACTCGCCCGGCTACGTCTACGCCTACGCCTACGGTCAGCTGCTGGCGCTCTCCGTCTACGGCCGCTACCTGCAGGAGGGCGAGTCGTTCGCCCCCGCCTATCTCGACCTGCTGGCCGCCGGCGGCTCCCGGGGGCCGGAGGAGCTGGCGGCGATGGTGGGGATCGACCTCGCCGACCCGGGCTTCTGGGACGCGGGCCTCGACCTCGTCGAGAACCAGCTGCGGGCCGCCGAGGAACTGGCGGGCTGAGGAGCGGCCTCAGTGGGCCTTGGCGCGCCGGGTGCGGCTGCGCTCTTCCTGCTTTTCGACCACCTGGGTGATCAGCCGGATCACCTGCTCGATGCCGGTGACCTTCGCCTCACCGTGCTCGAAGGCCTGACGCCAGTCCGCGACATGGCCCTTGGTCGCCAGCGTGTTGAACGCCGCCCGCTGGACTTCCAGGCGCACCTTCGCGTCGGAGGCGATGTCCTTGGTGACCGTGGGGCCCGGCAGCTGCACGCGGTACATCTGGATGTCGCCGCGACCCCGCAGCTCGAGGCCCGCGACGAGCTTGAGCGGCTGCAGGGCCGGGACCTCGGCGAGGAACCGCGTGACCGCGGTCTCGATCAGTCCCTTGGTGTCCGACGGCGAGGACAGGCCGTGCAGTCTATGCGGTCGTGTTAGTGCTTGGCGGGCACGAGTGGCGCGCCGCCGTCGTAGCCGGAGACCACCGTCGTGCCATCGGCCGCGACATGGGACCTCACGAGCGTCTGGTGCGCCGAGGTGGCGGTGGCCAGCAGCGCGATCACCGCGAGCGCGATCACCAGCGCGACCACGGCCCGCCGGCGCACGAACGTCATCTGAGTTGCGAGTGCGTAGGACATCGTCATCTCCCTGCGTAGCGTCCCCTAACCGTAGCGCGCCCCGCCCCGCGCGCAACCCGGCTCAGATCTTGTGGCGTTGCAGGAGCTTTCGGCCGATGACCATGCGCTGGATCTCGCTCGTCCCCTCGCCGATGAGCAGCAGCGGCGCGTCGCGGTAGAGGCGCTCGATCTCGTACTCCTTGGAGTACCCATAGCCGCCGTGGATCCGCAGGCACTCCTCGACGCAGAAGCGCCCCGCCTCGGAGGCGAACAGCTTGGCCATCCCCGCCTCGATGTCGGATCGCTCGCCGCTGTCCTTGAGCCGGGCCGCCCGCATCGTCAGAAGCCGGGCGGCGTCGACCTGGGTGGCCATGTCGGCCAGCTTGAACTGGATCGCCTGGTGCTCGGCGATCGGCTTGCCGAACGCCCGGCGCTCCTGCGAGTAGCGCAGGGCGAGCTCCAGCGCACGCTGGGCGATGCCGACGCCGCGGGCGGCCACGTTGACCCGGCCGAGCTCGAGCGCGTCCATCATCTGCCCGAAGCCCTTGTTCAGGCCGGCCTGCTCTCCGCCGAGGATGCTGTCGGCCGGCGTCGTGTAGCCGTCGAACACCAGCTCCGTGGACTCGACGCCCTTGTAGCCCATCTTCTTGATCTGCGGGGGGACGGTCAGGCCGGCGTAGTCGCCGGTGTTCTCCGAGGCGCCCGGCTCCTTCTCGCAGATGAAGCACGTCATGCCCTTGTACTTGGGCTCGGCCGACGGATCCGTCTTGACCAGGGTGAAGACGAGCGTCGAGCGCAGGCCGTTGGTGACCCACATCTTCTGGCCGTTGATCTCATAGCGGCCGTCGTCGCGCTGCTTGGCGCTGGTCTTGATCGCCTGCACGTCTGATCCGAGCTCGGGCTCCGATAGGGAGAAGGCGGCGCGGATCTCGCCGGTGGCCATCCGGGGCAGGTACTTCTGCTTCTGCTCCTCGGTGCCGAACTTCATCAGCAGGTAGGAGCCGATGAAGTGCGTGTTGACGATCCCGCTGATCGAGATCCAGCCGCGCGAGAGCTCCTCGACGATCATCGCGTAGGTCGTCAGGTCGAGCCCCATCCCGTCGTACTCCTCAGGGATGGTGACGCCGAACAGGCCGAGCTCCTTCATCTGCTCGACGATCGGCTCGGGAAACTCGTCCGCGTGGTCGTAGTGTTCGGCGTTGGGGATGATCTGCTCGTCGGCGAACTGGCGCACCATCTCGCAGATCGCGCGCTGCTCGTCGGAGAGGTCCTGCGGCTGGGTGTCAACGGCCATCGAAATCGGGCTCCTCGGTCTCTGAAAAGTCAAGCCGAGAATACCGGCGGCCCCCGCGCCGCGGCGTGATACCTTCGTGCCGCAGTCTTTGCACGAATAGGTACGTTCGAGCGCCCGGGGCTGTCCCACGACGAGGAGGAACCGTGAAGTCGACGACACGCTGGATGCTGGTCGTGGCCGGGCTGCGCTGAGCGCGCTGGCCGGCCCCACCTTCGCCCAGGCCAAGAAGGCCGCCGCGCTGACCGTGTGCAAGCACGGCTGCGTGTACCGCACGATCCAGTCGGCGGTCAACGCCTCCGGCCGGGGCGCGACGATCAAGGTCAAGCCGGGCCGCTACGTCGAAGGCGTGATCGTCACCGGGCACAAGCACGACGGGCTCAGCATCGTCGGCACCGGCAAGACGCCGGCCGCCGTCCTGCTCGAGGGCAAGAACGCCAAGGGCCCCGGCGGCGCGGCTCAGAACGGGGTGCAGGGCTCGGGCGTCGACAACCTGACGATCGAGAACATGAAGGCCGAGCACTATCCCTCCAACGGCTTCTTCATCAACGGCTGCCACGGATATCTGATGAAGAACCTGATCGCCGGCTTCGAGCACTCCTACGGCCTGTACGTGTTCAAGTGCGTCGGCGGGCGGATGACCCAGTCGGTCGGCTACGGCAACGGCGACTCGGCGTTCTACGTCGGGGGCACGCCCTTCCAGAAGCACCCCAAGACGACGACCCTCGATCACGACACCGGCTACGAGAACGTCCTCGGCTACTCCGGCACGAACTCCAAGTACATCCTGATCCGCGATTCCGAGTTCTACAACAACGGCGCCGGCGTGGTCCCCAACACGCTGAGCTCGGAGCCGTTCATGCCGGCCGGCTCCGGCGTGATCGAGCACAACCTCATCTACTGGAACAACTTCGACTACTACCGGCCGGGCTCGCCGGTCAAGACCGTCTCCGGCGGCCTGTCCGGTGGCACCCTCAACTACCCCGTCGGCGCCGGGGTCATCCTGTTCGGGACGACCGGCTGGAAGGTCCACGACAACGACATCTTCGGCAACTTCCTGTGGGGCGGCGCGGCCTTCTCGGACCCGACGAACACCTCCGGCAAGGCCGAGAACAACGCCAACCAGTTCGTCCACAACACGATGGGCGCCGCGCACCACGACGCCAACGGGGTGGACTTCTTCAACGACGGATCGGGTCGCGGAACCTGCTTCGCCGACAACGGCACCGTCACCTACGACACGAGCGCGTCTGACCCGACGCTGTATCAGGCCTGCCCGACGACGGCCGGCAGCGGGACGATCAACGGCGACTCCACGCAGGTCCTGAAGCTGTTCGGCATCGTCTCCTCCAAGCCACCGACCAACCAGGAGAACTCCTGGCACGTCCACCCACACCCGGCTCGCAAGGATCGCAAGCCGTTCGAGGGCTAGGGACAGCGCATGAGCAACCCTCGGGCCGTCGCGCTGGCCACCTGCGCGCTGGGCGTCGCCGGGCTCGTCCCGGTGGCGGCCAGCCTCGGCGCCACCCACAAGCCGGTGGTCAAGAAGGTCAAGGTCGCCGACGACTTCTTCAGCCCGGCCAAGCTGACGATCAAGAAGGGCAACGCCGTCAACTGGGTGTGGAGCGCCCAGAACTACGAGACCCACAACGTGACCCTGATCAAGGGCCCCAAGGGCGTCAGGAAGAAGAACTTCACCTCGATCGACGCGACATCGGGCATTCACTTCAAGCGCACGTTCACGGTGACCGGCACGTATCACTTCGAGTGCACCATCCACCCGGGGATGAACATCGCGGTGACTGTCAGGCGCCCGTAGCCGGCGATGCCCGTGCCGCCCATCGGACGCCGCCAGTTCGTCGCCTCGGCGGGCGGCACCCTGTTCTGCACGCTGGCGGGGCATAAGGTCACCGCCGACGCGAAGGTCGACCTCGACCGCCTCGGTCACTCCGTGCCGGTGCCGCCCCGGGTGGCGGCGGCGTATGAAGAGGCCTCCGGCCCGCAGTTCGTCTCAGACTCGTCGGCCGTCACCCCCGCGGGGCCCGGGGGACAGGTCCGCGAGTACTGGATCAAGGCCGTCAGGACGCCCTGGGACATCGTCCCCACCCACCGCGACGGGATGATGGACACCAAGGTGCGCGGCAAGACTCGCTTCACCGCCCTGGCCTACCAGGCGTTCGCTCCGAACTTCGCCAAGCCGCTGGGTCCGCCCCAGATCCCGGGGCCGCTGCTCGAGGCCGAGACCGGCGACACGATCGTCGCGCACTTCCGCAACGAGACCGGCTCGCCGGTGACGATGCATCCCCACGGGATCTTCTACACCAACGACATGGACGGGGCCTACAAGGGCAAGTACACGACGCTCAGCGGGTTCGTCGAGCACGGGCGCACCTTCAAGTACGTGTGGGAGGCCCGAGCGGGCACCGAGGGCGCGTGGCTCTACCACGACCACGGCCCGATGGACCCCGTGCCGGTGTTCAAGGGCCTGTTCGGGCCGCTGATCATCCGCAACCCCCGGTATCCGCGCCCCGACCGCGAGTTCTTTCTGACCTTTCACTCCTTCCAGCCGGTGGCCACCGGCCTGGACAACCAGTTCTCGTGCATCAACGGCCGCGCCTTCGCCGGCAACACCCCGACGCTGCGCGCCAAGGTCGGCGAGACGGTCGCCTGGCACGTGTTCGCGCTCGACAACGACTTCCACACCTTCCATCTGCACGGCCATCGCTGGATCGATCCCGACGGCGGGCAGATCATCGACAACAAGACGATCGGGCCGGCCGACGTCATCTCGCTGCAGTTCGTCGAGGACAACCCCGGCCGCTGGTTCTACCACTGCCACGTCTTCTCCCATCTGCACATGGGGATGAACGGGTGGTACATCGTCAGCCCCTGATCCGGCTCGCCTGCCTGGCGGGATGCGCCGCGGTCTGCCTGGGGGCGGCGTGCGCGCCCGCGTGGGCGGCCGACGCCAAGGTCGCCATCGGCGACTACCGCTGGTCACACCCCGTCGTGCAGGTCGACCTCGGCCAGCACGTCACCTGGTACTGGGTCGGGCCCGACACGATGCACTCGGTCACCGGCGTGTCCGACAACGACCTCGGCGAGGACTCCGACCCGCGCACCTCCGAGCCCGACCACCGCGTCGGCGACCACTTCCGGCTGAGCTTCGACCGCCCCGGCGTCTACCAGTTCCGCTGCAAGCTGCACCCGGTCGTCCACGGCGAGGTGATCGTCTCCTCGGTCCCCGGCGATCCCGCCGACGATCCCGATCCGCTGCCCCGGCCCCAGGTGCGAGTTGACCCGGCCGACCCTCGACCGACGTGTTCCTGCAGACGCGGCGCCCGTCGCCGGCGGGCACGCTGCTGCACCTCGCGCTCGACGACCCCTCCTCGATCGACGCCGAGATCTGGCACGCCGACGCCCGAGGCCGGCGCCGCGCCTACGCCGGCTGGCAGCAGTGGCGCGCCCACCTCGGCTTCAACGAGCTGCCCTTCGCCGGAGCCGGCCGCCACTTCCGCCCCGTCCCGGCCGCTACGTCGCCTACGTGCAGGCGACCGATCTGTACAACAACACCAGCGCCACGCGGACGCTGCGCTTTGCCGTCAGCCGCGCGTCAGCGCGGGCGCGTCGTTCTGCGCGTCCGTCGGCGCGTCGGACCTGACGCGCTTGCTCCACGGCGACGCCGGGCGCTCCTGGGGCTCACCGTCGAGCGCGATGTCGACCTTCTCGTTGAAGAAGCAGACCAGACCCTTGATCCGGCCCACCTCGGGCAGCGGCGCCTCGTAGTACCAGACGAGATCGGTGCCGCCGTCGACGGCCGCGGAGTGGTAGTGGGCCTCGCCCTTGTACGGGCAGTGGGTGACCGTGTCCGAGGGCTCGAGGCCCACCCGGACGTCCTGCACCGGCAGATACCAGCGGGCGGGCAGGTTGGACTCAAACAGCGCCACCGCCCGGTCTGACTCGGCCAGCAGCGTGCCAGCCAGCGAGATCGTGATGTGGCGGTCCGTGGCCAGGACGTCGATCCGGTGATAGGGATCGCGCGGGTGCACGCCGATGACCTCCCCCTCCTCCAGCCAGCGTCCCATCCGGTTGAAGTAGAAGGCGATCAGCCCGGCGAGGGGCGGCGCGCCCGGCAGCGGATCCGGGTAGTGCCACGCTCCGTTGCTGCACCACCTCACCGCCGGCCCGGATCGTGTAGTACGACGCCTCGCCCTTCTTGGCACACCGCGTGTGGCGGTCCGTGGGCTCGAGCACCTCGGCCCGGACGTCCTGCGCCGGCAGGTAGTACACGGGCTGCTGGCCGGCCTCGTGGAGCATCATCGCCCGCCGGCTGTCAGCGATGGTGACGCCGCCGACCTCGATCCGGATCCGCTTGGGCGTCGGTTCGAGGTAGAGCGCGCCGCCGGGCGGCGGAGGCTCGAAGTTGAACGCACCCGCGGGCTGCTTGCCGAGCGGCCCGGTGCCGGTCATCAGGCCCATGGTGCGAGGCTACTCCATCGACCAGGCGTGGGCTCGGGCGCCGCCGCGGCGGAAATCCTGCCCCGCAGCATCAGCGCCATCGCCAGGGCGGGGACGAAGGCCACGGCGAGCAGCGCGATCGCCCACACGAAGCGTCGACGAGAACGCGCCGGCGAGCGGGCCGGCTGACGGCCGCGTGGGCGCTCTTGGGCAGATGCTGCAGCGAGGCGAAGCCGGTCTGACCGCCCGCCGTCGACACACCTCGGACGGAGCTGCAGGTGCGAGGTGATGTTCGAGGAGAGGATGACCGTCAGGACGGCGGTGCCGATCGAGGCTCCCGCCTGGCGGATGATGTTCATCGCCGTGCTCGTGCGGGCGATCGCCGACGGCGGCACAGCCTGCATGGCCGCGGTCATCGTCGGCATCATCGCCAGCCCCATCCCCAGACCGAGCACGACGCTGAAGCCGCACAGCAGGACGTAGGAGGTGTGGGCGGTGACGAACGCGAAGGGCAGGATCCCGATGACGAGCAGCGGGATCCCGGCGGCCGGCAGCCACGTCGGCCCGAACCGGTCCGTCAGCCTGCCGGCGATCGGCATCGTCACCATCGCCCCCAGGCCCTGCGGGGCCAGAAGCAGGCCGGCGTCGAGCGCGGAGGCGCCGCGCACCGCCTGGTAGTACAGCGGGACGAGCAGCATCGCGCCGAAGAACGCGACCGCGAACAGCGTGAACGTGCCCGCCGCCGCCCCGGCTGCGGAGCTGCACGAACGTGCGGATGTCGATGAGCGGCGTCCTCAGTGCGCCAGCTGTGCCACGAGGAAGGTGACGATGAGCACCGCTCCGGCCGCGACCGGCGCCCAGGAGCGCAGCGCGCCGAAGCCGTAGGTCGAGCGACTCGGCGAGCCCGAAGATGAGCAGCGCCAGGCCCGGGCGAGAGCTGCAGCATGCCCACCCAGTCCAGGCGATGGGTCGGCTGCGGCTCGTCGGGCTCGAGCACGATCTGCGCCAGCACGAAGGCGACGATCCCGATCGGCAGGTTGATGAAGAAGATCCATCGCCACGAGACGTCGTCGACCAGCCAGCCGCCGAGGATCGGGCCGAGGATCGGCGCGATCAGCATCGGCACGCCCGAGGACGCCCATCACCCTGCCCATGCGGTGAGGCCCCGCCTTGCGCGTGGTGATCGTCATCACCGCCGGCATGATCATCCCGCCGCCGACGCCCTGCAGGACGCGGAAGAGAATCAGGGACCCCGCGCTCCAGGCCAGGCCCGAGAGCATCGAGCCGACCGTGAACAGCACGAGCGAGGACAGGTACAGCCGCTTGGTGCCGAACCGGTCGGCCGCCCACCCGGTCATCGGGATGACGGCGGCCAACGCCAGCGTGTAGCCGGTCACCACCCACTGGATCGTCGTCAGCGACGACTTGAAGTCGACGGCCAGGCGATCGATGGCCACGTTGACGACGGTGGTGTCGAGGATCGACATGATGGCGCCGAGCATGACGACCCCGGCGACGACCAGGGTCTCGCGATCCAGCGGCTCGGCTTCGGGGGCGGGCGGAGGAGTTGGCCATCCGCCCATTCTAAACGGATCGCCCGGTCCGGTTACGTTGCCCCGCGACGGAAATGATGCTGGGCGCATGGCAGACTGCGCGGCCCATGAACTTCGCCCGAGACGTCGTCGACGCCGCCCCCCGGACCATCGCGCCCTCGTCGAGGTGGCCCGCGACGGCTCCCGGCGGGAGTTCACCTTCGGGGAGGTCGCCGAGGCGTCGTCCCGGCTCGCCGGGGCGCTGGTGGCGCGAGGCGTCGGCCGCGGCGATGTCGTGATGACGCTGATCGGCAACCGGCCCCAGTGGGTGCTGACGATGGTCGCGTGCTTTCGCATCGGGGCGGTGGCCCTGCCGTGCAACGAGCAGCTGCGCGCCAAGGACCTGCGCCAGCGCCTGGGGGCTGCCCGGCCGCGGCTGATCGTCGCCGACGAGCGCAACGCCGCCGAGCTCGCCCTCGCCGGCCCGGCCTGCGAGGTGGTGCTCATCCCCGATCCGGCGCTGCTCGAGCACGACCCCGTGCCGGCGGTGCAGCTCGCCGCGACTGATCCCTGCCTGATCACCTTCACCAGCGGCACCACCGGCGAGGCCAAGGGCATCGTCCACGGCCAGCGCTATCTCCCTGGCCAGCAGCTGCAGGCCGCCCACTGGCTCGACGCCCGCCCCGGCGATCTGGTGTGGTGCACCGCGGCCAGCGGCTGGTCCAAGTCGGCCCGTAACGTCTTCATCGCGCCGTGGCTGCGGGGCGCGGCGGCGCTGCTGCACGACGCGCGCTTCGATGCCCAGGAGCGGCTGGCGGTGCTGGCCGCCGAGCGGGTCAACGTCCTGTGCATGGCACCGACCGAGTACCGGGTGATCGCCAAGCGCGCCCAGCTGCAGCCGGTGGCGTCGCTACGCGGCCTCGTGGCCGCCGGCGAGGCGCTCAACCCCGAGGTGCTGCGCGCGTTCCGC
This sequence comes from uncultured Solirubrobacteraceae bacterium, assembly GCA_963800545.1. GTDB lineage: Bacteria > Actinomycetota > Thermoleophilia > Solirubrobacterales > Solirubrobacteraceae > Palsa-465. The sequence continues at coordinate 41,472 of CAWDBJ010000020.1, forward strand.
GAGGCCACCGGGCTGGAGATCCGCGACGGCTACGGCCAGACGGAGACCGGCCAGCTGACCGGCGTTCCCGCCGGCGGGGACGTGCGCCCCGGCTCGATGGGGCGTCCGCTGCCCGGGGTCGCTCTGGAGATCGTCGACGACGAGCTGGTGCTCGTCGAGCCGATGACGGACCCGACGTTCTTCGTCGGCTATCTCGACGGCGTCCCGGCGCCCGAGGACGTGCCATGGCGCACCGGCGACCGGGTGGCGGCCGACGAGGACGGCTACCTCTACTTCGAGGGGCGCAGCGACGACGTCATCATCTCCGCCGGGTACCGCATCGGTCCGTTCGAGGTCGAGTCAGCGCTCGTCTCCCACGCCGCCGTCGCCGAGGCGGCGGTGGTGGCCGCGCCCGACGAGGAGCGCGGGGCGGTGGTGCGCGCCGTCGTGGTCCTGCGCGACGGCTTCGCGCCATCGGCCACGCTGGCCGCTGAGCTCCAGGATCACGTCAAGGCCGAGACCGCTCCCTACAAGTACCCGCGGATCGTCGACTTCGCCGCCGAGCTGCCCAAGACGGCCAGCGGCAAAGTGCAGCGGGCCGTTCTGCGGTCACTAACCTGAGAGCGATGAGTGATTTCCGCCCCGCAATCGCCGTACTCACCCCGGTCATCGACGCCACCTTCGGCGTCTGGAACCAGGAGGCGGCTCTCTTGCCGGCCGGCTACGTCTCCTCAGTGCAGCGAGCCGGGGGGCTGGCGCTCCTCGTGACCCCCGAGCCCCGGCTCGTCGACGCGCCCGACGAGCTGCTGGACCGGGTCGACGGCGTGGTCCTGTCGGGCGGGTACGACATGGATCCCGCCACCTACGGGGCGCAGCCCGATCCGGAGACCCACACGGTCAATCCCCTGCGCGACGCCTTCGAGATCGCGGTCACCCGTCGCGCCGCCGAGCGCGACATCCCGGTGCTCGGCATCTGCCGCGGCATCCAGGTCATCAACGTCGCCTTCGGCGGCACCCTGCACCAGCATCTCCCCGACGTCGTCGGCCACGGCGAGCACCGGCGCGTGCCGGGCAGCTTCGACGGCGCCGACCATGACGTGCGGCTGGTGCCGGAGTCGCTGGCCGCCCGCGCCGCGGGGGAGATCGTGCACGCCACGAAGTCCCATCATCACCAGGGGATCGATCGCCTCGGTGAGGGGCTGGTGGTCACCGGCACCTCGGCGCTCGACGAGCTCGTCGAGGCCGTCGAGCTCCCCGAGCGCCGCTTCCTCCTGGGCGTGCAGTGGCACCCCGAGGCCGACGACCGCAGCCGAGTGATGGGCGCGCTTGTCGAGGCGGCGGCCGAGTATCGCGCCGCCCGCCAGAGCGTCGGCGTCTGACCGGTCAGCCGACGATGCGGGGCTCCGGGTAGCCGGAGTCGCGCAGGGCGCCCAGCACCTGGGCGGCATGCTCCGGGCCGCGGGTCTCCAACACGAGCTGCACCACCGTCTCGCGGACGTGCAGGTCAAAGCCCTCGCGGACGTGCTCGACGTCGAGCAGGTTGGCGCCCAGCTCCCCGACGAGCGCCAGCACGCGGGCCAGCGAGCCCGGCCGGTCGGGGATCGTGGCCAGCGCCACCAGCCGCCGCCCGGCCTGGCTCTCGTGGCGCCGGGCGACCTGGGCGAGCAGGCCCGGGTCCACGTTGCCGCCCGAGAGGACGGCCACCGTCGTGCCGGCGACCTCGCCCGTGACGTGGCCGGCGAGCAGGGCGGCGACGGCCACCGCGCCCGCCCCCTCGGTGACGAGCTTTGAGCGCTCGAGCAGGAACACCATCGCCTCGGCGGTCTCGTCCTCGGAGACGAGCACGAGCTCGTCGACCCAGCGGGCGATCAGCTTGAAGGTCAGCTCGCCGGGCCGCTTGACGGCGATGCCGTCGGCGATCGTCAGCGCCGAGTCGACGGCCACCGGCCGGCCCGCCGACAGCGAGCGCGCCACCGGCGCGCAGCCCTGGACCTGGACACCAATCACCCGCACGTCCGGCCGCTGGGACTTGATCGCGATCGCCGTGCCGCTGATCAGGCCGCCGCCCCCCACCGGCACGACCACGCGGGCCATGTCGGGCACCTGCTCGAGCAGCTCGAGCCCCAGGCCGCCCTGTCCGGCGACCACCTCGGGATCGTCGAACGGGTGCACGAATGCCAGGCCGCCCTCATCCGCGCGCTGCCGGGCGGCAGCCACCGCCTCGTCGACCGTCGTGCCCGTCAGCCGCACGGTGGCGCCCAGCGCGCTGGCCGCCTCGAGCTTGGCGATGGCGGCACCGTGGGGCATGAACACCTCGCAGGCGATGCCGCGGGCGCGAGCCGCGTAGGCGACCGCCTGGGCATGATTGCCGGCGCTGCCGCAGACGACCCCGGCCTCGCAGCGGTCGCCCAGCGAGGCGATCTTGGCCAGGGCGCCGCGCAGCTTGAACGACCCGGTGCGCTGCAGGTTCTCGGCCTTGAGCGCCACCGGCATGCCGGTGCGCTCGGCCAGGGTGCGCGAGCTGAGGACCGGCGTCTCGCGGATGATCTCGCCGCCCGCCGCCGCGGCGCGCCGGATGTCCTGCAGGGACACCGGGCCGGCGGCGTCGTCGGCGGGCGAATGGGGCGATGCGGTCGACTCAGCCAGAGAGCGCCACCACCGCGTCCATCTCCACCTGCGCCCCGCGCGGCAGCGCGGCCACTCCGATGGCCACCCGCGCCGGGGGGCTTGACTCGAAGAAGGAGCCGTAGACCTCGTTGATGGCCGCGAACGCCGACATGTCCGTCGTGTAGATGGTCACGCGAACGGCATCGGCCAGGCTCGCCCCGGCGGCGGCGCACACGGCGGCCAGGTTCTCCAGGCAGCGGCCGGCCTGATCGGCAGGCGTCGCGCCGACCATCTCGCCCGTCCGCGGGTCCAGCGGGATCTGGCCCGAGCAGAACAGCAGCCCACCGGAGGCAATCGCATGCACGTACGGTCCGATGGCCGCCGGGGCGCCGCTGGCGGTCACCGGTTTGCGATTGTCTGGCACAACAGCTCCTTTCCTCGACGCCAATCTCGACAGCGTAATGGTGAGGGTGCGCCCGCAGGGTCGGGGTAGCCTCGATCCATGGCCAATCGCCTTGCCGGGGAGACCTCCCCCTACCTCCTGCAGCACGCCGAGAACCCCGTCGACTGGTATCCGTGGGGCGAGGAGGCGCTGCAGCGCGCCCGGGCGCAGGATCGCCCGCTGCTCGTCTCGATCGGCTACTCGGCCTGCCACTGGTGCCACGTCATGGAACGCGAGTCCTTCGAGGATCCCGAGGTGGCGGCGCTCATGAACGATCACTTCGTGTGCATCAAGGTCGACCGCGAGGAGCGCCCCGATGTCGACGCCGTCTGCATGGAGGCCTGCCAGGCGATGACCGGCCAGGGCGGCTGGCCGCTGAACGCCTTCCTCACCCCCGAGCAGGCGCCCTTCTTCGTCGGCACCTACTTCCCGCCCCAGCCCCGCCAGGGGATGCCGAGCTGGCGCGCGGTGCTCGAGGGCGTCTCCGAGGCGTGGGAGCAGCGGCGCGACAAGGTCCGCGAGCAGGGCGGCGAGGTGCTCAAGGCGCTCGGGGGCGCCACCCGGCTGCCCCGCTCCGAGGAGCCCATCTCCGAGACGGTGCTCGATCAGGCGATGGAGAGCCTGCGGGCCGCCTACGATCGCGCCAACCACGGATTCGGGCGCGCTCCCAAGTTCCCGGCGGCGTCGGCGATCGAGTTCCTGCTGGCGCGCGGCGAGCGCGAGATGTCGCTGGGGATGCTGCGCGCGATGGCCGCCGGGGGCATCTATGACCAGGTGGGCGGCGGCTTTGCCCGCTACGCCGTCGACGCGACCTGGACCGTCCCCCACTTCGAGAAGATGCTCTACGACAACGCGCTGCTGGCCCGCGCCTACCTGCACGGCTGGCAGGTCTGCGGAGAGCCGCGGATGCGCCGGGTGTGCGTGGAGACGCTGGACTGGGCGCTGCGCGAGATGCGCGGGCCGGAGGGCGGCTTCTGCTCGGCGCTGGATGCCGACTCGGAGGGCGTCGAGGGCAAGTTCTACGTGTGGACGCTCGACGAGCTGCTGTCCATCCTGGGCGGCACGGGGCTCGCCGGGGAGGCGATGGCCTTCTTCGGGGTGACCGCCGAGGGCAACTTCGAGGGGGCCAACGTGCTCGAGGGGCGGGGTCCCGAACCGTCGCCCGAGACGCTGGCCGAGATCCAGCGGGTGGTGCTCGAGGCCCGCGCGGCGCGGGTACGCCCGGGCCTGGACGACAAGCGGGTGTGCTCCTGGAACGCGCTCATGATCGCCGCCCTGGCCGAGACCGGCGCGGCCCTGGGGCGCTCTGACTACGTCGGCGGCGGCGGTGGCGTGCGCGGAGTTCCTGCTCTCGCAGCTGCGGGGCTCCGACGGCCGCCTGCTGCGGACCTGGAAGGACGGGCGAGGGCACATCGACGCCTACCTCGAGGATCACGCCTATCTGCTGGAGGCGCTGCTGACGCTCTACGAGGCGACCTTTGATCCGCGCTGGTTCCGGGAGGCCCGGGCGATCGCCGACACCATGATCGACCGCTTCGCCGATCCGGCCGGCGGCGGCTTCTTCACCACCGCCTCCGATCGGGACACCGGCTTTGCCCGGCGCAAGGACCTCGACGACTCGCCGATCCCGGCCTCCGGATCCGCGGCCGCCTTCGGCCTGCTGCGCCTGGCGCTGCTCACCGGCGAGGCGGGCTACGAGGAGCATGCGCTCGGCGTGCTGCGCATGCTCGCGCCGATCGCCGGGCGTCACGCGCACGGCTTCGGCCACGCCCTGCAGGCCTTCGACTTCTATCTCTCGCGCGTCCACGAGGTCGCGCTGGCCGGTTGCGGTCCCGCGCTGCTGGCCCTGGCCGACGTCGTCCGTGGCGCCTACCGGCCCCACGTGGTGCTGGCGGGCGGCGCGGCCGACGGGGTCCCGCTGCTCCACGGACGCGAGCCCGTCAACGGCCGGGCGGCGGCATACGTGTGCGAAGGCTTCGCCTGTCAGGCCCCGGTCACCGAGGCCGCCGCGCTCGCCGCAGCACTCGAATAAGAGGTGCATCGTGGCCGCGGCGGCGCGGCGCTGGCGGGTTGCGCGCGATGGACAAGTTTGCGTAGGATGGGTGCGCTTCCGACCGGGGGCCATGACACACGGAGGTTCACATGCTTGGGGCCACTCAAGCGGGGTCCGTCTGGGCCCGCGCTTGGTCAGCGAGCGCTCGCCGCCCGCTGGCCGTCGCGGCGTGCGCCGCGATGCTTCTCTGCAGTCTGCTCGTCTTGGCGAGCGCACCGCCGGCGTCTGCCGACAGCGGTTCCTTTACGTCGTATTCGTCCACGCAGAAGATCCCCGTCCCGCCGGCCTCCGCCTTCGCCGGGCAGGGCGGCGGCGATGGCTGGGCGCTTGCCGTGGGCACCAACCAGGTGTTCAACGTCTTTCATCACCAGCAGACCCTGACCGTCGCCTGCCACAACCAGGCCGACGCGACGCCCTGCTGGGACCCGCGGCACATCACTGACGGCAGCCACGAGTTCGCCACCCAGGGCCAGCCGGGCCTGCACCTCGATCAGGCCAGCGGCAAGCTCTACGTCTACGCCACGCGCGACGATCACACCGGCGGCGTGGTCTGCATCGACACGACGGCCGCTGCCACCAATCCCAACCCCTTCTGCGGATTCACCGCGCTGTCGGCGGCCGGGGAGTCCCCGATCGGCGGCAACGGCTACATCGGCGATCCGTCGCTGATCGGCTCGCACTGGTACGCGATGAACTACGCCCCCGGCGTCGGCGCTGTCGGAACGCAGAACAAGGTCATGTGCTTCGACGTGAGCACGGCCGCCGCCTGCGCGGGGCAGCCGTTTACCGTCAGCCTCGGAGCCGGCAACGACCAGGACAATGACTACCCGGAGCCGGAGCAGACCGCGATCGGCAACAAGGTGATCATCCCGGTGACGATGGACGGCCAGCAGAAGCTCGCCTGCCTTGACGATGCCACCCAGAGCGACTGCGCGGGATCCTGGCCGGTGAACGTCTCGGGCTACGTCAGCCAGCACGGAGCGCCCTTCCCCTTGATGGACGGCAGCGGCGCCATCCTGGGCGTGTGCCTGCCGTCGACCGGCGCCCCGTGCTTCACCCTCACCGGCGACTCGACGCCGACGCCCGCCAACCTGGCGGCCACCATCGGCAGCGGCACCTCGCCGTGGAGCGGCCCGGCCATCGTGCTCGGCCCGCGGGTCTACGTCCCCGATGGCAACACCGAGGACGTCGACTGCTTTGACTACAACACCGGCGCTAACTGCGCCAACTTCCCCAAGCATCTCGACAACCTGAACCTGCTCTACTCCGTCAATCCCGACCCGCAGCGTCCGACCTGCATCTGGGTCAATGCCGATGGCGGCAGCGCTCAGATCCAGAATTTCGACGCCTACACGGGCTCGACCTGTGGCAAGGGCGACGTCCGGGTCCTCGCATCGCAGTTCGTCATCCCCCAGGCAGCCTGCACGCCGAACAACTACGACGCTCTGCAGGTCGTCTCGCCGACGCCCGACACCTACACCAGCGGCACGATCACGTTCAACGACGGCGATGGCAACCCGATTCCGGGAGCCGCCGACCGCCCGCTGGACGCGACGGGAACGACGAGCCTCGCGGGACTGAACCTCAACACCGCGACGGGGCTGCCCCAGTTCGTGATCGCTCTGTCGGGCGAGAGCGGCGATCCGGGACAGATCGAAGTCAAGCTCACCTGGACGGCGACCTACGACCCGTCGTGCGTCGGTCCCGGGACGACGGCAACACCGCCGCCCACCTCGGGGGGATCGTCGGCGGCGCCGCCGACCCTGTCGGGTGCGCCCAGCATCTCGGGCACACCGCTTCCGGGCAGCACGCTGACCTGCCAGCCGGGAAGCTGGACCGGCAGTCCGACTGGCTTCACCTACGGGTGGAGCCGCAACGGCAACCCGATCGCGGGTGCCACCGGCTCGACCTACGTGGTCCAGATCGCCGATGAGGCGGCCACCATCACGTGCACGGTGGTCGCCCGCAACGCCACCGGCTCGAGCAAGCCGGCGACCAGTCCGGGGGTCGTCATCGGCTACCCGGCGGCCATGGGCTGCCCGAAGCCGACCGGATCGCTGGCCGGCACCACCGTCGGACTGTTCCCACTCGGCGGCACCCAGGACGGCGAGCGCAAGATCAACAACCGGTTCAACCGGACCCAGAACGGCTTTGACAACTTCTGTCTCTACGCCGGCTGGGGGATCCGCGTCGGGTATCCGTCGACGCACCTGCTCGCCAAACTGAGCAGCACCGCCCGCACCCGGTACGCGGGCAAGGCGGTGCTCGCTCTGACCGCCAACCCGTACTACGCGCTCAACGGCGTCAAGCCGGGGACCAAGCTGGCGACGGTCGCCAAGAAGCTCCACGTGGCCAAGCCGTTCCACGTCGGGGTCAACTTCTGGTACTTCCTCCCCGGGAAGAACGCCACCGGCGTGCTCAAGGTGCGTGGCGGCGTCATCCAGGAGGTGGGTCTGGCCAACCTGGCCCTGACCCGCACCCGGGCCCAGCAGCGGACCTTCATCCGCAGCTTCACCAACAGCTAAAGGACGGGTGGGTGTCTCCGGGTGCGCCCGGAGACACCCGTGGGCACGGCCCGTCGCTCGCTTTCCGGCGGGCGGCGGGCCGTCCGCTGCCGTCAGAGGACCGGCAGGTAGCGCTCGAGGTGCGTCAGCCGGCGGTCAGAGGACCGGCAGGTAGCGCTCGAGCTCCCAGGGGGTGACCTGGACGCGGTAGTCGTCCCACTCCTGGCGCTTGATCTCGATGTAGCGGTTGAACATGTGCTCACCGAGGGTCCGCAGCACCAGCTCGGACTGCGAGGTGAGCTCGATCGCCTCACCCAGGGTCTCGGGCAGCTGCTCGATCCCCAGCCGGCGCCGCTCGTCCGGCGAGAGGTGGTAGAGGTTGCGGTCCATCGGGTCCGGCAGCTCATAGCCGTGCTCGATGCCCTCCAGCCCCGCCTGGAGCAGGACCGCGAAGGTCAGATACGGGTTGCAGGCCGGATCGGGACAGCGCAGTTCCATCCGGGTGGCGCCTTCCTTGCCGGGGTGATAGAGCGGGACCCGGACGAGGGCGGAGCGGTTGCGCCGCGACCAGGCGACGTAGACGGGCGCCTCGTAGCCGGGGACCAGCCGCTTGTAGGAGTTGACCCACTGGGCGAAGATCGAGCAGATCTCGCGCGCGTGGCGCAGCTGGCCGGCGATGAACGCCTTGCCGATGTCCGACAGGAAGTACGGGTCGTCGGCGTCGTAGAACGCGTTGGAGCCGCCGCGGAATAGCGACTGGTGGGTGTGCATCCCCGACCCGTTCTCGCCGAACAGCGGCTTGGGCATGAACGTCGCGTGCAGGCCGTACTTCATCGCGTACTCCTTGACCGTGATGCGATAGGTCATGCAGTCGTCGGCCATCTTCATCGCGTCGGCATAGCGCATGTCGATCTCGTGCTGGCTGGGTCCGACCTCGTGATGCGTGTACTCCGTGTGGATGCCGAGCTGCTCGAGCGCCAGCACCGTCTCGCGACGCAGGTCAGAGCCCGCGTCGAGGGTCGTCAGGTCGAAGTAGCCGCCCTCGTCGAGCACCTCAGTCGACTTGGAGTCGCGGAAGTAGAAGTACTCGAGCTCCGGACCGACGAAGAAGTGATCGAAGCCCATGTCGCTGGCGCGCTGCACGGCCCGGCGCAGGACGTGGCGCGGGTCGCCCTCGTAGGGGGTGCGCTCGGGGGTCTGGATGTCGCAGAACATCCGCGCCACCCCCGCCTCGTTGGGCCGCCAGGGGAGCTGCACGAATGTCGACGGGTCCGGCACGGCGATCATGTCGGACTCCTCGATGGCGTTGAAGCCGGTGATCGAGGAACCGTCGAAGCCCGCGCCCCCCTCGAAGGCGTCGGCCAGCTCCGTGGCGTTGATGGAGAAGGCCTTGAGCTGACCGAGGATGTCCGTGAACCACAGGCGGATGAAGCGGATCTCGCGCTCGGCGATGATCTGCAGGACGTCGTCGGCGGTCAGCGGGGGCTCGGGCATCGCGCGGGAACGTTACTTGGCGCGCTCATCGGCCGTCTTTGGCCGCGTGGCGAGGAGGCTCAGACCGTGAGGGGCCGTGGAAGTCGCGCAGGCCGTGCGGTCGCTCAGGCCTTGGCGGCCGCCCGGCCGCTCAGCCAGCGCCGCGCCCAGGTCTGGATCTCGGCCAGCGCCGGCTCGAGCTCGCGACCCATCGTCGAGAGCTCGTACTGCACGCGCAGCGGCGGTCCGGGGATCACCGTCCGCTCCACCATGCCCCGCGCCTCGAGCTCCTTCATGCGCTCGGAGAGGAGGCGATCCGACAGCTCGGGGATGCACTGCGCGATCTCCGAGAATCGCAGCGGACCGTCCATGAGCACCCGCAGGATCGCCCCCGTCCACCGGCGCCCGACGAGCTCGACCGCCTCGTGGTACAGCGGGCAGCAGTTGCCGCGCGGCTGTTCCTCGTCGGCGGTCGGCTCGTGAGCTGACATCAGCGAGGGAGCTTACGCCGCCTCAAGTGCTCGGGAGGCCTCCGTGGAGCCGTCGACGGGGACCTCGCCGGCGACGTTGACCATGGCCGTGAACGCCTCCAGGGTCACCGCCGCGATGGCCTCGAGGATCTGCTCGTCGTCCCAGCCGGCCTCGCGGGCCTCCTCGTGGAGGTGCATCGGCGGCCGGCCGTCCATGAGCACGGCGCGCAGGTAGCGCAGCAGCGCCGCCTCGCGCTCGTCGCGCGAGTCGAACTCGCGGGCCAGAGCCACTTCGTCGATGGGGAGACCGGCGCCCCGGGCCGCGCGGGAGTGCATCGCGATCCCCGGCTCGGAGTGATAGTGCTGGGCGACCGCCAGGGCGATGCGCTCCAGGGTGGGCAGCGCCAGCGTGCCGTGGCGCAGCTCAGAGCGGAAACGGGCATACGCGCGCAGCGCCGCCGGCGAGCCGGCGAGAACACCGAGAAAATTGGGCAACTGCCCGCCGGAGGCGAGCGCACCGCGCAGGACGGCGGCCGATCCCTCGGGCGCCGTCAGGTCGTCGTGGATCTGGAACCTGCTCATGGGAATCTTCATCGCTGACCACCAAAGGTCGAAAAAGAGGCGGCAGGCATGTGGCCAAACCTGCCCTTCACTATGAAAATGGACTTACAACGGGTAAGTCTACCGGCGGCCTGTGGCTCACACAAGGCCCCACTGCCCTTATACGGACGGCGATTAACCGGGGATCACGCCGACGTCAGACATCCGTAATCTCGGCCGCCGGCGAAGGGCGGTGAGGCGCGCAGAGGCGCCCCACTGCGCATGCCCTCGGGAGCTACAGCGTGGCGCCGTGCGCGCTCGCCACGGCGACGAACACGAGCATCAGGCCGAGCAGGACCGCCCACAGCGCGGCACGATCCGGGACGAAGCTCTCGCGCTCATGGCGGCGCTCGGGCCGCCGCCGTGACGTCGGGGGGTGATAGCGCTCGTCGCCCTGGCCGCGGATGGTGATCGTCCGACGGCCGGCGATGGCGCCGGGGAATGCGGGGGTGGCCAGGCGGGCCAGCTCATCATCGACCGCACGCGTGGGCACGGGCTCGCGGTCGGGCTCGGTTTCGAAGCGGGGCGGGCGCTCCCGGGCGGCGGTGTCGGAGCGCTCCCGGACGGTCCCGGCAGGACGCTCCCGGGCGGCCACGGCGGGGCGCTCAGGGCGGCGCCGGTCGGGGCGCTCTCGCTCAGAGGTCTCACGGCGGGCGCGCCGGCGATCCGCCAGCGTCGCGGTCGCGGTCGCGGTCGCGGTCCGGATCCGTTCGGCGGGGACGGTCGGGACGATCGCTGCGATACCGATCGTAGGCGGGCTCGAGAAAGCGAGCGAACTCGAGCTCAGTTTCGAGCTCCGCGCGGCGGGTGCCCTCGGCGACACGGCGCGCGTCGTCGGCGACCCCGTGCGCCTCCTCGGCGGCACGATGTCCCCGGGCTGCGGTCACGCCACGCTGCGGCATCTCACCGTCCTCCTTCACTCAGCATGCGGGGGCTCTGCTCCAGGTTGCAGGGCCTGGGTCATGGTGTCCACAGTCCATCTCGGTTCCCTTGGCGGCATCGAACGGATGGAGTCCAGCTCTCTCGGTCGGCGATCGTACCAGCGCTATCAGACACCGCCACTTCGGGTGGCCGGCGACTCCGCAAAACGGTCAAAAAGCCGACAACCGCCGCTTGCCGCGCGGCGACTCGGGGCCCTTCCGCCTCTGGGGCTACTCGTTCCCCGCGACCTTGCCCACGAACGCCGCCACGTCGCGCTGGTCCACGCCGGTGACGACGTTGGCCGGCATCACGCCCTGGCCCAGACAGGCCTGATCGGACTTGGTGGAGGCGTTGGGCAGGCATCCGTACTGGATGGTGTGCGAGACGACGGAGGACGACGGCTTGAGCGTGTCCAGGTTGGGACCGACCTTGCCCACCGCGTTGGCGGCCGCCAGGGTGTGGCACACACCGCAGTGCTCGCCGAAGAGCGTGCGCCCGTTGCGTTCGGCGGCGGTCAGCTTCATCCCGCCGATCTGCGCATTGGCATGCGAATGATTGCCCGCCAGCAGCGCCAGCGGTAGCGCGATTCCGAACCCGAGAGCCACGAAGGTGAAGACCACGCCGACGAACCGGTTGGCCCCGCGCGAGGGCCTGGGCAGCTGAACGTTGCGCGGACCGCCGCGGGCAGCCACGTAGAACAGGCCAAAGGCAACCACGACCCAGAAGGCGACGAATGCAGCAACGGCGAGCACGCGAGCGGCACCTTATCGTGCGGGCAGGGCGGAGGGGCCGCTCGTCCCCGCGCCGCCGCCGCCACCCCGTGCCGTGGCCATCCGCTCACCGCCGCCGCCCGGAGGCGAAGCTCATCACCGGCGGGGCGACCGCCCGGAAGTCCTCGGCCTCTCCCCCTCCCCCCGCCGCCGCGGCCGCCTTCTGCTCGGCCAGACCCCGTCGGACCTGCTCGTCGAGCATCGAGAAGTCCTTGATGTCGGCGATCAGCCGATCGGGAGCGTCGATCGAGTCGACCCGATCGACCAGGACGTTGACCACCCCACCACCCGCGGCGAAGCGCTCGAGCTTGCCCTCGGCCAGCATCAGCGGCTCAGTGCGGACGGTCAGCCGGTGGCGCTCGTAGATCTTCGGGGGGATGATCAGGTTGATCGTGCCGTGCTCGTCCTCGAGCAGCAGGAAGACGACGCCGCTCGCCGTTCCCGGACGCTGGCGGGCCACCACCAGCCCACCGACGCGCACCCGCCGGCCGTGCTCGAGGTTCTCCAGCTCGACGCTGGTCACGACATCGCCGGCCATCCGCTCGCGCAACAGCCCCAGCGGATGCGTCCCGGTCGTCAGACCGGTGGCCGCGTAGTCAGACAACATCCGCTCCCAGTCCGACAGCTCGCGCAGGGTGGGAGGCGCCGGCAGGTCCAGCGGAAGGGCCAGCTGGGTGCCGCCCGGCACCCGCCGCCCCGGCGTCACCACCCCCAGCTGCCACAGGGCCACCCGCCGGGCCGCCCCCGGCCGGTGCTTCACCACCCGCCTCCCGTCCGTCCCGGAGGCACCCGCCAGGTCCCCGCCGGAACCCAGCGCGAGTGAGTCACACGCGCCCGACCACGCCAGCAGCTCCAGCGACGCGGCGCTCGAGCCCGACCGTGAGGCGAGCTCGGAGAGACTGCGAAACCGCCCCGCCGCCTGGCGCGCGGCCACCAGGGCCGACACCTCCTGTTCGCGCACCCCGCGGACATAGCCCAATCCGATCCGCACGCGAGGAGGCACGGCATCGGCCTGCATGTGCGCACTCCACCTGACTCTCGTTGATGTCGGGCGGCTGGACCTCGATCCCCCGCCGCTGGGCCTCGTGCACCAGCGCGTCAGGCGGATAGAAGCCCATCGGCTGCTCGTTGAGCAGCGCGCACAGGAACTCCGGCGCGTAATGCACGCGCAGCCAGGTCGACTGATAGGCGAGCAGGCCGAAGGCCGCCCCATGGGCCTTGGGAAACCCGAACCCCGAGAAGCCCTTGACCATCTCCCACACGCGCTCCGCCGTCTCGCCATCGACCCCGTGCAAGCGCTGGGCACCGGTCACGAAGCGCTCGTGGTAGGCCATGATCGCCGCCTCCGAGCGCTTGCGGCTCATCGCCCGGCGCAGCCCCTCCCCCTCGCCGATGCTGAAGCCGGCGAAGGCGATCGAGACCTCCAGCACCTGGTCCTGGAAGATGATCGTCCCCAGCGTGTCGCCCAGCACCTCCTCGAGCGAGGGGTGCTCGTAGGGGACCCGGAAATCCGGATCCTCCCGCATCCGCTGGCGGCGCTCGATGTAGGGGTTGACGGCGCCGCCCTGGATCGGTCCCGGGCGCACGATCGCCACCTGGATCGTGATGTCGCGCAGGTTCTCCGGCCGGGTGCGCCGCAGCGAGGCCATCTGGGCCCGGCTCTCGATCTGAAAGACGCCCGTGGTGTCGGCCTCCTGGATGCACTGATAGGTGGCCGCGTCGTCGTAGGGAATGCGGCTGAGGTCGATCTGCTCGCCCCGGGTCTTGGCGATCATCGCCACCGCCCGCTCGACCGCCGACAGCATCCCCAGCCCCAGCAGATCGATCTTCAGAAAGCCCGCATCCGAGCAGGAGTCCTTGTCCCATTGCGCGATCTGGCGTCCCTCCATCGCGGCGGGCACGATCGGGCAACAGTCGACCAGCGGCCGGGTGGCGACGATCATCCCGCCCGAATGCTGGGAGAGATGGCGCGGCAATCCATGCGCCTGGGCCGCCAGGCGCGCCAGCCACGCCCACCGACCCGTCGCCCGATGAGCGCCCCGCTCACCGCCACCGCCACCACCCCCACGGCCGTCCCCACCACCGCGGCCGCCGCCCCGCCCGACATCGCGCCGCGGATCCGGTGAGGGCGGAAGCGGATCGTGCGGGTCCCGGGACTCGATCGCCTCGGGACGCGCCGCGAACTCCTCCCCCAGGTCGACCCCGAACGCGCTCTCGATGTCCCGGCTGACCTCCTTGGCGCTCCAGCCCTCACTGCCGCGCGCCACCCGCTCGATCTCCCCGGGCGGCAGGCCCAGCACCTTGCCCAGCTCCCGGATCGCCCCCCGGGCCCGGTAGGTGGGAAACGCGGCCACCAGGGCCGAGCGGTCATGCCCGTAGCGCTCGTGCACCCGCGGGATCAGCTTCTCGCGGATGTCGCGCGGGAAGTCGAGGTCGATGTCGGGCAGGGACGTCAGCTCCTCATTGAGGAAGCGCCCGATCAGCAGCTCGTTGGCGATCGGGTCCACGTGCGACAGCCCGGTGAGAAAGCAGACAATCGAGGAGACGCTCGAACCCCTCCCCCGCCCCGGCGGCAAGAGCGCGCGCGCCATGTCGGGCCCGCGCACCTCCACGGCCACCTCGCGGGCCAGCTCCAGCATGTCGTGATGAAGGAGGAAGAAACCCGGCAAGCCCAGCGATTCGATGATCCGCATCTCCTCGCCGAGCCGCACCTCGGCCCGCGTGCGGATGTCCGCCGGAGCCGTCGCATAGCGGTCGGCCATCCGCGCGGAGCACAGCTCGGCCAGCGTGCGCATCGCGCTCTCGTCCTCGGCTCCCGGATATCGGTAGCCGAGGTCGTGACCCAGGTCGAAGCGCAGGCTCTCGGCCAGCCGTGCCGTCTCTGAGACCGCCTCCGGGTACTCGGCAAACCGCTGGGCCATGGCCTCCGGCGAGGCCAGCACGTGACTGAAGTTGCCCCGCCGCTGAGGCTCTGAGGCGTCGAGGGTGCTGTGCAGGCGCACCGCCACCAGGGCGTCCTGCAGCGGCGCCCGCGCGCGCATGTGGGCGTGCACGTTGCCGGTGGCCACGCAGGCCAGCTCCAGGCGCGCCGCCAGGCCCGCCAGCCGGCGGTTGCGCGCCCTGTCGTCGCGCAGGAACGGTCGCTGCAGCTCGATCCGCAGGCGCCCGGGGCCGAACGCATCGCGCAGCCGGCGCAGGGTGGGCTCGTCGTGCACCCCGCGTAGTGCGCAGCCGCTCAGGCAGGCCAATCCCTCTGCGTGCTCGAGCACCGTCGCCAGGGGCACCTCCGGCTCGGTGGCGGGGGCGCCGGGGCGTCCGTCGCGCGTATGCGCATGCGCGCGCGTCAGGATCCGGCACAGGTTCGACCAGCCGCGGGTATCGGCGACCAGCAGGGTGAGATGGCGGCCGTCATCGAGGTCGATCTCGGCACCGTGGATGGGTCGCAGCCCCAGCGCCCGCGCGGAGACGGCGAACTCCATCGAGCCCGAGACCGTGTTGTGGTCCGTGAGCGCGATCGCCCCGTAGCCCAGCTGAGAGGCCGCTGCGACCAGCTCGTCGGGCAGCGAGGCTCCATCGAGGAACGAGAACGCCGAATGGCAGTGCAGCTCCACGTACATGCGAACACATGTTCGCATGTGTGGCGGACGTCCCTAACCCTGTGTCACCAGAGCCAGATCCGCGGGCACTCTGGGAGCCTTCAGCGGCCTGGGGGTGGCGAACCCGCTCCACCTGCGGGAGCCGGTGCCGCGGCTTCGAGCGGGGCCGCTCACCTCCGCCGGCGGACATGATGGCGCCCACCCCCACCCGAGCCCGCGGGTGGCCGCGATTCCGTCTGCCACCCGTCGCGCCCAGCGACCACCCCCGGACAGACGGCGGCGTGGGCGCCGATCTGTCCGGTTCGCCGCCCGCCCACCGAGGACGGCGGCACTGTCGTGCACTTGGAGCGGGTTAGGCACCGTCGGAGTCGTGAACCCGCTCCAAGTGGCGCGCGCGAAGCCGGCGCGACCCGCCACCCCGGGCGCCTTCGTCGGCTCCAGGCCGCACAAGACTCCCCGAGTGGCATCGGCGGTGGTTTCTGGCACGGCGCGCGCGCCGGCCAACGCACTTGGCCCGATTGCCCCCAGATGCTGGAGGTGAACGAGCATTCACGCCGGGGCGCGGGGGCACGTGGCTGATTTCCCCCGCGGTGCGCAGGCACCCCCGGAACCGCATCAGAACCCCCCAGCCGAGTCGGCTTGACAAGTTATTAGTCGCTGCTAATCTACTCGCTAGTTAGCACTCACTAATTTCCTCTGAGGAGGTGCGGAATGTCGGAATCACGCAGACGCGGATGGACCCTCGGAATCGTCTCTCTCGGGCTGTTCATGGTCGTACTCGACAACCTCGTCGTCAACGTCGCCCTCCCCAGCATCCACCGCGATCTCGGCGCGTCGATCCAATCCCTGGAGTGGACGGTCAACGCGTACGTGCTCTCCTACGCCGTGCTCCTGCTCACCGGGTCCGCGCTCGGCGACCGCTTCGGCCGCAAACGGATGTTCATGGCCGGGATCGCGCTGTTCACCGCCTCCTCGGCAGCGTCGGCGCTGGCGCCCTCGATCGGCTTCCTGATCGCCGCCCGGGCTGCCCAGGGAGTCGGTGCGGCCATCGCCACGCCCCTCACCCTGACCCTGCTGGCCGACGCCTTTCCCCCGGACCGCCGGGGCGTCGCCATCGGCGTCTGGTCGGGCATCAGCGGCATCGCCGTGGCCCTCGGGCCGCTCGTCGGCGGCGCCATGACCCAGATCGCCTCATGGCAGTGGATCTTCTGGATCAACGTCCCCATCGGGCTCGCGCTGATCCCGCTCGCCGGCGCTCGCCTCACGGAGAGCTACGGTCCCACCACCCGCCTGGATCTGGCGGGCCTCGGACTCGGCTCGACCGGGATGTTCGGCATCGTCTTCGGCCTCGTCCGCAGCCAGTCGCTCGGCTGGGGCTCCACCGAGGTCATCGCCTCGATGGCCCTGGGGGCGGCCCTCGTCGTCGCCTTCGTCGTCCACGAGCGGCGCACGGAGTCCCCGATGCTGCCGATGAGCTTCTTCGCCCGCCGCGGCTTCGCGGTCACCAACGCCATCTCGCTGGCGATGTACTTCGGGATGTTCGGTTCGATCTTCTTCCTCAGCCAGTTCATCCAGAACGTGCTCGGCAACTCGCCGCTGCAGGCGGGGGTCAAGTTGCTGGTGTGGACCGGCGCCACGATGGTGGTGGCCCCGCTGGCCGGGTTCTTCTCCGAGCGCTACGGCAGCCGGCTGTTCATGGCCGCCGGGCTCGGGCTGCAGGCGATCGCCCTCGGGTGGCTCGCCGCCGAGGTCAGCGTGACCCAGTCCTACGCCAGCATGATCGGTCCGTTCATCCTCGCCGGGTCGGGCATGGCGCTGGTGTTCGCTCCGTCGGCCAACGCGGTGCTGGCCTCCGTCCGCACGGATCAGGCCGGTCAGGCATCGGGCGCGGCCAACGCGATCCGCGAGCTGGGCGGGGTGCTCGGCATCGCGGTGCTCTCCACGGTGTTCACCTCCAACGGCAGCTACGCCACCCCGCGCCAGTTCGTCGCCGGGCTGCAGCCGGCGATGTGGATCGGTGCCGCGGTGCTCGCCGTCGGGGCGCTGATCCCGCTGCTGCTCCCGTTCAGCACGCGGGCGACCGCCGTTGCCCAGGCGCAGGTCGAGGCCGACGAGCGCGACCGGGCGGCCGCGGCCGGCCGGCTGGCGACGATCCCCGCCTGACGGTGGCGTAGGATCGGCGACACGGAGTCACCCGCCATGGCCACCACCTCGACACCCCCCGCCAAAGCCTCGCGGCAGCGCGTCCCGGCCTCCGAGCGCCGGGACGCGCTGATCGACGCCGCCATCCACGAGTTCGCCCAGACCGGCTTTCACGGGACACCCGTGGACCGGATCGCGCGCCGCGTCGGGGTCGCCCAGCCGTACGTGTTCAGCCTCTTCGGCTCCAAGCGCGAGCTGTTCCTGGCGGCGGTGGAGCGTGGCTATGCCGAGGTGACTGAGCTGCTCACCCGGGCCCACGACGCCTTTGACCCGGCGATCGCCCTGCCTGACGCCGACGCGCTGATGGCGATGGGCGACGCCTACGTCGAGATGCTCTCCACCAACCGCGACATGCTGATGATCCAGCTGCAGTCCTACGCGGCGTGCGGCGACGAGGTCATCCGTGACCGGGTGCGCTCGCTCTACGCCCAGCTGGTCCGCCATGTCGAGGCGATCACGGGCGCCGACCAGGAGCGGATCGACAACTTCTTTCGCTACGGCATGTGGCTCAACGTCACCGCCGCGATGGGCGTCGCCGACCTCTCGGTCGGCTGCGAGTGGATTCGCTCAGAACCGCTGGAGGACGTGCCCGCGGGGTAGGGACGGAGGCCACCGAACAGCCGCGGCCGACGGACCCTAAGGGCCACGCCTTCGTAATCGACGGTTCCGGCGGCGTCTGGACGCGCCCTGACGCCACCCGCTCGCCCTCACGGACCACCAGTACTATCGGGACTCGCGGGCGGCGCCAGCCACGCCCAGCCACTCGTCGGATCCCTCCACTTGACTCAGTCGCGGACCCTAACTCCGGGGGCGTGCGCTCGGGGTGGCGGCGCAGGCCGTCGTCGGGGATCGGCTCCCACGCGGCGGCGTAGGCGGTGAACTGGCGAGTCGAGGGGCGGATGCCCGGATCGCCGTCAAGGGCCCCCAGCCGGACACCGACCATGTCCGGGGCGGAGGCGCTGCGACTGAACAGCGCCGAGCCGCAGTCGCCGCAGAAGAACTTCTCCGCGCCGTCGGGCGGGGCCCACGAGCGGATGCGGTCCTCGCCGGAGAGGATGTGGAAGGCGTCGGCGCTGACGCGGGCGTTGGCCGACGCGCCCGTGCCGGTGCGCCGCTGGCAGCGCGTGCAGTGGCAGTAGGTGGCGCCGGCGAAGGGCTCGGTGACCTCGAAGCGGACCGTGCCGCAGCCGCAGGCGCCGGTCAGCGGGAAGGTCGCTTCCCCGCTCACGCCGCCACCCGCTGGGCGAGGTCGCGCGCGGGCTCGATGCGCCAGCGCAGGGCGACGTGCTCGAGGTGGTCGTCCATCCCCCAGCGGTCGGGCTGCTCATCGCCGGCGTGCTCGGGGCTGGCGCCCTTGAGCGCCATGCAGCCGGTGTTGTCGCCGATCCGGCGGATCTCGGCGACGTCGTCGGCGGTGAGCCGGATCTCGGTGGGCAGCGCGGCCAGCTCGGCACGCTTGTCCTCGATCGAACGGGCCTCCGGGCCGACCTCCTGGATGAGCGTCGGGGCCACGCAGGCGACCGGGCCGTGGGCGAGGTTCCACTGGCAGGCGAGCTGCATCGGCGTCAGCCCGGCGCGCTGCGCGATCGGGCGCATGGCCTCGAGGCGCTCGCGGCCGGACTCGATCCACCCGGCGGGGCGAAACCCGCGGTGATCGCCCCGGGCCAGCTCCTGGCCGGGACGCAGGTCATCCCAGAAGAGCCCGCCGTAGTCCACGACCCGGGTGATGAGCTTGACCTCGGCGGCAGCCGCCGCCTCCAGGGAGAGCTCGCCCGGCCAGGGCTCGACCGGGTTGAGGATGATCATCGCCCAGTCGATCAGCGAGCCGAAGCGCTCCAGGCAGTCGATGAGGTCCAGGGTGAAGCCGTTGGCAGGACCGGGGGCGACGCCGATCATCCGCGTCAGCCCGGCCTCCCGCAGGGCGGCCATCCCGTTCCACACCGCCTCGGAGGTGTAGCCGGTCCGGTCGGGGTTGTGCAGCAGCAGCAGGTCGAAGCGGTCGACCCCGCAGCGCTCGAGGCTGCGCTCCGTCGCCATGCGCAGGTAGTCGGCGTACTCGCCGGGGCCGCGCAGGGCGGGGTCAGTGAAGCGGGGAAAGCCCTTGGGGCCGTTGCGCTCGCCGGTGTAGAAGTCATGACCGACGGCGCCGACCACGCACATCGACTCGCGCCGGCGGCCGGCGATCGCCCGCCCGAGCATCGCGTCGGCCTCGCCGGCGCCGTACACGTCGGCGGTGATGACCGTGGGGATCGCCTCGTCGGGCGCCAGCAGCGATTGCAGGCGCTCGTCGTCGATCGCCTCTCCGAAGTGCATGAAGCGTCCCCCGCTCCAGGTCCCCACGGCGGCAGGACCGGGATCGAGGTGGGCGGGCGTCGTCGACATGGCTCTCCAGTCTAAGTACCTGACCGCCGACTCACCGCTGACGCCACCACCGGTCGCCGATGAGGTCGTGAAAGACGACCTCGTTGCGCCCGCAGAGGGTGACGATCTCCCAGTAGCGCCGGCGCAGCGGCCGCTCAGTCCACCACCGATCCTCGATCAGCCAGGACTCCCGTACCGCGTCGACCTCCCGTCCGTCGACCACCTGCGGGCGCCCCCCCTCGCCGGCGCTGACGGCGACGCGCCGGGGGACCGCCAGTCTCCGAGGTCCCGCCATCCCTACCTCAACCCTCGAACGGCGCCAGGACGACCCGGCGTTCCGGAAAGCGAGAATCGGGATCGACCTCGAGCACCCGCAGGGCGGCATCGGGACCGGCGGCGGCCCGCGCCTGGCGGATCGCCTCGCGCAGCCGGGCCGCCCGCGCGGCGGCGGGATCCTCGAGCAGGGGACGCTGGTCAGAGGCCGGCGGTCCGAAGCGCTCGACGGCCAGCCTCAGCCGCTCCGCCGGCGCCGGCATCTGGGCCAGATGGGGCGTCAGGGCCAGCCGCATGCGCACCGGATCGGCCAGCGCCTCGCGGAACACCACCGGCACCCGCCAGGTCCCGCCCCGCTCGACCAGCACGGCCGAGATGACGACCGCCCGCAGGGTGCGCCCGCGCCGCTCGCGGCGCGCCAGCAGGCGATCGATCGAGCAGCCCCAGACCGCGCTCGAGCTGCAGTCCCGAGGTGGCCTCCGGCAGGTCGAGCGACTCGCGCACCAGCTCGCTGGCCGGGCGCGGGGAGAGCGCGCTGTCCCCACCGCAGGCGAGCTCGTGGGCGAGCAGCCCCAGCGTGCCGAAGCGGTCGGCAAGCGCCGCCGGGGCCAGCGCGGCCAGCTCCCCCAGCGTCCCGATCCCCAGCTTCTCGAGCGCCTCCGGCAGCCCGGCGAGCGCCGGACGCGCCCGCAGCAGGGCCACCGGGAGATCCGCCAGGTAGGCGCGGGCCTGTCGCCGAGCGTTTCCCTCCGTTCCGGGGACGATCTCAGGGCGCCGGGCCCGTGCCCGGGTGGCGGCCGCCACCGCCGCAAACCGCGAGGGGGCGACCCCGTAGCGGGCGGGGAAGCGCAGCGCCGAGCGGATCGCCGACAGCACCCCCTCGACCCCGCCATGCAATCGCAGGAGTCCCCGCGCGTCGAAGCACGCCAGCCCCGGTCGCTCAGGCTCGACGGCGGCACCGACGGATTCCATGCGGACGAGCAGCCGCTCCCAGGAGTCGGCGACGCCCGCCGGATCAGGCGGGACGAGGGTCAGCGTCGGGCAGCGGGCCAGCGCCTCCCCCAGCCGCATGCCCGGGCGGATACCGTGGGCCTCGGCGGCCAGCGACACCTCTCCCACCTGCTGGGCCCCGCCGGGCTCCGGGGCCAGCGCGACCGGCTGGCGCAGCAGCTCTCCCCGATCGCCGACCGCGGTGGTGAGGGCAAAGCGCGGGATCAGGACGCAGACGATCATGCGAACGCATGTTCGCATGATCGGCGGACGGCGTCCAGCGAGGAGACACGACGGAGCCGCTGCCCGGTTTCGTCCGGTCCGTCGGGCACGATGCGCGACCCGTGCCCGCACCTCGACCATCCTCCCTCACCACGGAGCTGCGCCTCTGGCAGCGGCGCGCGCTGTCCGAGCTGGCCCGCTGGGAGCCGGATCCCGCGCACCCCGCGGCTCGTCCCACGTTCCTCATCTCAGCCGCGCCGGGCGCGGGCAAGACGCGGCCGGCGCTGGAGTTCGCGCGGACGCAACTGGCCAGCGGGAACGCCAGCTCGGTCGTCGTCGCCTGCCCGACCGCGCCGCTCACCCGGCAGTGGGCCCGCGCCGCCCACGCCATCGGCCTGGACCTGACGCCGGACGCCGACAGCCCGCGGCCACCGTCGGGTTTCCACGGGGTGGCGGTGACCTACGCGCGGATCGCCAGGGCGCCGAAGCGGTGGGCCGCGGCGCTGCCCCGCCGGACGCTGGTGATCGCCGACGAGGCCCACCACCTCGGCGAGGATCTCACCTGGGGGGTGACCTTCGCCACGGCGTTCGCCGGGACCTCGCGCTGGCTGTTGCTCTCCGGCACGCCCTTTCGCTCCGACGCCACTCCGATTCCCGGCGTCAGCTACGACTCCGAGGGGATCGCGGAGCCCGACATCTCCTACAGCTATGCCGAGGCGGTGGCCGACGGGGTGTGCCGGCCGGTGTCGTTCGTCGCCTATGACGGCACGCTGTCGTGGCGCAGCGGCGAGGACGTCATCGAATCGAGCTTCGAGGAGGTCCTCTCGACCCGCGAGGCCAGCCGCCGGTACCGCACCGCCATCTCGACGGACCTCCCCGACGGCCTGCCGAGGATCCTGCGCGAGGCCGATGCCCGCCTGCGCACCGCCCGCCAGGACGGCCATCGTGACGCGGGCGGCCTCGTCGTCGCCGCCGACTCCGATCACGCCCGGAAGATCGCCAAGCTGCTGCGCGAGGTGACCGGGCGGGCGCCGCTGGTGGTGCTGCACGCCGAGGCGCGAGCGGCGGCCAAGCTGGCGGCGTTCACCGCCTCGACGGATCCCTGGATCGTCGCCGTCAACATGGTCTCCGAGGGCGTCGACATCCCGCGGCTGAGAGTGGGTGTCTATGCCACCGCCGCCAAGACACCGCTCATCTTCCGCCAGATCGTGGGCCGCTTCGTGCGCACGATCCCGGGCCGACCCCTGGAGGCCAGCTGGCTCTATGTGCCCGCCGACCCCGTCCTGCGCGATCACGCGGCCACGATCGAACAGGAGGTCCGGCGCGCGCTGCGCCGGCCAGGCGAGGCGGAGTCTGGCCGCGCTCGACGAGCCCCCCGAGCGCCGCGAGACGGAGCGTACGCCGGCCCCGGATTTCGAGGCGCTGAGCGCCGAGATGGCGCCGCAGATGACCTTGTTCGGCGGAGCCGCTCCGGCCGCGGCACCGGCGCCGGCCGCGTCGCGGTGGCTGACCCAGGAGCCCGAGACGGCGAGGGACGCTGCCCCGCAGCCGCCTGCGAGCGCCGCATCGATCCCGGCGTTCGAGCGCCGGTCGCGGCTGCGTGACCAGCGCCATCAGCTCGTGTCGGAGCTGCGTCGCCGGGAGGGAACCAGCCATCGCGAGATCAACGCCTGGGTCAACCGCAAGCTCGGGATCAAGAGCGTGGACAAGGCGACGATCGCCCAGCTCGAGCAGTCCGTCGAGCTGCTCTACGGGAGGTTGAGCCGGCGCGCGGCCTGACGAGTGACATCCACTGACCAGACGCGAGGGGTGCGCGGGCGCCGAGGTGTCCTGCCGCACACCCCGGCGATATAGGATCGCGGCCGGTCCTACCCCGAGGAGAGTGCCGTGCCCCAGACCGTTCGCCGCGCCCCGCGCTGCCGCAACATCGCTCGCGCCAGCCGGCGCAGCGCCATCGCCGTCGCCCTCATGGCGTCGTTCGCCGGCCTCGCTGCCGGCGGCGCTCAGGCGGCCACCGGGCCCTACGTGGCGCTCGGTGACTCCTACACGGCGGCGCCGCTGGTGCCCAACCCGACGGGCAGCCCGATCCTGTGCGGACGCTCGACCAACAACTATCCGCAGGACGTCCGGCGGTCGATCGCCCCGACGAGCTTCACGGATGCCAGCTGCAGCAGCGCCACGACAGCCGACATGACCCAGTCACAGAGCCTCGAGGGCGGGGTGCAGACCGCGCCCCCGCAGTTCAACGCGCTGGCGGCCGGTGACGCGCTGGTGACCCTCGGGATCGGGGGCAACGATGCCGGGCTGATCGGGGTGGCCGAGGAGTGCGCCAAGCTCGATGCCGCCTGGCCGTTCGGCCATCGCTGCAAGGACCATTACGCCTCCGGTGCGACTGACACGGAGGTGGCCAGGATCACCGCCACCGGGCCCAAGGTGGCGGCCGTCATCCAGGGCATCCACGCGCGGGCGCCGAAGGCCAGGGTGCTGGTCGTCGGCTATCCCGACGGCCTGCCGCAGAATGGCTCCACCTGCTATCCGATCGTGCCCTTCTCCTCCGGGGACGTCAGCTACTTCAACTCGCTCGAGAAGCAGCTCAACGCGGTGATCAGGCAGGCGGCGCAGGCCAACGGAGCGACCTACGTCGACACCTTCGCCTCGAGCGTGGGGCACGATGCCTGCGCGGGCTCGGGCGCGTGGGTCAACGGGATCATCCCGACCTCGGCGGCCTTTCCCCTGCACCCCAACAAAGCCGGTGAAGCCAACATGGCCACCCAGGTCGAAGGTAGCCTCTAGTCATGACCCCCGATCTCACTGACCTGGCCATCGACGGCGTCCGCACGCTCAAGGCCTTCGGCCAGCGGATCCCGGGCGCCGGCGGAATCCTCGCCGGCTCCCTGTCCGGGGCCGTCAAGGGCAAGACGATCCTCATCACCGGCGCCTCCTCGGGCATCGGTGCCTCGGCCGCCCGCCGGATCGGGGCCGCCGGGGGGACGATCCTGCTCGTGGCCCGCACCCGGGAGAAGCTCCAGGAGGTCGCCGACGAGGTCGCCGACGCCGGGGGCAAGGCGTTCGTGCACCCGGCCGACCTGTCCGACGTCGACGACATCGACCGGATGGCCAACGAGGTCCTGGAGAGCCACGGCCATGTCGACGTACTCGTCAACAACGCGGGCAAGTCGATCCGCCGTTCCGTCGACCGCTCCTACGATCGCTTCCACGACTACCAGCGCACGATGGCGCTCAACTACTTCGCGCCGGTGAAGCTGATCCTCGACCTGCTGCCGACGATGCGCGACCGGGGAACGGGCCACATCATCAACATCTCCTCGATCGGGCTGCAGGTCAACACGCCCCGGTTCGGCGCCTATGTGGCCTCCAAGGCGGCCCTCGACGCCTTCAGCCGCTCGATCGGGCCGGAGATCATCGGTGACGGGGTCCACATCACGACGATCTACATGCCGCTCGTCCGCACCCCGATGATCGCCCCCACCAAGGCGTATGACCGGGTGCCGACGCTCAGTCCCGACCAGGCCGGGGACATGATCGCCGAGGCGATCCGCAAGCGTCCCAAGCGCATCGCCACCACGCTGGGGAGCATCGGTCAGCTGACCTACGCGATCGCCCCTGGCGCCCAGGACCTCGTGGTCAACCGCGCCTACCAGCTGTTCCCCGAGAGCGGCGCGCCGACGGACCGCCGGCTCGAGGCCGAGCAGCGGGCCTTCGCCCAGGCGACGCGCGGCGTGCACTGGTAGACGCGCCCCCGCGTCCGCCCACCGCTCAGGCGAAGGCGATCGTGGTCGGAACCGCGCTGATCCCGAACTCGACCCGGTGAGTGACCTTGTGGGTGGCGGTGTCGATCACCGACACCGTGCTCGAGACGTTGCCGCACACCCACATCTCATCCCGGAAGGCGCTGATCCCCGTGGGGATGCGCGGCACATGCAGGGTCGATTCGATCGCCTGCGTCTCCACGTTGAAGACGGACACGGTGTCGGAGTTGGCATTGGTGACGTACACCGCTGAGCCGTCAGACGTCAGGGCCACGCCCCACGGCATCCGCCCGACGCCCACGCGCCGGAGCACCTTGCCGGTGGAGGCCCGCAGCGCCACCAGCTGATCGCGCTGGGCGTCGGCCACGTAGAGGATCTCCCGTCGGGCGAGACGGCGAGGGCGTGGGCCCCGGCGCCCGCCCGGCCCAGGCGCCGGCCGCGACCATGACCGCGGCGGGCATCGATCACGTACACACCCTGACTGCAGGTCACATAGGCGTGGCGGCCGTCGGGACTGACGGCGATCATCTGCGGGCGCCTGTCCCACGGTGAACGTGCCCGTCACCCTGTCGTGCGCGGTGTCGATGACCGACACCGTGTCCGAGCCGCCCGGTCCGGTGTCGGGCCGGTGTTGGCCACGAACGCGCGGCGCCCGTCGGGCGAGACGGCGATCCCGTGCGGGTAGACGCCGACGACGATCCCGTCGCCGCCGATCGCCTTGCCGGTCGAGGCGTCCATCACGCCGACGAGGTTGGTCCCGGCCTGGGTGACATAGACCTTCTTGGAGTGCGGAACGGCGGCCGCGCCGTAGGGATTGACCTCCGACGCCGTGGCCGACTTCCACTTCTTGGTCGCGGTGTCGACGATCGCCACCGCGCCGGTGACGATCAGCGGCACGTAGGCATGCGGCCCCGCGCTCGTCAGCTCGGCGTCGACCAACTCGGCCATCCGACCGGGGAACTCGCTCTCCGTGAAACCGTCGGGAAAGTCGGCGCGATGCGAGGTCTGGTTCTCGACGAAACGACTCGTCGTGCCCGGAAGGCGCCCGGTGGCGTGGACCCCGGAGGCGGTGGCGGCCGGCGTCGCCGCGGCGGCCGCCACCTCGCCCGGCCGGCGGCGCGAGGTCGCCTGCACGGGCGGCACCTGCCGGCCCGCGGGGATGGTCGCCTTCGGCAGGGTGCGTACCTCCTTCTCCGCCGCCCAGAACTGCCGGCGGGTGGCCGGCAGCTCGGGGAAGCGGTGGCGACCGCCCGGCCGGCTGAAGCCCAGCGCCGAGGTCAGGTCACCGAACGTGCGGCGCCGCCAGGCGGTGAGATTGGTCTCCCGGACACCCGTGATCTTCTCCAGCAGCTGGAGGACTGAGGTGTGATCGAAGGTGTCAGTCGCCACGTAGCCGCCGACGGTCCACGGGGAGATGAGAAAGCACGGCACGCGGATCCCGCCCCCGATCGGCAGCCCGTGCACGAATTCGCCGGGCGTGCCCGCGGGGGGCGTGGGCGGGGGCACGTGGTCAAACAGGCCGTCGTTCTCGTCGTAGTTGACGATGAACAGGGTCTTTGACCAGAGGTCGGGGTTGGCGGCGACCGCCTCGAGCTTGGAGGCCAGGAAGTCGGCGCCCGACGCCGGGATGTAGGCCGGATGCTCGCTCTGGCCCGAGGTGGGGATGATCCAGGTGACGGTGGGCAGCGTGCCGGCCCGGGCATCGCGCTCGAACTGCCCGGGCGGCGAGATCGTCAGCGCCTTCTCATAGAGCGCCGACCCGGACGGGCGTCCTGGTAGGCCTTGAAGAACTCCAGGACGTTGGTGCCGTAGTCGTCCTCCTCCTGGTAGACCCGCCAGCTGACCCCGGCCCGCTCCAGGCGCTCCGGATAGGTCGTCCACTCGTAGGGCTTCTTGACGACATTGGAGATGATCGGGCCGCCGTGGGCTCCCGTGGGGTCGATCATCCCGCTCATCAGATACAGCCGGTTGGGCCACGTCGGACCCAGCAGGGACGAGTGATAGGCGTCGCACAGGGTGAAGCTCTCGGCCAGCGCGAACTGAAACGGGATGTCCTCGCGCTCGTAGTAGCTCATCGTGTACGGGCCGGTGTCCTTTCCATCGGCCTTGAGGTGAGCGGGGAGCCAGCGGTCCATGCGGCCGCCGTTGAAGGCCTCGTGCTGGACCTGCCAGGCGTGGCTGGTCGACGGGATGGCCTGCGAGCTCGTGTGCCGGGTGTCGAGGTGCCACGGCAGCAGGTAGCCGTCCGGGTTGGACGGATCGGGCTGGTAGAACACGGAACGGCCGCTGCTGAGCGTCAAGGCGTCGGGATCGCCGAAGCCGCGGACCCCGGCCAGCGTGCCGAAGTAGTGATCGAACGAGCGGTTCTCCTGCATGTGGATGACCACGTGCTCGATGTCGCTCAGCGACCCGGCGCGCGGACCGGCGGCCAGCGCCTCGCGGACGCTGGGGGGCAGCAGCGAGGCGGCAGCAACGCCTCCGGCAGCGGCGGCGCCGCGGCTCAGCAGGCGCCGGCGAGTGATCTCAGACATTGATCGACCTCCCTCTGGTCAGTCAGATGTTGCCGTTGGCGATCACCCGCCACACCCGTTCGGCGGTCATCGGCAGGTCGCGGACCCGTGCTCCCCCGGTGGCGGCGGCGATCGCGTTGGCGACCGCCCCGGGCACCCCGACCACCGGCGCCTCGCCCACACCCTTGGCGCCGTAGGGGCCCTCGGGGGCCGGCACCTCGACGATCTCCGTGTCGATCCAGGGGGTGGTCTCGGCGGTCGGCATCGCGTAGTCGACGAACGTCCCGGTGGTCAGCTGCCCCTGGTCGTCGTGATCCAGGCGCTCGAGCAAGGCCCACCCCAGGCCCTGGGTCGCGCCTCCCCGCATCTGCCCCTCGACGAGCGCGGGATTCAGGGCGCGGCCGACATCCTGGGCGATCACGTGGCGCAGCACCGTCACCTTGCCGGTGTCGGGATCGACGCGCACGTGGGAGAGATGGGCCGCCGCCTGGGGAGCGCTCGTCTGCGCCGAGCGGCCGTGGCCCTCGACGGGCATGTGGCGGCTGCCGAAGCTGAGGATCTTCGGCGCGAGCTCGTCGATGGCGATCGCCTTGGCCGGCACGCCGCGGGGCTGGACGGCGCCGTCGGCGATCTCGAGATCCTCGGGAGCGATCTCGAGCTCGTCAGCGGCGACCTCGAAGAGGCGCTCGCGGGCCTCGATGGCCGCCCGCTCCACCGCCCGGCCGACGGTGTAGGTGATCTTGCTGCCGCCGCTGGTGCCGGCGTAGGGGGCGGTCGAGGTGTCGGCGTTGACCACCCGCACCCGGGCGGCATCGACCCCAAACGCCTCGGCGGCGATCGAGGCGAAGATCGTCTCCACGCCGGTCATGTCGGCAGCGCCGGTGATGACCGTCAGGCGGCCGTCGGCATCCAGCCGGCAGACGGCGGCGGCGGGCTCGTAGCCGCCGGGCCACCAGCCGATCGACGCGCCGACGCCCTCGTGCTCGGGAAGCCGGTCGCGGGAGAGCCACAGCGGGTGCTGCAGCGATCTGCTCCAGGCAGGCCCGCGCTCCGAACACCGGGAAGTCCTGGCCGGAGGGAGAACGGTCTCCCTCGCCGGCGACGTTGCGCAACCGCAGTTCGAGCGGGTCCATCCCGAGTTCGCCCGCCAGTTCGTCGAGCAGCGATTCCACGGCGAAGGCGGCCGGCGGCGCGGTCGGCGCGCGGTAGGCGCCGAAGGTCACCCGGTTGGTGGCAACGCCGAGAGCCGTCAGCTCGTGCGCCCGCCAGTTGTAGGGCCCGGCGGCGAGCATGGCGGCGATCGCCTCGACCCCGAAGTCGTCCGTCGCGCCACGATCGACGTGGACCCGGGCGCGGATGCCGGTCAGCGTGCCGTCGGCGGTGGCCCCGATCTCGAGGGTCATCACCTCGGCACCGGCGGGGTTGGTGGCGGCGATGTCCTCACTGCGGGTGAGCGCGAGGCTGACCGGCCGGCGCAGCGCCAGCACGGCCGAGCAGACGAGCGGCTCGATGATCATCATCTTGGCGCCGAAGGCACCGCCCAGCGGCGCGGTGCGGACGCGGATGCGATCCGCTGCAAGCCCGAACAGCTTGGCGAGCGCGTCGCGGGTGGCAAACGGAGCCTGGGTCGAGGTCCGGATGTTCAGCTCGCCCTCGGAGTCCAGCCAGGCGACGGCGCTCTGCGGCTCGAGATAGCCCTGATAGACCCAGGGCGTGGTGAAGCGGGCGCGCAGGGTCACGTCGCTGGCGGCCAGGGCGGCCTCGATGTCGCCGTGGGTCAGCCGGGCGGTGGCAAGCACGTTGTCCGAGAGCTCCTCGGCCTCCAGGCCCGCCGCATCCACCGCGGCGTGAGCGTCGCCGATGTCCGAGCCCTCGGCGACCTCGGCGGTGATCAGGCGGGCCCGCGGGGCGCCGGGAGCGGCGGCGGACTCGAGCTCGAGGACGGGCTCGAGCGGCTCGAGCTCGGCGACGACCAGGCTGGCGGCATCCTCGGCGATCGCCTCGGTCTCGGCGACGACGATCGCCAGCGGCTGTCCGGCGTAGACGACCTCCTGGCCGGCCAGCGGCTGGTACAGGCGTCCCTTGCCGGTGGCGGCGATCGGGAGGTCGGCGGCGGTCAGCACGGCGACCACCCCGCCAACGGCCAGGGCCTCGGCGGTGTCGATCGCGATGACGCGGGCGTGAGCCTCGTGGGAGAGGACCAGGCGGGCGTGCAGGAGGCCGGCGATCTCCGTGTCGGCCGCGTAGCGCGTGCGGCCGCGGACCTTGGTCTCCGAGTCCCGCCGGGGAGCTGAGACGCCGATCGCCGACATGGCGCCAACCTAGCATGTTCCGGAGGGTGCCTCCGGAGGGTGCCAACGCGGTTCCCGGGTGTGGGATGATGCGCTTCCGTGGAGGGTGTGCGTGGACCGGAACGCGACTCCCCGGCGCCGAGGACCCGGCGGCCGGGCGCCGCGCGTGGGCGTCGAGCGGCGGCACTGTCGCGCATCGCCTGATGATGAGCGACGCCCCCACGATCGACGAGATCCTGGCGCTCCGGGACACCTCGCGCCCCGCGTTGGAGGCCGAGCGCGACGCGACCGTCGACGTCGACGTCGGCTACGGCTCGCTGCGCGGCGTCGATCGCCTGCACTCCCCCCGCCGCTCGCCGGCTCACTTCTACTTCTCAGGCGACGAGCTGGAGCTCGTCTACGTTCCGCGGGCGGTGCTGACGGGCGTCCCTGCTGAGCGGTGGCTGAGCCGGGTGGGGCCCGGTCCGTCGCTGCGCTCGCGGAGGGGAAAGCGGGCGATCCTCGAAGTGCGCCCCGAGGTGGGGCTCGCCTTCGCCCACGAGGATGACGAGCTCCAGCTCGCCGAGGTCTTCGCCCCGACGACGCTCGCGGGCTACGAGCAGACGATCTACGAGGACCCCGGCTCCTTCGTGCGCTGAGCTGGCCGTCAGCCCGCCGCGAAGAACCCCGCGAAGCCGGCGGCGCCGACGTTGCCGCCGGAGAGGATCACCCCGACCCGCCGGCCGCGGCAGTCGATCGTCCCGCCGAGCAACGCCGCCAGGGCGGATGCGCCACTGGGCTCGACGACGAGCTTGCAGCGCTCGAAGCAGAACCGCATCGCCTCGAGGATCTGCTCGTCAGTGACGGTCACGGCGGCGTCGACGCGGGCGCGCATGACCGGCCAGGTGAGCTCACCGGGGACCGGCGTCTGCTGGCCGTCGGCGATGGTGGGCGTGACGGTCACCCGCTCCCGGCGACCGCTGCCCAGCGAGCGGACGAGGTCATCGGAGGCGAGCGGCTCGACGCCGATGACCTGCGTGCCGGGGGAGAGCGCCTTGACCACGGTGGCGCATCCCGAGATGAGACCGCCGCCGCCGACGGGCACCAGCAGCACGTCGAGCGGGGTGACGTCGGCGAGCAGCTCGAGGGCGACCGTTCCCTGTCCGGCCATCACCAGAGGGTTGTCGTAGGGGTGGACGAGCGCCAGCCCGCGCTCGGCCGCCAGCGCCTTCACGAGGGCCTCACGGTCGTCGCGGTAGCGATCGAAGGTGATGATCTCGGCGCCGTAGCCCTCCGTGGCGGCGCGTTTGAGCGCTGGGGCGTCGCCGGGCATGAGGATGGTGGCGCGGGTATCGCACAACCCGGCCGCCAGGGTGACGGCGGCGGCGTGATTGCCCGAGGAGACGGCGCACACCCCGCGTTCGCGCTCGGCCGCCGTCAGCGAGGAGACCGCGTTGTAGGCGCCGCGGAACTTGAAGGCCCCGCCGCGCTGGAAGGTCTCCGCCTTGAGCGCCACCGTCGCGCCGGTGCGGGCGTCCAGCGTGCGCGAGCCGAGCACCGGGGTGCGGTGCGCGACGCCCTCCAGGCGGCGGGCTGCCCGCTCGACGTCGTCGAGGTCGATGACCGGTGTCGTGAGCTCGTCGGCCACGACGGGCCGCGGGGTCACGCCGGCGGGCGGCCGATGCGCGCGCTGCCGGCGGTGCCGACGCGCGCGGCGCTCAGGCCGCCGGCGGTGCCGGCGCCGGGTGTTGCACTCACGCGGGCCTGCCGGCGTCGCGCATCAGCTGCCCGACGGGCACCGCGGCGAGATGTCCCTCGCGCAGCCCGGAGACGAGCTTGCCCACCACCTGGCGCAGCTGCTGGTCGCTGTTGACGCTGACCTCGATGACCTCGCCGGGCCGCAGATCACCGATCCTGTCATCGGCGTCATGAAGGCGCACCGCACCGGCCACCAGACGCCCGCCCGCGTGGTGCGCGAACAGCCACTGGCCGATGCTCGGCCCGCTGGTGGCATACAGGAAGTGGTGCCCGCGCCCGGTGGTCCCGACCATCCGGTGCAGCTGGCCACGCGTGTTCAGCCAGCGCACCAGCCCCTCCTTGGGCAGCCGCGGCAGCGCCTGGTCGTCAAAGCCGGCGATGCCCGAGACCTGCCGGGAGCCGGGGTTGTTGACCGCGAAGGAGGCATGGATCCCGTAGCCGTCCAGCGCCGAGGCGAGCGTCTGGATCTGGCGTCGCGGCGCATCGATGATCACGCCCACCTCGGGACGGTCCGTGGCGATCGTGGTCGTGGCGCGGATGTGGGCGAAGTGCGAGACGAGCGAGTACGAGGTGCCGGTGCTCAGCGCCCACACGGCCACGGCCGCCGCGGCGACGACGGTCGTCGCGGCCCGGGCGGTCCGCAGCCGCCACGCCGGGATGGGGCGCACGCGCCGCTCGTCGGACATGATCAGCGAAGCGGTGGGCGGCTGGCGGGCGAACGATCCGTCGGGCTCGGGACGGTGCTCGAGGGCGTGCTCGATCATCGGCTGCAGGTCGGAGCGGTTGCGGGCCACCTGCGCCAGGCCGAAGCGCTCCAGCGCCGCGTTGGAGACGCGGACATGGCCGTAGCCGAAGCCGTAGGAGATGACCGGGCAGCCGCGGATGATCGCTTCGAGCACGGTCAGGCCGGCGCTCGAGTGCACGAGGACGTCGGCGGCCGCCAGCACGTCGCCCATCCGGTCCGTGAAGCCCATCACCCGCAGCCGCGGTTCGTCGCCAAAGCGGGCCATCACCTTGGCGCGCAGGGTGTCGTTGCGCCCGCACAGGCACAGCACGGTGGCATCCTCGAAGCGCAGCGCCTCGGCGGTGGCCCCCGCCAGGTCGCCGACGCCCCAGCCGCCTCCCGAGATGGCGATCACCCGGCCGCTGGCGGGCAGGCCGAGAGCCTTACGGGCCTCGGACGTCGACCGGGCGGCGAGGAAGGCGGGTGAAGTGGGCGGCTTGGCCCAGCGCACGCTGCCCGGGCCGGCGATCGCCTCGACCTCGGCGGCCGACTCGGGATGGGTGATGAAGTGGCGATCGATCCCCGGGTGAGCCCAGAACTGCAGGCCGGCGAGATCCGTGATCGACGAGTAGCAGGGGATCTGCAGGCGGCCGCTGCGGCGCATCTCGCCCAGCAGGGCGGTGACGCCCGGGTAGGTGGAGACGATGACGTCGGGATCGTGGGCCTTGATCAGCCGGGTCAGGCCCCGGCGACCGAAGAGCACGAGCAGCTTCCGGGTCAGCCAGCGCGTCGGCCCGACGTTCATGAACAGGCGGTACTGCAGGTCGAACAGCCACGGCACGAAGGTGAACATGAAGGCCGAGTTCTCGCGCAGGAGCTTGGTCAGGAACGGTCCCATGGCCGGCAGTCCGTTGACGATCGACACCTGGGCGTCGGGCTCCTCGTCGTGGAACTCGCGCGCCACCGCGCGGGCGGGCAGGTCGTGGCCCTCGCCGATGTCGGCGGAGATGATCAGCACCTTGCGGGGCTTGGCCTCCTGGTCGGGCTCGCCGGCCGGGATGACCGCGGCAGCCTCGTCGGCCTGCTTGCGGCTCGCCTGCTCGCGGCGCCACTGCACGTAGCGCCGCACTCCGTCGGCGAAGGGCGTCGCGGCGGTCCAGCCCAGCTCGGCGCGTGCCCGCTCGCCGGAGACGATCTTGGTGCCCAGGTCGCCCGGACGAGCCGGCATGTAGACGATCTCGGTGTTGCCGACGATCTCCTGGACGAGCTCGGCGATCTGCTTGATGGTGACGTTCTCGTCGGAGACCAGGTTGTAGACGCGGTTGGCGGCCACCTCGCTGATCCCCAGGGCGACGCCGTCGGCGAGATCCTCGACGTAGACGAAGCGGCGGGACTGCATCCCGTCGCCCGACAGGGTCAGCGGCTCGCCCTTGAACGCCTTGTTGACGAACGCCGGGATGACCGCCGCCTCACGCGCACGGGGACCGTAGGGGATCCCGAAGCGCAGGATCGTGTAGTCGATCCCGTACAGCTCCTGATAGCTCTTGCAGTACAGCTCGCCGGCCAGCTTGGTCGACGTGTACAGGTGGCTGGGCGGCGGCAGCAGCGTGTCCTCGTCGACCACGTCTGACTCCGTGTCTGAGTAGACCCAGATCGTGGAGGCGTAGACGATCCGCTTGACGCCGGCCCGGCGCGCGGCCTCGAGCACCGCCACCGTGCCCCGGGCGTTGACGCGCTCGGCATCCTCGGGCGAGGCGTGGACGTCGTTGACGTCGGCCACGGCGGCCAGGTGAGCGACGGCGTCGCAGCTGTGCAGCGCCCGTTCGAGGGCCTCGCGGTCGGTGATGGACCCCAGCACGGTGTCGACAGAGCCGCGCTCGTGCCACGGCGACGGGCGCAGGTCGTAGATGACCGGCTCGTGGCCCCGCGCTCGCAGCTTGTCGACGACGTGCGAACCGATGAACCCGGAGCCGCCTGTGACGAGGACTCTCACTTGTTCAATGCTCCGGTCTGTAGTACAGCGGAACGCACGAATGGTTTCGCGCGACCCAGTCGGAGTTGGGCAGATCGACGTCGTGGCCCATGATCCGGTGACACGGCTCGTCGTAGACGCGGCCGGTCGAGCGCTCCAGCCAGTCGAAGACGATGTACTTGTACAGGCCCGAGGTCATGCCCTCCGGCAGCTGCAGGCGGCTGGGGTGATCGCCGTCGAGGTGGGCGCGCGCGGTGTCGTTCTTCCAGGCGACGATCTCCGGCAGGCGTTCGATCTGCACCACGCCGAGGGCGGCGGTGAATTCGCTCATGCGGAAGTTCAGGCCCGCCACCTCGTAGCTCGGCTTGCCGTAGTTGCGGAAGTCGCGGGCGTGGGCGATGACCTCGGGGCGGCGCGAGACGAGCACGCCGCCCTCCCCGGTCGAGATCGTCTTGGTGGCATACAGCGAGTAGACGCCGGCATCGCCCCAGGTGCCGGCCCGCCGGCCGTGCCAGTCGGCGCCGTGGGCGTGAGCGCAGTCCTCGACGAGGAAGATGTCGTTCTCCGCGCAGTAGCGGGCGATCTCCTCAGTATCAAAGGCGATGTGGCCGCCGATGTGGACGAGGAAGGCCGCCCGCGGCCGGTGCTGCTCGGCGGCGCGCTCGAAGTCGGCAAAGGACATGCACAGGTCCTCGCGGTTGCAGTCCACGAACTGGACCTCGGCGCCCGCGCGGATGGCCGCCAGCGGCGTCGCCATGAAGGTGTTGGACGGACACAGCACGGTCTCGCCCTGCACCCCGGCGAAGTGCAGCGCCGCCAGCGCGCCCCCCGCCCAGCTCGAGGTCGCCACCGAGGGCGCGCCGTGGTAGGTCTCCCACGCCGACTCGAAGCGCACGACCATGTCGGCCTCCGACCAGCGGTTGGAGTCCAGGACCTCGTCGACGAGGGCATGAAACCGTTCTCGGTCGCGGTGATCGAACCCGATCGCAAACCGCGTGAAGTCCGGAACGCTCTTTTGGGAAGCGGAAGCGGAAGCTGAAGTCATGTATGGGGTGCGCCCTTTGTGCGCGCGACAGGCCATGTCCGCCGACACCGGCCGGCGTCGGCGATCGCACACCAGGGTCATCCTGGCAGCCAGTGTGCGCGCTGGCAAGCCTGTCAGACAGGGAGGACGGTACCGAGTTTGCGCCGCTCAAGCTCGCCGGTGATCAGGGCCAGCGCGGCGGCCGTGCGCTGGTGCGAGTCCCGCGCGCTGTAGAAGTCCGCATCGTGCAGCAGGATCACGTCTCCGGGGAGGAGACCGTGCGTGGCCCGGGCGGCAATCCGCGCCGGGGTGGCGAGCCGGCGCCAATCCTTGCCCCAGCGTGACCACAGCAGGGGAGCCAGGCCCGCCTGCCGGGCCGCCCGCAGGCCGGCCGGACTGTAGATCCCGTAGGGCGGGCGATGGAGGCGCGGCGGGATGCCGATCGCATCCTCGATCGCGGCGGCCCCCCGAGCGAGGTCCTCGCTCACGCCGGCCGCCCCGACGCGGAGCTGCAGACGGTGGCGGTCGCCGTGCAGCGCCACGGCATGGCCCTCGCTGACCATCCGCGCAAGCAGGTGCGGGCGGCGGCGGACCTGCTCGCCGATGACGAAGAAGGTGGCCCGCGCGCCCGCGCCCGCGAGCACCTCCAGCACCGCCGGGGTCCCCTCGGGGTGCGGGCCGTCATCGAAAGTGAGGGCCACCCCCCGCACACCGGGCAGCGAACGGGGAAGCTTCAGGGACGCCGCGGCGTCCCGGTTGACGGGAGCGAGCAGATGAGAGATCACGTGAGAGACAGTGAATGATCGCGACCGCAGCGCCACGATGACCGGACCTGACCTCGACGGCTGGCTGCCCGACCCCGCGTTGCGGGTCGCTCATCGGCGCCCCAGCCGCGCGGCACCGGACGACCTGTGGGCCGCGGCCACGGAGATCCGGCTCACCGACACCGGTCGTCCTGGGGCGCCTCGTGCGCTGGCGGATTCCCGGCCTCGCTCGCGATGTCCGCTTCGACGCCCTGTTTCGCGAGCAGCCGTTCATGATCCTCGAGCAGGACGCGCGGTCGCTCGTCTCCGGCCTGGTCGGCTCGATCTGGACCCTGCGGCGCGACTACCCGCGCCTGACCGACCCCGACCAGTTCCGGGCCTGGACGCGGCGCGGCACGGCGCGGGTGGTGGTCGCCAACTGGGTGGTGCCCGACGGCGACGGAGGCTCCGTGGTGTGCTCGGAGGCGCGCGTCCAGGCCTTCGGGGTGCAGGGCCGTCTGGGCGTCGCCGCGGTGCGCCCGCTCGTCGGGCGCTTCGAGGGGCTCGTCGGCTCCGAGGGCCTGCGGGCCGCCGTGCAGCAGGCCGAGCGCCGCGGTTGACCTCCGCTGCCGGCTGACCTCCCCGCGCCGGGACGCCCGTCTTTACGCTTGGCGCCGGGAATGAGGCCTCGCCATCAGATCGTGATCGCCTTCGCCGCCGTGGCCGGCCTGATATCGGGCTGCGGCGGACATGCCCCGGCACCGCCGCGGCCGGCGGCGCCCGCCGGCACGGTGATCACGGCGCCTGCCGCGGCGCCCGCGCGAGCCGCGGGGCGCGCTCCGTCGCCGCCGCCGGTGGTCCGGCTGCGCCTCCAGCTGCCGCTCGTCGGCCTCTCGAGCGCTCCCACCGTCAGCTACGCCACGACGGCGGCCACGCCAACCGTGCGCGGCGTCGTCTCCCCCGCCAGCGCGACCGTCTACATGCAGACGCCCGACGGGGGCCGGGTGGCGCTCAATCCTCGGTCAGACGGCCGCTTCGCCGTGCGAGCGCGGCTCGCCCCGGAGCCAACACGCTGCAGTTCACCGCCGCGCGGCTGGGCTCCGCGACCCGCCGGGCTCGGCTGGCCATCACCTGGCGCGGGCCGGCCGCGGCCGCGCGCCAGCGGGCGATCGAGCGCGACCCGGCCCGCTACCTGGCGCCGCCAGCGCCGGCATCAACCGCCGGCTGACGCGCATCGGCACGCTCCCCGCCGTCCGGGCACCGAGCCGGCACGTGACGATCAGCTACTCCCTGAACACCATCAAGGCCCCTGCGCCTCCGGCGGCCGGTGGCGACGGCCGATGGCTGGGCGGCTTCGAGCTGACTGAGTACTACCCGGCCCTGGAGTCTTGGTTCACGGGACGGCCGGTGAGCGCGCCCGGCCTGAGCGGCCCGCACCGGATCGACTGGCTGTACTCGGCCCGCGGATTGTCGATGGAGGGTGACGGGATCGGACTGGACGGCAAGCCGTACCACATCGCCGGCCTCGGCTCCGGCGGCTGGCTGACCGCCTCGGGCACTGCAGGGCGCGAAGTTCGGCGTCGGCGCCAACGCGCCCTACTGGCGCACCGGCGGCTTCTGGCGCAACGCGCTCGGGTGGCCTCACCTTCCCCTTGAGCAGCGGCGCCTGGTCAGACGGGGTCGGGATTCGCTATGTCCCGCCACCGGCCGGGCATCTCCTTCGCTCCAGGGCCGTCACGGCCACTGTCCTACCTGCGCAGCGTGGCCGTCGATCCGCGCACGATCCCCGAGGGCAGCCACATCTACATCCCCGCCTATGCCTCGGTGAACGGCGGCTGGTTTGAGGCCGACGACACCGGCGGGGCGATCATCGGCCGCCACATCGACGTGTTCCGCCCCCCCCCGCCAACCCGTCTGACCAGGGCAACTTCGCCACCGGCCAGCGGGTCTACATCGTCGCCCCGGGGCAGCCGCTGCCCTGATATCTCTCGCCGGGAGGGGGGTGAACATCGCGCCCCCCGGCGGCTCTACCTTCACAGAGAGATGAGCACCTTCGACGCGCCGGTCACCATTCGCCACGTCCGCTACGCCAACGAGCAGACCGGCTGGGCGGTGCTCGACGCCGCCGCGGTGGACGGCCAGCCGGTGGCGCTCGTCGGCCCGCTCGTGCATCTCGAGGAGGGTGAGCGCGCCCACGTCGTCGGCAGCTGGGTGACCGACAGCCGCTATGGCTCCCAGGTCAAGGTCTCAGAGGCCCGGCCGCTGGCGCCCGACGATCCCGAGGCGGTGATCGCCTACCTGCGGCGCGATCAAGCACGTCGGGGTGCGCCGCGCGGCGCGAGCTGATGAGCCGCTTCGGCGCGGCGACCGTGCTCGACGAGATCGACCGCGATCCGGCCGCTGCCTTTGCGGCCGTCGGACTGCGCCAGGCACGGGCCCTCCAGGCCGCCGCCTCCTGGCAGGAGCTGCGGGTCACCCGGCGGCTGCATCTCCTGCTCGCCCCGCACGGCCTCGCCTACCTGGCGGCCCGCATCCACGAGCACTACGGATCGGGCGCGCACGACCTGGTGGCCCGCGACCCGTTCTGCCTGACCAGCGTGTTCGGCGTCGGCTTTCACATCGCCGACCGGATCGCCCGGGCTCAGAGCGCCGAGACGGGCGGCGCCGATCCGAGCCAGCGCGAACGGGCGGCGATCATGCACGTCCTCGCCGAGGCCGAGCGCAGCGGCTCGAGCTGCACCCCGGTGACAGACCTGCTCGCCGGCGCCCGGGAGCTGCTGGGAGCCGAGCCCGGCGAGGGCGTCCTCGACGGCCTGATCGACGATCGCCACGTCGTCCTCGAGGAGGAATGGGTCTACCGGACGGCCACCGCGGAGCTCGAGGCGGAGCTGGCCACCCGGGTCGACGACCTGGTCCGCGGCGAGCCCGCCGAGCGCCTCGCCGCGATCACGGTCACCGACGGCGGCGAGCTCACCGAGGAGCAGCTGGGAGCGCTGCGCGCCGCGTTCGCCCAGCGCCTGTCCGTCATCACCGGCGGCCCTGGCACGGGCAAGACCGCATCGATCAAGACGATCGCCATGCGGGCCGAGCAGGGCGGCGCCCGGGTGCTGCTCGTGGCCCCCACCGGCCGTGCCGCGGTGCGGATGACCGAGGCGAGCGGGGTCCGCGCCAAGACCGTCCACTCCGCGCTGGGCTGGATCCCCGGCGAGGGGCCGACCAAGGACGAACAGGATCCGCTGTCCGGTGACCTGCTGATCGTCGACGAGACCTCGATGGCCAACCTCGAGCTGCTGGTCACCCTCCTGCGAGCCGTCGACGAGCGCACCCATGTCGTGCTGGTGGGCGACGCCGATCAGCTCGCGCCCGTCGGCGCCGGCAAGCCGTTCGCCGAGCTCGTCGCCTCAGAGCTCGTGCCCACCACCCGCCTGACCCACATCTTCCGCCAGGCGGCCGGCTCGATGATCGTCCAGGGCGCCCACGCCATCCGCCGGGGCGCGCTACCGGAGTTCTCCGCCGGCGAGGGGATGCGGCGCGATCTCTTCCTCATCGAGCGCCGCTCGCCGCGGGAGGCGCTGGAGGAGATCGTCTCGCTGATCGCCGAGCGCCTGCCGGCCCACTACGGGGTCGACCCCGTCCGCGACATCCAGGTCTTCGCCCCCGTCTACCGCGGCGAGCTGGGGATCGACGCGCTGAACCAGGCGCTGCGGGCGGCCCTGAACCCCGACGGCCAGCCGGTCCGCGGCGGGCGCCTGCGGATCGGCGACAAGCTGATGATGACCGGGCGCAACCTCCACGAGCTGGGGCTCATGAACGGCACCGTCCTGCGGCTCCTGGACGAGGTCACCGCCTCCGAGGACGACGACGCCGCCCTCCTGCTGGGCGCCGAGGACGCCGTCTTCCGGCTCGCCCCCGAGGACGCCGACCAGCTGCGCCTCGCCTATGCCTGCTCCGTGCACCGCGGCCAGGGGATCGAGCTGCCGATCGCCGTGATCGTCGCCCATGCGGCCGCCGGCGCCTTCTTCTTGCGGCGCGAGATGCTCTACACCGCGGTCACCCGGGCCCGACTGGCGACGGTCATCGTCGGGACCCGCGACGTGGTCGCGCGGGCGGCCCGCACGCCCGACACCGGCCGGCGCCATGGGCGCCTGGCCCCGCGGCTGCGGGCGCTGGCCGCCGGTTGATCGCCGCAGCGACTTCTAACAGCTGCTCGACTGATTGCACTCCGTCTGGCGCTCGATGCGCCACGAGCCCTGGATGGGGTCGATGAAGTGCGGCGGCTCCTCGTAGCGCAGGCGGTCGTCGTAGGTGTAGTTCTTCGCGTAGCCGCTGGCGATGCTGCCGCCGTTGTTGGTGCCGACGGGTCCGCGGAAGTTCTGGGCGATGCCGCCGTTGATGGTCAGGTTCCCGAGCGGGTTGCCGCAGTTGTACTGATCGACGACGAAGGAATGCTGCAGCGACAGCAGCATCGCGTTGATCGTCAGGTTGGTGATCGCTCCGCCGGCATTGGTGCTGGTGTCCGAGCACGCGCTCGTGTTGTTCGTCAGCGGCTGTGACCCGATCGGGTGATACACGCGGACGAAGTTGTTGGCGATCAGCCCCAGCAACGACGTTGCGCTGTTGTTGTAGGTGAGGTTGCCGTCGATCACGATGTCGTTCTCGGCCGCGATCGTCAGCGGAGGGCCGTCGATCCCCTGGACGTACACGGTCCCGCAGCCGGTGTTGCCCGTGTAGCTTGGATTCTCCACGTCATAGGACAACGCGCAGGTCCCGTTCTGCACGTAGATGACGCCGTTGGCGGGATACGGGTACGAGTTCCACGTCAGTCCGGTTCCGAGGCAGGAGGGGTGGCTGGCGTTCAGCACGGCGACGGAGATCGAGCTCGCCGCCAGCGTGATGCACGTCGTCCCGGTGAAGGTGTACGACGACGCGGTGATGGTCTTCAGCGACGCGTTGGACGGCGGAGGCTGCAGGATGCTGATCGCTCCCTGCACCGTGCCGCCTGATCGTCGGGGTGCCGCTGCAGCTCTGGACGTAGCCGGGCGAATATCCGAACTCGATGTTGTCCGCGCTGGTGCGCCCGAACGTGGGGGTGCCGCAGAGCTGGGGCTGATCGTTGGTGTGGAAGGGGCCGTTGATCGAATCCTGGGAGATGAAGCTGATCGCGTCGCAGTCGTAGTTGCTGCGCCGGCTGTTGAAGTTGTCCGAGTAGAAGAGCCCCGCGCCGTAGCCGGCGGCGTTGTTGACGTACCGGTTGTAACCCGTGGCGCTGGTGCTGCCGCTGGGCGACGGATACCGGTACTGGGCACACTGCGCCGCCGCCCCGGTCAACGCCGCCGTGTAGTTGCTGCCGCAGCCGGTCGATGGGTTCAGCGCGCACAGATCCGGCGGCTCGATGCTCGTATCCGTGGTATTGCCCTGGAAGCTCTCGGCGACCTGGAGGATGGGATCGGAGGTCTCGTAGTTGGTGAACCACTCGTAGTCGAGGAAGCTCTGCTCGCGGAGGTTGGCCACGATCGTCCGGTCGACGCCGCCGGAATAGCCGGTGGAGCGGATGCGGATCGTGCCCGCCCCGTTTCCGGTTGCCTGGATCATGGAGGCGACCGGGTTCGTCTTGCTGCACTGGGTGTAGGTCGTCTGGCCGGCGGCAGGGAGCAGCTCGACCGCGTAGCGCTCCGTCGTGGAGCCGGCGACCGCCTTGGCGTTCAACGGCGACGCGCCGGCGTTGTTGATCCACGTGGACCCCGTGGGAACACATTGGGTCCAGTACTCGCTGTCCTGATCGAGGTTGAAGAGGTAGTTCTGGATGCCCGCCTGCGCCGCCGCATACGCCTGCTTCTGCGACGAGTCGTTGCTGGTCAGCGGAAGATCGCCCCGCACCGCCGCGAAGGCGGCCGCGGTCAGTCCCATGACGATGACGAGCGCCGCCAGGGTCACGATCATCGTAAATCCCTCCTGAGCGCCGCGGCGATCGCCCCGGCAGAGCTGTGAGATCAGTTGCATGGACGGTTCGGATCTGTGGGGTCGGCGGTTGTCAGGCGGAAGGTCTGGGAGTCACGCATGGCCGTCACCCGCGTGGCGTCGGTCAGGCCATCGCTGGGGGCCACCTGCCAGGCGATGTCGACCTGGGCGACCGTGGGCGCCGTCGTCGTGGTGAGCGGCACCGTCAGCGGCTGGGCGCCGACGAGCGAGTTGGCCGTCGGGTTGCTCGCGTTGGAATAGCTGTCGTACTGGAAGATGGGCGTGGTGGAGTCGATCTGAGCGACGTGGTCGAGCATCCGCGAGCGGCGCGCGGGGGTGGCGGCAAACGTCCAGGTGGCCGGCGTGTTGAGCGCCGGCGGCGACCCACCCGTGTTCGTATAGGAGGCATCGATCAACGCGCCGTTCTGGATCGAGATGACGTGCTCCGTGGGGGTCCCCACGGCGCTGTCGCCCAACCCGGAGACGAACAC
Organism: uncultured Solirubrobacteraceae bacterium; assembly: GCA_963800545.1. Lineage (GTDB taxonomy): Bacteria > Actinomycetota > Thermoleophilia > Solirubrobacterales > Solirubrobacteraceae > Palsa-465. The sequence goes on from CAWDBJ010000020.1 coordinate 84,155, forward strand.
CAGGTGGCTCCCGTCGCTGCTGACGGCGGGCGAGATGCCCGCGGCAGTGGTCGCCTGGACGGGCGAGACGTCGTTGGCCAGGCACCCGGAGCCGAGCTCCTGGATGAGCTGCTCCATCGCCGTGCGGCCCTGCTGGACGGCGGTGACCCGGTCGGTGATGCGCGAGGTGGCGTGCAGTGACCCGATGATGACGCTCGAGACTCCGAAGAGGACGATGAGGCCGGCCGCCATCGCCACCAGCAGCTCGACCAGGGTGAACCCCTGCTGGGAGCCGAACGGATGGTCCGCCAGCCGGGTCATCAGCACGCGCTCGCCGTCACGGCCGAGCCCTTGTAGAGCTTGATGATCTCGCCGGTGCCCTTGTTCTGCACCGCGGAGGCCTGATAGGTCTTGCCGGCCCCGGTGTCGTAGCAGACGGTGTAGTTCCCGTAGGGCATTCCCGGGAACTTGAGGAGCCCGGTGTCGTTGACGCCCGTGCCATAGGCGGTTTTGAGCGGTAGGACCGCCTGATTGGTCGACACCAGCGGTGGTGTGGTGGTGTAGCCCATGTAGCGCATGCCGCAGCCGGTGTCCTTGATGACGAGATGACTGGGGGACGTCAGCGCGATCTCCGATCCGGGGGTGGTGGTCGTCCCGCTGTACAGCCGGACGACCATCGCCGGCAGGGTCAGCGTGCTCGTCCCCGTGGTGACGTTGGCCGACCCGTCGGTTCCCCCGAACAGCGTGGGCTCGTCGCTGGTGCACACCCCCGCGTAAGCGGCGTACGTGTAGGGGAAGAGTGGTGTCGCCGTGATCCTTCCCAACGAGCCGTTCCAGGCGGCCGCGGGAAAGCTCGTGTCGCCCGCTCCCACCGCGGGGCAAGTGGCGTCGGCAGCCGAGCACAGGCGGTAGCTGGGGCTCGTCATGTTCGTGTTGAACAGCACGACGGCGGGCGCGGTCGCCGTCGGCGCGGGACTCGGGTTGACACCCAGCGTCGTCGGGAAGGCAGTCGTGAACGAGAAGACGACTGAGCCGCCCGCGTCCAGCTGGAACTGGGTGGGCGAGGGGTCCGTCGATCCGGCGGTGACCACCTCCGGATCCGTGTCCGGAGCCGTGACGGAGACCGGCTGGCCGCTTTGAGCGTCGACGTAGGAGCCGCCCGGCGGGGTCGCGGTCACTGTGTAGTTACCCGGCGGAAGGTCGCCGAACAGGGCGCAGCCCGTGGCGGAGGTCTGGGCGGTCGCCGAATCCGGGCCGGAGATGCTGATCGACATGCCGGCGATGCCGGCGCCGGCGGCGTTGATCACGGACGCCGCGAGGGTGCCGTGCGTGGGGTCGACGGTGCCGACCGTCGGGGTGAGGATGCTGCTGGCGCTCACCGGCGCGGCGGTGCCCATCCTGGACCAGGTGACGGTGGAGGTCGTCTTGATGTAGTCAGCGGAGGGATTGGTGCACGAGGGAGCGCCCGAGGCGTCAGTGACGAACGAGGTCGACTCCTGGACCGTGAACGCGGCGCCGTCGAGCGTGACCACGGGCAGGGTCTGGTTCAGGTTGGAGAGCTCGTCGACGTTGAGGCCTCGCAAGCGGTTCTCGTCCTGCTGGGCGAGCGTCTGCGCGTCGGCCCGCAGCCGGGTGAACGCCGAGGCGTGGGTGCTGGCGATGAAGCCGGTGGCGGCGCCGACGGCGATGAGCCCCAGCAGCAGGGCACTGACCAGCACCTCGATGAGGCTGAAGCCCGCCTCTGAGTGACGAGGGCGACGACCCGTGCCTGCGCTGGTGTCGGGCGGCAACCCTGAGGAAGGTGATAGCGGCATGGTCGAAATCGGCGGGGAGGCGTGGCCGGCCTGCGGACCAGGGCGCGAGCGCGATCTCCATCCGTCTAGTCGGCATTGCGGGGCCGGCCCTTGAGCCTGGACCGGCCTCGCGGACGGCTGACGCGCGCCTATGAGTGCAGCTCGGAGCGGGCGAGCCGAGCTAATGGTCAAGAGTGACCGACCGCCTGCCGATAACGATGGCTGTGGTCCCTCTTTCAGGCAACGCCGTGATCGACTCGGGCTCGATGCGGGTTCTGCTCGTCCATCCCGGAGCCGCGGGTCCGAGACGCCCTGACCCGCGCCCTGGCGCTCGGTGGCCATCACGACGTCCTGTCCACTGGCGACGTGTCAGACAGCCATCGGCTGTGCGTCACCGAGCGGCCGGACCTCGTCCTGCTCGACCTCGAAGCCGCAGGATCCGAGAGCGCGCTGGAGGCGATCGAGCCGCTGACCTCCGCACCCGAGTACCTGCCGGTCCTGGGCCTCGCCGCCCGGCCCGGCGTCGACGCCCGCCGCCGGGCGATCGCGCTCGGCATCCACGATTTCCTCGAACAGCCCGTCGATGAGACCGAGCTGCTGCTCCGCGTCCGCAACGTCCTGGAGACGCGGCGGATGCGCTACCAGCTCGACGATCGCAGCGCGATGCTCACGGAGGCCATCCGCGAGCGCACCAGCGAATTGGACACCGCGCGCGAGAGCCTGTCCGTGCTGGCCGCCATCGCCGACTACCACGACGACGACACCTACCAGCACTCCGAGCGGGTCGGCATCAGCGCCTCGCATGATCGCCCGGGCGATGGATCTCCCCGAGCCGTTCGTGGCGATGATCCGCGACGCCGCGCCGCTGCACGACATCGGCAAGGTCGGCATCTCACGGCGAATCCTGCTCAAGCCGGGCAAGCTGACGCCCGCTGAGTGGATGCACATGATGCGCCACGTCGAGATCGGCGGACAGATCCTCGCCTCAGCTCGCTCGCCGGTCCTCCGTCTCGCCGCCGAGATCGCGCGCACCCACCACGAGCGCTTCGACGGCAACGGCTACCTCGCCGGCCTGGTCGGCGACGAGATCCCCATCTCCGGCCGCATCTGTGCCCTGGCCGACGTGTGGGACATCCTCACCCACGAGCGGCCCTACAAGGCCGCATGGGAAGAGGATCGTGCCCTCGCCGAGATCATCAGCGAGTCGGGCGCGCACTTCGACCCCCGGGTCGTCGAGGCCTTCCTGACGCTCGATCGCCGGGAGTTCGAGACTCTCCCGGCCGCCGACGGCGCCGAACGCGCCGCCTGAAGCTCGCGACTCAGCGGCGCACGCGCCGCCGACAGCTGGCGCGGTCAGTCAGCAGTCGACGATCAGCCGGACACGCCGACCGACGAGCGCTCGGCGAGATCCTGCATGGTGGTGCCGACGTGGCCCTCGGCGGCCAGCAGCAGCTTGAAGTCCTGTGTGCTGGAGGCCATGGCGAGCGCGTCGTCGCGCGTCACGCGGCCGGCCTTGACGTGCGCGAAGAGCGCCTGGTCGAAGGTCTGCATGCCGTAGTAGGCGCCCTCGCCGATGATCTGGCCCAACTGCCCGGTCTGATCAGGCTCGGCGATCGCGTCGCGGACGCGACCGGTCGTGCGCAGGACCTCCAGGGCGGCGACCCGGCCGCCGCCGACGGCGGGAATGAGTCGCTGGGAGATGACGGCCCGCAGCGTCGCCGACAGCATCGCGCGGACCTGGCGGTGCTGGTGGGGCGGAAAGAAGTCGATGACGCGGTTGACCGTCTCCGGCGCGTCGGCGGTGTGGAGGGTCGAGAGGACGAGGTGGCCGGTCTCGGCGGCCGACAGCGCGGTGCGGACCGTCTCCTCGTCGCGCATCTCGCCGATGAGGATGATGTCGGGATCCTGGCGCAGGACGCGGCGCAGGGCGCGGCCGAACGAACCGGTGTCCGACGCCGACCTCGCGCTGGTTGATGACCGAGCGCTTGTCGGAGTGCAGGAACTCGATCGGATCCTCGATGGTCACGATGTGGCGCGCCATCGTCGTGTTGACGTGGTCGACCATGGCGGCCAGCGTCGTCGACTTGCCCGAGCCGGTGGTGCCGGTGACCAGGATGATCCCGCGGGGCTCCTCGGCGACCTCACGAACGGCCTCCGGCAGCCCGAGCTGCTCGATGGTGGTGACGCCGTAGGGGATGCGGCGGCAGACGATCGAGATCGATCCCCGCTGGCGAAAGGCGTTGACGCGAAAGCGCGCCAGACCGGGAACCGCAAAGGCGAAGTCGACCTCGCCGTCGGCGGCCAGTTCCTTGACCCGCGTCGGGTCCGTGAGGATCTCGTGCAGCGCCTGCTCGGTGTCCGAGCTGTCCAGGCGGTCGATGCCCGGGACAGGGCACAGCTCGCCGGCGAGGCGGACCATCGGCGGGGATCCGACCTTGACGTGCAGATCGGAGCCGTCGTGGTCGGCGAGGTACTGCAGAGCGGCGCGCAGGTCGAAGCTCATGGTGCCGTGAGCGAGCCCGGGAACGGGACGGCGCCCTTCTGGTTCTTGCAGTCGGCGCCGAGCCGCCGCCGCGGCGAGCGTCCCGTCCGTCTGGCTGTAGGTCACCGGGTCGGCGAGATCGAGCTCGCACAGCCCGGCGGCCGAATGCCGGTTGAAGGCGGCGAGCGCGTCGGCGCGGGAGTGCGTCACCCGGCCGGTGATGCTGACCACGCGCAGCTGGAAGGTCTGCGCGACGCCGCCGGCGCTCGTCACCTGCAGCTGTTCGGTCTGCCCCGGCGCCAGGACGATCGCGGCGCACCGGGCGCGGCTGGGCCGGCAGTAGCCCTGACCGGCATGCTGCACGCCGGCCCCGAGGGCGAACACGACCCGCTGGCCACCGGCAAGGACGCCCATGAACATCGCGCGCGGCTGGGCGACGGAGGGCAGCGGGGTCAGCCGGGCGACATCGGATCGGACGGGCGCCTGGTCGTCCGCGCCGAAGCGCAGGGCGACGCTGTAGATCATCCAGGCGGGATCGCGCGCGACGGTGGCCCACTGGTTGGTGGTGGTCGTCGGCGTGGTCACCGTGGTCGTCGTCGTGACCGTTGTCGAGCCTTGCAGACGAGCCGGAGCTCCCGGAGGAACCGGACGCCGTGCCCGAGCCGTCCGACGACGTCGCCGGCGACGGCGAGACCATCGACGGCGCGCCGGAGCTCGCGGTCGGGGACCCGCTGCCGGTGGGGGATGCCGAGGCGCCCGTCGAGCTCGCGGCGCTCGGCGAGCGCGGGCTTGGTGCTGAGCTTGGGCATGCCGCTGGCGAACGGATCGCGCGGCAGGCTGACCTCCAGCGCATGCATCTGCTGGGCCCGCTCGGAGGCGCTCAGGGCCGCGGCCGCCGCGGCGGCCGCGCGTGCGGGGGTGGCGGCGGCGTAACCACCGCGCCGGCCGTCTGACGCAGGACGAACGGGACGGCGGCGATGGCCAGGATGAGGAGCGCGACGACAGGCCAGAGCCGGCGCTCCATCAGGTCGCGGCGAAGCGAGTTCATGATTGCCCTCCGGTTGAGACGGTGGTCGCGGTCGAGCCCGCGTTCAGCTGGTAGATCGCAGCGGTGAGAGAAACCGTCAAGTCGGGCGATCCGCTGAGCGACACGTTGCTGATGCTGAGCAGCGGCCCTGTGGCGCGCAGGGACCTGCCGCTGACCGCGACGAGCCCGTTCAGGCGCCGGACGAGGTTGTTGAGGGCCGTGTAGCCACCGGTGAAGGTCAGCTGGAGGGGGACGCTGGTGGCAACCGCTGGGGTGGCCGCTGCGGGCGCCGGGGTCGCGCCGGCGGCGCCGGCGGTGGTCGTGCCGGTGCTCGGCGCCGGCGTGGACGTCGCGCCGGCACCGGCGCCGCTCGCGTCAGCGAGCGTGATCGCCGTCATCTTGACGTGCACCGCCTGGGCATTGCGTTCGAGGACGCGCAGGAGCGCCGGGATGTCGGAGGAGTCGGGGATCGCCCGGCGGACGGCGGCCCACTCGGCCGAGCTGGCCTTGAGGGCGGCCTGCGCGGCCCGCCCGGTGGCATAGGTGCTCTGCGCCTGGGCCAGCGCCTGTCGCTGCGCGGAGATCTGGGTCACCAGAGACGAGGCGTCCTGCTGCTCGGGCTTGAGCACGAGCAGGTAGAAGCCGGCGATCACGGCGAACACCAGGACGACGCCGAGGGCGATGCGATCACGGGGGCGGAGGGTCATTGGGCGCTGGCGGTGGTCGTGGAGGCAGGGGCGGTCGTGGCCGACGCGGTGGCCGCGGGGGTCGACGTGGTCGTCGAGGGCGTGGAGGTGGTGGTCGCGGGCGTGCTCGCCGCGGCGGCGGGGGCGGCTGTCCCGGTGGCGGTCGTCCCGGTCCCCGAGCTCGACGCGGCCGAGCCGAAGGTCAGCGAGACCTGGAACTGCACCGGGAAGGGGCAACCCGCTGTGTTCGGTGCCCGAGCTCGTCGCGCCGGAGCCGGACGTGGCGGCCTCCGTCGATGACGCCAGCGAGACGTCCGTCACGTTGCGGACGCGGTGCAGCTGCGTCAGCGTCTGGGCGACGGCCGACTGACTGGCCGCACAGCCGGTCAGCTGGACCGTCGGCACGGGGGCGGTGTCTGCGGCGCTCGTCGCCGCCGCACCGGGGGCCGTGGTCGCGCCGGTCGTCGAGGTGGTGCCGGCGGTCGAGGTCGTGCCGGTGGTCGAGGTCGTGCCGGTGGTCGAGGTCGGGGCGGGCGTCGGCGCCGTGCTCGACGCCGAGGTCGCCGGCGCGGCACTCGCCGTGAAGGTGCTCAGCGCGGCGTCGCGCGGCATCAGGCCGCCGATCTGCCCGAGCAGGTCAGACCATGGGAAGCGCGAGGTCGCCAGCTGACGAACCTGATCGAGCTGCTGAGTGCGCTGCGCGGCGCCGGCGACGAACCCGGCGTAACTGTTTCCGGCGGCCGTCCACTGGGCCACGCCGGCGCTGACCTGCGCCAGCTCGCTCTTGCGCGAGGAGACCGTGTTGGCGGTGGTCACATAGAGGACGACGCCGACAAGAACGAGCACCAACCCTCCGAACAGGCCAAGCGTCTGGGGGCTGGTCGAGACCGAGAGGCGCCGCGTGCGCCCATCGCCGGGGATGAGGTTGACGGCGTTCACGACGCGATCTCCGCGATCGCCAGGCCGATGGCGGCAGGCGCCAACCGCGGGTCGACGCCGCTCAGCGCGTCGGCCGAGGCGGCGGCCACCTCGCCGAAGGTCAGGTTGAGTCCCGAGGCCTCGGCGAGAGCGTCCATGAACCCGGGCAGCGGAGCCAGCGGACCGGTGACGACACCGGCGGTGACGGCCTCGTTGCCGGCCTGCGTCGAGTAAAACTCGGCCGCCGCACGCAGCTCGGAGCCGAGCTCGCTCGCCGTGCGGGAGAGCAGGGCGGCAACGTCGCGCTCCAGGGAGGCGCCTTCCGTCTCTTTGCTCGGCAGGGCGCTCTGCAGTACCTCATAGGCCTCGTCGCTCGGGATGCCGCGCGTCTCGGCGAGACGCTCGAGCACCATGGCCAGCCCCTGCGGGGCCTGGCGCGTGAACCGGCAGACGCCGGACTCGGCGATGGCGATGTTCACCAGGTCGCCAAGGTGTGCGTAGAGCACCGGCCCGTGTCCTTCATCGACACGACCGAGAGCACGGATCACGGCGAAGATGGCGAGGTCGATGCCCTCGGGCTTGAGGCCGGCCTTGCGAAGGGTTTCCAGCAGCCGCTCGACGCCCTCCTTCTCGGTGACGACCACGATGACCCGCAGGCGCCGACCCTCGGGCGTGTCGACCATCCCGACCGTGCGGTAGTCCATGACGGCGCGCTCAAGCGGCATCGGGATCCGCTCGGGGGCGACCATCATCAGAGCGGCCCGGATGTCCTTATCGCCGAGCGGCGGCAGATCGATGACGCGCAGCACGGTTCGGGGTGTGGCCAGCCCGACCCTCACTCGCTTGCCCAGCCGCTCCTCGGAGAAGAACGCGCGCAACGCCTCGGCCACGCCGTCGGTGTCGACCACCAAGCCGTCGCGCATCAGCCCGAGCGGCAGCGGCCGCGCGACAACGCGGTCGGCGACGATGCGGCCGGCGACGAGGCTCGCCTCGGCAGCGATCACCTGCGTCGCGCCGATCTCCAGGCCCACAACCGCTGCGGACCGGCGGGACGGCATCTTCAGCTTGCCGGAAGGGAGATTGGCCAGCTTGGGCAGCTTGGGCAGGGTGATCTGCTTGGAGAGGACGCTCACAGCCCCACTCCATGAAGGTAGGCGCGCACCAGCGCATCACCGGCGAACAAACTGATGACGGACCCCAGGGCGAGGAACGGGCCGAAGGGGATCCTCGTCTTGCGCCCGGCGGCCACGCCGACCCGGAGCAGCACCCCGGCGCCGACGATCAGGGCGGTGATCACGGCGATCATCAGGGCGGGAGCGACCGCGCGGCCGAGCACCAGGCCCATCACCCCGGCGAGCTTGACGTCGCCGAAGCCCATCCCGCGCGGGTAGGCCATGACGACGGCGAAGAGGAATCCGGCCGCGGCGGCGCCGGCGATCAGTCGCTCGAGGAGCTGGTGGGGCTCGAGGATCGCGGTCAGCGCGATCGCGACGCCGGCCAGCGGCGCGACGATGCGGTCGGGGATGATCTGGTGCTCGAGGTCGATGCGGGTGATCGCGACGAGCGCGGCGACGAAGATCAGGTCCAGCCACACCCCGCGGCTGCCGTGAGCGGCGATGACGACGGCGGCGAACAGCGCACCGGTGAATGCCTCGGTCAGTGGATAGCGCGGCGAGATGGAGCTCTCGCAGGAGCGACACCGTCCCCCCAGGACCAGCCACGACAGGACGGGCACGTTGTCATAGGGCGCGATCGCCGTGTGACAGCCCGGGCAGGCCGAGGGCGGGGTGACAAGTGACAGCCCGGCCGGCAGGCGGTAGGCCACGACGTTGAGAAACGAGCCGAGGCACAGGCCGATGACGGCGGCGAAGGTGATGTCGAGGGCGAGGGAGGGCATCGAGGCAGAACGGTCACAGTGGGCACGGCGGGCGCGGCGAGGGCGAGCGGTCGACCGCCGGACGAGACACTGCGTCTCGCCCGGCGATCTGATGCTCTTACTGGATGCTGTCGGGGACTACCAGGTGCCGCTGGACGTGCCGGTGGTCACCTGGCTGGCAGGCCCTTACAGCCGGCCGGGTTCTGGTTGGCCGGCACGGTGCACGTGCGGCTCAGCGTTCCGTCTGACGCCTTCGTCAGGGTGAACGTAATGCCGTTCGGGTCAGTCGCGGTGATCGCGTAGCCGCTGGCTGCTCAGCGAGCCGAGCGTCAGGGCCTCCTTGCCGGCGCCCGTGGCACGCGGCGTTGCTCAGCGTCGGCTCGATGCTGACGAGGCCCGCCGTGCGTGGCGCCCACGTACGTCTGGTTGTCCGTGTAGAACGTCTCCAGGGCGGTCTGAGCCGTGTTGATATCGGTCTTGACGTTGGCGTCGTTGGCCTTCCCCTTCTGATTGAGGAAAGCCGGGATGGCGACGGCGGCAAGGATGCCGATGATGAGGATCACGACCAGCAGTTCGATAAGGGTGAAACCCTCCTGACCCTGGGCGCGATTACGAAGACGCTGTAGCATCTTAGTTTCACTCCTGTGTAGATGTTTGCTGGTTGGAACCAACACTCCGGTCATGCCTTCCGAGTCGTCGTGCAACGTTCCGGGCTCATCATCGGCACCTCGATCCCGAGCCTTGAATTTTCGGAGCGCTGAGTTCTGGACACGGCCGCCGGTCTGATCGACGGCGCTTCTCTTTAAGGGCGCGCGTCGAGCCGCCGATAAGAGAGTCCATGGCGTTTGACTTCGGATCGACGGAAAGCGAGTTCGAGACCGGCCTGCTTCCGCAGGCGGCGCCGCCTCCTCCCGTCGGCCTGACGCCGCCGCCGACCCCCGCTCCCCGCCGTGGGGGGGCGATGCGCTTCGTCACAGACATCATCGTCGAGCGCGGCTTCGCCTCACTCGGAGGCGGTCGAGGAGGCGATCCGCGGCGCTCGCGAGGCCGGGGTCACCCCCGAGCAACTGCTCGTCGACCAGGGCACGATCACCCCCGAGCAACGCGGCCGGGCCGTCGCTGAGCGCCTGGGCCTGGAGTTCGTCGACCTCTCGACCCACAAGGTCGACATGGCGGCCGTCAACCTGCTGCCGCCTGACGTGGCCAAGCGCAGCCTGCTCGTCCCCATCGGCCGCGAGGACGAGCGGACCCTCGTCGTCGCCATGGTGGATCCGGCCAACGTCGTCGCGATCGACGACGTGGAGATCCAGACCGGCATGAGCATCCAGCCGGTGGTTGCCACGCGCGAGGACATCCTGGCGGTCATCGGGCAGATGATGCGCCTGGACAGCGCAGTCTCCGAGGTGGTCGAGGAGGACGATGCCGAGCCGTTCGAGCTCAATGATCTCCAGGAGGCCGCGACTGAGACACCAATCGTCAAGCTCGTCAACTCGCTTCTCTCGCAGGCGGTCAGCCAGGGCGCCTCCGACATCCACTTCGAACCCGAGCCGGGTGAGATGCGCGTCCGGCTGCGGGTGGACGGCGTACTCAACGACGTCGCGCGGGTTCCCGGGCGCATGGTCCCCGGCGTCGTCTCCCGCATCAAGATCATGTGCGAGCTCGACATCTCCGAACGTCGCCTCCCTCAGGACGGACGTCTCGGGCTGACCGTCGACGGCACCCAGATCGACCTGCGGGTCGTCACCCTTCCGACCGTCCACGGCGAGTCCGTCGTCATGCGCATCCTCGACCGGTCCAACGCACTCATCGAGATCCCCAAGCTCGGACTCGATGAGTACTCGCTCGAGCGATTGTCCCAGGCCACCCGTCAGGCCCACGGCTCGATCCTGGTCACCGGTCCCACCGGATCGGGCAAATCGACGACGCTCTACGCGGTGCTGAACTCGTTGAACTCGCCTGACAAGAACATCGTCACCATCGAGGATCCGGTCGAGTACCAGCTCCCCGGCGTCACGCAGGTGCCGGTCAACGCGCGCTCGGGACTGACCTTCGCGGCCGGGCTGCGCGCGATGATGCGAGCCGACCCGGACATCATCATGGTGGGAGAGATCCGCGACCGCGAGACGGCCCAGATCAGCATCGAGGCTGCCCTCACCGGGCATCTGCTGCTCTCGACGCTGCACACAAATGACGCCGCCGGCTCGATCACCCGCCTGATCGAGATGGGCATCGAGCCCTTCCTCGTCGCCTCCTCCGTGCGCTGCGTCGTGGCCCAGCGGCTCGCCCGCGTCCTCTGCACGAGCTGCAAGCGACCGGTGACCCTCGAAGCCGGACGCCCTGAGGCGTGCCGGGTTCGCGGCCGACCACGATGTCGAGGCCTACGAGGCCGGAAGCTGCGCGCGCTGCGGCGGTGGCGGCTACCGCGGCCGGATCGGCGTCTACGAGATCATGCCCATCTCCGACGCCATCCGCGAGCTCACGCTGCACAGCTCGTCGGCCGACCAGATCGGTGACACCGCCCGCGCGGAGGGCATGCGCACGTTGCGCGACGACGCGCTGGAGAAGGTGCGCGCGGGCGTGACCTCCATCGCCGAAGTGATGCGCGTACTAGGCGGATAGGGCGCCAGCTCAAGTCTGGGCTCGTCAGTGCCGAAGTTGACCTCATGTCAGTCGACTTCGCAGACATCGTCCTCGCGGCCATTGAGCGCCGCGCCTCGGACATCCACCTCACCGCCGGAGCCCCGCCCAACGTGCGCGTTCGCGGCCGGCTCACCCCGATGGAGGGCTTTCCCGTGCTCGGGCCGCAGGAGACCCGCGAGATCGCCTACTCGATCATGAGCGAGACCCAGCGCCAGACCTTCGAGACCCTCCACCAGGTGGACTTCAGCTACTCGATCCCGCGCACGGCGCGGATGCGCGTCAACGCCTACCTGCAGCGGGGCGCCGTCAGCGCCGCCCTGCGCATCATCCCGGGCAAGGCCGATTCCCTGGAGAAGCTGGGCATGCCGACGGCGGTCCGCGAGATGGCCTCGCTGCCCCGCGGCATCGTGCTCGTCACCGGCCCCACCGGCTCGGGTAAGTCGACGACCCTGGCGGCCGTGATCGACGAGATCAACACGACGCGCGAGGACCACATCCTCACCATCGAGGATCCGATCGAGTTCCTGCACAGCCACAAGCGCTGCCTCGTCAACCAGCGCGAGCTGGGCAGCGATGCGACAAGTTTCGCCGACGGGCTGCGCGCCGCATTGCGCCAGGATCCCGACGTCATCCTGGTGGGCGAGATGCGCGACCTGGAGACGATCTCCACCGCTCTGACCGCCGCCGAGACGGGCCACCTCGTCCTCGCCACCCTGCACACCCAGGACGCGCCCCAGACGATCGATCGCGTCATCGACGTCTTCCCGCCCCATCAGCAGCAGCACGTGCGGGTCATGCTCTCGGCCGCGCTCCAGGGGATCGTCGCCCAGCAGCTGCTGCCGACGGCCGACGGCTCGGGACGGGTCCCGGCGGTCGAGATCCTCATCCCGACGCCCGCGGTGCGCAACCTGATCCGCGAGGGCAAGACGCACCAGATCTACTCCGCCATCCAGACGGGCGCCGAGTTCGGCATGCAGACGATGGACGCCTCCCTGACGGAGCTGGTCCGCGCCGGCAGGATCACGCGCGAGACGGCCCGCCGGCGTGCCTCCGTGCCCTCAGAGCTCGAGCGGCTGCTCGGCGGCGCCGGACAGACCGCCGCCTATGCCGGCAACGGCAACGGCTACAGCGCGGCCGGCGGTTACCTGCAATGAGCCAGACGTTCGCCTTTCGGGCCGTCGACACGCTCGGCGCCAAGGTCAACGGCGAGGTCGAGTCCGAGTCGAGGGAGAACGTCGCCGAGATGCTGCGCGGGCGCGGCCTCGTCGCGCTCGAGGTCAAGCTCAAGACGAAGTCGGCGGAGCTCTCCTTCGATCGCTTCGCCCGGGTCGGGCTCGAGGATCTGTCGCTGATGACGCGCCAGCTGGCAACGATGATCTCGTCGGGCCTGGCCCTGATGCGGGCGCTGACCGTCCTCGAGACCCAGACGGAGAACCCGAAGCTGAAGGCGACGATCATCACCGTCCGCCAGGACATCGAGACCGGCGCCTCACTGTCTGACGCCCTGGAGCGTCATCCCAAGGTCTTCTCCGAGCTCTACGTCGCGATGATCCGGGCGGGCGAGACCGGGGGGTTCCTCGAGGACTCCCTGATCCGCGTCTCTGACCAGCTCGAGTCACAGAACCGCCTCAAGCGCCAGGTCAAGGGCGCCATGGTGTACCCCGCAGTGGTGTGCACCATCGCGATCGGCGTGCTGGTGGCGATGCTCGACCTTCATCATTCCCGTGTTCGCCGGCGTCTTCAAGCAGTTCGGCGGGACGATGCCGACCCTGACCAAGGACACGATCGCCGTCTCCAACGTGATGCGGAGTCAGTGGTATCTGGTGCTCGGGATCGCTTTTGGCGTCTTCTTCGGCTTTCGCAAGTGGAAGAGCTCCAAGGCCGGACGCCCGGTCTGGGATCGCCTGCGCCTCAAGGCGCCGGCCAAGATCGGACCGGTCGTCCAGAAAGTCGCGCTCGCCCGCTGGGCGCGCACCATGTCGTCCCTGACAACCGCCGGGGTACCGATGCTCGAGGCGATCGAGGTCACGGGCCGGACCGCCGGCAATACGGTCGTCGAGACGAGCGATGATCGCCGTACGCGACTCCGTCCAGGGCGGCGGCATGATCGCCACCGCTCTGGCCAGCCAATCGATCTTCCCCTCCCTGGTGACCAACATGGTGCGCGTCGGCGAGGAGACGGGGGAGCTCGACACCACCCTCAGCAAGGTCGCCGACTTCTACGAGGAGCAGGTGGAGACGGCTGTCAAGGCCCTGACCTCGATCCTCGAGCCGATCATGATCGCGGTCATCGGCACGATCGTCGGTTTCATGGTCCTCGCCATGTACCTGCCGATGTTCCACGTCTACGACGCCATCAACTGACGAAGCTTCGCCGCCGCCACACAATCGTCACATCTGCGGTGCCCGGACCCGGGAGCCTGTAGCGCCGCGGACCGCCCGGGCGCCGCCGGATGGCGGCGGGTCCGTCTCCGGAACCTAGACCTTGGTGGGGTTCATGGGGCCGAGCGGGATGACGAATAGAAGTGTGATGGCTCCCTCGCAGGTTGCACATAGTCATGCCCGCCCGGGCGAGAACGCCCTCCAGTCGCGGGGGTTCTCCGTGGTCCTGATCGATCGTGAGCTCTCCGTCGAGCAGTTCGACTACGGCATCGCGCGCGGCGACTGGACGGCGCTGAGGCTGCTCGCCTCCCTCGGCCCGTCGCTGGGCAGGGCGCCCGGCACGCACCTCGTGGTGGAGCTCGGTCTCGAGGACGGCGATCTCGTCTACGCCCCGGCGCGCGACGGCCTGGTGGAGCGTCGGCTCCTGGGCAAGAAGCGCGGCAGCGAGCTGCTGTGGAACGTGACCTTCGACATGCCCGTCGAGGTCGTGCAAGCGCCCCGCGCTCTCTTCCGGCTGGTCGCCGACGACGGCGCCGCGCTGACCCTGCCCACCCCGTGGCAGCGCGACCTCTCCCCCGCTCCCCTGCAGCTCTCCCTGCGCGGTGAGCGGCGCCGCAGCGCGCCCAGGATCGCCCTGCGCGCGCCGCGCCGGATCGCCGCCCTGGGCACCGCCGTCGCCCTCACCGGCACCTCGGCACCCGCCCTCGCCCTGGCCGCCGGCGTCGCCGGGACGGGCGCCGCCGCCAGCGTGGCGCAGAGTGCCGGCAGCGGGACGACCGCCTTCGCCCTCGACACCCGGCAGACCACCGCGACCTCGCGGACCGTCGCCACGGCCTCTCCGGCGACCCGCAGTCAGACAGTGCACCGACGACCTCCACGAGCACGACCTCGGCGGAGCACGACCTCCACCAGCACGACCTCGACCAGCACGACCTCGACCAGCACGACCTCGACCAGCACGACTCGACGCCGAGCTCCACCTCGTCCAGCGCACCGGCCAGCACCGGCGGCGGTGCCCCCACCGGCACCTCGACGGTCACCATCACCGTGCCGACGACGACGACGACCACCACACCGACGGCACGACAACGACGTCGCCCGCCCCGACGCGCCCCTGCACCGGGCCGACGCGCCAGGATCTCCTCGCCGTCACCGCGCAGCTGCGCTCCAGCCACGTCAAGAAGGATCTCGGCCTCGGTCTCGGCAAGAGCACGCGCAAGCTCCCCGCCAACTGCTCGCAGACCCGCCCCCCCGCGGCCGGCCACAAGCATCCGACGACCACGCCCGGCCAGCGCAAACCGGCGCGAACGCATCGCCATCGGCCGGCGCGCAACGGCGGTCACCATCCGTCGGCGGCCCAGCCGCGTCATCCCCGCCACCTCTCGGGGGGCGCTCCGCTCACCGCTCCCACCAAGCAGCCCGACAACGTCCTCGCCCCCTCTCCCAGCACGAGCCATCCGACGGGTGGCGCCGCCGAGAGCTCCGTTCCCACGCTCTCCAACCAGCCGAGCTTCGTCGCGCCCCACTCGTGGACCGGCACGGTCACCGCCGACCCGGGCCTCACCGGCGCGGTACAGCAACCTGGCGGGCCTGCTGACCAACGGCGACCGGCCGCCGTCGTTCCTCATCCCGATCTACATGCAGGCGGGAAAGCGCTATGGCATCCCGTGGCCGGTGCTGGCGGCGATCAACGCCGTCGAGTCCGATTACGGCCGCAACCTGAGCACCTCCTCGGCCGGCGCGCTCGGCTGGATGCAGTTCGAGCCCGGCACCTGGCGCGAGTACGGCGTCTCGGCGGACGGCCATCACAACCCCAACCCCTACGACCCGCGCGACGCGATCTTCGCCGCCGCCCGCTACCTGAAGGCCGCCGGCGGGTCGCAGAACATCACCAAGGCGATCTACGCCTACAACCACGCCGGCTGGTACGTCGACATGGTGATGTCGCGGGCTCAGCGGATCGCCCATCACGCGCAGTACCTCAAGGCCAAGGCCGACAAGCACGGCACCTACTCCGTGTACTTCGCGACCGGCCTCAAGAAGCATCCGACGGTGCGCTACTCCGGCGGGGTCCTCTCGCACTTCACCCGGCTGATCGCCGCCGCCAACATGGTCAGCGCCGCCAACTTCCCCTACCTGTACGGCGGCGGCCACGAGGAGCCCGCCTCCTGGGGCCCGTTCGACTGCTCGGGCTCCGTCTCCTACATCATGCAGCAGGCCGGCTACAAGGTGCCGACCACCGTCTCGGGCAACATCCCCAGCTGGAGGTTCCCTGCCGGCCCGGGCAAGGTGACGATCTTCTACAACCCGGTTCACACCTTCATGCGGATCGGCAACCGCTACTTCGGCACCAGCGGCTTCGCCCGGCCCGGCGGAGGCGCCGGCTGGTTCGACGTCAACAAGCTCCCGGCGAGCTACCTGGCGACCTTCCGCACCGTGCACGTGACCGGCCTCGGCCCCGACTCCTTCGCCCCCGGCCAGCACTACGTCTGGCCCAAGGGGCCCAAGCTCACGCAGGTGCCGCTCGGCCTCCCCCGCACGATCTTCCGGCGCAATCAGCGCTGAGCGCAGGGTGGTTCGGGGACCCCGGGCAGCGCTGACGCGCTCCGTCGACGAGGCGGAGCGTCGCATCGGACCCCGCTGAGCAAGAATGGGCGACGTGGCCGAGACACGCGCTCCGGGTGAGCCGGGGCCCCCGCGCGCACCGGCCGCCGCCGCCGGCGCCGTGCAGCGCCGCCTCGCCCGGCTGCGCTTCGATCTTCACGACGGCCCCCAGCAGGACATCCACCTGCTCGCTGAGGACCTCCGTCTGTTTCGTGAGCAGCTGCGCCCGATGCTCGACGGCCATCCCGATCAGGACAGGGCGCTCGGCCGCCTCGACGATCTCGAAGCCCAGCTCCTCCTCCTCGACGGCGACCTGCGGCGGCTGGTGATGACGGTCGAGTCGCCGTTCTTGACCCCGAGCTCGTTGCCCGACGCGCTCACCGGCCTCACTCAGGCGTTCGCCGAGCGGACGGGCGTCATCCCGGAGACGAGCCTGACCGGCCCGGTGTCGAGCCTCAGGACTCACAGCAGATCGCGCTGCTCTCATTGGTGCGCGAGGCGCTGTCCAACATCCGCCGGCACACGGATGCCCAGCGGGTGCATGATCGCCATCGAGGCCGGCGACGGAGGGCATCGGCGGTGCAGGTCACGGATGACGGCGGCGGCTTCGATCCCGAGCCGACTCTCGTCCGGGCCGCGCGGGCGGGTCGGCTCGGGCTGGTGGGCATGCACGAGCGGGTGCGGATGCTCGGTGGCAGCACCCAGATCCGATCCCAGCCGGGGGGGCCGACGACGGTGTCGGCGAGCCTGCCGGCGTGGTCGAGGATTCCGCGGCGCCGTCGTGAGGCCCCGCGCCGGGCGATGCCGCGCTCCAGCGCGCACGCGCGGCTCGCCGGGAGCCGCTCAGGCGATGCCGTGCTCGAGCGCGTAGCGGACCGCGCCGGCCCGGTTGGTGACGCCCAGCTTGCGATAGATGTTCGTCAGGTGGAACTTGATCGTGTGCTCGGAGATCCACAGGTCCTGGCTGATGGCGGCCGTCGTCATTCCGGCGGCCACCGCCGACAGGATCGAGCGCTCGCGCTTGGTCAGGTCCGCCGCCGGGGCCTCCTCGTCGGCCTCGAGCGTGAGGGGCGGCCCGCTGGAGGGCGCGTGGAAGACGGCGCCGCTTGACGCCTGGCGCAGGACCGAGGCGATGTCGACGGCGTGGGCGCTCTTGAGGACGTAGGCGCTGGCGCCGGCCTGCAGAGCAGCGTCGATGGTCGCCCGGTCGTCGCAGGCGGAGAGGATGACGGTCTTGACCTGACGGCCAGCGCCGGCGGATGCGCTCGATCGCGTCCGTGCCGGCGATCCCGGGCATGCGCAGGTCCATGAGGACGAGATCGGGACTGCGCCGCTCGATGAGCTGCATCAGCTCCGGCGCCCGTGCGCGCCTCGCCGACGACCTCCATGTCGTCGACGTGCTCGATCGTCCGGCGCATGCCGGCGATGATCAGCGGGTGGTCGTCGGCGATCAGGACCTTGATCAGCTCCTGGCCGTACTCATCGACGGGGAGAGCGGCAACTTCTCTGAGAGCGACATCGAGACGTCTCCTGAACCGGACCGAGGGAGCTGCGCCGGCGGGCGCTGAGGTTCTCGTCGGCAGGTCACGCCGCGAACTTTATACGTAGTTTCTACTGATTCTGCGATCCAACGCCCCGGGCGGCGCGCATTACCCTGTCGTGGCCATGGCCTCCCCCGCCCCGCTGCCGGGCCTCGACGCGTCAGAATGTGAGCTGGTGCAGGAGGCGCCGGCGCCCGCTCACGCGCGGCTCATGAAGGCGGTGCTCAGCCGCGAGCCGTTCTCAGATCCCGAGTGGATCTATCGAGCGAAAGCTCGACGGGATCCGCTGCCTGGCGATCCGCGAGGGCGACCGGCTGGCGATGCTCTCGCGCAACGATCTCGATCTCAGCGGGCGCTATCCCGAGGTCGCCGACGCGCTGGCTGCCCAGCCCCGGCACGCGCTTCGCCGTCGACGGCGAGGTGGTCGCCTTCGACCGGGGACAGACGAGCTTTGCCCGCCTGGCCCAGCGCGGGCATCGCCGGGTCGCCGTCTTCTACTACGTGTTCGACCTGCTGTGGTTCGAGGGGGCCGACGTCCGCGCGCTGCCGCTGCGGGCTCGCAAGCGGCTGCTGCGCGACGGCGCTGAGCACCGGCGGGGCGCTGCGGCTGAGCACGCATCGCAACCGCGAGGGCGAGGCGATGTTCGCCCACGCCTGCCGGCAGGGCTGGGAGGGGGTGATCGCCAAGCGGGCCGACAGCCCGTACCGCGAGACCCGCTCACGCGACTGGCTGAAGTTCAAGTGCGAGGCCGGGCCAGGAGCTGGTCATCGGCGGCTTCACCGCCCCGCGCGGCAGCCGCACGGAGCTCGGCGCGCTGCTGCTCGGCTACTACGACGCCGACGCGCGGCTGCGCTACGCGGGCAAGGTCGGCACCGGCTTCGATCGCGAGACGCTCGCCGACCTCGGCGGCCGGTTGCGCGCCCTGCGGCGCGACACCTCGCCGTTTGACCGGGCCGAGACGATCCGCGAGAGCGCGATCACCTGGGTCACCCCCGAGCTCGTCGCCCAGGTGGCCTTCACCGAGTGGACGACCGCCGGCCGGCTGCGCCACCCCCGCTACCTCGGCCTGCGCGAGGACAAGGCCGCCCGAGCAGGTGGTCCGCGAACAGTGAGCGAGACGCTGAAGGTCGGCCGGCGGACGGTGGCGCTCAGCCATCCCGACAAGCTGCTGTTCACCGATCCTGACATCAGCAAGCGCCGGCTGGCGCGCCATTACGAGGAGGTCGCGCCGGCGATGCTGCCCCACGTCCGCGACCGCCCCCTGGCCCTCCAGTCCTTTCCCAACGGGATCGACGCCGGCGGCTTCTTCATGAAGTCCGTGCCCAAGTACTTCCCCGAGTGGGTGGCCACCGTCGAGGTCCCCAAGAAGGGCGGCTCGCTGACGCAGGTGGTCGCCGACGACGCCGCCACGCTCGTCTACCTGGCCGGCCAGAACGTCGTCACGCCCCACATCTGGCTGTCGCGCGCGGACCGCCCGCGGGAGCCCGACCGGCTGATCATCGACTTCGATCCCTCCCCGGGGGTGAGCTTCGCGCGAGGTGCGCGCCGCCGCCCGCGATGCCGGCGATCGCCTGCGGGCCAGCGGCCTGGCCGCCTACGCGATGGTCACCGGCTCGCGCGGGGTGCACGTCGTCTCTCCGCTGCGGCGCGGTCCCGGCTTCGGCGACGTCCATGGGTTCGCGCGCGCGATGGCGGAGCAGATGGTTGCCGACGATCCAGACCATCTGACCCTCGAGTGGCACCGCGAGGAGCGCGGTCCGCGCATCTACGTCGACGTCAACCGCATCAACTACGCCCAGCACGGCGTGGCTCCCTATGGCGTGCGCCCGCGGCGGGGCGGGCCGGTGGCGATGCCGATCCACTGGGATGAGCTGGCCGATCGCCGGCTGGCCCCGGATCGCTGGACGGTCGCCGACGCCGCCGACCGCCTGCGCTCCGAGGGAGATGCCTGGAAGGGCATCGGCCGCAGCGCCCGCAAGCTTCCGAGCCTCGATACGCTGCGCCGGTGAGCGAGGGAGCGCGGCATCCGGCGATCCTCGCCTCCGACGACGAGCGCGAGCGGGCCGTGGACGCGCTGCGCGCCGCCGTCGTCGAGGGCCGGCTGACCCTCGAGGAGTTCTCCGAGCGCGTCGAGCGGGCTCACGGCGCCCGGACTGATCAGGATCTGGCCGCGCTGCAAGCCGACCTGCCGGCCACCCGCCGGGGCGGGCACCCTGCCTGAGGCGGTGAGCCACCGTGCGCTGTGCTCGCGACTGACCCGCTCGGGCCTGTGGGACATCCCAGAGCGCTCGTCGTGGCGCTCGGTGTTCGGCACCATCGACCTCGATCTCCGCCAGGCGCGGCTGGCCGGCGTCGGAGACGACGCTTGAGATCTTCAACCTGTTCGGCACGGTGACGGTGATCGTGCCCGAGGGCGTGCGCGTCGAGGTGTCCGGCGGCGGGGCGTTCGCCAGCCAGCTCATCCAGGCGCCGTCCACCCCGCCCGTCGACGGCGCTCCCGTCCTGCGCATCGACACCCGCGGCCCGGGCGGGACGCTCCATGTCCGCCACCGGGAGGAGCCGAGCCGGCTGGCCAAGCTGATCGGCCGCGGCCGGGACTGAGGCTCGCCGCCGCGCGATGCTGGTCGCCGTCACAGATCACGCCGCCGAGCGCTTTCGCCAGCGCATCCGGGGCACGCTGGACGCCAAGACGGAGATCGCGTCGCGGGTGGCCCGTGCTCACGCGGCCGGCCGCACGGAGGCGGGCGAGCGCGGGGCGGTCCTGGTGCGCGACCTCGAGCGCCCGGCGCTCGTCTACGTGTGCCGTCCCGGGCATGACGAGCTGGTGGTGACGACGCTGTGGGAACAGGGCGAGGACGCCGCCGTGCCCAAGCGCTTCACGGACGTGCTGCGGCGCAGCGATCACCGCGTGACCTGAGCGGGGCGCGGCGGCCGCGGCCGCGACGGGGACCGCGACCGCGGCGACTAGCCTCGGGGCGATGGAAACACGTCCCCTCGGCAGCTCGGGCATCGACGCATCGGTGATCGGTCTGGGCTGCAACAACTTCGGGCGCCGGATCGACGTGGCGCAGACGCGGGCGGTCGTCGACGAGGCGCTCGAGCAGGGCGTCACCTTCTTCGACACCGCCGACAGCTACGGGCTCGGCCAGAGCGAGGAGTACCTCGGCGAGGTGCTCGGCCGGCCGCCGCGATCAGGTCGTGCTGGCCACCAAGTTCGGCATGGACATGAACGACGGCCGCGGTCCCCGGGGCTCGCGCGCCTACATCGAGCACGCCGTGCCGGCATCGCTCAAGCGCCTGCGGACAGACGTCATCGACGTCCTCTGGTACCACCGGCCCGACGGGGTGACCCCGATCGCCGAGACGCTCGAGGCGCTCGACGAGCTCGTGCAGGCCGGCACTGTGCGCGCGATCGGCGCATCGAACTTCAGCGCCGCCCAGATCGCCGAGGCCGACGCGGTGGCTCGCGAGCGGGGGCTGACGCCGTTCAGCGCGATCCAGAACCTCTACAGCCTGCTCGAGCGCGGCGCCGAGGCCGACGAGCTGCCGACCTGCCGCCGGCTGGGGCTGGGCTTCGTGCCCTTCTTCCCGCTGGCCTCGGGCCTGCTCACCGGCAAGTACCGCCCCGGCGAGGCCGGTCCCGAGGGCGCGCGGCTCTCCGGCCGCGACGAGATCGCCACCGAGGCACAGTTCGCGCTCGTCGCCGCCCTGCAGGAGTACGCCGACGCGCGCGGCGTCGCGCTCTCCGACGTGGCCATCGGTGCCCTGCTGGCCGATGAGACGGTCACCTCGGTGATCGCCGGAGCGACCCGTCCCGAGCAGGTGCGCTCCAACGCCGGCGCGGCCGCCTGGCAGCCGAGCGCCGACGACCTGTCGGCGCTGCGCGACCTGCTGGCCGCCCACCCGCTGTAGTCAGGCGATCGCGGGCTCGGCGGCCCCCTCGCGGGCGCGGGCGCGGACGAGACTGCGCGCGATCAGCGCAGCGGCCGTCGCCGCCGCCACCAGCTCAAACGCCCACCCGCGCTGAAACGAGCGACAGGCGGTCGGGGTGCTGCGTGGCCAGCAGCGCCACCAGGCCCGCGACGCCGACCGCGCTGCCGACCTGCCGGGCCATGTTGAGCACCGCGCTGCCGGTCGTCGCGCGGTGCGGCGGGCAGCGTGCTGGCGGCCGCGAAGAGCGGCGCCTGCGTCAGGCCCGCCCCCATCCCACCGAGGATCATCGGGATGAGAAAGCCGGTGACGTAATGCGGCTGGCCGGGCGCCAGCAGCAACCAGTACAGGGCCGAGAGGCAGGTGGCGAGCGTTCCCGCCAGGGCGGGCAGCCGGCGGCCGAAGCGGCCGGTGATGCGCCCGCTGTTGACGGCGAAGATCGCCGAGGTCAACGGCCCCGGGGCGATCGCCAGCCCGGTCGTCAGGGCGCTGTAGTGCCACAGATCCTGGAGGTAGAGCACGGAGATGAGGAGGAACACGGCGAAGGCGACAAACCAGGAGAAGAGCGCCAGGGTGGCGGTGGCGAACTCCCGGCTGGCGAACAGGTCCGCCTCGATCACGGCGTGCGGCTGCGTGAACGCGCGCCGGGCGGTCAGGGCAGCCGCCAGCGCGGCGCCGGCGAACAGGGCGATGACGCGCGGGCTCCCCCACCCCCAGGCCGGGCCCTGGACGGTGCCGAGAATGAGCAGGGTGACCGCCGCCAGCAGCGTCGCCATCGAGACGGGATCGGGGAGGCGGGCTCCGGCGTGGGCCCGGACCTCGGGAAGCACGCGCAGGCCCAGCAGCACGGTGAACACGCCGAAGGGCAGGTTGACGAGGAAGATCCACCGCCAGCTGGCGGCCACCAGCAGGCCGCCCAGCGGCGCCCCCGAGGTGGCCGCCACGGCGGCGACGCCGGCCCAGGCGCCGACGACGAGATTGTGCTGGCGGCGCGGGAACACGGGCAGCAGCAGCCCGAGCGAGGTGGGGACGATGGCCGCCGCGCCCGTCGCCTGGATGACCCGGCCCGCGACCAGGACGCCCAGCGAGGGCGCGAGCGAGCACAGGACCGAGCCAGCGGTGAAGACGACGACGCCGCCCAGCAGAAAGCGGCGGCGGCCGTAGTGGTCGGCCAGGCGCCCGGCGGGCACCAGCAGGGCACCGAAGATGATCGCGTAGGCGTTGAGCACCCACGACAGGTCCGACAGCGAGGCTCCATGGAAGGACCGCGCCATCGCGGGCACGGCGACGTTGACGATGAACAGATCGAGCTGGGCCATGAAGGCGACGGCGGCCAGCACGACGAGCACCGTCCACTTGCGGGGGTGGCCGTCCTCGGACGACCAGGGATTTGGTTCGATCATTGAACTCATGGCGTGGCAGCGTAGCATAACAGTTCAGTGGATGAACTACGGCTTGCTAGTCTCCGACGGGATGCCGCTCCCCAATGACTACGCCAGCCAGTCGTGCTCGGTCGCCCGATCGCTGGAGATCGTCGGCGAGCGCTGGACGATGCTGATCGTGCGCGACGCCTTCTACGGCGTCCGGCGCTTCGGCGACTTCGTCACCCACCTGGACATCCCGCGCGCCGTCCTGGCCGCCCGTCTGAAGAACCTGGTGGCCGAGGGGGTGATGGTCCGCGAGCCCGGGGCCGGCGGCCACGACGAGTACGCGTTGACCGAGAAGGGGAGGCGGCTGTGGCCGGTCATGCGCGAGCTGATGGCGTGGGGCGATCAGTACTACGCGCCGCGCGGGCCCCGCCGGGTGCTCACCCACGCCGCTGACGGCGGCAACGCTCGACGGCGACGGCCGGTGCACGCTGTGCGGCGCCGAGGTGCCGGTCGGCGACACCGTCGTCGGCCCCGGCCCCGGGTTTGACCTCGCCGAGCGGCGCGACGATCCGGTGACCGCCGCGCTGGGGCAGCCGCGGCGGCTGCTGGACCCGCTGCGCGTCTGACCGTGGTCACTCGCGGATCGCGTGCGCGAGCTGGCCCTGGCGCTCCCCGAGGCCGTCGAGCTCGACCATCACGGCCGCCCCTCGTTCCGCGTCGCCGGCCGGATCTTCGCGACCCTCTGGGACGAGGGCCATCTGAACGTCATGCTCGACGAGCCGGGCATCCTCACCGCCGTGCAGGCGCATCCCGAGGCGTGCACCGCGTTTCACTGGGGCAAGCGCCTGGCCGCCGTGCACGTCGAGCTGGCCGCCGCCGACGAGGCATTGGCGCCGAGCTGCTCGCCGACGGGTGGGAGCGACGCGCGCCGGCGCGGCTGACCGACGTTTGACTAGAGTGCCGGCTGCCTGAAGCGTCCGGCCCATGTCTTGACCTGGTTGCACCCGCGCCACAGCTGGATCCTCACCTTCGTCTGCGGGTGCGCGCTCATCTGCGGATGGGCGCTGACCGGACACGCGTCCGCCGCCGCGTCCGTCCCAACGCCGACGCCTCCGCCGGCGCCCGCGGGCGGGGTCTGGGCCAGATCGGGACCGTCAGCGCGCCCGGCGGGCCCTCCCTGCGCGACAGCTACGGCCGCCGGCTGCAGCTGGAGGGCGTCGACCTGGTCGGCAAGTGCGGCGGCGGCGCGCGACCTCAGACAGGCCGCCGGCACGCCGTGCGTGGGGCCGGCCAGCGGCCGACAACCGGCGTACGTCCTGTCACCGGCGGCGCGTGATCCGGGGCGACGCTTCACCGCCGCCGACGCCGCGCTCGCTTGCCCAGCTCGGCTTCACCGTGGTCCGCCTGGGGATCGTGTGGGAGGGCCTCGAGCCCGGCCCCCCGGGGACGGGACCCAACGATCCGCGCTATTGCGCGCCCATCGTGCCGGCACGCCCTTTCCCTCGCTCGGCGCGCGCCGATCCCTATCGCTCGTCGGTGGTCCAGCGCCTATCTGGCACGCACCGACCGCATCGTGCGATCTGCTGGCGGCGGCCGGGATGCGGGTGATCATCGACATGCATCAGGATGCCTACGGCTCGGCGTTCTCCGATCGCGCGGGGCCCCTTGCCGTGGAACGGCGAGGGGGCGCCGCCGTGGGCGACCTGCACGAATGGCTTCGCGTTTCCGGGGCGGTCCTACTGGGGGCTGGCCTACGGGGCGGTCGCGTCGAGACGGCCATCCGGCACTTCTGGCACAACAACGTGCGCGGCGACCTCCAGGGCCAGTTCGCGCGCGTCTGGCAGGCCGTGGCCCACTCATTACCGCGGCAACCCCAACGTCATCGGCTACGACCTGTTCAACGAGCCGGACGACTTCTCGACGCCGCACTTCAATCGCGTGCTGCAGTGCGCCTACGCCGGGCGTGCGCTGGCCCCGCGGTCGTGTGCCCGCGGCGGCGTGCAGGCACTGCCGGACGGGCTCATCGGCGCCATCGAGGCCGCCGACCCGAACCATCTCGTGTTCTACGAGCCGACGATCAGCGCCAACGTCCTGGACGCCAACGTCGTCGGCATCCCGAGCCGCTGCGCTTCCCCCGCCTGGTCCTGGCGTTCCATGTCTACGGGACACCACCCCGGGGGGTGTTCGGCTGCCCGGGCACGATCTGCCTGCGCTCCGAGCGCAAGGCCATGAACCACTTCCTCAGCGAGCGCAACCATGATCCGGACCCTTCAGCCCGGAGGTCCGGCGACGATCATGGACGAGTTCGGCGGTGGGCCCAGCATCCCGGACATCGCGCAGGTCGCCGAGCTCGCGCGCCAGCGCGCGCTGTCCTGGAGCTACTGGTCGGGGCTTCAGCTGCACGACCCCACCGGCGCCCCGGGGGAGAACCTGCTCAACGACCGGACCAGCAATCCCTGGCCGGCCAAGGCGCGGGCGTTGGCCGGCCCCTATCCGCTGGCGACCGCCGGACGGCCCGGCCCGGCGGCCTTTGACCCGAGCACCCGGTCCTTCACCGACTCCTACACGGTCGACGCGGCCGTGTCGGCGCCCACCGAGATCGTCGTCCCGCCCTACACCTACCCCAACGGCTATCACGTGCTCATCCAGGGCGCGACCGTCGTCTCAGCGCCCAACGTCTCGCCGCTGGCGCTGAGTGCGCCTGCCGGGCAGCCGGCGAGTCGAGGTCAAGCTCTGGCCGGGCAGCGGCTAACGTCGGCGCTGGATCGAGTCCCTGAACGCTGGAGGCCCGAACATGAGCACGCAGAGCGGCACCCCCATGCTGCGCGAGCGCCCCGCCTGGAGCGCGCTCGACCACGCACTTCGATGAGATCGCCCCCGCCATCTGCGCGAGCTGTTCGCCGAGGACGACTCGCCGCGGCGAGCGCTTCACCGCCGAGGGGGCGGGCCTGTTCATGGACTTCTCCAAGCACCGGATCACCGAGCGAGACGCTCTCGCTGCTGCTCGAGCTGGCCGAGCAGTCGGAGCTGCGCGAGCGCACCGAGGCGATGTTCTCCGGCGAGCAGATCAACGTCACGGAGAACCGCGCCGTGCTGCACGTCGCCCTGCGGATGCCGCGCTCGGCGTCGCTGATCGTCGACGGCGAGGACGTGGTCGCCCAGGTCCACGAGGTCCTCGACCGGATGGCGGCGCTCGCCGAGCGGGTGCGCTCGGGCGACTGGACCGGCCACACCGGCAAGGCGATCCGCAACATCGTCAACATCGGCATCGGCGGCTCTGACCTGGGGCCCGTCATGGCCTACGAGGCGCTGCGCCACTACTCCGACCGCTCCCTGACCTTCCGCTTCGTCTCCAACGTCGACGCGACGGACTTCGTCGAGGCCACCCGCGACCTGTCGCCCGAGGAGACGCTGTTCATCGTCTCCTCCAAGACGTTCACCACGCTGGAGACGATGACCAACGCCCGCTCGGCGCGCGAGTGGGCGCTGGCCGGCCTGGGCGGCGACGAGGCGGCGATCGCCAAGCACTTCGTGGCCGTCTCCACCAACGCCGAGAAGGTCTCGGAGTTCGGGATCGACACGGACAACATGTTCGGCTTCTGGGAGTGGGTCGGCGGGCGCTACTCGATGGACTCGGCCATCGGCCTGTCGACGATGATCGCCGTCGGCCCCGAGGGGTTCGGCGAGATGCTGGCCGGCTTCCACGCCATGGACGAGCACTTCCGCACCACGCCGTTCGAGCGCAACCTGCCGGTGCTGATGGGCCTGCTCGGCGATCTGGTACGGCGACTTCTTCGGCGCCGCAGACCGTCGGGGTGATGCCCTACGAGCAGTACCTCAAGCGCTTCCCGGCCTACCTGCAGCAGCTGACCATGGAGTCAAACGGCAAGCACGTCACCCTCGACGGGCGCCACGTCGACTACCAGACGGGCGCGATCTACTGGGGCGAGCCCGGGACCAACGGCCAGCACAGCTTCTACCAGCTCATCCATCAGGGCACCAAGCTGATCCCGGTCGACCTGATCGGCTTCGCCAAGACGCTCAACCCGCTCGGCGACCACCACGACCTGCTGATGTCCAACGTCTTCGCCCAGGCCGAGGCGCTGGCCTTCGGCAAGACGCGAGGAGCAGGTGCGCGCCGAGGGCGTCGACGAGGCGATCGTCCCCCACCGGGTGTTCGAGGGCAACCGGCCGAGCAACGACGATCCTCGCCGAGCGGCTGGACCCGCGGACGCTGGGCGCGCTGGTCGCGCTCTACGAGCACAGCGTCTTCACCCAGGGCGTCATCTGGGAGATCAACTCCTTCGACCAGTGGGGCGTCGAGCTGGGCAAGGCGCTGGCCCAGCGGATCATCCCCGAGCTGGAGTCCGCCGAGGAGCCGCCGCTGGAGCACGACAGCTCGACCAACGCCCTGATCCGCCGCTACCGCGCGATGCGCGACGCGTAGTCCGAGCGTTCTGAGGGGCCCGGGCTGCGGTGACCCGGCCGACCGGCACCCAGATAAGGCCACCCACCGGCCGCCGGGGCCGGGGTGGGACGACTCGCTGGCTCATCGCCAGATACGGACACCCACCGCCTGCCCGCGACGTCGGTTGGTGTCCGTATCGGGTCGGGATCCGGATCGGGGCACGGCGTGCGGTGCCGCCCGCTCACCCGGCGGCGAGGATGACCGCCCCGCCGGCGATCAGCGCGGCGGCCACCACCCGGCGCGACGGCAGCTGCTCGCGGAACATCGCCGCCCCGATGACGGCCCCCCAGACGACGCTCGTCTCCCGCAGCGCGGCCACCACCGCCAGCGCCCCCTGGGTCTGGGCGTAGAGCACGAGGCCGTAGGCGAGCACGGACAGCACCGCCGGCCAGCGCGGCGCGGCGCCACAGGGCCGCCGGGAGGCCGCGCCACCGCGGCGCGTGACCCGTCGCGCCGCGCCCACCACACGATCGGCACGATCAGCGCCCTCGGCCACGAACAGCCACCCGGTGTAGCCGAGCGCCGACCCCGAGTGGCGCACCCCGACGCCGTCGAGCACGGTGTAGGCGGCGATCGTCAGGCCGGTCAGCGCCGCCGCCGCGAAGCTCCGGCGCGAGCCCGGCCCGCGGCCGGCGGCGATCGTCAGCATGCCGGCGGTCAGCACCCCGAGACCGATGGCCTGCACGCCGCTGATCCGCTCGCCCACGAACAGCGCCGCGCAGATGGCGACCGTGGGCGGCGCCATGCCGCGGGCCACCGGGTAGACCTGGTTGAAGTCACTGTCGCGGTAGCAGGCGATGAGCAGCAGGGTGTAGATGCCGTGCATGCACACGGAGCCCGCGAGGAAGGGCAGCGCCGCGTCCGTGCGGTGCGGGCGCGAGGAGCGCGACCGGCAGGCACACGAGCGTCGAGGTCAGGCCGATCACCGCCATCGTCGGCGAGGCGATCCTCGGCGGACTTGACCATCGCGTTCCAGACGGCGTGCAGCACGGCGGCCAACAGGACCAGCGGGATGACGGGAACCACGTTTCAGACCTCCGAGCAGGGGACTCAAAAGGCCCTCGGGGCTTTTATCCCGTGAGGTGTGGCCGGCACGACCGGTGCCGGCTGGCGCCGCTCGGTCCAGTCCCGTTCGCCCTTGTGCATGTGGGCGGCGGCGGAACCCTAGGCGCAACCGCAAGCTGACACCGAACCTAGCACTCCCCCAGGGCGGCTGCCAAAGTGACCCCATGACCACCACGGCGATGCCCTACACCCACCTCGGCGAGGCGCTCGCCACTGACTACCTGTTCGTGCGCGAGCAGTTCTCCGATGCGGAGTGGGACCGCTTCATCGCCACCCGGCGGTTCGTCGACGACGAGGTGCTTCCGGTCATCAACGACTTCTGGGAGCGGGCCGAGCCGCCGTGGCCGCTGATCACCCGCATGGGTGAGCTGGGGGTCGTCGGCGAGGACATCGCCGGCTACGGCTGCCCCGGGATGAGCCCGCTGGCCGTCGGCCTGGTCCACATGGAGCTGCACCGCGGCGACGGCAGCCTGGGGACCTTCCTCGGCGTGCAATCGGGGCTGGCCATGAAGGCGATCGCCATGCTCGGCTCCGAGGAGCAGAAGGAGCGCTGGCTGCCCGCGATGGCGCGGCTGGAGAAGCTCGGGGCCTTTGCCCTGACCGAGCCCGACCACGGCTCGGACTCCGTCGCTCTGGAGACGGCCGCTCGCCGGGACGGCGACGCCTGGGTGATCGACGGGGCCAAGCGCTGGATCGGCAACGCGACGATCGCCGACGTCATCGTCGTGTGGGCCCGCGACAGCGACGACGGCGAGGTCAAGGGCTTCCTCGTCACGCCCGACAGCGAGGGGTTCGCCGCCTCCGTGATCGAGGGCAAGGGCGCGTCGCGGGCGATCTGGCAGGCCGACATCGCGCTCGAGGGGGTGCGGGTGTCAGAGGCCGACCGCCTGCCCGGCGCGCGCACGTTCAAGGACACCGGCCCGGGTGCTGGTGACCACCCGGGCGACGATCGCATGGGCGGCCCTGGGCCACGCGGTCGCCGCGTACGACATCGCTCTCTCCTACGCCAAGCAGCGCGAGCAGTTCGGCCGGCCGCTGGCGAGCTTTCAGATCGTCCAGGACCGTCTCGTGCGGATGCTGAGCGACGTGACCGCGATGCAGCTGTACTGCATGCAGCTGGCCCGCCTGGCCGCCGACGGCCGCCTGACGGACACGATCGCCGGCCTGGCCAAGCTGCACAACACCCGCAAGGCGCGCGAGGTCATCGCCCAGGCCCGCGACCTGCTCGGCGGCAACGGCATCCTCCTGGAGAACCACGTCATCCGCCATATGACGCGACATCGAGGTGCTGCACACCTACGAGGGCACGGAGACGATGCAGACGCTGATCGTCGGGCGCGACATCACCGGCATCGCCGCCTTCACGTAACTGAGGGGGCGCCGCCGACCGGAGGCTAGGAGCCGCCTGGCGGCCGGCGTCGCCGGCGGCGGCGCTCATCCCGGTGTAGCGAAACCACCACCACAGGCCGACGGCGCACACGACGATGCTGCCGACCCCCATCACGGCGAACACCCAGAACGAGTTGATGTCGTGGACCAGCCAGCCGAAGTTCATCCCGAAGAAGCCGGTGATGAAGGTCAGCGGCAGGAAGATGGTGGCGATGACCGTCAGCTGCTTCATCGCCTCGTTCTGGCGGACGCTGATGTCGTTCTGCTCCAGCGAGATGACGGCCATGTTGGCCTGCAGGACGACCGCCAGGGACTCCCGCTGGCCGATGAGCTCCTCGTTGACGAGCTCCAGGTGGTCGTTGACGTCGCGCAGGAAGGGCAGCAGCGGCTCGGCGACCTGCGCGTAGGCGCCGCGCTGCAGCGCGCTGAGGGGCGCCAGCAGCGGGTGCACGGCGCGGTAGAAGTCCGTGGCCACGCTGCGCAGCCGGTAGATGCGCTCGGTGGCGGCCGGCGAGCCGCTGAACACGGTGTCCTCGACCTCGTCGACGTCCTGCTCGAGACCCTCGACGACCGGGGCGTAGTCGTCGACGATGCGGTCGAGGATCGCCCACAGGACGGCGCTCGGTCCGCTGGCCAGCAGGTCGGCCCGCTGCTCGAGGCGCATGCGGACGCCGTGCAGCTCGGAGGCGACCCCCTGGCGAACGGTGATCACGAAGCGCTCGGCGAGGAACACGGACACCTCGCCGAACTGGACCTCCTCGCGCTCGTCGACGTAGGCGGCGGTCCGGAGCACCGCGAACAGCACGTCGCCCTCGTCGTACTGCTCGATCTTGGGGCGCAGATGAAAGGACTGGGCATCCTCCACGGCCAGCTCGGAGAGGCCGAACTGCCGCTGGACGGCCTCCAGCTCGCTCGGCCTCGGGCTCGAACAGGCCGATCCAGATGAAGCCGTCCTCGTCCGCGCGCCGGGCCAGCTCGCCGGCCCGCTCGATCTCCATCGGCCCGGCCTGCTGCCGGCGCCCGTCGCGGTAGTGGGCGCAGTCGACGATCACACCGTCGGACCAGTTCGGTGCGGCGAGATCGCTTCCTGCCATCGCGGCCGAGTCGCGAGGCGCGCCTGCGTACGCTTGAGTGATGGTGCAGGACACCCCCTGGTTCGAGCGGCGGCCACCGATGTGGATGCGCTGGGTGCTGTCCCTGGGCGTCGCCGCGCTCCTCGTCGTCGCCCTCGTCCGCTTCGTCTCACACCACAACGGCAACGGGCTGGCCCGGCAGAATCCCAAGGCCACCGCGCGCGCCAACGAGGAGGCCGAGATCGTCGTCCGCCAGGACCAGGCCCCGCACGTGGTCGCCCTGCCCGCCGCCGCGGCCCGTCCCGAGGTCGCCCGCGCCATTCGCCGGGACATGGCGGCGCGCATCGCCGCCGGTAACGCCACCGCGCCGCTGCAGGGCGTGCGCTGCCGCACGGGCCCCAGCCAGGGGACAAAGGCCGCCTTTCACTGTCGCGCCACCGCCGCCGGGGTCGGCTATCCCTACGAGGCGGTGCTCGACCGCTCGGCCCACACGCTGACCTTCTGCAAGCACGATGCCCCGCCGGTGCCCGCGATGAACATCCCGGTCAGCCCCCGCTGCCGGCTCTGAGCGGTCCGGGTCGTGCAGATCGCCCCTTTCCGCATCGAGCGCTACTACGCGCGCTACGAGTTCAGCACGCGCTACATGCTGTCCTCGAGCGACTGCGAGTCGCGGACGATCGCCGACGTCCTGGCCCTCGAGCCCGGCGCCGAGCGCCGGCTGCTGGACACCTGGTGCGGCTACACGGAGTCGCCCGGTTCCCCCGAGCTGCGCGAGGCGATCGCGGGCCTCTACGAGACGGCCGGTCCCGACGACGTGATCGTCTGCTCCTGCGCCGAGGAGGGGATCTTCCTGCTCTACCACGCGCTGCTGGCTGCGGGCGATCACGCGGTGGTGGAGGCGCCCTGCTACGAGTCGGCGCTGGAGCTGGCGCGGAGCACGGGCGCGGCGGTGACCGCCTGGCAGCGCCGTTTCGGCGACGGGTGGGCCCACGACCTCGACGCGCTGCGGGCGGCCATCCATGACGCCACGCGGGTGCTCTACGTCAACCAGCCCCACAACCCGACGGGCACGCTGATGGACCGCGCCACCTTCGAGGCGGTGGCCGAACTGGCCGGCGCCCACGGTCTCGTGCTCTTCAGCGACGAGGTCTACCGCGAGCTCGAACACGACGCCGGCGACCGGTTGCCGGCCGCCTGCGACCTCGCCGCCGGCGCCGTCTCGCTGGGGAGCATCTCCAAGAGCTACGGCCTGCCCGGGCTCCGGCTCGGCTGGCTGGTGACCCGCGACGCCGGGCTGCGCGAGCGGCTGCTGGCGCTCAAGGACTACACGACGATCTGCTCGAGCGCCCCCAGTGAGGTCCTGACCGCCGTCGCGCTGCGCCACCGGGAGGTGCTCCTGGAGCGCAACCTCGGGCTCGTGGCGAGCAACCTGGCGCTGCTCGACGACTTCCTGGCGCGCCATGCCCGGGCGTTCTCGTGGGTGCCCCCCGTCGCCGGGCCGATCGGGTTTCCGCTCGTGAGCGGCCTGGGCGACGTGGACGCGCTGTGCGCCGAGCTGGCGGCCGCAGGCGTCCTGCTGCTCCCGGGCTCCGTCTACGACGCGCCCGATCACGTGCGGATGGGCTTTGGGCGCGCGAACTTCCCGGAGGCGCTGGAGCTGCTGGAGCGAACCCTGGCGCAGGTCAGCGCCAGGTGACGCTGCCCGGCGCCCGCGAGTGAGGCGAGAAGCGCACCGCGAGCACCCGCGCGCCGCCCGGCACCGTGAAGCCGACGCAGCCGCTGTGCGTCTCCCCCACCCCGATGAGGCTCTCGAAGTCCGTCAGCTGCGTCTGGCAGACGCCCCGCTTGATGAACAGCGGCGCGGCTGATCCCCGCGAGGTGAGGATCGAGACGTCGCCCGAGGCGGTGCTGTCGTAGGTCTGGCCGGAGTCAGTGCGGATCGACAGCTGCACGCCGGCGGCATGGGTGCCCGGCAGCAGCGCCGAGCCGGTGTCGGCGAGGTTGCCGTAGACCCGGGTGACGGTCACCGTCAGGACTGAGGCTCCGGCGCGCACGCGCTGCCCGCGGCCCACCGCCGCCGCGCCGGCCGGCACCCGGCGGCGCCGGCGCTGGTGGCGCTGGTGGCGCGCCGTTGCCGCGGTCGTCGAGGTCGACGCAGAGGTCGTGGAGGTCGACGTGGTGACGGGCGCAGCGGTCGCGCCGGAGTCGCCGCCGTTGCCACCGCCGCAACCCGCGAGGCCGGTGACGACCGCGGCCGTCACCGCCACGAACAGCGGGCGGGCGAGGGCAGGCATCGCCTGCAACATACCGGTGGGAAAAAGACGTTGCTCATCGCGCAATCGCGTTGGTACGCTCGCGCCGATGGCGCGTCAGGACATGGAAGGCATCCCCGCCGGCGAGCGCGCGCTCGCCGCCTCTCCGAGCGCCCGCGGGGACCGTCTCGACGCCCCTCCGCGGGGCCACTAGCTTGCGCGTCGGCCTCGCCCAGATCGACAGCACGCTCGGTGACCTCGATGCCAACCTCGGGCGCGCCGGAGAGGCGATCGCGCGCGCCCGGGAGGAGGGTGCCGAGCTCATCGTCTTCCCGGAGCTGATCCTCAGCGGCTACCACATCGGCTCGTCTGACAGCGACATCGCGCTGCGGGCCGACGATCCCCAGCTGACGGAGCTGGCCGGCGCCGCGGGCGAGGCCGCGGTCGTCATCGGCTTCCCGGAGATCAGTCCCGGCGGACGGATCTACAACAGCGCCGCCTACTTCGAGGCGGGCGCGCTGATCCACGTGCATCGCAAGCTGTATCTGCCCACCTACGCCGACTTCGAGGAGCGCAAGCACTTCAGCGTCGGTAACTCGCTGCGCGCCTTTGACACGGCGGTCGGGCGCTCCGCGCTGCTGGTGTGCAACGACGCCTGGCAGCCGGCGCTCGCCTTCCTCGCCTGCCAGGACGGCGCCGAATGGCTGCTGATGCCCACCGACAGCGCCCACTCCGATCCCTTTGACCTCGACGTGCGGGAGTACTGGCGCGACATCACCACCCTCTACGCCCGGCTGTTCGAGTGCTATGTGGTCTTCGTCAACCGGGTGGGCGACGAGTGCGGGCGCAGCTTCTGGGGCGGATCGCGGGTCGTCGACCCCCAGGGCCAGGTCGTCGCCGAGGCCCCTGAGGACAGGCCCGCGGTGATCGTCTCCGGCGACCTGGACCCCGGCGCCGCGAGGCGGCGGCGGCGGCGCCTGCCGCTGACCCGGGAGGCCCGGCTCGTGCTGCTGCGCCGTGAGCTGACGCGCCTGATCGAGGAGGGCGGCGACCTCTAACCGGCGTCGCGGGCCGACCCGAGGTCAGCCTGGCGCGGACCGGCGGCCGCGTCCTTGAGATCGGGCTCCCCTTCGTTCGGGGCGCCTGCCGGCGCCGGGCCGCCGTCGGTCATCGCGTCGGACCGCTGGCCGCCCTGGGGGTCGATGCCCTCCTCGGTGGCCGGTGTCGAGGACCCGGTCGTCTCACCGAGGACCCCGCTGCGCAGCTGCGGATCGTCGTCGAGCATCTCCTCGGGAGCGTCGGAACCGCCGAGCTCCGATGGGACGACGCCATCCTGCGCGCCGGCCGCCCATTGACCCTTCTCGGAGACCTCGGCATCTCCCGGAGTGGTGCCGCCCCGTTGCTCAGTGGGCTTGACCTGCGGGTCGTCTGGGCTGCTGCTCATCGCGTCCTCCGCTATCGCCGGTGTCAGCGTCCTGGCTACCCCGGCGACTCCCGGCGGAATCCGTGTGACGGCGAGCACCGTGTGGGTAGCCAAGGAATGCAGGGGGTCCGCCTCGCCGCCCCCCAGGGGCCGCGAGCGCCCCGGACGCCCGGACCGCAAACGACACGACTGGAGTCCCGATGCCAGAGAACCTCAACGGCAAGAAGATCGCGATCATCGCCACCGACGGCGTCGAGCAGGTGGAGCTCGTCAAGCCCCGCGAGGCGGTCGAGAACGCCGGCGCCACCGCCGAGCTGCTGTCCCTGGACAGCGACGACATCCAGGCGATGAACGGCGACATCGAGCCCGCCGACACGTTCACCGTCGACAAGGTCATCGGCGACGCCTCCCCCGACGACTACGACGGCCTCATCCTCCCCGGGGGCACGGTCAACGCCGACCGCCTGCGGATGGACTCGGACGTGATCGGCTTCGTGCAGAAGATCTTCGCCGACGCCAAGCCCGTCGGGGTCATCTGCCATGGCCCTTGGACGCTGGTCGAGGCCGACCTCGTCAGCGGGCGCACGCTGACCTCCTTCCCCAGCCTGCGCACGGACATCCGCAACGCCGGCGGCACGGTCGTCGACGAAGAGGTCGTCGTCGATCAGGGCCTCGTCTCCTCGCGCAACCCCGACGATCTGCCGGCCTTCTGCTCGAAGATCGTCGAGGAGTTCGCCGAGGGCAAGCACGAGACGGCGAAGGCGGGCGCCACCGCCTAGGAGCCCGCGCGGTCGGCCGCTCAGGGAACGGGAGCCGTCAGCGGCAGTTCCGCGTCGGCGTCCCGTTCCCGGATCGGCGGCCGTTCCTGGATGGCGATCGCCGAGACCGCGGCGTCGGCCCAGGGACGCAGGTAGCGTCCGGCAGCGCCGTGGGCGAAGCCGCTGCGGTCGGGCAGCCGGTTCTCGACGGCCACGAGCACCGCGTAGGCCATCTCCCCGAGGGCCCGCAGGGGCTGGTGGCGGTTCTGGCGGCTGCCGAGATGGCACTCGGCCAGGGCGTCGAGGCCGCACAGGCGCAGCGCGTCGATGAGCACGGCGACCTCGACCCCGTAGCCCACCGGGAAGGCCACGGACTCCAGCAGGTCGCGCCGTCCCGCGAACTCACCGGCCAACGGCTGGGAGAAACCGGCCAGCAGCGGCTCATGGAGGTTGAGCAGCGGACGGGCCATCAGCTCGGTGACGCGGCCGCCCTCGTGGGGGAGCTTGACCGCTCCGGCGTCCATCGGCCGGTCAAAGGCGCCCTTGACGAGCGCCACGCCGGCGTCGTCGAGCATCGGCCCGATGAGCCCCTGAAGGTGCTCGACCCGCGGATCGACGGTGTCACCGTCGAGAAAGCAGACGATGTCGCCGTTGGTGGCCTGCAGGGCGCGCCACATGGCGTCGCCCTTCCCCTGGGCGGGCCCGACCTCGGGGTTGAGCTCATCCTGCTGCAGCACGCGAGCGCCGGCCCGGGCCGCCGCCTCCGCCGTCCCGTCAGACGAGGCCGCGTCGACGACCACCAGATCGTCAATGAGTCCCTCGTCGGCCAGCGGCCCGACGGTCTCCTGCACGACCGCCTCGATCGTCGCCCCGCACTCCTTGGTGGGCACGATGACGGTCACCGTGCGCTCGCCCTTGGCCGCCCGCAGCGCGGCTGCCGAGAACTCCGCCGCCCGATACCGGCGGCGGTGAAACCACGAGGAGACGGCGAGGTCGACGGACAGTCCCTGGGTGACGCGGCCGTCGGCCCGGGCCGAGGTGCGCACCCGGACGTCGGCGGCCCGCAGGACGGGAACATGGTGGGCGGCCAGCCGGACCGCGAAGGCGGCGTCCTCCTGCACGGCCCGTGGCTCCATCCCGCCGACGCGGCGGTAGGTGGCCGCGGTGACCCCCAGGGAGGCGCCGGCGAAGTGGTGATGGCCGGCCTGCGGATCGGCGCGGCGGACCCGCTTCAGCCGGACCGCGGCGTCGCGCTTACGGCGCACGAGGACGTCGGCGGGCAGCGCGGCCGCCTCAGCCTCATCGAGCTCGATCAGCCCGGCGACCGCGCCGGCGCCGGCGGCGACGTGCTCCAGCTGGCGCTCGAGCCAGTCGGCGGCGGGCCGGGAGTCGGCGTCGGTGCAGGCGATCAGGCCGTCGGGGAGCCCGGCGGACAACAGCCGCGAACAGGCGGCGTCCATGCCGATCTGGCGCGCCGGGCCGGGGCCGAGGCCGGGTCCCTCGAGCAGCGTCAGCGCCAGCCCCGCTTCGTCGGCGGTCTGCCGCGCCACCTCGCCGGTCCGGTCCTGGCAGTCGTCGAGCACCACGATGGTCGCGAACGCCTGCGTCCCCACCGTCTGCCCGGCGAGGGCGCGCAGGCAGTCGGCGATCCGGCCCTCCTCGTCGCGGGCGGGGATGACGACGATTCCGGTCAGCTCCACGGGGCCCCCTGGGCGATGAGCTCGCCGCCGCGTTCGTAGTCCTCGTCGGCCTGGTGGGTCAGCACCCCGACGACGCGCCCGTCGCGGGCATACCAGGCGGTGAACGCCCCGTCGTCGCCGCGCCGGACCTCGACGGTGTCAAAGCCGTCGCCCCAGGCGGAGTACTTGAGCGTGTGGTCACCGATCGTCGACCAGAACCCGGGCACGGCGTCCCAGCGGGCAGATGCGCCGGCGGCGGTGGCTCCCGCGACCT
Source organism: uncultured Solirubrobacteraceae bacterium (assembly GCA_963800545.1). Lineage (GTDB taxonomy): Bacteria > Actinomycetota > Thermoleophilia > Solirubrobacterales > Solirubrobacteraceae > Palsa-465. The sequence continues at coordinate 121,765 of CAWDBJ010000020.1, forward strand.
CGCCCTGGCCGAGCGCGTCGCCCCAGTGCTCGACCCGCAGCGGGCGCCCGGCGGTGACGTTGTGGGCGCGGCAGACGTCGCCCGCGGCCAGGACGCCGGGCAGCGCGGTGCGCATGGCCTCGTCAGTGGCGATCGCGCCGTCGCGGACCGCCGCCCCGGCACCCGCCAGAAGCTCGACCCGCGCGGCGACGCCGCAGGCCATCACGACGACCGGGGCGGCGAGCTCCAGGCCGTCACCGCGCACGTGCAGGGTGCTGCCGTCCCGGACGATCTCCTCGACCGGCGTGCCGAGGTGGAGATCGACGCCCTCGTCGGCCAGCCACCGGGCCAGCTCGGCAGCGGCCTCGTCGCCCAGCCGCCGCGCGTTGGGGGCCGCTTCGTCGGCCATGAGGCTGACCGCGTGACCCCGCCGGCGCAGGGAGGCTGCGATTTCGCAGCCGATGAAGCCCGAGCCGATCACGATCGCCTCACGCGCGGAGCGCAGGCGGTGGAGGAGTTCGCGGACATGATCGAGTGAACGCACGACCCGCACCCCCGGATCATCGCAGCCGGGCACGGGCAGCCGGGTGGGCTCGGCGCCGGTGGCGACCACGCACTGGCCGTAGGCGAGCCGGCGACCGCCGGCCAGGGTGACGGTGTGCTCGCCAGGGTCCAGCGCCACGGCGCGGCCGCTGATGAGGGCGATCGACTGCTCGATCAGCCACGCCTCGGGTTCCAGGGGCAGCCGGGACTCGTCGAGCTGGCCGCGCAGCAGCTCCTTGGTGAGCGGCGGTCGCTGGTAGGGCATCCGCTCCTCGTCGGCGACGATCGCCACCGTGCCGGTGCCGCCGGCCTCCCGGTAACTGCGGGCCGCCGACAGCCCCGCCGGACCGCCTCCGACGATGAGCAGTGCGAACTCGGAGCTCATCGGCGCTCCAGGACGTCCAACAGATACTCGTCGGTGGGCGCCGCCCGCACGGGCGAGAGCCAGTCCTGGGCCCGCAGCCTGTCATGGACCTCGGCCGCCGTGAACGGCCGCTCACCGCCCGGCGGGCGCCAGTGGACGGCGACCAGGCGGCCCTGCGCGGGCAGACACTCGCGCAGGCGCTGAAGCGTCCCCTCCAGCGCGTCGGGCTCGAGGTAGTAGAGGATCTCCGAGGCCACCACGAGCTCGAAGGTGCCTTCGGGGATCGCCTCAGGGATCGCCCCGGCGTGGACGGTCACGCCGGGCATGCCCGCCAGCCGGCGCCGTGCGGCGGCGACCGCGCTGGGCGCTGCGTCGATCGTGTGAAGCGACTGGCAGCGCTCCGCCAGCCGCTCGCTGAAGACGCCGATCGAGGCCCCCAGCTCGAGGCCGCGGCGATAGGGGCCCTCACCGCAGGCCGCCAGCGTGGCGTCGTACTTGCGGCGTTCGTAGTCGCTGGTCTCATAGGCCCAGGGGTCCGGATTGGCCTGATACCGGGCCTCGAAGTCGGCGAGCGTCATGTGTGGCTCGGTCACCGGTCGTCCTCCGCGGCGCGGCGGTCCGTCAGCACGGCCCTGCCGGAGCGGACGAGCATCGGTTCGAGGCGGTGCTGGAGCAGGAACAGCTCGAGGTCGCGCCGGGCGCGGTCCAGCGCCTGGGCCCGGGCGAACGGGCGCGAGCCGCAGGCGCGGGCGGCCTCGTCGAGCAACCCCCGGCACGCCTCGGCGATCGCCACCCGGGCGTGGAGGGCGACCGAAGCGAGCGGCGATCCGGCGCTGTCCATGGCGCGGGCCGCCTCGCCCAGCCAGACGTCGATCGTCGCCTGATGAGTGAGGATCCGCCCGGCCGCCAGCGCCTCCAGCTCGCTGGATGACGGGCGCTCGGCCAGGGACTCGAGCGCCCCGCGGACGGCGGTGTCGGCCATGCCCGCCCAGCTGGCGGCCGTCCGCAGCGCATCGCGCCCGAACCACGGCTGAGCGGCGATCGCGCCTGGTTCTCCGAGACGGGCCAGCACGGGCGCGTCGTGGAAGACGACGCGGTGCGAGACGGAGGCCACGAGCCCGTGGGAGCGGTACCACAGCTCGTCGATCTCGACATGCGAGCGGTCGGCGACGTCGATCCACACCGAGACGGGCGGCCCGCCCTCTCCCCCCCGGGCGAGCACGAGCGCTCGGTCAAGACCACCGGCTCCAGAGCAGAACGTCTTGACCCCGCGCAGGACCTCACGGCGGCCGGCGCGCACCACCGCGGCGGGCGGGCCCTCGCCGGGCACCGGCTCGCCGCCCCACACTCCGAGCAGCCGCTCCCCGGCGGCGACCGCCGCCAGCTCCTCGTCGCGCAGGGGCGAAGGTCCCTGGACGGCGATCCGCTCGACCCCGTTGAGATGGCCGTCGAAGATCCGGCCGACGGAGCCGTCGGCGGCGGCGACCCGGCGGACCAGCCTGAGCTCCTCGGCCGCCGGGAGACGGCGCTCTCCGAGCTGGGCGTTGAATGCCAGAGCGCCCGCCGCCCGCAGGGCCGCGAAGGCGTCGAGGGGAAAGACCGGATCCGGCTGAGCCTCACGGGCGCCGGCGCGGGCGGCGATCTGCGCGAGCGCCTGCGCAAGGGCCGTCTCGCCATCGGGCGCGTGGCCGGCGGCGGCCCCCTGCAGGCTCACGTCAGCGCCTCGAGCTCCAGGCCGTGCGCCCGGCCGTGCTCGGCGACGCGCTCGACGTAGGAGACGGTCTCGCGCACGTCCTCGCGCTGCGCTCCGGGACCGAGGCCGTCATGGGCGAGCACGATCGCACCGTCCTGCAGCTGGCCGCGCGTCTCGGCGTACATCGCGGACGCCCGGTCGCCGCGCCAGTCATGGGTGTCGATGGTCCAGCCGACGAGGCGCAGCCGGTGCTCGGCGGCGATCCGGGGGGTCCAGGACGCGGTGTCGCCCCACGGGGTCCTCCACAGGCCGGGCGCGATCCCCAGCTCGCCGAGGCGGTCGAGCGCCCGGGCGGTGTCGGCCGCGCACCATTCCTCGTCGCGGTCAGAGTGGCGGACGTGCTCGTCGCAGTGCAGCCCGATCGCGTGGCCGTCGTCGCGCATCCGCGCCATCAGCTCCGGATGGGCAGCCGCCCGCGGGGCGATGACGAAGAAGGTGGCACGGGCGCGAGCGCGAGCGAGCGCATCGAGAACGAGCGGGGTGCCGAGATCGTCGGGTCCGTCGTCAAAGGTCAGGGCAACGGTCGGCACCCATCACAGCTACCCGGCGGCCGTCGCCTTATCACCGCGGTGCCTGCGGGAACGCCGCGCGCTGCTGGTGCTCGTCGGCCTCACGGGCCCGGCGGATGAGAAACGCGCCGATCGATCCCGCCAGCGTGGCCACCACCGTGATCGCGTAGGCCTCCATCCCCACGTCGAGGATCCGCCCGCCCACGGACAGCGGATTGGGCAGCTGCGAGGAGACGGTCAGCAGCTGTGCCGAGGTCCAGAAGAGAGCGCTTCCGAAGCTGTCGATCTGGGTGTGGGCGACGTGGCGCTCGAACAGGAGGGCCAGCGCGGCACAGATGAGGTCGATGCCGACGGTGGCGACCACGACGGTGATGAGGACGTCGCGCAACCGCTCGTGGGCCGGCGACCCGGCGCGGGCGATCGCGCGGATCTCGGCCATCGCCGAGCGTAGGAGGCGAGCGACATACATCTAGGTCAGGTATTCGGCCCCCCGCGTGGCGTCCCTGCGGCGCCGCGCGGCGCATCGGCTGCGTAGCCCTCCCCCCGCGCCGGCAGACATGACGAGCACGCCGCCCCGGCAGACTTTCAGAAAGCCCACCGAGACGGGCGACTCGCCGCCCCCACTTCCGGCTCGTGTACCGACATGGCGGCAGAGCTGTTGGCGACAGCTCACTAATTGATTTACCCAAATCCGGACTGTTTGAATCGCCGCCGCAGGAATCGGTTGCCAGCAAGCGATGGTCCGACCGTAGGCCGCCGAGCCCTTCTAAGCTGTCGCCGTGGCCTACGACGAGGATCTGGCCAACCGCATCCGCGAGCTGGTGGCCGGCGAGGAGGACCTCACCGAGCGCGCGATGTTCGGCGGTCTGGCCTTCCTCATCGGCGGTCATATGAGCGTCAGCGCCAGCGGCCGCGGCGGGCTGCTGGTGCGCGTCGATCCGGCGCAGACGGAGTCGCTGCTGGCCAAGCCCCATGCTGAGCCGTTCGAGATGCGCGGGCGGGTCATGGAGGGCTGGATCCGCGTGCCCGCCGAGGGGGTGGCGACCAAGCGCCAGCTGGAGCGATGGGTCGCCCGGGGCGTCGGCTACGCGCGGCGCCTGCCGCCGAAGTCCGCCTGAGGGCGCCTTCCGCCGCCCTGGGCCGCATCGGTCACGGGGGCGCCCGCCACAGCACCTCGCCCTCCTCGACGTGGCCGGTCGGCGCCAGCCCCAGCGACCGCGCCACCGCCGCGGAGGCGGCGTGACCGGGCGCGATGTGGGCCGTGAAGGCGGCGACGCCCTCCTCGCCCAGCAGGGCCACCGCGGCCGCGGCGGCCTCCCGGGCGTAGCCTCGCCGCTGGTGGGCGGCGCCGACCATCCAGGCCAGCTCCGCGCTCAGCGTCGCCCCGGACCCGGTGAGCGTGGCCTGCACGAAGCCCACCGCCAAGCCGCCGGCGCGGGTGCGGATCACCCAGTTGCGCCAGCCTGCGGTCCCGGCGGGCGAGCCGCCGGCCACCTGCCGGGCATAGCGGCGGCGCAGCTCCGGGACGGTGGGTGGCCGTCCGCCCGTGAACCGATACAGCTCGGGGGCGGCCAGCACGATCACCATCTCCGTGGCGTGCTCGACGCGCAGCGGCTCGAGGATCAGCCGTCCGGCCGTGCTCCGCTCCGGCGTCATGGTGGTTACGGTGACACGAATGTCGCCCGCCCTGCATTCCCCCCTCGACGTCGGCCCGCTGCGGCTGCGCAATCGCGTCGTCTCCACCTCGCACCAGACGAGCCTCGTCCACGACCACCTGCCCACTCAGGATCTGCTCGCCTATCACGAGGCCCGTGCCCGCGGCGGCGTGGGCACGATCTTCCTCGAGGCGACCGCGGTGCACGCCAGCGGGCTGCTGACCGCCCACACCATCGGTGGCTTTCTGCCGGAGATCACCGGCGCCTACCGCGCCCTCACAGAGCGGCTGCACCCGCACGGCACGATGCTCATGGTCCAGCTCTTCCACGGTGGGCGCGAGCAGATCTCCAGCGCCCCCCGGGCCCCCGCCGTGGCCCCTTCGGCGATCCCGAGCCTGCGCTTCAAGAGTGAGCCGCGGGCGCTCACCGTCGCCGAGATCGACGAGCTGATCGCCGGCTACGCGGTGGCCGCCCGGCTGGCGGCTGAGGGCGGCGTCAACGGCCTCGAGCTGTCGATGTCGCACGGCTACCTCCCCGGGCAGTTCCTGTCGGCGCTCTCCAACCGTCGCCACGACCGCTTCGACGGCACGCTGGAGGCCCGGCTGCGCTTCTCCGTGGAGGTGCTCGAGGCCGTGCGGGCCGCCGCCGGACCGGCGGTGGCTGTCGGGGCCAGGCTGTCGGCCGACGAGCTCATCGCCGGCGGCCTGGGCACCGCCGCGTGCGGCGAGATCGCCGGGCGGCTGCACGGCGCCGGGTTGGTCGATTTCGTCTCCCTCGTCCTGGGTCACTCCGCCCACCCGGCCGCCTCGACCTGGATCGCCCCGCCCCCGCCGGCGCCGCCGCTCGCCATCGCCCCGGCGGCGGCGGCCATCCGGGCCGCCGTGCCCGAGCTGATCCTGCTGGCCACCACCCGCGTGGTCACCCTGGAGGGCGCTCAGCAGCTGCTCGACGCCGGCACCGCCGACCTCGTCGGGATGACCCGGGCGCTGATCGCCGACCCCGAGCTGCTGGCCAAGACCGAGACCGGCCGCGCCGACGAGATCATCACCTGCGTGGGCTGTAACCAGTCGTGCATCGGGCACTACCACGCCGGGGTGCCCATCGGTTGTGCGGTGAACGCGCGCACCGGGCGGGAGCGGACGCTGGGCCCGCCCCGGGCGGGCGCCGCGGAGATGCTCGTCATCGGGGCCGGCCCGGCGGGTGCCGCAGCGGCCGTCGAGGCCGGCCAGGGCGGCGCGCGAGTCACGCTGGTCGAGCGCGCCGACGAGATCGGCGGTCAGCTGCGCCTGGCCGGCGTCGCGCCGGCCCATCGCGAGACCTGGGAGCTGTATCGCCGCTCCACCCTCGCCCGCCTGGCGGCGGCCGGTGTGGCCGTGCAGTTCGGCACGACTGCTGACGCGCAGCTGGCCGAGCGCTTCGCCAGGGTGGTCCTCGCCACCGGAGCCCAGCCCTACGACCCCGGGCTCGACCTCGCAGACGTGGCCGTCGTCCAGGCGTGGGAGGCGATCCGGGAGCCCTCGGCGGTGGCCGGGCCGGCGCTCGTCGCCGACTGGGGCGGAGGCTGGGAGGGGCTCGACGCCGCCGAGCGCCTGGCCGGCGCCGGCGTGGCGGTCACCCTGGCGTGCGCCGCCACCGTGCCCGGCGAGACGCTTCACCAATATCAGCGCAACCTCTACCTGGCCCGCCTGCACGAGCTCGGTGTCGAGATACTCCATCACCACGAGCTGGTCGACGGCCCACTCCTGCGCCACGTCTTCTCGCGCCGTTCTCGCCCGCTGCCCGCGACGGCGACGATCGTGCTGGCGCAGGGTCGAGCCCCCGTCGACGGGCTGTGGGCGCAGCTCGAGTCCCACCCCGGCGCCGTCCGCGCCGGCGACGTGCTCGGGCCGCGCACCCTCGAGGAGGCGGTGCTCGAGGGCACGCTGGCGGCCCAGCCGCGATGACGGCCGCCATGGCTCCGGAACTGCGCCATCGCGCTGTCGTCGTCGTCCGGCTCCCGGAGGCTGTGCTCAGCGGTGCTCGAGGACGAGACGGACGCCCAGCCCGATGAGCACGACGCCGCTGATCCGGTCCAGGGTGGCGCGCACCCGCGGGCGCTCGAGCACCCGCGCGAAGCGGACCGCCAGCACGGAGTAGGCCGTCAGGTAGGCGAGCGTCATCGCCACGAACAGCAGCCCGAGGATGAGCGAGGGCAGGAGCACCGGCTGATGGGCCGAGACGAACTGCGGCAGCAGCCCGGTGAAGAAGACCGCGATCTTCGGATTGCCGAGATCGCTGAGCAGGCCTTGGCGAAAGCCGCGCAGCGCCCCGCCGCGGGCGCCGCCATCCTCACCCCGGGCGCGGGCTCCCGCCGCCCGCAGGCTCTGCACCCCGAGGTAGACGAGGTAGATCGCCCCCAGGACCTTGATCGCCGAGAACACCGCCTCGGACTCGCGGACGATCGCCGCCACGCCGATCGCCGCCGTCGTGGTCCACACGACGAGGCCGGCGCTCACCCCGACGGACGTGCCCAGCGCGCTGCGCCGTCCGCCGAGCAGCGCGTTGCGGGTGACGACGACGGTGTCGGGCCCGGGGGCCAGGATGACCACCGCCGAGATCCCGATGAACGCCCACAGATGCACCCATCCAGCGTCGCACATCGCATGGGCGCCGTCACGTACCATTGCGGGCGGGAGAAACGCGCGTGTCGACTGACCCTCAGAACACCCCCTCGTTGCGCGGCGCCTTGGACCCAGCGGCGCTGCGCGGCGCCCTGGTCCCGCGACGGCCGGTGTTCGGCAACCCGTGGGATTCGACGGGTGACATGTTCGCCTGCTATTTCGCCGTGGCGATCGTCGATCCGCTCCTGCTGTGGGCCGGCGGCGGGCTCATGGGCGACATCTTCGGCTTCGGCTCACACTGGAAGCTCGGCATCTTCATGCTGGCCGCCCTGGTGGGGGCCGCCGGCTTCATGACGATCGTCGGCCGCGAGCGGACGCGGCTGTCGGTCGATGTGGTGGCGATCGCTGCCTGGGTCGTGCTCGGCCTGATCGTCGCCCCGATCATCGGTCTGGCGCCGTCGACGATCGTGGCCCTCATCCTCTACGCGATCCTGCTGGCGGTCACCTTCGGCTACGTGATCGTTGGTGGGCAGTGGCGCAAAGCGTTCGTCACCACGCTCTCCTGGCCGCTGACCTGGAGCGCGGTCGCGCTGTTCTTCGCCTACGTCGCCTACCGGCTGATCCTCTACCAGTAGCCATCGGCCCCCGGCGCCCCGTGCGGCAGGTCGCCGTGGGGTGGTTCGTATCCTCAGCGGCTCGTGCCCTCCCCCGACGAACTGGTGGCCGGCTACCTCGCCTCGCTGGACACGGACGCGCGCCAGGTCGCGCCCGGCGAGTGGGGACTGGTGCTCGACGCCGCCGGCTACGTGCTCGACGTCGGCGTCACCCTGCGCGGGCCGCTGCTGCGCGCTCAGGCGGCCGTCCTCCCTCCCGGCCTGATCGACGCCCACCAGCTGCTCTACTGGAATCGCCAGGCCCCGCTCGTCTGCTTTGCCGCGAACCGGGCGGGAGAGATCTTCGTCTGCGGCGAGATCCCCGTGCAGTCGCTGGACGCCGAGATGCTCGACCGCTTCCTCGGTCTGCTGCTGGCCAGCGCCACCCGGGCGCGCGAGTTCGCCATCCAGAACGCGTGAGCGCGCCGGCCGGTCGTGCTCAGGCGGCGTCGCCGCCGCTCGCCGCCGCCAGGAACTGCAGGCCGTTGATCCCCGGCACGAAGAAGTAGTCCCCGCCCCGCACCCGCGTCATTCGCTCGAGCGGCCCGACGAAGAACGGGGGGTTGCCCGGGACGGTCATCTTGTGCGGCCCCGGTCCATCCTGAGGACCGAGCATCAGATCCTGGTCCTCGCCCAGCGCGAAGGCGTTGCCGCGATTGAGCCACTGGGACTGGATGAACTCGAACTGGCGCGCAATGCTCGCCTGCAGGCACATGAAGATGACTCCGCGATCGGCCCCGTCATCGGGGGCTCCCTCGGCCAGCGGCTCGCCGTAGGGGATCCCCCGCCGCACGATCCGGTGGCGGTTGACGAGCTTGCCCTCGAAGGGCAGGCTGTCGCGCGGATTGGCCCGGCGGACGTGGGCGCCGACGGGACAGCGCAACCCGTCGGCGTCCGCTCCGTAGGAGAAGGCGTTGTTGCGCTGCTCGTCGGCCACGATCGACGGATCGGGCCCGGCCGGCGAGAGGTCGATGGGCGTCCCGTCGCGCCAGCGGCCGACGATCTTGGCCGCCAGCAGCTCCTCCCCCTGGCCATAGAGCCCGGCCGAGGCGCGCAGACGCGCCCGGAAGGCGGCGACGTCCTGGTGCAGCTTGCGATACACGAGATACGAGCCGTTAGCGGCCAGCTGGTCGGGCGTCGGAGCTCGGGGCAGCGCGTCCTCCTCATCGGGATAACCGAGGATGAACTCGCCCGCCCGGATCGGCCGCCAGTGCCCGTCGCGCAGGGGCGCGCCCTGGCCGGGCAGCGGCGGCAGGCCGGCCCCCTCGATGGCGGGCTGGGCGAACCCGTCGGCGAAGCCGAAATGCTCCTTGCCCTCCGCAAGCGCCGCCCCGATGTCGTCGGAGACGACGCGCAGGCCGCCGCTGCGCGCCAGCTGCTCACGAATGCGCCGGTCGTGCGCCTGCAGCGCCCCGCGGTGAACGGCGGAGATCATGACGAGCACGTGGACGTCCTCTGAGCCCAGCGGCGCCTCCCAGGTCGCTGGGGCGCTGGGGCCGTCGTCGCCGAGCAGACCGGCCCGCGCCGCCATGCCCTCGCGGAAGTCAGCCGGGAAGGAGGCAAGGCTGGCGTCCGGGATCTGCAGGGCCCGCAACCCGGCGTGGGTGAAGGCGATGTTCAGGCCGGACTCCGGCTTGGCCGACCAGGGGGCGGCGGTCAGCACCTCGCCGGCGATCTCGGCGAGCCAGCGCGCCGCCGCCGCGGCGGAATCGATGCGGAGGAACAGGTAGCCGGCGAACGGCAGCCGGTACCCGCGGACGACGAACCCCTGGATCCCGGGCGAGGTCGAGCGCGGTCACGAGGCGAACTCCTCGAGGAAGGCGCGCTTGAGCTCCGCGGCCCCGAGGCCCTGACTGCGCAGCGCGAAGTCGATCACCGCGCCGGCGGACGGCCAGGCTGCCGACGACGTCGGACACGGTGCGCTCTCCATAGGCCGCGAAGAACAGGGAGCTGTCGACCTGGTGGGCGCGCAGATAGTCCCCGAAGGACCGGCCCTCGCCGCTCCCCGGGTAGCCGAGGCAGTGGCCCCAGATCGCGTCGGCACTCGCGCCCAGGCCGGTCCGCAGCCCGTCGAGATAGGGGTCCAGCTCGCCGTCGAAGTTGCTGGTGAAGAGCAGCCGTGGATGGCTCAGGTGCTCACGCTCGCCCTGCTCGGCCCCTTCATAGATGACGTCACTGATGATCACCCACCGGGCGAAATGCGTGCCGGGGACCGCGGCCAGTGGGCTGCGGTCGCCGCCCTCGAGGGCGTCCAGGGTGCGGGCGAGGTCGGGCTCCTGCCCGTCGCTGATCGGGGTGAGCACGGTGAGCGAGTACGCCTGACCGCAGCGGTTGTGCGACTCGCTCATAAATCGTGCTGGATGGTTGTCAAAAGCGACTCGTAGGCCGCCTGGAACGCATCGGGCTCGAGGTCGGCCGCGTGGTGGCGAAACTCAGTGAGGGCCGCCTCGACGTGCCCGGCGGAGATGATCTCCGTGGTCGTCGCCCCCGGATAGGCCGACCAGTAGTGGTTGGCGACGTATTCGTTGCGGCGGATGTAGTCCTTGAACGGCTCCACCGGAAGCGGCCCTGGAAAGCCGAACGAGGTCCCCCAGATCGCCTTCATGCGTAGCGGGACCACCTCCGAGAAGGCATCGATGTACTGGTCCCAGGTGCCGTTGAAGTTGCTCTCGAACAGCAGGTACTCGTGCCCGAGCTCTCCCCGCCGTCCACGCCGGGGAAGCGGTCGATGACCACCCAGCGGGCGTAGTGGATGGACGAGAGCTGCTCGAGCTTCTGCAGCGTCTGCGTGATGTGGCGTCCCGCCCAGAAGACCGCCCATAGCACGAGCGGCCCCTCCCGCCTGACCGGAGTCAGCACGGTGATCGCCGTCGCCTTCCCCTCAACATTCGCCACGTCCGTCACCCGTCCCCGTGCCGATGGCCTCCGGCGACCCTATCCCGCACCCCTCCGGGCTGTCAACGCCGGCGGTGCTGCGGCGCGCACTCGTGGCGCCCGGCTGGACAACGCCGTGCCCGGCGTGGTAGACGAGCGTGGTGACCTTCGTCCCCGGGTCGAGGCGGACCCGTCCGCCGCCCGTCTCACCCGCCGCCGGGCAGCCGGTGAGGCGACCCGATCCGGCGCTCCTGCGACTGCAGCGCGCGATCGGCAACCGAGGCACCCGGGGGCTGCTGCGGGCGCCGGCTGCGCCAGGGGAGCGCGCGCTCCTACGGGCACCTACCCCGCCCGGGGAGTTCCCGGTGCTCGCCAGCGCCTTCTCGGCGGGCGGCATGGACGCGACCACCTGGCGCTCGACGGTTGCCGACGCCCGCTCGGCCGACACGCGCGGCGACGCCGCGGAGGCCACCCGCCTGTACACCGCCCTCTATCAGGACCTCGCGCGGACGGCGGGCGCCGACACCGTGGGGGTCGCCGCCGACTTCCCGGTCAACCTCGCCCGGACCGACGACACGGGCTACAAGCCCGGGCTCAATCTCATCCTCGGCAGCGGCGGCGCGACCGGCGGACCACGGGGTTCGTGGACGCCTCCGGCAAGTTCAACGCCAAGCTCGACCTCAGTCCCGGCGCCCCGGTGCCCGCGGTCGCCATCCGCCTCTACGGATCGAGCTTTGCCACTGACAAGGCGCGCTCAGTGGGGATCCTGCGCCACGAGATGGTGCACGCCCGCCACCACCACCGGCTGCTGACGCTCGTGGCAAGCTGGCGGGCCTCCGGCGTATCGCGCGCCAAGCATGCTCCCGGTGCCGACAGCTTCGATGCCTGGCTGGCGATGAGCGTGCAGCGGGGCACGGTCACCCGGCCCGACGCCGCGCTGGCCACTGAGCTCGAGGAGGGCAGGGGCTTCTCCTCGGAGGTCCTTGCCTACGTCGAGGAGTTCATCCAGTCCTTTGGCATCATCGATCCGCCGCCCACCGCCCACGACCCGGTCTTCGGCCAGCTGCTGGGACCGGTCGAGAACGGCCGCTGGGCCAACGCGGCCGGAAGCGTCAAAACGCTGGCCGGGACCCGCCTGAGTGCCTATTACTGCGCCGTCATGACGGCGGCGCAGCGCGCCGTCCTGGACGAATGGGTGCACGGCCAGGCCCAGCGGACAGACAACCAGAAACCTCCGGCCGACTTCATCGCGATGCTCACGGGCGTGGCCGGATCATGCGCGCCCGCGGCGCCGCACGGCACCGGGCGTCACCGCTGAACGCTCAGCGAGGGCCTGCAGCGCGAGTCAGCGCGACCAGCGGGATCGGGCGCGTCGTCTTGCGCTGGTAGGCGTCGTAGCGGTTGCCGTTGCTGTCGTTGACGAGCTTCCACAGGCGGGCGTAGTCCGGGTCGTCCTGCGTGACCTCGGTCGCCGTCGCCGGAAAGCGGGTGCGGCCGATCTGGACCTCGACCTCCGGCTTGGCGCGCAGGTTGAGCAGCCACGCCGGAGCCTTCGGATCGCCGCCCTTGGAGGCGACGACCACGTAGCGATCACCATCCTGGGCATAGACGAGCGAGTTGGTGCGGGTCTGGCCGCTCTTGCGACCGGTGGTGCGGAGCATCAGGCAGGGCACACCCAGGATCCGGTGGCCGATCAGGCCGTTGCGTGCGCTCGTAGAGGAAGGCATGGACCTGGAGGGTCGTCCGAAAGAGGGTTTGAGAGATGGCCATCAGCGTGCGGAGGACTCGTTCAGGCTGACCGCGGCCCGGATGAGCGCCATGAAGCCCCGCCTCGTCGACCTCGTCATCCTCGCGGACGTCGATCGCGCGGCGCACCTTGCCCTCGAGACTCGAGTTGAAGAGGCCTGACGGGTCCTCGAGCGAGGCTCCCTTGAAGAAGGTCAGCTTGACGACGTTCTTGTATGTCTCGCCAGTGCAGATCCCGCCTCGGTGAGACCACACCGGGACCCCGGGGCTGGTCGCCTTCTTCCACTTCCACTCCTCGACCACGTCGGGGTCAGCTCGGACGATGAGCTCCCGGAGCCTGGCGAGCGTCTTGCCCCGCCAGTCGCCCAGTTCCCTGATCCTCGCTTCGATGAGCTCGGAGGGAGACCCCTCGTCGTGCGCCGGACTGTCCGCCATAGCGCGCAACGGTACCGGGAGACGGTGTCGCCGCGTGCTCAGGTGATGTGCAACGTCGCCCTGACGGTCGCCGAGACTCCGGCCGGCGTCACCGCCGTGATGACGACGAGGTAGGCGCCGCGGGGGGCGAACCTCCGGTTGATCTTGCCGTTCCAGGTGAGGATGGACCGGCCGATGGCGCCATGCGCGACGGTCATGCTCGCGAGGACCCTCGTACCGCGGGCGACGGTGACCGTCAGCTTTGCCGGGTTGCTCAGAGCGACGCGCAGCCGCACCTGCTTGCCGTGCTTGACCTGCAATCTGGGGGACGCCAAGGTCAGACCGGTCGCTCCGGTCGCGCCCCTGGCGCGCCGCGGGGCCGGTCGCGCCGGCGGGGCCGGTCGCGCCCGCGGAGCCGGTCGTCCCTGTGGGGCCGGACGCGCCAGCGGGGCCGGTCGCCCCCGGGGAGCCGGTGGTGCCTGGGGAGCCGTTCGTGCCGGCGGTGCCGTTCGGGCCGTCCGCCCCGGCGCTACCCGTCGCTCCGGTCGCCCCGGCGCTGCCCGCCGGGCCAGTCGCCCCGGCGCTGCCCGCCGGGCCAGTCGCCCCGGCGCCGCCCGCCGCTCCGGTCGCCCCGGCGCTACCCGTCGCTCCGGTCGCTCCGGCGCTACCCGTCGCTCCGGTCGCTCCGGCGCTACCCGTCGCTCCGGTCGCCCCGGCGCTACCCGTCGGGCCGGTCGCCCCGGCGCTGCCCGCCGGGCCAGTCGCTCCGGCGCTACCCGCCGGGCCAGTCGCCCCGGCGCTACCCGCCGGGCCAGTCGCCCCGGCGCTGCCCGCCGGGCCGGTCGCTCCGGCGCTGCCCGCCGGGCCGGCCGGACCCGCGGGTCCCACGTCGCCGGCGGGGCCGGCTGTGATGGTGAGCGTCTGCATCGCTGAGCCCACGTTGCCGGCGGTGTCAGTCACCCTGGCGACGGCGGGCCAGGCGCCCGCGCCGACCGCGGAGGCTGTCGCGTTCCAGCTCCCGTCGAGTTGCACCAGCGCGCTCAGCGTCCGGCCGGCGATGGTCACGGTGACCGTGCTGCCGGGTGGGACGTCGGTGCTGCCGCTGAGGGTGGGGTTGAAGCTCGTCGTGGTCGCGCTGGCACCACCGGCGATGGTGACCACGGGCGCGACGGTGTTGACCGTCAGGGTCTGCACGACGCTCGTCTGGTTTCCCGCCGCATCCGAGACGGTCATGACGACGCGATGGGGGCCGTCGGAGACGTGCGCTGCCGTCACTGACCACGACGAGTCCGTCTGCACCGTACCGGTGAGCGTCTGGTCGGCCAGCGTCACCATGACGGTCGCGCCCGGGGAGGCGTCCGTCGTCCCGGCGACGGTCGGGGTGCTGCTGTCGGTCAGCGCGGTGGTGCCGCCGGTGATGCTCGCCGCGGGAGCGACCGTATCGACGGTGAGAGCCTCGGTGGCGGTCGTCGTATTGCCGGCCGGATCAGTGACGGCGGCGGTCACCGGGCGCGCGCCCTCGCCCAGATGCGCCGGACGCACACTCCAGCTGCCGTCAGACTGCGCCACCGCGAACAACGTCTGGGCGCCTACGGTCTGCACGATGGTCGTGCCGTTGACGACCGCGGTCAGCGTCTGTGCCTGCACATTGACGGTGACGAGCGTGCCCGTGGCGGCGTCGGTCGTCCCGGAGATGGTTGTCCTCGGATTGTTGGTGAGGGCAGTGGGACCGTCGTCGAAGCTGATCTGCGGGGGGATGGTGTCGATCGTCAGCTGCTGGGTGGCGCTGCCCACGTTGCCCGCTCCGTCCGTCGTGGAGGCGACGACGGGATAGCTGTCGTTGGCGAGGATCGTGGGGTTCACGGACCAGCTGCCGTCCTGGGCCGGGGTCGCCGTCAGCCTCTGCCCGGCGATCGTCACCGTCACCACTCCCGCGGTCCCGACGTCCGTGGTCCCGCTGATCGTCGGGGTCGAGTCGTTGGCCTGCGCGGTGGCGCCGCCGGAGATCGTGACCGAGGGTGGGGCACTGTAGAACTCGTTGGTGTCCATGGTGACCGCTGTCTGCGCGAGCACGCGGCCGTTGACCAGGCTCCCGGTCCCGACGGTGCCGGTGGTGGTGGCCAGGGCGGTACCGACGAACTGGGCGTTCGCGGCGAGCGAGAACGCGCCGTTGATCTGCCAGAACACGTTGGACGCCTGCGCGCCGCCGGTCAGCTTGACCTGTGCGCCCGCGCCGAACGACAGCGCCCCGTTGACCTGGATCACGAACACCGCGTTGGGGTTCCCGCCGGCGTTCAAGGTCGCGATTCCCGATGCGGGCACGGCGACCGCTGCCGCCGCCGTCCACAGGCCGGGGGTCAGGGTCGCGCCCGGAAGGGCCGGGAGGGCGGTGCCGCCCGTCCGGTTCTGGATCTCGTTGTACGCCGTCAGCATGTCTGCATAGGCTGAGGCGTCGGCGGAGCCAACCGCGATGGCGCCGGTGACCACGCCCGGCGGAAAGCCGGAGGGCGTCGCGGGGGCGCCCAGGTCCCCGCGGACCGTCGAGTTCCCGAGGTTGGTGACTGATGCGCCACTGATGACCGCGTAGCTGGAGGCGTGGCCGAGGTTGACCGTCGCCGTCGAGGCCAAAGCCGAGGGGGCGCCCGCCAGGGCGCACACCACCAGCCCGCCCGCGAGCGCAGTCAGCGCCCGCCCTCTGAGGAACCGGGCGGCGGGTGATCGGCGCTTGAACGGAATGCTCCCGCTCGTCGTGAACACGGTCGGGATCCGGCGAGAGCGCGGCATCGTGAGTCCGTTCGTCGGGGTTTCCGCGCGGGATCGGCCGCCGTCGCAAGACGGTGGGTGGGCGCGGAAGGCGAGGTCAGGAGAGCCGGTGGAGGTCCCCTGACTACTTCGCCACGGGGGTGCATCGGCACAATGAGTCCTGAGCGTTAGGGCGTCTGGACGCAGCAGGTAACGGCAGAAACAGGCGGTGGTGCGGATTCTCCCGCAGCCTTCCCCTTTTCTCAGGGCCCGAGGAGTGCCAGCAACTCGCTCGTCCGCTGGATGCGGGCGGTGTGAGCTTCACCGCCCGCCGAGCTGATCGGAGACCTCCGGGACTGCGAGCGAACCAGCGGCCGCGTCATAAACCTCGCGACGACCCTTGCCGGCGCGCTTGGCGGTGTACATCGCGAAGTCGGCTTCGGAGAGGAGACTCGCCGGATCGCGCGTGTCGTCGCGCATGACGCTGACCCCAATGCTGACGGCGACTGGGATCAGCCGGCCGCCGATAAGAAGTGGATCGACGAACGCATCAAGCACGCGTTGGGCGACCGCGTCGGCGGCGGTTGCGTCCGCAGCGGAGTCGCCGGTGATGATCGCGAACTCGTCCCCGCCCAAGCGAGCGACGAAATCGCCAGGGCGCACGCATTCGGAGAGAAGGCCGGCGACGATGGTAAGGAGGGCATCACCGGCGGCGTGTCCGACCGAGTCGTTGACGAATTTGAAGTCATCAACGTCTATGAACAACACGCTGACAGTCGCTGCTCGGCGCTCCGGAGTGGCGAAGTGCCGCTGAAGTCGCTCGTTGAACGCGGTTCGGTTTGCGAGACCGGTGAGACCATCGAACGTAGCGCGGCGGGTCAGCTCCCCGTGGCTGGCGTGCAGGGCACTGGCCATCTCGTTGAACGCGTCGGCGAGTTCTTCGAGCTCGTTCGAGCGGGCTGCCGCAGGGAGGTCGACACGGTGATCAAGGGATCCGGCTCTGAGCCGTTTGGTCGCCTCCTGGAGCACCTCCACCGGCCGGACGATGTCCGTGGTCAGGCGGCGGGCGAAGTAGAGCATGATCGCCAACACCAACGCGAAGACGCCGATCAGCAGCCCGATCCCGATCTTCTGGAAGTGATCGGCTACAGACAGGTCGTGAGCGCCATCCCTGATCGCGGTGTTGCTGAGTTGACCGAAGAGGAAGTACACCCGATCCTGCGCGCTTCCGTACGCCGCCTGCATCGCGCCGGTCACCCCGCCCGGGTGGGCGCGAGCGCCGGGTCCCCACAGGCCGCGGCTGGTCAGCTGGTCGCGCCACACGTGAGACGCCTCGGCGACGAGGGCGTGCTCACCTGCACCGTGCAAATCATCCAGGCTCAGCTGAAAGAGCCGACTGATCTGAGCCTGCTCGCGCAGGTAGGCCGCGAGATCGATCGTGGTGCCCTGCCAGAGCTTGTGCGACTGAATCTCATGGTCGTTGACCGCCGCGTCAAGCTGCGCGGTCTGCGAGATCGCGTCGTCGAGATGGTGCGAAGCCGTGCGATAGCGGCTCGCCGTCTCCAGATATGTCGCCGTCACCCCACCGAGGGCGATGAGCAGCGCGGCACCCATCACGAGAAACGCTGTCCGCCACTGGCGGCGCAGGCCACGCCCCATGACGGCCGGCGCAGGACTGATCGGCGTCATCGTGGCCTCGTCCACCGGCTCGGCCGACGCCGAACCACGCCCGCTCTGCAACCGACGCTCGTCCCGAGGGGTTTCACTGCTGCATATGCGTGGCTACCGAGGTCCATCGACCCTCCCGCCTCATCGAGTATCGATCGCCAGAGCCGATTCCAGCGGCTATCGAACCGCCGAAACCCGCGCCGAGCGCGTCGGGCGGAAGGAGAGGGCTGGCGCGCAGCGACGAACGTCAGTCCAGCTGCAACCGTCCCTCCGGTATCGGCCGTTCACGCCGATCACTAAAGGCCGGCGCTCGCCCCCCCGCCGAAACACCGGATTTGCCGCGACTTTTCAGAGCCGACGGGGAGACTCGAACTCCCGACCCCTTCATTACGAGTGAAGTGCTCTACCAGCTGAGCTACGTCGGCGGCTGCGGGGCTACCTGGATCTTGGGCCTCCGCTGCCCTCGTCTGGGGGCAACGGTGCGGCACGATCGGGGCTGGCCTCTGCTGCGCGCAAGGGTAGCCGACCTCCGTGAGCCGTTCGCCGCGGATCGCGCCTGGACTGGCGATCCGGGATAGTCTTGTCGCGCGGCGCTCATCCGGGTGCCGTGCACAACAGGGTGGGCTGAGGTGGGCCAGGCTGGCAATCGGGCGGTCGTGGTGGCGGCGCTGCTGAGCGCGGTCGCCGTGCTGCTGGCGCTGCCGGCGGCCGGGATGGCCAAGCGCACCTACTCCAGCCCCGGCTACCACTGGAACGGCAAGCTGCCCAAGGTCGCGCCGGTGATCCCCGGCAAGCTGATCAAGCTCGGCGACGGCGCCTATCCGCACGTCCTCGTCGACGCCGCCGGGACGGGGCAGATCGCCTACACGACCGAGCCCGAGGACGGTCCGTCGGTCCTGCACGACTGCGTGCTGATGCGCGGGCAGACGGGCTGCGCCGCCAACCCGGGCCTGGTGCCGGACGAGCCCGGCGCCGACCCCCGCTACAACACCGACAACCAGGGGCCGACCCCGCTGGCGATCGGCAACCAGCTGCTGATGCTCACCAGCCGCTATCCGATCCCCGAGACCCTGCCCGACGGGACCACGGGCTATCCGACGTTTCTGTACACGTCGGAGGACGGGGGCAAGTCGTTCACCGGACCCGGTGAGGTCGGGCAGCTGGCGGTCAGCGGCAACGCGGTCGTCTTCGGTGGCGACAACCCCCAGATCGGGATCATCAGCGACACGGAGACCGGAGGGACCTTCTTCCAGGCATCGCCGCCCGGGGCCTTCACCAGCCAGCGTCTGGTGCTCGGCGACCAGGGCCCCGACGAGGCCTACAACGGCCGGCTGGCCGTCGACGGCACCCGCCGGTCGCCGAGTTCTCCGATCTGGACAACCACATCTACATCCGCGAGTACAACGGCACCGGCAACATCTTCGACACCAACAGCTGGTCACGGGCGCGGATCAACGGCCAGGGCTACTCGCGCCTGGTCGGTGGTCCCAGCGGCGTCTGGCTGCTCTACCAGAAGACCTACTCCGGGCCGCTGTTCGTCCAGCAGATCGTGCACGGCGTGCCCTCCGGGCGCGGCGTCGCAGGTCACGCCCAACACGCGACTTCCAGCACGCCAATTACGCGATCACCGAGGACGCCGACGGGCGACTCACGGTCGGATGGTTCAACGACGGAGCTCGTCGACCAGCCTGTACACGCAGAGCTCCACCGACGGCCGCCACTGGTCCGCGCCGCAGCTGATCGCCAAGGGGCTCGACGACCCGAGCTACATGACGCTCGGTTCCGCCGGCGACGGCGGCGGGTTCGCCGCGTTCCAGACGCCCGAGCCCGGCGGCGTCGTCGCGCAGTCAGATCGACGTCGCCAGCTTCGGCTCGGCCGCCGCGACCGGTCTGAAGGGCCTGGGCAACCTCGCCGGCGATGGGATCGGCGGGCTCGGCGGCGATCCGAACGGATCGGTGTCGTGCACCGACGTGCACTTCGGCGCCATCGACGCGATCGCCGAGGCCGGCTGTTTCCTGCGCGACCCCAAGAACCCGAGCCAGCGGCGCGGCGGTCATCTCCGGCGAGATCCGCCTCAACGGCCTGGAGATCATCCCCAGCGCCGGCGTCCAGATCGTGATCGACCCGCGCCTGCACACGATCAACACCACCGGGACCGTGCGGGTCGTGCTCCGCGCGCCGGGGATCGGCGACATCACCCTGTACGAGGGATCAGCTTCACCTCGATCTCAGCGGGTCGCTGGCCGACGCGGGCCAGACGTTGTTCGACCCCGCACGTCAGCAAGCTCACCTCGGCGCTCGCAGGGCTTCCCGTTCGACGGCGACGATCGACGTCAAGCTGTCCAAGGACGGCGTCGTGATCCCGGTGTCGCTGAAGCTGCCCGACGTACATGGGCGGCGTCACCGGCCAGGCGACGCTGCTGGCCAACAACGCCGACGGCCTGGAGCTCTCGTCGCTGCACATCGGCGTCGACGATCTCGTGCTCGGCGCGCTCGAGATCAAGGATCTCAGCATCGACTACGCGCACAGCGGGAACGTCTGGAAGGGAAGCGCGCACCTCAACATCCCCGCCGGCAGCCCGTACTTCGGGATCGACGCGTCGGTCGAGTTCGACGATGGCGATTTCACGATGGGGTCGTTCCACGTCGGCGGCTTCTATCCGGGCGTCCCGATCTTCACCGACACGTTCCTCGACGGCTTCGGCGGTGGCTTCGACATCCGCCCGCCGAAGAAGAGGTTCTTCGGGACGATCGACATCGGGGCGATCCCGACTCGATCCGCCCAACTACGCGATCGGCGTGAGCGGCACGGTCTCGATCACCTTCACGGACAACGGCCCGGTCGTCGTCGAGGTCGACGGGACCGGAACGGTCCACGGCCTCCAGATCGCCACCGCCAAGCTGATCTTCCAGACCAACGGCTACTTCGAGGTCGACGGCAACCTCGACCTCGACCTCGACGTCGCCGAGTACTCGTCCTCGCTCAAGGCGTTCGTCGACCTGCCCGGCAAGGAGTTCTCGGCTGAGCTCTCGGGCGGCCTGAGCGTCGGCGGCTACGACGTCGCGTCGGCCGACGGGATCATCTCGTCCAAGGGTGTCGGTGCCTGCGGCAAGTACCTCGTGCTCGAGGTCGGGTTCACCTACCCGTGGGGAGGATCCGTCCATCCGATGCTCGAGAGCTGCGACTTCGGGCCGTTGCGGGTCCAGCCGGTCTCGGCGGCGTCGGCCTCCGCCCACGCCCACGCGGCGATCGCCGCGGTGCCGGTCGCCGCCGGCACCGCGGTGTCCGAACATCTCCGTCACCGGCGCGGGCGGCGTCCCGAGCGTGGTGCTCACCGATCCGCGGGGCCACACCGTCATCCCGCAAGACGCTGTCGCCCGCGACGGTTCACGACCCGGCGATCGCCGCCGCCTTCGTCAAGACCAACACGACGGTGATCGCATTGCGCACGCCGCGCGCCGGCGATTGGCACATCGCCGCGGCCGCCGGCTCCGTCCCGATCACCTCGGTCGCCGCCGGCGCGTGGCTACCCCGCCCCGACCGTGAAGGCCCGCATCACCGGCAGCGCTCATCGGCGCGTCCTGCACTACGACGTGACCAGCCGCCCGGGCCTGTCGGTCGACGTTCGCCGAACAGGGCGGCCGCGTCTACAAGGTGATCGGGACGGCGCGCGGAGCGCGCGGCACGCTGCGCGTTCGCGCCCGCCGACGGCCGGGCCGGCCGCCGCGCGATCTACGCGATCGTCACTGAGTCAGGGACGCCTCGCGAGCGGGTCAAGGTGGCCACCTACACGGCCCCCGGCCCCGCCCGGCCCGGCCGCGTCGAGGGGCCTGCGGATCGCCAGCCGCGGCCGCGCGTTCCGGATCACCTTCGGCAGGGCCGCGAACGCCGCCCATTACGTGGTCAGGCTCACCGGCAACGACGGCCGCCGCCAGGTCGTGCTCGTGCTCGCGCGGCGCACACCGCGTCACCGCGCCCGCGCTCGGATACGAGGACCGGCTGGCCGTGTCAGTCACCGGCGTGTCGTCCGATCAGCGCTCGGGCCCGACCGCCACGGCCACCGCCGAGTTCCAGTCAGCCGTGTACCGCCGGGCGCACGCGCGCAGGCACACGGACCACGCCGAAGAAGAAGCACCGGCATAGCGGGCCTCCGGACGGCGCTTCACCCCAAGGCGCACCGGGCGTGGTCGTGACTCAGAAGGGGCCGTCCGGCCGCAGAGGCTCGCCGGTCCGCGCGCTCCACTCCTCGACGAGGATCGCCCATCGCTCGTGGTCGCGCCAGCGCCCGCCGATCTTCAGGTAGCGGGGCGAGAAGCCCTCGCGGCGAAAGCCGGCGCCGCGGGCCAGGGCGAGCGAGTTGGCGTTGCCGGGCTGGATGTTGGCCTCGATGCGGTGCAGCCGCAGCGTCGTGAAGGAGTGGCGCAGCACGAGCTCGATCCCGTCGCGCATGTAGCCCTGGCCGGCGAACGGCTCGCCGACGGCGTAGCCGAGGTAGGCGCTCTGCAGGCGGCGGCGGACGATCTGGGAGAGGTTGAAGAAGCCGACGATCGCGCCGTCCTCGCCGCGGCAGAGGAGCATCGCCTCGAAGTCGGGCCGCCGCGCGTCGGCCAGGTAGGCGGCGAAGCGCTCGTCGTCGGTCGGGGCCGTCGCCCACGGGCTGTGGAAGGTCCGGCTGGCGCGCATCAGCGAGATGAACTCGTCGCGGTCGTCGCGGGCCGGAGCCCGGAGGAACACGCGACCGCTGCGTTCATCGGGCCAGCGTGTCCTGCAGGCGATAGGCGAGCGCCTCGCACGCCAGCTCCTCGGAGACGTTGAGCAGCGAACCGCTCGCGGGTCTCCTCGACCAGCTCGATCGCCCGGCGCAGCCGCGCCGGGTCCGGGCCATCCTGGGCATCGGCGGCCAGCAGCGTCGGACCGGTCGACGTTGCGCACCAGCTCGGGCGCCTCCCAGGCCAGGGAGGCGAGGTCGGCGAACCACAGCGAGACGAGCTGCAGCGCCAGGTCGAGGGCGCCGGTCTGCACCCGCCGGCGCGCGCGGCGGATCGCGCTCGGTCCACTCGTTCCTCAGCCGCGGTCTGCTCCTTGCGCCCGGTGAGCTCGAGCTCGGCCGCCGCCCGCGCCTCGAGCTGGCTGGCGGTCGCCGCCGCCGCGCGCGCGGACCGGCGTCCAGCAGATCCGTCCACGGACGGGCACGCGGTCATCTCCCCGGCCAGCGCCGCCCGCGCGAAGCGCTCGGCGGCGGCCCGCAGCGCCTGGCCCTCGGCGCTGGCCAGCTCCCGGGCGCTGGTCGGCGTCCTGCAGCGACAGGCGGACGCAGGCCAGCGCCGTCTCGGCCGAGACCCCCAGCTCGCGCGACGGCAGCCGCCGCCTGCTCCTCCGTCGGGGGCCTCGAAGCGCACCGATCTGGCAGCGCGAGCGGATCGTCGGCAGGACCTCGCCCAGCCGGTCGGTGAGCAGGATCAGATGGACGAACGGCGCCGGCTCCTCGAGCGTCTTGAGCATGCGGTTGGCCGCCTCGTCGCCCAGCTCGTCGACGCGCTCGATGACGAACACGCGGCGGCTGGACTCGAACGGCGTCTTGCTGGCCGCCGAGATCACCGGTCCGTCGATGTCGGAGACGAGCATCTCGTGGGCGCCGCTGGGGGCGACCCAGGTCAGGTCCGGGTGCGCGCCCGGAGAGCACCCGCGCGCGGGCGCTGTCGGGGTCGGGCGAGCCCTCGGCCAGCAGCTCGCCGGCCAGGGCGCGCGCCGCCGCGCGCTTGCCGGCGCCGCCCGGGCCGTGGAACAGGTAGGCGTGCGACGGCCGCGCCGGGTCGCGCCAGCGCCGGCGCGAGGACGGCGCGCGCGTGCGGGTGACGGTCCAGCTCGGCGAGCATCGGCTGCGATGCTAGTGCTCGCTAGGGTCGGCCCCTGAGCGGCATGGCGCGCGGCAAACTGATCACCATCGAGGGCATCGACGGCGCGGGCAAGACGCACGCTCGCCGCCGCGCTGCGCGACCGCCTTGCCGAGCGCGGGGCGCGACGTCCGCCTGCTGCGCGAGCCGGGCGGCGTCGTGGCCGCCGAGCTGATCCGCGGCCTGGTCAAGGACCCCGACCTCGCACATCGGCGCCGCGAGCCGAGGCGCTGCTGTACGCGGCCGCCCGCGCGCAGCTCGTCGAGGAGGCGCTCGAGCCCGCTGCTCGACGACGGGGCGCTGGTGCTGCTGGACCGGTTCGTCGACTCCTCGCTGGCCTACCAGGGGGCCGGGCGCGGGCTCGGGCTCGCCGCCGTCCGCGAGATCAACGCAGTTCGCCACCGGGGGCCTGAGTCCCGGACCGGACGCTGCTGCTGCGCCTCGCACCCGGCCAGGGCCGGACGCGCTCGCGGGCGCGCGGCGAGGCGCCGGACCGCCTCGAGCGCGAAGACGACGACGTTCTTCACGCGGATCGCCGCCGCCTACGACGAGCTGGCCGCCGCCGAGACCGGAGCGGATCCGCGGTCGATCGACGCCGCCGGCAGCCCGGCCGACGGTCCTCGCCGGCGGCGCTGTGCGCGCGGTGGCCGATCTCAGTCTGAGTAGCCCTCGGGCTGGGCCTGGGCGAAGCGCCCAGGCGTCGCCGATCATCTCTGCCAGCTCGGGCTTGCGCGGCTCCCAGCCCAGCTCGGAGCGGATCTTGGCGCCGGCGGCCACCAGCATCGGCGGATCGCCGGGGCGGCGGGGCGCCTCGCGGACCTCGATCTCAGCGCCGGTCACCTCCTGGGCGGCCGCGATCACCTCGCGGACCGAGAAGCCGTTGCCGTTGCCGAGGTTGAAGATCTGGTGCTCGCCGGCAGCGGTGGCGTCGAGCGCCAGCAGGTGGGCCGCGGACAGATCCTCGATGTGGATGTAGTCGCGGATCGCCGTGCCGTCGCGGCGTCGGGTAGTCGGTGCCGAAGACCTCGACGTACGGGTTGCGCCCCAGCGACGGCGCGCAGGACGTTGGGGATCAGGTGGGTCTCGGGATCGTGATCCTCGCCGGCGCGCCGCTCGCGCCGGCGACGTTGAAGTAGCGCAGGCTGACCGCGCCGAGCCCGTGGGCGAGGCAGAAGTCGCCGATCATCTCGTCGACGGCGAGCTTGGAGGCGCCGTAGGCGTTGGCGGGGCGCGGCGGGCGCCTGCTCGGAGATCGGGACCTCGTCGGGCTGGCCGTAGACCGCGCAGGTCGAGGAGAACACCAGCCGCGACATGCCGGCATCGTTGCATCACCTCCAGCAGGTTGAGCGTTCCCCGACGTTGGTGCGGTAATAGCGCTCGGGATGGCTCGACGGACTCACCGACGAGCGCCAGCGCGGCGAAGTGCAGCACGCCGTCGAAGCCCTCGGACAGCGCCTTGTGCGACGGCGTCGCGCATCGCGCAGATCGGCGACCACGAGGCGCGCCTGCGGGGCGACGGCGGCGCGGTGGCCGCGCTCGAGGTTGTCGAGCACCACGACCTCGTGGCCGGCGGCGAGAGCTGGCGGCGACGATCGAGCCGATGTAGCCGGCGCCGCCGGTGACCAGCAGCTTCAAGAACGCGAAACGGGGTCGATGACAGGCGTAGCGCATGCCCGCGCAGTATAACCAGACCTCGAACAGAATCGCGCTCGTCATGACCGACGCCTGGCAGTCGATCAAGATCCGCGAGTTCGAGCACGTGGCCGTCGGCACGTCCGTCGCCCTGCTGCGGGTCAACGGCAAGCCGCCCCGGCGCTGCACGCCCGGGCGGCGACGCGCCCGGTCCTGCTCGCCGACGACGGCAGCGGTGGCGCGCTTCGTCGCGCTGCCCTCTCCGCCTGACGATCGCGCGGCATCGTGCGCGCCGCCTACTCGGTCCCGGCGGCTCTGGTCGGCCCCGGAACCGGTTCTCGCTCGAGCATGCCGACGGATCGCTGACCGAGCGCCCTGCCCGCCCCCACGCCCGGCGCCGCCCGGCCGGTGCACCGAGCCGGCCGCCGAGACAGCCACCGAGACCGGAGGCGGCCGGACGCGCCCGAGCGAGCGATCGGCGATGGGCCGTGGCCGAAGCTGACGCGAGCTGTCGGCGCGGCTGGCCGAGTCCGAGCAGGCTCGCGGCCGAGCTCGAGTCCGGCCGCGGCGGAGGCCGAGCAGCCGCACGCTCAGGCAGGTGTCGATCGGCGGAGCTGACCTCCCTGCGCGACCAGGTCCACGCGCTCGAGAGCCGGCTGGCCCTCGCCGAGGCGAGCGCAGCCACGCGAGAGCAGTCGACGAGATGACCGCCGCGCCGCGCGCGGGCCGAGCGAGCTCGAGCGGACGCACGGCGACCTCGAGAAGACGATCGAGGAGCAGACGCGAGCGCATCCAGCGCGCTCGAGGGCGACGTTGCCGAGGCCGTGCTGGCCCGCGACGACGTCGAGCACGACACGGTTGCCCCGCTCCAGGCCGCTCGCGACCAGGCCGACGCACGAGCTCGCCGAGGCGCGCGAGACGATCGCCCGGTTGACCACCGAGCACGAGGAGCTCGAGACCTGGCGCGGCGAGCTCGAGCGCCGGCTGACGCGAGTCCATCGACGAGCTGAGCGCGACTCGCGCCGAGGCCGCGCAGAGGACGAGGCCGCAGCTGGCAGCCCTCCGGGAGCGCGCAGCGAGCGAGGACCAGGCCGAGGCTCAGCCGCCTGGCGGCGGCGAGCTGCGTCGAGGCCGAGGCCACCGTGGAACTGCTGCGCAGCGAAGCTCGCGGCGCTCGCAGAGCGGCACGCTCGCGCTCGACCACCGAGCGCGAGGCGCTCGCCCGAGCAGGCCGAGGAGCTCGTCGACGCTGCTCAGCTCGCACGCGGAGCTGCTGACGGAGCTGCGCTCGGCGACCTGGCCGGCGCTCGCGCGCCGGGCGCGAGCAACTGCAGCTGCCACCGCTGCCGCTGCCGTGGCCGAGCGACGGCGCGGCGGCCGCGCCGGCCGTCGAGCCCATCGCATCAGAGGCGGCGCCGGCGCCCGGCCGAGGAGCCGACGCTGATCGCCGAGCCGCGTCGCAGCCCGGGCCGAGCCCGAGGAGCCGCGTCCTGGCCGGTCGGAGGCCGCCGAGGGCGGACGAGAGCGCCCACGAGGCGATCGAGGAGCTGCGCGCCCAGCTCGCCCAGGCCCGCGGCACTGAGCTCGACGCACCGGATCGAGGCCATCGCTCTCGCCGCCGAGTCCGAGGCCCGCGAGCTGGCCGAGCGCGAGCTCGCCGACGGCCGTCTCGAGCGAACGCTAGGCCTTAGCCAGCGCCCCGGCTGGAGGTCGGGGCGGCCGTCGCCGAGCTGGCCGGGGGCGTGAGCGCCGAGCACCGCTCGCTGGGCCTGC
This sequence comes from uncultured Solirubrobacteraceae bacterium, assembly GCA_963800545.1. Classification (GTDB taxonomy): domain Bacteria; phylum Actinomycetota; class Thermoleophilia; order Solirubrobacterales; family Solirubrobacteraceae; genus Palsa-465. The sequence goes on from CAWDBJ010000020.1 coordinate 148,566, forward strand.
GCCGCCGAGCCGGCCCGCGGGGATCAAGCGCCAGCGCGCGTCGCGCGGCCGCCAGAGCCTCGCGCGGATCGCCCAGCAGCTGGTAGGCGAGGGCGAGCTGCTGCCAGGCCTGGCCGTCGGTCGGGTCGCGCTGCACGGCCGCGAGCGAGCAGCCGGCGCGACCTGCGCGCGCTCGCCCCGGCGACAGCGCGATCGTCGAGGCGGCACGCAGCCCGGCGTCCGACAGCGGATCGAGCCGGCCGGCGCCGAGGGCCTCGGCCAGGGCCGCCGAGTGACCGGGCCGGGGAGCCTCCGAGGCGGCGAGCAGCGCATGCTGCGCCCGCGAGGCGGCGAGCCGCGGGACGACCACGGAGCCGGCGAACATCGCCAGGCAGGCGGCCGCGGCGCGCACAGGCGGCGGCCCGCGGCCGCCCACCCGCGCCTCGGCGCCGGCAGGCTCGATCGCACGCCGGCCCGGCCGGCGCTGGGCGCCACCGATCACCACCCCGAGGCTCGCCAGCGCCGGGACGGTCAGCGCCGGGATGTCCCAGTCCCAGTCATAGAGCGAGTGCACCGCGTAGGCGACAGCCAGCGCCAGGAGGGCGCACCGCCGGCGGCCGTGCCCGCAGCGCGCCGGCGCGCACGGCCTGACCGGCGGCGCGCAGCAGCGCCACCAGGCCGCCCAGCGCCAGCGCCGCACCGACGATGCCCGTCTCGGCCAGGAACTGCAGCGGAACACTGTGGGGCTGCTGGACCGAGAGCGTGTCGCGCCGGTAGAGCAGGTGGACCACGCCGAACGAACCGGCGCCCCATCCCTGCAGCGGCCGCGCCGCTGAACGCGCCGGCCGCCTCCTTCCACCACACCCAGCGGTTCTCGCAGTCGGCCGAGAGCAGGCGGCCGGGATCAGAGACGCCGCTTGTGCGGGTCGCGGTGAAGCTGTGCCACGCGTGCGAGAGGTTGCCGCCCAGGCCGCGGCCGGCGAGGGCCAGCGACGATCACGCGCGACCACGACGAGCACGCCGCCGCGCCGCCGGCGGCGCGCAGGATCGGCGCGCCGCTGCGCCCGGCCGAGCGCCATCCGCGACTCGGTCGGCGATCATCCGCCGCGCCCACCAGGACGAGCATCAGGCCGCAGGCGACGAGCACGACCACCAGCTCGGCGCCGGCCCGCTCGCGGGCGCCGAGGCTCGCGCCGGCCGGCGGTCAGCGGGGCGCTGGCCAGGCCGACGACCGCCGCGGGGACGGCCGCCGCCAGGCAGCGCGCAGACCCACAGAGCGGCTCGCAGCCGCCCGCCGCCGCCCAGCGCGACGATCAACGCGACGGCGGCGGCCAGCGCCAGGACGCGCCCCGCGCGAGTAGGTGAAGGCGATCGTCACCAGCATCGGCCGAGACGGCGACCGCGGCGGCGAGACGCCAGCCGGGGCGGCGCCGCTGGTCAAGGACCGCGGTCAGCACGGGCGCGGTCCCCATGGCGATGAACAGCCCCCAGCGCGTTCCAGTAGCCGAGTGGATCCTGCAGGCGCGGCAGGCTTCCGGTGCGGTCGAGATCGAGCACGCCCCCGATGCGGATGCCCGGCAGGAGCTTCTGCCCCAGCGCGTAGGCGGCAGACGAGCACGGCGATGACCGCCAAGCCGTCACCGAAGACGCCGCCGGGCCCGCGGATGCGACGCGCCCAGGGCGAGCGCCAGCACGAGGACGAGCCCGTAGGTGGTCGCACGGTTGCAGTCGACCCACGTCTGCATCGGGCGCTGCGCTCCACAGCACGGTCAGGCCCGACCAGAACGCAAAGGCGACCAGCAGCCCCAGCCCCGTCCACCCGGCGCGGGAGGCGCGGAGACGGAGCTTGGCGCTCCACCAGGCACCGGCCGCCGCCACCACGGCCACCGCGGCGATCGCCAGCTGCAGCCGCTCCTGCGCGCCGGCGGCCACCGCGCCGTGCGCGAAGGCCGCGTAGAGGCAGATGGCGAGGAGCGCTGCCGGCCAGCGCGAGCGGCGCGGAAAGGGTTCCCAAGGAGCGGGATTTCAGGGATTTAGTCGGCAATTGCGCAGTAAAATATGGGGACAGGAACCACAGCCTCCATCACCCTCCGCGAAGGCGCTTTTCCGTCCGGGCCATCCGCAAGCATTCCCGCCCCGCTCGACCGCCACGGAGTCGAGCCTGCAGTCAGTAGTTGCCGCGGAGAAACCGAGAGGAGCAGTACATGTCGCACGTATCGCCAATGCAGGTCACACAGCGATGCGCGGGGCGGCGAGGGTCTGTCGATTCGGCGGTACTTCACGACTGCCGGCACCCACCCGTTCGACGCCATCCAGTGGGAGCTGCGCGATGCGCGCATCGGTCACGGCGACAAGGTCTCCTTCGAGCAGACCGACGTCGAGTTCCCCAAGGCCTGGTCGCAGAACGCCACCAACATCGTCGCCCAGAAGTACTTCCGGGGCCAGCTCGGCTCCCCTGCCCGCGAGCGCTCGGTCAAGCAGATGATCGGCCGCGTGGCGGGCACGATCGCCGGCTGGGGACGGGAGCGCGGCTACTTCGCCACCGAGGCCGACGCCGCCACCTTCGAGGAGGAGCTGACCCACATCCTGCTCCATCAGCTGGCGGCCTTCAACTCGCCGGTGTGGTTCAACGTCGGCTTCGAGGAGAGCCCGCAGTGCAGCGCCTGCTTCATCCTCTCCGTCGAGGACGAGATGGACTCGATCCTCAGCTGGAACACCAAGGAGGGCAACATCTTCCGCGGCGGCTCCGGCTCGGGGATCAACCTGTCGAAGATCCGCGGGCTCGATGGAGCCGCTGTCCAAGGGCGGCACCGCCTCGGGCCCGGTCAGCTTCATGCGCGGCGCCGACGCGTGGGCGGGCACGATCAAGTCCGGCGGCAAGACCCGGCGGGCGGCGAAGATGATCGTCCTCGACGTCGATCACCCAGACATCCGCGACTTCATCTGGTGCAAGGCCAAGGAGGAGGACAAGGCCGCGGCACTGCGCGACGCCGGCTTTGACATGTCGATCGACGGCGACGGCTTCTACTCGATCCAGTACCAGAACGCCAACAACTCGGTGCGGATCTCCGACGAGTTCATGCAGCGCCGTCGAGAACGACGAGGACTGGCATCTCATCGCCCGCACGACCGGCGAGCCGGTCGGCGAGCCGATCCCCGCCCGCCAGCTGATGAAGGAGATCGCCGAGGCCGCCTGGCGCTGCGCCGATCCCGGGATCCAGTACGACACGACGATCAACCGCTGGCACACCTGCCCGGCAGTCGGGGCGGATCAACGCCTCCAATCCCTGCAGCGAGTACATGCACGTCGACGACTCGGCCTGCAACCTGGCCTCGCTGAACCTCATGAAGTTCCGCAAGGCCGACGGCACCTTCGACGTCGAGTCCTTCGAGCATGCCGTCGACATCGTGTTCCTCGCCCAGGAGATCGTCGTCTCGCCGTCGTCGCTACCCGACGGAGGAGATCGGCGACAACGCCCGGGCCTTCCGTCAGCTGGGCATGGGCTACGCCAACCTCGGCGCCTACCTGATGGCCGATGGCGTGCCCTACGACTCCGACGCCGGTCGCGGAACGGCAGCGGCCATCACCGCGCTGATGACCGGTCGCGGCTACCTCGGGTCGGCGCGGATCGCGGCCGCGATGGGCCCCTACGAGCGCTATCCGGAGAACCGCGAGGCCCACAACTCGGTCATGCGGATGCACCGCGACGCCTCGTACGCGATTCCGGTCGAGGACTGCCTGGACAATGCGCTGCTGAACGCGGCCCGGGCGTCGTGGGACGAGGCGGTCGCCGCCGGCGACAAGCACGGCTATCGCAACGCGCAGGCGACGGTGCTGGCGCCGACGGGCACGATCAGCTTCCTGATGGACTGCGACACCACGGGCGTCGAGCCGGACTTCTCGCTGGTCAAGTTCAAGGAGCTGGTCGGCGGCGGGCAGATGACGATCGTCAACCGCACGGTGCCGCTGGCGCTGCAGACCCTCGGCTACTCCGACGAGCACATCGAGCAGATCGTCGCCTACGTCAACGAGCACGGCACGATCGTCGGTGCGCCCGGTCTGGACGCCGAGGACCTGCCGGTGTTCGACGTGGCGGTCGGCGAGCGCGCCATCTCGCACATGGGCCACATCAAGATGATGGGCGCGGTGCAGCCGTTCCTCTCGGGCGCGATCTCCAAGACGGTCAACATGCCCCAGACGGCGACGGTGGAGGACATCGCCGAGGCCTACCTGGAGGCGTGGCGGATGGGCGTCAAGGCCCTGGCCATCTACCGCGACGGCTCCAAGACCGCCCAGGCGCTGCGGACGGATGCCCAGCAGGGCAAGGTGGCCGAGGTCGACGTGCAGGCCGAGGTGGAGAAGGCGGTGACGGACGCGCTGGCCAAGGTGGGGCCCAAGCGCCGGCGGATGCCGCGCGAGCGCCAGTCGATCACCCACAAGTTCTCGATCGGCGGACACGAGGGCTACATCACCGCCGGCATGTACGAGGACGGCACGGTCGGCGAGATCTTCCTCACCGACATCGGCAAGGAGGGCTCGACGCTGCGCGGCATGATGAACGCGTTCGCGACGGCGATCTCGCTCTCCCTGCAGTACGGCGTGCCGCTGGAGACGCTCGTGCGCAAGTTCTCCTACATGCGCTTCGAGCCGGAGGGCATGACCTCCAACCCGGAGATCCCGTTCTCCAAGTCACTGCCGGACTACATCATGCGGTGGCTGGCCTCGCGCTTCCTGGACACGGACCTCCAGGAGGAGCTGGGGATCCTGACCAAGGAGGTCCGGGCTCGCAAGGCCGCGCAGGACGCCGCCAGCTCGCAGTACGGCGACACCGCCAGCCCGAGCCTGCCCACCTCGCCCGCGCCGCCGGCGGCGTCGGCCAGCAAGCCGGCCGCCGCCGCGTTCACTGACGAGCCGCCGGTCATGCCGGCGGTCAGCATCGGGCTGGACCTCGGTCCCGCGTGCCAGCAGTGCGGCGGCATGATGCAGCGCACCGGCAGTTGCTACACGTGCGGAAGCTGCGGCTTCAACACCGGCTGCGGTTGATCGCCCGGCGGGGCTGAGCGCCCCGCCACAAGAGGACGCGGGCCCGACCGCCGGCTGTCCTGCGCACTGGTCGTGTTCGAGAGGCTCCGGAGTCCGCCGGCTCCGGGGCCTCTCCTGCGTGGTCGCTGGCGTCAGCGGACAGTGACTCTCACACGAGCAGACGCTGTCACACGAGTAGTGAACGGATGTTGCGCTATGGGGCGAGGCGTTGGCTCTAGGGCAAGACCAGTAGGATCCGGCCCACCGGGGGTCACCGTGGTGATCCGCTTTCTTCGCTCACCGTACGACCTGCTGACGGTCACGCAGTGATGGTCGCCGTCACGCGGTCGTCCTCATCCATGGATATTGCTAGGTATGCCAACAGGGAAGTCGGTAGCGCCCATCACAAACATCGAGGATCCGCGGTACGTCAAGGCGCTGGCACACCCGCTGCGGATCCGACTGCTGGCGCTGCTCGAAGAGCGCGACGCCAGCCCGGTTCAGCTGGCGGAGCAGGTGGAGGCGACGCTCGGAACGGTCGCCTACCACGTCCGTACGCTCGAGCGTCTCGGGTTGATCGAGATGGTGGCGACGCATCAGCGGCGTGGCGCCACCGAGCACGTGTACGCAGCGCGCGAGCACCCACGCTTCTCCGACGCCGCGTGGCAGGAGACCAGTCCGATGGCCAAGCACGTCATGATCGCGTCGATCCTCTCGCAGATCGGCCAATACGTGACCCAGAGCGCGGCGGCGGGCGGCTTTGATCGCGGCGACGCGCACTTCACCCGCACGGCGCTCACGCTTGACCAGGAGGGCTGGTCGGAGATGGCCGAGGCGACCCGCGGCTGGCTCGAGCAGGTGCGCGACATCGAGCAGCGGACCGCCAAGCGCGTCAAGCGCACCGGCGAGCAGGTCTTCGACGCGGGACTGGTGGTGCTCTTCTTCGAGGCCGTGCCGTTCTTCGACGCTCCCGCCAAGAGCAACGGCAAGCCGGGTACCAAGCGCCGGACGTCGCGCGGCAAGGAGACCGCGACCGCCGGCTGACCGCCGGCGTGAGGACGGCCCGGGTCCTCCCGACCGCCCCAGCCGAGCCTCTCAGGCGGCCGCCGGTTGCGCCGGTGCCGGCTCACAGAGAGCCCGCACCGCCGCCAGCTCCTCACCGACGACGGCCATCTGGGCCCGCACCGCCGCGTCCTCAGTCCCCGGCGCGAAGAACAGCGTGAACAGATACTCGCTGCCCTCCCCGTTGGGGATGACGCGAGAGAAGGCGCCCCGGCTGGGCGCGACGGTGGACACGATGTCGACGGTTCCCTGCCGGCGGGAGACCGCGAGGTCGATCGCCAGCTCGCCCTGCCCGGTGTCCACCAGCACCTGCCCCTCCTCGATGCGCACCGCGCGCGCGAACGCCGGCGCCCAGCGGGGCAGGTTGTCGGGATCGGCGAGGACCGCGAGGACGGCCTCGGGGGGCGCGAAGATCGAGATCGATCGTGTCTCGGCGCGGCCGAGTGATGCGTTAGTAGTCATGTGTAGATGATCTACATACGCATACCATCTGTCAAGTCTACGATGAACCGATGACCGCCGACGAGGATCTCGGTGCCCTGTTCGCGCGCGTGACCCGCCGGCTGATCGACGCCGAGCGGCCCCTGCTGAAGGCTCACGGCCTGTCGATGTGGGGCTACGTGGCCCTCTCCCGGCTCGTCGACGCCCCCGCCCCCACCCAGCTCGCCCTGGCCGAGCAGATGGGCTACGACAAGACCCGGCTGATCGCCCAGCTCGACGAGCTCGCGGGCGCCGGGCTGATCGAGCGCCGGCCGGATCCCGCGGACCGCCGGGCCCGGATCATCGCCCTCACGGAGGCCGGGCGGGCCCGGCACGCGGCCGCCCAGGCCGACATCCGGGCGATGGAGTCAGAGCTGCTGGCTGGACTGTCGAGCGCCGAACAGGCGTCGCTGCGCCGCACGGTGGCGCGCCTGGCGGGCTAGCCCGCCAAACTGGGCTCAGCCGCCGGCCTCGAAGAGCATGGTCACCACGCCGGCGTCGAGCTCCTCGGCGGCGGCCCGTCGGCCGTCTCGGCGCGACGCGCTCTCGCGCTGGATCTCCGCGGCCCGCTCGTGCAGTTCGGCGACGGCCTCGGACAGGTCATCGAAGCCCTGCTGATCAAGCGCGTACGCCCGGCGGCTGACGTGTGCCTGGTCGTGGTCAAAGCCGCCCGTCCGGGCGGCGTCCGCCACCATGACGCCGATCTCGTCGATCGTGGACCCGATCATCGCGTCCTTGACCATCTGGGGCACCTGCGCCCACGCCTTGGCGCTGAGCTGGGGACGGCCGACCGCCCGGTAGTAGTGCTCGACGGCGCCGCGCCGCGGCTCCGTGGAGGACAGCTCGATGAGACCCACGCGGGCCAGGAAGCGCACGTGATAGCTCACGTTGCCCAGTGGCGCCTCGAGCTCCTCGGCGATCACGCTCGGGCTGGCGATGCGATCCTGCAGCACCCGCAGGATCTGGACGCGCAACGGGTGCGCCAAGCCCTTGACGATCCGCGGATCGTCGAAGTGGGTGATCGGCTTCATGCCAACCGGGCGATCCACGAGGCGGAGTCCATTCCGTGCTCCAGCTTACGCGAAACATGGAACAAATGTGCCTATTGGTTCAGAACTCTTAGCTTTACTACCGTCAGGCGGCCGGCTCGCCGATGCCGTCCGATCGCGGTGACGGCCCCCACCATGGTTCTCTTCATCCATCATCGCTACCGCGTTCCCGGCGGCGAGGAGCGGGCGGTGCGGGATCTGCGCTGGCTCGTCGCCGAGCACCTGGGCGAGGACACTGCCGTGCTGACCCGCGACTCGGCACGCCTGCCCGGGAGAGCCGCCGCCGCCGGGCTGCTGGGGGGCGGCCTGAACCCCGAGGCCGTCGGCGAGGCCGTCCGGCGAACGGGGGCCCGCATCGTCCACGCCCACAACCTGCACCCCACCTTTGGCTGGCGCGCGCTGGCCGCCGCGCGAGCGGCCGGGGCGCGGGTCGTCATGCACCTGCACCAGTACCGCCTGGTGTGCGCGATCGGCGTGTGCTTTCGCGACGGCGCCGAGTGCACGCGATGCCACGGTCGCGACACCCTGCCCGGGGTCCTGCTCAACTGCCGGGGCTCGCGCTCGGAATCGGTTGCCTACGGCGCGGGCCTCGCCCTGTGGCAGCGCCGGCTCGCCGAGCAGGTGGACGCCTTCGTCGTGCCGAGCCAGTTCGCTCTCGCACGCTTGCGTGCCCTGGGAGCTCCCGTCGGCGAGGCGTTCGTCGTCCCCCATGTGACCCGTGCCTTCGCCGTCACGCCCCCGGCGCGTGGCGACGGTCCAGCGCTCGTCGTCTCCCGGCTGGCCCCCGAGAAGGGCGTCGACCTGGCGATCGAGGCCTGCCGGATCGCCGGCGTCGAGCTGGTGATCGCCGGTGAGGGCCCGGAGCGGGAGCGGCTGGAGGCGTTGGCGTCCGCGGGGGCAGGGGCTGGATCGCGCGGGGTCAGGGAGCGGCCGGGCGGGTGCGGTTCGTCGGTCGAGTCGACGATGCCGAGCTGGCCGCCCTGCGAGCGCGAGCCTCAGTGGCGATCGCTCCCTCACGAGCCGCCGAGACGTTCGGCCTGGCGGCGGCCGAGGCGATGGCGGCGGGGTTGCCGGTGGCGGCCACCGGCGTCGGCGCGCTCCCCGAGCTGGTGCCGGCGGCATGGCTCGCGCCCCCGGGTGATGCCTTGTCGCTGGCCGCGGTCATCGCCCGTCTGCAGGCCGATCGCGGCGCGGGCGCGCAGGCGATCCAACGGGTCCGCGAACGTACCGCGCCCGAGGTTGTCGCCCCGGCCCTGGCGGCCGCCTACGAGCACGTTAGGCGTTGATTGAGATCGCGCAACTTCTGCGGGTCCGAGGGGTTATCGCACTCAGGTCTGACCCCTCCGCACGCGTCATCTTGTCGGGGTTGGGCTAGGGGTAGGTCGCATCACCCCGTCCGGTCGGGGAACACCGGGCGGGGTCGGCGATCAGCCGGTGACCCGCCCTCAGGGCTGATCGAGGAGAACCGGCTTCGCCCTGCTGCCCTTCGCGCTGCGGGCCGGCGGTCGCGGCGGTACCGCGCGAGCGCCCGGCCGCCACCAGCGCCGCCAGGACGAGGGCCACGCCCGCCAGCTGCAGCGTCGTCGGCGACTCTCCGAGGATGAGAGCGCCCAGCCCCACGGACGCCACCGGCTGCAGCATCAGCAGGACGGACGTCAGGGCCGCCGGCAGGCGCGGCAGGGTGGCGGTGATCAGCATCCAACCGAGGACCTGGGAGGTCAGCGCCAGCACGATCAGCCAGCCGGCGCTCGGCCACGCCGGCACGAGGCGCGCATCGCCGATGACCAGGCCGGCGGCGACGCACAGCACGGCTGCCACGGCGGTGGCGTCACCCAGCTGCCCGGCGATGCGGCGCAGGTCTGAGCCGCCGCGGCGCAGCAGCAACAGGAAGCCCGCGTAGGCGACACCGGCGCCCAGCCCGAAGGCGGCGCCCCGCCCCGGGTCGCGGCCATAGGCCCCCTGTTCGAGGATCCCGGAGATGAGGAGCACTCCCACCAGTGAGACGGGGAGCGCCACCAGCACCCGTCGCGCCGGCGGCTCGGAGAGGATCACCCACGCGATCAGGGGGACGAGGATGACCTGGACGTTGGCCAGGACCGTCGAGAGCCCGGCGCCGACGTCGCCGATCGAGTGGTGCCAGAGCAGCAGGTCGGCGGCGAAGAACACGCCCGCGATCAGGGCCGGCCGCCGCTCGCGCCACGTGCGCCGCCCGTAGCGGCGGTCCTCGCGCCAGGCGAGCAGGACGAGGACCGGCAGCGCGTAGACGCAGCGGAAGATCGCCGCTGTGGACGGGGAGGCGTGGGAGAGCCGCACGAGGATGCTCGAGAAGGCGATGGTGATCGCGCCCAGCAGGGCGCACAGCCGCTCGTGGCCCTCGATGGTGATGCGCGGTCGCGGGCGCGGACGATCCGTGACGACGGTGGCCATCCACCCTCGTCTAGCACGTCCCCGGTCACCGCGCCGGACATCGCCGTCGCCGGCGACCCTCCGAGACGGACAGAGCGGGGCGCTAACGTGGATGACATGGATACCGAGCGAGAGATGAACCTCACCGACGAGCAGTGGAAGGCGCGGCTGACGCCCGAGCAGTACGAGGTGCTCCGCCGGCACGCGACCGAGCGGCCGTTCACCGGCGACTACGTCCACGTCAAGGACGACGGCACCTACCGCTGCGCCGGCTGCGGCGCCGAGCTGTTCTCCTCCGACACCAAGTTCGAGTCGGGCACCGGCTGGCCCAGCTTCTGGGAGCCCGCCGACGCCGAGAACGTCGAGCTGCGCGAGGACACCAGCTACGGCATGCGCCGCACCGAGGTGCTGTGCAAGCGCTGCGGCGGACACCTGGGCCACGTCTTCGACGACGGCCCCGGCCCGACCGGCCAGCGCTACTGCATCAACTCCTGCGCGCTGTCGCTCGACAGCCCGGCCGTGAGCTAGTCGCCGTCGGGAGCCGTGCAGCTCGGGCTCGGGCCGCGCGGCTCGTCGCCGGCTCGGCGCCTCGGAGTCGGTCGCTGACGCGGTCAGGAGCTGGTCGCCGCGCCGCGGCCGCCGCTCGCGGACCTTGAGGTAGACGAAGCCGCCGACGGCCAGCACCGCCAGCGCGATGGCGGCGTACACGCCGAAGGTCGAGATGGCGTCGGCGGCGGCCGAGCCGGCGAAGTAGCCGACGAGGCCGTAGGTGACGCCCCAGGTGATGCCGCCCAGCGCGTTGTAGAGGAAGAAGTCGCGGAAGCGCATCTCGTTGATGCCGGCCAGCCACGCCGCGGCGAAGCGCACCAGCGCGATCCAGCGGGCGAAGAAGACCGCCTTGGGGCCGTGCTTGGCAAAGAAGCGGTCGCCGGCCGCGATGACCTCGAGCCGGCGCTGGTGAAACGGGCCGGGATGCTCGAGCACGTCGCGGCCGAAGCGCCGCCCCAGCAGGTAGCCGAGGTTGTCGCCGATGATCGCCGACGCCACCCCGATGAGGATCACCAGCCAGATCTGGAGCTTGCCCTGGCTGGCCAGCACGGCCGCCAGCACGAGCGCCGTCTCGCCCGGCGACGGCAGGCCCATCGATTCCAGACCGATGATCGCCGGCAGCGCATAGCCGAGCCCGCTGGAGACACTGATGATCGCGCCGAGGGCGAGCATCACGGCGCCGCCGTCCCGCTCACCCGGCGCCGGGCGGCCGGCGCAGCACCGCCACCAGCGACAGCCCGAAGGGCAGCGTCCGCCCGCGCGACGAGCCACGCGGCCTCCATCGCCAGCGGCGCCTCGAGGACGTCGTTGAGCCACGCGCGGGCCGATCGCCAGGTCGTTGCTGTAGCCGTCGTCGGCGCCGAACCGGCGCTGGGCCAGCCGCACGGCGGCCGCCGGGGCCAGCAGCACGCTGTTGAACGAGCTCATCCGCGTCACCGTCCAGCCGGCCGCCGTCGCCGCGCCCGCGCAGCGAGGCACGCGAGTAGCGGCGGTAGTGGTGGTTGGCCTCGTCGTGGCGCGACCACAGCGCGGGATAGGCCGGCACGGTGACCAGCAGCCAGCCGCCCGGCCGGCAGACGCGCCGCAGCTCCGCCAGCGCCACCCGGTCATCCGGCGTGTGCTCGATCACGTCCAGGCAGGTGATGAGGTCAAAGCCGGCGTCCGGCCAGGGCAGCTCCTCGAGGCGGCCGACCTTGACCTCGCCGTAGCCCGCGGGACGCGCGCCAGCGCCGCGGCGTCCTCGTTGAGCTCGATGCCGCTGACCGTGCCGAAGTCGACCAGTTCCTGCATGGTGCGGCCCGAGCCACAGCCGGCGTCGAGCACGTCGGCGCGCGCGGGCAGCGCCAGCCGCTCGAGCTCGGCCCGGATGATCCGCCGCCGGCCGCGATACCACCAGTGGTGCTCGTCGACGGCGAAGGTCTGCTGCATGAGGCTCTCGTCCATGGCGACGAGATGCTGTCAGCTCGCCGTCCCAGACGGCGCCCTCCTCTAGGCCACCGCCACCGGATCATGGTCGGCGGCCGGCGCCCGCGGCAGCTTGAGGGTGAACGTCGCCCCGCAGCCGTCGCGCTCCTCGAGCACGAGTTGCCCGCCCATGCGCTCGGCCAGCTCGCGGCCGATCGCCAGGCCCAGTCCGAACCCGGCCTGGCCGGCGGTGTCGCGACCCGCGTCGAAAGCGGTTGAAGATCGCCTCGCGCTCCTCCTCGGCGACGCCCGGTCCCTCGTCGCAGACGCTGATGGCCACGTCGGGCGAGCGGCGCAGCTCCACCCGCACCTCGGACCCGAGCGGGCTGAGGCGGACCGCGTTGTCGAGCAGGATGCGCAGGATGCGGGCGATGCTCCCGGGGTCGCCGAGCGCCCACACCGAGCCGCCGCGGTCCTCCAGGGAGGAGCGGATCCCGCGCTCCTCGGTTCCCAGCTCGAACTCGGCGAGCACCGCGCGGCTGAGCTCGCCGAGCTCGACGGGCTCGGAGCGCAGCTCGACCTGGGCGTCGATGCGGCTGAGGTCGAGCAGGTCGGCGGCGAGCCGACCGAGCCGCCGCGACTGGGCCCGCGCGCGCTCGAGCAGCGCCCGGGCGTCCTCGATGTCGGGCTCGGGATAGCGCAGGTCGTCGTCGAGCAGCTCGAGCATGCCGTCCAGCGAGGTCAGCGGCGTGCGCAGCTCGTGGGAGGCGGTGGCCACGAAGGCGCGCCGGGCCTCCTCCTGGCTCTGCAGCCGCTGCTGCATGATCGCCAGCGTGCGCGCCAGGTCGCCCACCTCGTCGCGCGCGCGGTCGACGGGGACCTGAACGGCGGGACCGGCGTGGGCGAGCTCCAGCGCCGCCTCGCGCAGCCGGCGCAGCCGGCGCACGAGCCGTGCCGACAGGGGGATGCCCAGGATCAGCGTCAGCGCCAGCCCGGCGAGCGCCGCGTCGAGGAAGGCGCGGCGCACGACGTTCACGGCGTCGCCGATCTCGTCGATGGACTTGCGGGCGGCCAGCACGTACCACAGCGCCGCCGTTCTTGAAGGGGATCGCCGCCGTGACGTATTGGCCGTCGCCGATCGTGCCGAACAGGTATCGCGGCGGTGATGCCGGAAGGCGTCGATCACGCCGCGGTAGGTGCCCTCGACGGCGTCCGGACCGCTCGACTGGCCGACGATCACGTTGCTGTCTGCGCCGGCGATGCCGGGAAAGGCAAGCACGCTGACGCTGGCGGAGATCGTGCTCTGCAGCTGCTGCTGGCGCCGGACCAGCGCGGGGTCGGGGATCTTCTGCTTGACGCCGTTGACGCCGTTGATCGCCGGCAGATGCTCGAACGTCTTGATCGTGTGCGGCTTGAGACGGTTGCGCAGCGTGGTGTGCTCGGCGTTGCGCAGGCTGCGCTCCAGCGGCTCCAGCAGGGCCACGGCGGCGACCGCCAGCGTCGCCACGGTGGTGACCAGCACGGCGCCGATGATCCGCCCTCGCAGACCGAACGGGCCCCGCCCTCGCAGACTTCCCATGGCTAGCCGCGGCCCACCGGTCGACTGGCCCCTAGGGGCCCCGCAGTCGATAGCCGGCGCCGCGCACGGTCAGGATGTAGCGCGGCTTCTCCGGCTCGGGCTCCAGCTTCTCGCGCAGATGGCGGATGTGGACGTCGATCGCCCGGGGGTCGCGATAGGCGCTGTCGCCCCAGATCGCGCGCAGCAGCTCCTGGCGGTTGAGCAGCCGTCCCGGATCGGCCATCAGCGCGTCGAGCAGCTCGAACTCGGAGAAGGTGAGCTTGACCGGCGCGCCGTCGATCGTCACCTCGCGCTGGGCGCGGTCGAGCGCGATCGGACCGACGACCAGCACCTCGTCGCCCATCGCCCGGGTGCCCGCCCGGCGCAGCACCGCCCGGATGCGGCTGCGCAGCTCGGCCAGGCCGAACGGCTTGGTCACGTAGTCGTCGGCGCCCGCCTCCAGCCCGAGGACCGCGTCGGCCTCGGAATCCAGCGCGGTCAGCATGATGATCGGCACGACGTTGCGCCGGGTCCGCAGCGTGCGGCAGACCTCATAGCCGTCGGGACCGGGGCCGAGGGCGACGTCGAGCAGGACGATGTCGAAGCTGTCCGTGCTCGCCCGGTCGATGGCCGCCCGGCCGTCGGCGACCGCCAGCACGCGATGGCCCTCCCGCGAGAAGGAGCGGGTCAGCATCTCGCGCAGATCGGACTCGTCGTCGACGACGAGGATGCTGAGGGTCGCGTCGGCGGGCCGGCCGGGGGAGGAGTCTGACTGGACTGGGAGGAGGACACGGCGTCGCCTGCGATCGTACCGACCGCCGCCGACCCCGGCTACGACGGTTTCGAGTTCCCGGGGCGCCGGGGCGCCGGCGGGCGCCGGCATCTCGACGGCCACCCGCCGTGCCGGTGGGCGGCCGGCGTCGGCCCACGCCCACAGAGCGGCCAGCCAGCTGAAGGTGGCCAGCGCCACGTGGACCCAGACCATGTCGGAGGGGAGGTGCAGTTCGTACTGGACGCTGCCGACCAGGCCCTGAGCGGCCAGCAGCACCCCGAGGACGGTCAGCGGCTCCAGCGCGTCCGCCGAGGCGCCGCGGCGGCGGCGCAGCAGCCACACGGCGATCACCGCCACGCCGAAGACGGCCGCGATCGTGGCGTGGCGGTGGATGACCCACATCAGCGTGTTGGCGCCCTCGAAGGTCAGGCGGTGGATCCGCTGACCGGAGAAGCCGCCGGAGTGCGGGCCGGCCGCGGTGGCGGCCGTGCCGGCGAAGATCGTCAGCGCGGCCAAGGGCGTGAGCACCCGCACGGACCAGACGGTGAGGCGGTCGGCGGACCGCGGCCGCGACCCGGGCTCGAAGCGCGCCCGCCAGGCGAGCGCCACCGCGGCGATGAGGATCAGCATCGACAGGCTGAAGTGGGCCATGACGAACCCGGGCGCGAGGTGCTCGCGCACGGTGTAGCCGCCGAGCACCGCCTGGGCGACGACACCGAGCGGCAGCAGGACGGCCAGGATCGCCAGGTCGCGCCGGAACGGGCGGCGGGTGAAGGCGAGCACCGCGGCGACCACGGTCAGCACGCCGACGATCCCGGACAGCGCCCGGTTGCCGAACTCGATCAGCGCGTGGCCGGAGAGGGGCGGCAGGGGCCCGCCGTAGCAGCGCGGCCAGTTCGGGCAGCCCAGTCCCGAGTCCGTCAGCCGCACCGCGGCGCCGGTCATGACGATCAGCGTCAGCGAGGCCAGCGTCGCGTAGGCGACGCGCCGGTAGGCGACCGGCCCGAGCGCGAGCCGGTCACGCATCGGGCACCGTGACGAGGACGAGACGCTCAGGCATCGCCCACCGTCACCGGGGCCGACGGGAGGCTCGGGCGCAGCTCGGCCAGCGTGGGCGCCCGGCGGTCGCGCTCGGAGGCGATCAGACCGCCTTCGAGCGCCGGCCACTCGATCCCGACCGCGGGGTCGTCGTAGGCAAAGCCGCCCTCGGTCGCCGGGTCGTAGTAGGAGGAGATCTTGTAGGTGACGTCCGCCACGTCGGAGAGCACGCAGAAGCCGTGGGCGAAGCCGTCGGGCACGTACAGCTGGCGATGGTCGACGTCGTCGAGGGCGAAGCCCTCCCACTGGCCGAACTGCGGCGAGCCCGGGCGGATGTCGACGAGCACGTCGAGGATCGCCCCGCGGACGCAGCGCACGAGCTTGGCCTGGCCGGGCTGGAAGTGCATGCCGCGCACGATCGCCGCGGCGCGAGCGGGAATGGTTGTCCTGCACGAAGGCCTCGGTCACCCCGAGCTCGGCGAGGACGCTGGTCGCGGTAGGACTCGAGGAAGAAGCCGCGCTCGTCGCCATGGACGGCCGGGGCCAGCAGGACGGGACCTATGAGCGTGGTCGGGAGCTTCTGCATCGCGAGGAAACGGCCCCACGGACGATACCGAGCCCCTGTCGCCGCTGTCTCACGGCGCCCCGCCGTCCGGGACGGCCGGGGCGTCCGGGGCGGCCAGGGCGGCCAGGCCGGCGTGCACGGCCGCCGTGGTGCGCTCCAGGTCGCCGGTCGCCAGCAGATCGAGGAGCGCGCCGCGCAGCAGCGCCAGCGCGAGCGTGCGCCGCTGCGCGCCCGAGGACGCCGTCGCGCTCCTGCGGCTGGCTGGGCGTCCGCCAGCAGGCCGAGCCAGTCCTCGCACGGTCGCCGGCGCGAAGCCCGCCCACGGGCCCTCGGGCTCGATCAGCGAGCGCGCGTAGCTCTCCAGCCACAGCCGCAGCAGCCCGCGGTGCCGGGAGTCGGCCAGCCAGCCCCAGGTCTCGCGGGCGGCGCTCGAAGGCCGCTCGGCGCGGCGCGTCCCAGCCGCGCGAGCAGGGCGATCTCGTCGGCGCGGGCCCGCTCCAGCAGCGCGCGCACGAGGCCGTCCTTGCTCTCGAACAGGAAGAGCAGGACCCGCGGGCTGGACCCGATCGGCCGCGGCCAGCGGCCGCAGCGACAGGCCGGCCTGATCCCGTGGGCCAGCACGTAGTCGTAGGCGCGCTCGAGCAGCTCGTCGCGGCGGGCGGAGCTGGCGGGCGCGGACTCGGTGGGCACGGGGGGATTGTACTGACACGACTGTTTCAGTACCCTCGCGGGTGAGCCGCATGACCGTCACCGCGCCGGACACGATCGTCATCCGTCCCCTGGGAGAGCCGGGCGACCTCGGCTGGGTGGTGATGGCCCACGGCGAGGTCTATGCCGCCGAGTTCGGCTGGGACGCGAGCTTCGAGGCGCTGGTGGCGCGGATCGTCGCCGACTACGCCGCCGCACGCCGCCGACGCCCGGGCCGGGCCGGCGCCTGGGTGGCCGAGCGCGACGGCCGGCGCGTCGGGTGCGTGTTCTGCGTGCCCGGACGAGGATCCGGCGACGGCGCTGCTGCGGATCCTGCTCGTCGAGCCGGCGGCTCGCGGGCACGCCCTCGGCGACCGGCTCGTGCGGACGGCCGTCGCCTTCGCCCGCCGGGCCGGCTACCAGCGGATGCGCCTGTGGACGAACCATCCGCTGGCGGCGGCGCGGCGGATCTATCTGCGCCACGGCTTCACCCTGATCGGGGAGGAGCCGCACCACAGCTTCGGCGCAGAGCTCGTCGGCCAGACCTACGAGCTCGACCTGGGCGGTCCCTGAGGAACCCTGTGGCGACCCCGACAAGTCTCCCCACCGGCGCGCCGCCGCGCGGGTCGTCCGCTTAACCGGTGCCATAACCCGATAAAGCTCCCCACCTCCCCACCGCCCGCGCGGTTGGGAGACTTTTCGGGATCGGCGCCCGTACGACAGGGCCCCAGGCGAGCGGGCGGCGTCAGAGACGTACGGCATCCTGCGGCCGGCCGGCCAGCCGGCCCGCCGTGCGGCGCTCAGGAAAGGGCCCACTCCCCCGCCACGAGCACCGGGATCTCGCGCCCGTCGCGGGTCGTGCCGGTGACATCGACGCCGGGGCCGCCGATCATGAAGTCCGTGTGGACGGCGCTGGAGTTGACCCGGGCGGCGGTCGCCTCGTCCTGCGCCAGGTGCTGAAAGCCCGTGCCCAGCGCGATGTGGCTGGCGGCGTTCTCGTCGAGCAGGGTGTCGTGAAAGACGCGCCCGGTCTGGCCCACGCGGCCACTGCCGTCGACGAGCGCGACCTCTCCCAGCCGGGTGGCGTCGACATCGCGGCGCACCAGCTCCCGCAGTAGCGGGGCGCCCTCGTCGGCGTCGATCTCCACCGCCCGGCCGCCGGCGAAGCGGATCCGCAGCCCCCTGATCACCCGGCCGGAGACGAGCAGCGGCTTGGTGGAGGTCACCACCCCCTCCGTGCGCTCCGGGTCGGGGCTGGTGAAGACCTCCTCGGTCGGGAGGTTGGGGATGTGCTCGCGGTTCCACGCGGTCTGCATTCCCCCGCCGTGCCAGGCCAGCCCGGGCAGCAGACCGATGACCAGATCTGTCCCCGGCCCTCGGAAGCGCAGGGAGTCAAGCTGCGCGGCCTGCAGGCGCCGGCAGGCGTCCCCGAGCTCGCTGGAGCGCTGCCACCAGGCTGCTTCAGGATCCGGCTGATCAAGCCGGCAGATGGAGGCGATGTCGTGCCACATCTCCTCCAGCGGGTCCGGCGCCTCCTCGCCGTAGACCTGGCGGGCCCATGCCGCATTGGGTCCCGGGATGATCGTCCAGCTGATCTGGCGGCGGTCGATGACCTGCGACCACTCCATCAACGACACGCTGTCGCGGCCGATCCGCGCTGGGTCGAGGTCGTCGAGGAGGCCGGGGGCGACCGGCCCGCTGAGCCCGATCCACGCCGCCTCCAGCTCGGCCAGCAGCCCGGGGCGCTGGCGGACCCAGGGCATCACCCCGCCGAGGGCGGCGTCGGGCGCGCGCTCCAGGCGGATCCGGCCGACCAGCGGGTCCGCGTAGTCGACCTGCACGTGGTGGGCTCCGCGCTCATAGGCGGCGGCCGCGATCGCCCGGGCGAGGTCCTCCTGGCCGAGACGGGCGCTGACGACGACCGTCTGGCCCGGCTGCACGTTGGCGCCGGCGCTGACGGCCAGCTGGGCGAGCGCGGTGACCACTGAGGACATGCCGTGAGCCTAACTGCTGCGCGGTGCGCTTCCCCGCACACATCTGAGTCTCCCCGGATCATGCCGCCAACGGCAGCGGGTCGACGTGCCGCACTGCGTGGCCGGACGCTCCTCGCGGGGATCATGGGTACGCTCCGGCCGTGCTGCGCTCCGACCGAGAGCCACGGCTCGGCCGGTCAGGCCTATCTGCCGCTGCTCACCGCCACCAAGGTGTCACCGCCCTGGTGGGCGCGGTGGCCTTCATGAGCGCCTGGACCTTCTCCCAGTCTCCCCGGCCGTTCTACTACGACTCCGGACTGTACTGGTCGCTGGGGGGCACGTTCGACGCCGGCGGACACTTCTCACTGCTGCACTTCAACAGTGCACTTCGCGGCTATTTCCTGCCTCTACTGGACCACATCTTGCATGAATGCGCACACGCGCTCTCATGGCATGATTCCAGCCTGGCCAAGCTGTTGAACGTCCTGATCTTGGCCTCGCTGGGGAGCCTTCTGCTTCCGCGGCTGGCCGAGCTGGCCTGGCCGGATCGGCCGTGGGGCATCATCCGCCGGCTCGTCCTCTCGATCGTCCTGCTGGTGCTCTGGGGCGGATACCTGCCGTTCCCGCTCAGCGATCTGCCCGCGGTGTGGGCCGTCGTCGTCGTGCTCGTGGCTGTGGCGCACGACCGGGTGCCGCTGGCGATGCTGGCCGCGGGCGCCGCGGCCGGGCTGGCCATCGATATGCGACCGGCCTATGTGCTGGTCGCGCCCGTGCTCGTCGTCATGATCGCGATCGCCTGGTGGTCAGCTCGCAGGGACACCGCCGGCCACCTGCGCCGGTCGCTCGGCATCGGATTGGCCATCGTGGGGTTCGCCGTCGTCTCGCTGCCCCAATCGCTCGCCACCCATCGTCATTTCGGCTCGTGGAGCTTCATCCCGGGCTCGACGGCGGGGCTCTCCAGCCTCCAGTACACCGACGGCATGGCCTTCCAGCTCTACAACACCTATGTCGGGGGCGACAAACCGCCGCAAATGAACTACGTCGACGAAACCGGGAGCAAGCTGTTGCGAGAACGCGGCGGCAAAGTGTCGACGACGGCCCAGTACGCCGGCATCATCGTTGACCACCCGATCGAGATGCTCGGGCTGTTCGCGAGACATGTGATCAATGGTCTCGATCAACGCTATGACACCCCCTACGTCCCGCGTCTGCGGATCTCCGATTGGTGGATGCGACTCAGCGGCTTCGCGTTTGTCTTCGTCGCGCTCGCGCGCTTGGCATTGCCGGCCGCCCGCCGGACTCTGGGACAGGCGCGGTGGCGATATCCCATTGCGCTGGCTGCCAGCGGCGTCACCGCGATCGCGTCGGCGGTGGAGCCACGGTTCATGCTGCCGGCGGCCCTCGTGAGCTACATGGTCGTCCTGACGCCCGGCTGGTCAGAGCTCGCTCATCGCGACGCACGACCGGCGCGCCCGGTGCTCCTCGGGCTGGCGGTGCTGCTTGGCCTGGCCGCGTTCGTCGCCATCGTGGTGACGGTCATCCACGGAGCCAGCAAGGACCTCGTCTTTGGCTGACGACCGCGGGCGCGGGACGTTGCCGGCGAGTTCTCGCGCACCTCGCTTGGCGACGCCCGGAGCCCAGCGTTGATGGAGGAAGCCTGGACCACCGGGGCACCTGCCGTTCCGTACGATGACGACATGGAATCATCCGCTGCGTCTGGGCCGCTGCGGGCCGTGACGACGCGCCTCGACCTCCTCGAGGAACGATTGGCGTCACTCGGAAGCGGTGTGACCGAGCAGCTTGACCGCACCCTGCAGGCACTTGAGCTGCTGATCGATGATGACCCCAGGGCGCGTCGCCAACTCGCCGAACTGCGGGCAAGTGCTTCGTACGAGGAGGCATACAGCGAGCCGACGCCGCTCGTCTCGATCGTTATTCCGACGTGGAATCGCATCGAGTCCCTGACCACCAGAGCGATCCCGTCTGTGCTCGCCCAGAGCTATGACAATGTCGAGGTGATCGTGGTGGGAGACGCCGTCGCGCCGCAGGTCGCACGGGCGGTGGGCGCCATCACGGATCCACGCGTGCGCTTCCACAACCTCACGGTTCGCGGTCCCTACGACGCGGACCCCCTGCGGGCGTGGTGTGCCTCCGGGACGCCGCCGATGAATGCCGGGCTGGCCTTGGCGCGCGGCCGATGGGTGACTTGCATCGGCGATGATGACGCGCTCCCGGTCACCCATGTGGAGAAGCTGTTGGAGTTCGCCCGCCGCGACCGGCTGGAGTTCGTCTACGGCCGGTTCCGGTACATGGTCAGGGACGGGCCGCCGCGGATCCTGGGCAGTTTCCCGCCACGACTCGGAGAGTCCGGCATGCAGATCTCGCTGTGGCATGGCGGGCTTCGATTCCTGCAACTCGAGCTGGCGCACGCGCTCTTCATGACACCGAACGACTGGGGGCTCATCCGGCGGATGATGCGGGTGGGAGTCTCCATGGGCCAGACGGACGGCGTTCTCGTCGAGTACACGCCGTCTGGACGTGAGCGTGGCTTCGGGACGCCCTCCCGTGATGAGGCAGCTGCTCTGCGCCGCCAGCTCGCCGAGATGCGCGACCACGCGGACGGGCTCGAGGCCAGGCGCGCTGACCTCGCGGCGAGGCTGGCCGCCGCGATGGAGAGCTCAGCAGCGGCGCAGTCAGAGCTCACGCGGCGCCTGGACGACGTGGCGCGTTCGAGGAGCTGGCGTATGACGGCCCCGTTTCGACAGGCCACCGGCCTCGTCCAACGGCTCAGGATGTCGCGCCGGTGACGCCCGTCAGGAACGACGCGGGTGAAGCGCATCGGCCAGGGCCAGCGCCAGCCTGACCGCCTTGCGCTCGCGCAGGGCGCGATAGCGGTCCCACCCCTCCATTGCGGTCATATCCGCCGGCGCCGTCACCGCGGCGGGGGACGGCACAGGTGCCGGTGCGTCCTGGGGATCGCGCACCATGCGCTCGGGGGAACGGCGCCGCGGGTAGCGACACGGGACCGACTCCCGCCCGAAGACCGCCAGCAGATGGGTGGGCGTCAGGACACCGGCGTCGATCGCCGCCTCGTCGAAGGTCGCGATCTCCTCGATCAGCGCCGTGTCGTCCGGATTGCCCGGATCGAAATTGTGGCCGTAGACCCGATCGACGAAGGGATCGATCACGTTGGCGAAGCCGACAAGGATCTTTGGGTGCAGCACTCGCAGGAGCAGCGGCAGCACGTCCTGTGAGCGGATTCCCTCAAAACCCTCAGAGGAGCAGTCCAGATCTGGGTACTCGTCGTCGACCCGTCTCAGCGAGTGGTTGTATCGGTAGCGCTCGGGGAGCGTTCTCCAGATCAGCCGCACCGCCTGCCCCGCTTCCGGCCAGCGCTGGTGACCGTTGCGCCCGATCATGTCGTTGACCAGCAACACCCCATCTGGGGTCAGCGAGCGCCGAACCTGTTCGTAGAGGTGCTCGAGCTCCACGACGTGATGCAGGCTATGGCTTGCGAGGTAGACGTCAGCGTCGACGCTCGGCGTCCAGGTGTTCAGATCGACCACCTCGGTGCGCACCCGGTCCTCGATCCCAAGGCGCCGCGCCTGCTCCTCGGCGCGACCCAGCATCTCGGCATTGAGCTCCAGAAGCACGAGCTCGAGGTTGTCGATCCCCTCTCGCATGAGCGCCTCGGCCAGGGACAGCTCCAGCTCTCCGTTCCCAGCTCCGAGGCTCACCAGCCGAGCCCGCTCCGGCGTACGGCGCCGGCACTGC
Organism: uncultured Solirubrobacteraceae bacterium; assembly: GCA_963800545.1. Classification (GTDB taxonomy): domain Bacteria; phylum Actinomycetota; class Thermoleophilia; order Solirubrobacterales; family Solirubrobacteraceae; genus Palsa-465. The sequence goes on from CAWDBJ010000020.1 coordinate 170,885, forward strand.
TCGATGATCTCGCGCCGCCATAGAGTGTCGACGTCGGGGACGCCAACCTCAACGAGCAGCGGGGTGAGGAAGCGGTTGGTCCAGAAGTGGTGGATCTCAGGAAGATCGTGAACCACCTCTTGCTCGGCGAACGTTCGCAGCTCGGCAGCCACGCGGGCGTCGTAGTCGGTCATCGAACCTATGATGGCGGAGACGGAGGCCATCCGCAGACTCCGCGACGTCGTCCGTAACGACACCCGTGACTGGGAGCTGAGAACGCATGGCGCCTGTACCCTGTGACGCGATGGCTGACCCGTACGAGGCGGACGGACGGGGAGCGCCGCTGGGGCTGAAGCTGGGACGGAACCCGTGGAGCGGCTCGCTCGCGGCCCGGGTCAAGAGCCCCCGCGCGCAGGGCGCCCTCGCTGCGCTGGGCTTTCTGGCGCTCGCGGGAATCGTCTTTCATCGCCAGCTGTTTGACGGGTTCAGCTTCCCGTGGGACTTCGTGGGTGCATATTCGGCGAGCCCGGCGTTCGTCGGCGCGTCAGTGGGGCAACGGCACTTTCTGCGCGTGGTCGCCGTATGTCGCAAGCGGTTTCCCGGTCGGATGTCGACCCGCAGTCGGGGATCTATTTTCCCGTCTGGTGGCTGCTCGGGGCCCTGCGCATTCCCCTCACCGTCGGGGCGGTCACCGACGTGCAGGTCTTCCACGTCCTGTTCGGCGCCACCGGGGTGCTCTGCTGGCGCGGGTCCGAGGCGGATCATGGCCATGGGCGGGTGGCCGGGGCGGCCTACCTGTTCTTCGGCGGTTTCTACGGTCAGTCCGAGCATGCCGACTTCTTCAGGGGTTCGCCTACCTGCCCTGGTCTGCTGTGGGCACTGACGCCGCCGGCGGGCGAGGAGCGATGGACCCGTCTGGTCGCGCTCCCGGTGTGGGGCATGGCTGATCGTCAGCGGGGCCTATCCCGGCACAGATCGCTCGTTTGCGATCATCGCCGCGGTCTATCTGGTCGTTGCGTTGACTATGGAGGCCCGGGCGCGCTGGCGGCGTTTTGTCCTGCCACTGGCTCTGGTCGCCGTGGCCTGCGGGGCGACCGCCGCGGCGGTTCTGCTGCCCTACCTGCACGCCCAGGGCACCAACGAACTCGTCCGCGTGGTCCAGCCGACCTCAGCGGCCGGGCCGGGGCGTCGCTCTCAGTCCTGGACTTCCTCGGGCTGTATCTCAACAACTTCGCCTGGACCTACGACGGTACAGGTCACCGCCTGGGCGGTGGGGATCCCGTGCTGTGGGCGTCGCCTGCGCCGGGTGTCCGACGTGCGCCGCCAAGCGCCGCTGATGGTCTGCGGGCCGTGGGCCTGGCGCTGGCCATGACGCCGAAGATCGGCCCCATCGGCAAGGCCATGGTGTCGCTGAGCTCCTGTTTCTCCAGCCGCTTTCCCGCCTCCGACTACAAGGCGGCGGTGGCAATCGCGCTGATCATCGTCGCCGCCGATAGCTGGGCCGACATGGCGGCGCGCGTCCACCGGCCCACGGTGGCGGGCCGCGGCATGGCGGCGGCGACCGTGTCGCCGGCGTCCTGGTCGCGCCCAGCACCTACGCCCGCCCACCGGCGCGGTCTGGCTGATCGCCGTGGTGGCCGTGGCCTCTGCGTGGCGATCGCTGCCCTGCGCGGCCGACGCCGCGGCTGCTCGTCGCCGCGCTCCTTCTGCTGGTCGGCGTCGACGGCGCGCGGGAGGTGGTCGATTACCGTGCCTGGGGACCGATTTCGCCTGGGCGGCACCACCGGCCGGCGCTGGCGCCACTACCGCGCCCGCGACGCTTCGTGCGCCTGCTGCCCGGGCGCCTGGAGCACCCCCCGGCCAGCTCGCCCGGCGCGCGTTGCGCTGAGTGCCCTCGCTGGTGCGTCTATCCGACGGGTAGCATCCCGACGCCAACGGCTGGACGGGCGACGGCTATCACCTGGTCGACTACGGAGGGACGATCGAGCGGCCGCTGTGGGATGCCGAGCACGACCCGCGCTTGCGCGCCAAGCTGCTGGCCCCATGGCACGCCTACACGTTCCCGTGCGCGACAGTCCAGTGCGATCGCGCCAGGATCACGCTGCCCAGCCGGCATACCTGGACGGTCAGCGACGGCGGGTGCACACGACCTCCTACGGCGCCCGGCGGAATCGTGTACCAGGTCCACACCACGCGGCCCGAGCTGATGGTCGAGAACGAGCTCGCGATCCCGGGCTGGCAGACCAACGCGACCCAGGTCCGCTGTCAACGCGGGCTTGCCCTTGCGGGCTGGCGGCTGCGCCGGGTAGCTACACAGTTCACCGCGACCTACGCAGCAGCCCGGCCACTGGGCAACTGGCGCGGTCGCCGTGGCGGTGCTGGCGTGGCTGGGATGCGCGATCGCGCTGTGGCACCGCGCCGCGCTGACGGCCGCCGCTGCGCGTCTGACGACTCCGACGACGAGTTCGCAGGAACATGTCGTAGTCGCGGATGTAGTCGTCAGCGTCGTACTGCGTGGGAGGCGAGCACGAGCAGGACTGACTCCGGCTCGTAGCGAAACTGGCTGGCCCAGACCATCGGCGGAACGTAGATGCCGAGCGTCGGCTCGCTCAGCATCACCTGCCCTCGGTGCTCGCCGTCGTCGACCGCGACCGCCACTGCGCCGGCGACGCAGACGAGGAACTGCGCGCACTGCGGTGCGCATGCTCGCCGCGCACCTCCCGGCTGGGCACGTCGTAGACGAGAAACCAGCGCGCGGGGGGTGAACGGCACCTCGTCGCCGGGCAGCTCGCCGGCGGTCAGCCGACCGCGCAGGTCCGAGAACTCCGGGAACGCGACTCACGAAGACCCCGGCGACGCCGAGGTCGGTGCGGCCCGGCTCGCCGTCCGTGACGACGGCGGGCGACCTCGGTGCGCGGGCTGTCGGCGTAGCCCGTGATGCGCGCCGGGTTGCCGACGACGATCGCGTGCGGCGGAACCGACCGCGTGACCACCGCCCCGGCGCCCGACCATCGCGCCGGGACCGATCTCCAGACCGGGCAGGATCGTGGCGTTGGCGCCGATCGAGGCGCCGTCGCGCACGACCGTCGTCCCGCGGCTCGGGCATCCAACGGCGGCTGCGCGGCAGCGGGTCGTTGGTGAACGTGGCGTTCGGGCCGACGAACACGTCGTCGCCGAGCGTCACGCCGTCCCACAGCTGGACGCCGCACTTGACGGTGACCCGGTCGCCGACGACGACCCGTCCTCGATGAAGACGCCGTCGCAGATGTTGCAGTCCGCGCCCGATCCGCGCGCCGGGCAGCACGTGCGCGAACGCCCAGACGCGTGTTCCGCGCGCCGACGTCGTCGGTCTCGCACAGCGCCTGGTGGTGGATGAAGGCGTCAGCCACGATCGACCTGCCGGCAACTCGACGATCTCGCGCACGATCGCCCCCGGCCGGCCTTTGACCGTCTCATAGGCCCGCCAGACGTAGGAGCCGATGATCCCGAGCCCCACCGAGTTGAGGCTCAGGAAGAACAGCAGGATGAGCACCGTCGCCGCGTATCCGGGCACGTGGATGGCGCCGGTTGCCCGGGCGACGAGCACCACGGCGCCGACGATCACCCCGATCGCGATCCCGATCAGCCCGGCGCCCCACAGGATGCGCACCGGCAGGTCAGTGAACGCGAACACGCTGTCGGACAGGTAGCGAAGCTTGCGCGACAGCGTCCATCCGCTCTGGCCCGGCCTGGGCAGGCGGTCGTAGGGGACCAGCTCCCGCCGGAAGCCGACCCAGAACAGCTGCGCGACCAGCGAGGTGTGGACCTCCTCCAGCGAGCAGAGCACGTCGCGCACGGCGGCCGTGCAGGCGAACACGTCGACGCCGCCGGCCGGCACTCGCTGATCACGAAGCGCCGGTACAGGCGCCAGTAGAGCTTGGAGGCCCTGTCTCCTCGGTCGCGCGACTCGCGCGCTCGCCGGCAACGACGTCCACATCCCCGTGTCCAGTCGCGCGGAAGAACTCGATCACCAGCTCGGGGGGCTCCTGCAGGTCGGCGGCCATCACGGCGATGTTGTGCCCGCGAGCGATGCTCATCCCGGTCCGGATCGCCGCGAACGAGCCGAAGTTGCGCGAGTGATCGACGACCCGCGCCGGCGTGCCGGCGGCCTCGAGCTCGGCCAGCAGCCGCCCCCGGGAGTCATCGGGGCTGCCGTCGACGACGTAGATCGCCTCCAGACCCCCCGTCGATCTGTGCCGCGATGCCGTCGACCGCCTGCACCAGCGCGGCGATCGTGTCCGCGTTGCTGTACACGGGGACGACCAGCGAATGACGTGGCGCGTCGGAGGCGACGGCGTTGGGGGCTTCACGCCGCTGTCGAGGACCATCAGCCCATCACGCTCCGGCAGGTATCGATCACGTGTTCGACCTCGGCGTCGCGCAGCTGCGGATGCATCGGCAGCGAGAGCTCGCGCGCCGCGAGCCGGCGGGCGACCGCCGAGCTCGTCGAGGCACTCGCCGCGCCCTTCCGCGGCTGGCTGGTCGGGGCATACGAACGGATAGTGACGCCCGGTGGCGACGCCGTGGGCCGCCAGCGTCTGCCGCCACCCGCGCCGGATCCCCGCCGAGGACCTCGATCGCGAACAGATGGTCGGCTGATTGTCCGTCGGCGGGGCGGATGGGGCGCAGGGCGCTCCCTGTTGAGCGCGTCGGTGTAGCGCTCAGCGATGGCGTGGCGGCGCGGCCAGCCAGCCGTACAGGCGGGGCAGCAGCGCCGAGCGCAGGATGGCCGCATGCAGCTCGTCGAGCCGGCTGTTGAGCCCCACCTCGACGTGCTCGTAGCGGCGCACCTGACCGTAGTCGCGCATCCGCCGAGCCGCCGCGGCCAGTCGCGGGTCGCCGCAGTAGCACGCACCCCGCCGTCGCCCAGCGCTCCGAGGTTCTTGGTCGGATACAGGCTGGTGGCCGCCGCGACGCCCGCGAGTGCCGGTCGGCAGGCCGCCGCGCTGCGCTCCGGCCGACTGGGCACAGTCCTCGACGAGGGCGACCCGTCCTTCCCGGCGATCGCCTGCAGGCTTGCAGGGGATCCAGCGGATGGCCGTAGAGATGGACCGGCACCACCGCGCGGATCGAGCGATCCGCTTCGACCGCTTGTAGGGCCCGGTCCAGGTCCAGGCCCCCGGACTCGTCGACGTCACACCACACCGGCACGGCACCGGCACGGAGGATCGCCAGCGTGGTCGCAAAGGCGGTCAGCGGGCGTGGTGAGCACACGATCCCCGGCGCAGACGCCGGCGCAGCGCAGGCCGATCTCGAGCGCGTCGAGGCCGCTGGCCACGCCCACCGCATGGGGGACGCCCCACCAGCGCGGCCAGCTCCTCCTCAAAGAGCCGGACCTCCTCCCCGAGGATCAGCCAGCCACTGGCGCCCACCCGATCAACGGCCGCCAGCGAGTCCTCGCGGATCTCCTCCCACTGGCGCACGAAATCGTTGGCTGACACGCGCGGTCGCGATCCGCCCAGAACCTGCTCTGCGTTGTCCACCACGGACTGCAGAGTAGCCGCATCATCCCCGTCTCCCGGGCGGACGCCGGGCCTCGGCGTCCAGCACGGGCAGACACCGTGCGGCCTGTCCGGGGCGAGCACCTCTACATTGCGCGGCATGGACATCGGCACGCTGGTCACGAAGCTGCCCGAGTACCGCAAGCGCCTCGCCGGCGGCCGGTCGGTGCTCGGCTCGATCCGACGCCTCGCGCAAAGGCTGCGGCGGTCTCTGGGCGCCGACCGCCCCTCGGTCCCGCCCGTGCACTCCGCCCCCGAGCCGTTGCCCGCCGAAGCGCCCGAGCCCGGCCCGGTGCTCCTCGCCTGGCCGCTGGATCACTTCTACAGCCCGGTGGCCGACAGCCGCGCGCTGGCTCGCGAGCCGGCCTTCTCGCGCGTGTGGCCGGCCGAGCCCCGCGAGCCACGTGGGCATCGATTGGCGGGGGGACGAGCAGGAGGCGCTGCTGCGCGAGCACCTGGGCGCGCAGCCCGAGATCGTGCTTCGCCGACGTCGCCGACGGCGACCCGCACGACTACTACACCGCCAACGAGATGTTCTCGCGGCTCGATGCGTGGATGCTCCAGGCGATGCTGCGCCACTTCGCGCCTCGCGCATGATCGAGGTGGGATGCGGGTGGTCATCGCTGGTGACCGCGCGGGTCAACCGCGAGTACCTGGGCGGGCAGCTGGACTTCACCTGCATCGAGCCCTATCCCCGGACTTCCTCGGGGGAGGGGTCGACGGCATCTCACGGCTGATCGACCTTCCCGTCGAGGAGGTGCCGCTGGAGACGTTCTCCACGCTGAGCTCCGGTGACGTGCTGTTCATCGACAGCTCGCACACGGTCAAGACCGGGGGCGACGTCACCTTCCTCGTCGAGGAGGTGCTGCCTCGGCTATCGCCCGGGGTGCTCGTCCACTTCCACGACATCTTCCTGCCCTTCGAGTACCCGACTGATTGGGTGTTCGCCGGCCGGGCCTGGAACGAGCAGTATCTCGTCCGTGCGTTCATGGCCTTCAACTCAGCCTTCAGGGTGCTCCTCGCCGCCGGCTGGCTGGTCCATCACCGTCCCCACCTGCTCGCGGAGACGATCCACGGCTACCCCGGGGGCAACGAGCGCGGCGGCGGCTCGTTCTGGATCAGGCGCTCCTGATCGGTTCCCGCAGCGCCGCCGGCACGTCGTCCTGGGTGAACTCTCCGGAGCGCAGTCGCGGCGCGGCGGTGAGGATCTCGTCGAGCGTCGCCACCATCACCTCGGGCGAGCACCGCCGACTGACCAGTTCCTGACCTGAGGCCGATAACGACCGCCACAGCGGCGTCGTCGGAGAGAGCGCGGATCACCCGCTCGGCCAGCGCCTCGTCGTCGTTGGCGATCAGCATCTGCTCGCCGTCAGTGGCGTCAAGGCCCTCGGCGCCGATCGGCGTCGTGACCACCGGCAGCCCCGCGGCCAGCGACTGGGTGACCTTGCCCTTGAGGCCCGCTCCGTAGGTCAGCGGCGCCACCATCGCCCGAGCCCGGTCGAACAGCGGGTCGACGTCGGGCACCCAGCCGGCGATCTCCACCTGCCCGGAGGCGAGCGCCGGATCTCCGGAGGCGCCGATCCGCCGACGATCGTCACCGGCACGTCGCCCAACCGCTGCCACACGATCGGCATCACGTCGCGGACCAGCCGGACGACGGCATCCGATGTTGGGGGTGTGCTCGAAGCCGCCGATGAACAGCACACCCTCGCGTCCCTCGGCGGCCCGGAGGATGCTCACCGGGCGGCGTTGACGTTGGGCGCGACCCACACGGACGACCCGGGTGCCTGGACGTCGGCCGGACTGAGGTCGCGCTCCTCCTCGGTGACGACGAGCGTGGCGTCGGTGGCCCGGATCAGGGCCAGCTCGATCTCGCGCAGAGCCGCCGCCTTGCGAGCCATGGGCGATTTCCTCGGCGCAGAGGCGTCTCGCCGCGACTCGCGCAGCCAGTGCAGGTCGACGGTGTCGTAGATCACCGCGGCCGGCTGGCGCGACCTCTCGGAGCAGGTCGAGCCATGCGGCTGGTGGTATGCGGGCGGGCAGAGGAAGATCGCGGCGAGCTCCGGGCCGAGCGCCAACAGCTCCGCATGGATGTTGATGTCGCCGTACCAAACCTCGACGCCCATGCGCTGGAGCTCGAGCGTGTAGGGATCGACGAAGTGGCGGTCGTCGGGCAGGAAGGTGACCGGCAGCCGCAGCCGCAGCAGCGCCTCGATCATGCCCTGCATCCGCAGCGATCCCGAGTCGCGGTCCCACATCGGCACCCGGTGGTCGACGATCAGCACGTGCGGTCCGCGGTGGCGGTCGGCGCCGCGGCGGGCGTTGTGGAGCCGGGGCGAGCTGGTCGGCTTCCAGCCGGCCGCGCCATTTGTCGACGAACTTCGCCCGGTTGATCTCCTGATAGCGCTTGTGGCCCGTCGTCGAGATCGGTGCCGGCGGTGCCGCCCTCGAGGTGGATCACGTTGGCCCGGGGCTCGTAGATCACCCGCATCCCGTGCTCGCGGGCCTGGAAGCACAGGTCGGTGTCCTCGTAGTACATCGGCACATAGCGCTCGTCGAAGCCGCCGACCTCGGCGCCAGAAGTCGGCACGCACCATCAGCGCGGCGGCCGAGCCGTAGTCGACCTCGCGACGGAACTCGTAGCGGCAGTCTCGCCTGGCGGGCGCCGCGGCCGTAGTTGCCGCCGCGTGCCGTCGCGCCAGATGATCCCGCCGGCCTCGTTGAGCGACCAGTCGGGGTACAGGTACTTTGGGGTGACGATCGGCGATGTCGGGGCAGACTGGCCGCAGCGAGCATCCGGCGAGCCAATCCTCGAGCACCTGGATGTCGTTGTTGCACAGCACGATCCAGTCTCCGCGGGCCGCCGCGGCGCCCCGGTTGACGCTGCGCAGATAGCCGATGTTCGTGCTCGTTGACGATGATCCGAGCGCCATCGAACCTGACGCAGCAGCTGTTTGGTCGCGGGTCGGCGTCGTCGTCGACGAGGATCACCTCGTAGCTGACACCCCCGGTGTGGTCGAGGATCGAGCAGCAGGCAGTTGCGCGTCAGCTCCGCGCCCGAGAACAGCGGGATGACGAGCGACACCGGCGGCGCGGTCGAACTCCGGCAGCTCGATCAGCGGTCCCCGGGTGGCCGGCGCCCGGATGTCCATCGCGCCCGGCTTGCCCTGAGCGAGACGGCCGACGCCGCGCATGGCCACGCTGGAGCGGCCCGGGTCGAGCGGCGACTCGGGACCGCCGAGCAACCGCGAACAACCGGTCGCGTACCGCGACGGTACGCGCGCCAGGTCAGCGAGACTGGGTCAGCTCGGCGGTGCGCCGCTCGGCGACTGCCAGCTGCTCGGCGAGCCGCACTCGCCTGCGCGTCGCGCTCGGCCGCGGCCGTCAGCTCCGCCAGCCGCTGCCGGCGGGACGAGCAGCTCGACATCGCGGTCGGCAACTGCCTGTCGCGCCTCTGCGAGCTCGTGGTCGGCGTGCTCCAGCGCCCGGCTGACGGCCATCGCCTGATCGTGGATGGACCGCTCGCGATCAGCCGCTGCGGCAACCGCCTGCCCGGCGTGCTCGGCGGCCGTGCGTTCGGCGGCTCGCACGAGGCGGACATCCCCATCGGCGAGGGTCGACTCGCCGCGACCGCCGGGAGCGCGGCGTTGCTGGCCAGCGCCACCAGGTACAGCGGGGAGAGCCCGCCGGAGAGCGCCCACTCATCGCCCTCGCGGCTCGACGAAGTAGGTGCGGGCGGCGGCGCACGTCGGCGCCGCGCGCGGTCCTGGGCTGACAGCGCCGAGCCGCTGATCGTGCGCTGGCCCCACGTGGCCACGTGGGCGAAGCGGCTGCCGAGAAGCTCCGCGAATTGCTCGCGGTCGAGCTCGCGCAGGTGGAACGGGTTCGCCGCGGCGTCGTTGGTCCGGTACGCCCGGCGATCCGGGCGTCGAGATGACCAGCAGACCGTCGTCCGTCGAGCACCCGGGAGATCTCGGCGAGAACCCCATCCTGATCCTCGACGTGCTCGATCATCTCGAATGCGACCACCGCCTCGAACGCGTCGTCCTCGAAGACCGACAGGTCCCGGGCGTCTCCGAGGCGGAAGCTCGACCGTCTCGGACCCGTAGTTGAGCGCGCTGTGGTCGATCGTGCGTTGGTCGATGTCGATGCCCGTCACGCTCGTCGCCGAGCGCGACGAGGATCGCTGCCCCAAAGCCCTCGCCGCTGGCCAGATCGAGCACCCGACGTCCGGCGACGAGTTCAGCGGCCCACAGATACCGGTGCAGATGCTCGTAGACGACCTGTACGTCGGGCGCCCACGGAACGCAGCGCTCCCCGGTCCACTCGATCAGCCGCGGGGCGCCGGAGCGGCGACCGAGGCTCACCGTGCCGGCCCGGTCTGGGCTTCGATGGTCAGAGTGGCACGGGCCATGGCCCTAGGGTAACGCGGACTCTGGACCCCGTCCGTGAGGGATCCGTCACTAGCATGGGGCCCGCCGTGACGCGATTTCCGCTGAGCAAAGTCAAGCGACCGCCCGCACCCGGCCGACGGGAGCGCACCGGCCGGCCGGCACCCCTTCTCCGGACGATCGGCCCGGCGCCGATGCCCAGCGGCGGCCCCGTGACAGATGCCCTCTACGCCCGGCTGTTGCCGCAGGACGTGGCAGCCGTCGCAGACCAGTTGCGCGCGGAGCATCGCCAGGCCTGGGAGAGCGGCAGCGCCGACGACCGCAAGCGCCTGGCGTTGGCTCTCGGCCTGCTGTACCGGGTCCCGGGCGTGGCCGAGCGGACCGGGCTGGTGCCGGCGATTCCCCCGAGCGAAGTGCATTCGATGACCCGGGGGATGGACTCGGAGGTGGGCGGCGCCTATTTCCTGGCGGACATGGTGCTCGGGTCGCTCGAGGCGATCGGCCGTCCCCTGGGCCCCGGGATGGCCGCGCTTGATTTCAGCTGCTCCTCCGGACGGGTCGTGCGGCCGATGGCCGCCGCGGTCCCCGATGTCACCTGGTATGGCTGTGACCCCAACCGCGAGGCGATCGAATGGGCTCAGGCCGAGATCCCCGGCGTGGAGTTCTTCGTCTCCGACACGGCGCCGCCGCTCCCGTTCGCCGACGGGTCGCTGCACCTGGCGTTCGGCATCTCCGTGTGGTCGCATTTCGGCTCCGCCGCGGCCCTGGCGTGGCTGGAGGAGATGAAACGGGTCATCGTTCCCGGCGGTCATCTGCTGCTGACCACCCATGGTCTGAACTCGTGCGCGTGGTTCAACCATTTCCGCGACGCGTGGATCGACGCTCGGCTGGGACCCGACTGGATCAGTGAGACCGCGCGCCGACTGCGCGACGACGGGCACTGCTTCTGGGACGTCTTCGGCTCTCAGGGGGACTGGGGCGTGGTCGACGAGAACTGGGGTCTGGCGTTCTTCACTCCGGAATGGCTGACCGCGTATCTCACGCCGTCATGGTCGCTGCGCCTGTATCGCATCGGGCGCGCCCAGGGCAACCAGGACGTCTACGTGCTGGAACGGACGTGAGCCGCGCGGGCGTCGTCCAGCGGGCCCGCTCCGCCGTGCGCTCCTGGCAGCGCGCGCCGGAGCCGGCCGACCCGTGGGCGCAGTACCTGTCCGCCGTGGAGCCCGCCCTCGCCTCCCAGGCACGGGTGCACCGCTTCGCGCAGGCGCCGGTATTCGCCGGCGCACAGACGGCGCCCGTGGCGCTCGCCGCCTGGATCGAGGGCGACGGCCCGGAGCGGGAACGGACCGCGCAGGCCCTGCGCAGCGGAACCATCGCGCCGGAGATGATCCTCGACGGCTCGCTGGCCGACGCGCTGAGCGCCACCCGGTGCGAGCACCTCCTGCTCCTGCGGGCCGGCGACGTCCCGGCCGACGTGGCGGTCGAGCGTCTGGGTCAGGCGCTGGCGGTGGCCGGCGACGCTGCGGTCATCACCTGCGATGAGGACGTCCTCGCAGCGAGCGGTCAGCGCACGGATCCCCACTTCCGGCCGGGGCCCTCGCCTGACCGCTGGCTGGCCTGTGACGACAGCGGGGCGATGCTCGTCGTCTCGCGCCGGGCCGCGGGGGAGCACCTGGCCGCGGTCGAACAGGGCGGCGGCTGGCGGCATGCCCTGGCGCTGGCCCTCGCCGGCGCCGACTCCGCGGGCCACGCCCACGTGCCTCTCCTGCTCTGTCACCGCGCGCCGGATGGCGAGATCGTCCCGCTCTCCCCGGCGGCGGCGCAGCGCGTGGTCGCGCGCTGGGAGCCGGCGGCGCGCCTCGAGCGAGGCGCGCAGGTACGCCGGGTGAGGCGGCCTCTCGGGGGCGAGCCGACCGTCGAGATCATCGTCTGCTTTCGCGATCACGCGGAGCTGACCGGCCGCTGCGCCGCCTCGCTCCTGGAGCGCACGACCTACGAGAACCTGCGCCTCACCCTCGTCGACAACGGCTCCCGCGAGCCGGCGACGGCCTCGCTGCTGGACCGGCTGACCCGCGATCCGCGGGTCCGGACGCGCCGCGACGAACGGCCGTTTCACTTCGCGGCGCTCAACAACGCGGCGGCCGCCGGCAGCGACGCCGACGTGCTGCTGTTTCTCAACAACGACACGGAGGTGCTCGACGGCGAGTGGCTGGAGCCGCTGCTCGAGGAGGCGCTGCGCCCCGAGGTGGGGGCGGTCGCGCCGCTGCTGCTGTTCGGCGACGGCACCGTTCAGCACGCCGGGGCCGCGCTGGGCATGCACGGCTACGCCGGCCACCCGTTCGCCGGGCTGGCCCCGGAGGCGCCGACGCCGTTCGGCACGGCCGCCGGCGGCACCCGCAACTGGCTGGCGGTGACGGCGGCCTGCATGATGGTGCAGCGCTCGAAGTTCGAGGCGGTCGGCGGCTTTGACGAGGGCTTCGTGGTGGCCGGCAACGACGTCGACCTGTGCCTGCGGCTGACGGCTGCCGGGCACCGGAGCCTGTGCGTGCCCCACGTCCGCCTCCTGCACGACGAATCGCGCTCGCGCGGCGCGCACATCGACCCGGGCGACTTCGCCGCCTCGCAGCGCAGCTACGGCGCCTTTCGGACCATCGGCGACCCCTTCTACAACCCCAACCTGACGCTGACGCGCCACGGATTGCCGGGTGCGCGCTCCCGGGGAGGGCGTGGGCTGATGGCCGTCGAGCCCCCCGTGGGCCGGTTCAGCCCCGTCCGCCGCCGCTACATCTGGACGATCGTCAAGCGCGGGCCGACGGAGATCGGCTACGCGTACTTCCGGGCCCGCCGCCGGCGCCGCAACATCGCCGACGACGAGATCCTGCTCTCCGAGTCAGACCAGCTGGCGCTCTCGGGCTCGTTCGACGCCACCGACGAGGCGCTGGAGGCCAACCAGCGCCTGGTCGACGGCTATCTCAGCCTGGACAGGTTCGAGCCCCGCTCTGTCGTGTGGTTTCTGCCCTACTTCAACCACGTCTACTTCGGGGGGACCTACACGCTGCTGCGCTTCGCCGAGCACTTCGCCCGGGTCGCACTCGGTGGCGACGCACTTTCACTGCTACGACGCCAACCCCGCGCACGTCTCCAGCCTGGCCGCGGAGGTCAAGCGGGCCTTCCCGGCGCTCGCCGGGGCCACCTTCACGGACTCCCGGCTGCCGCTGGACGAGCTGCCCGACGCCGACATGGCGATCGCCACCCTGTGGTCGAGCGCCTACCCGGTGATGCGCCTGCGCAACGTCCGCGCCAAGTTCTACTTCGTCCAGGACAACGAGCCGCAGTTCTACGCGGCCGGCGCCGCCTCCGGGCCTGGCCGAGGAGACGTATCGCTTCGGCTTTCCGGGGATCGTCAACACCCCGGGCCTGGCCGAGGTCTACGCCTCCTACGGCAACCCGGCGGCGTCGTTCGTGCCCGCCGTCGACCTCGACCGCTACCGCCCTCCGGAGGAGCCGCGGGACCCGCTGGCGCCGGTGCGCATCTTCTTCTACGGACGCACCCGCAGCCCGCGCAACTCGTTCGGCCTCGGGATCGCCTCGCTGGACCGGCTCAAGCGCCAGTACGGCGACCGGGTGGAGATCATCTGCGCCGGCGAGGAGTGGAACCCCGGGCCAGTTCGGCCTGCGCGGCAAGATCCACAACCTGGGCGTCCTGGGGTCCCTCGACGAGGTCGCCGCCCTCTATCGCAGCTGCGACATCGGCCTGGTCTTCATGCAGACCAAGCACCCCAGCTATCAGCCGTTCGAGTTCATGGCCTCCGGGATGGCCACGGTGTCGAACATCAACCAGGCGACGACCTGGATGCTGCGCGACGGCGAGAACTGCCTGCTCACCCCGCCCCTGCCGACACCCACGGCCGAGCGGCTCGGCCGCCTCGTCGACGACCCCGACCTGCGCCACCGCATCGCGCAGACGGGCATGGAGCAGGTGCGCGCGATCCGCTGGGATGAGCAGATCGAGGGGATCTGGGACAAGATCTGCCTGTCGGACGGCACGGACACCTGGCGCGTGCCGCCGGCCCCGCAGCCGCAGCCCGCCGGCCTGTAGGCGGGGCCGGACGGGCGGGCCGCCGGGCTCTGATCAGAGCTCTTCGGCGATGCGCGGGGCCTCCCGCGCGAACACCCAGAAGCCGACCACGCAGATGAGGACCGCGATGCCCCCGGGGGCGAGCAGCCACGCCTTGCCGCCCATGATGGTCGCCGGGCTGGCGCCGCCTCCCGGCCCCCCGATCATCCAGTGGCGGGCCTGCTGCAGGATCACCCCGATCGGGTTGAACAGGTAGAAGCGCGACGCGGTCTGACCGTGCACGAGGACGTTGTCGATGACGATGAACACCGGGCTGGCGAAGTACAGAGCCTGGCTGATCACCCCCCAGATCGGAGCCACATCGCGGTAGCGCACGTACAGCGCCGACAGGAGCATCGAGACGCCGGTGGTGATGATGAACAGCAGCGCCACCAGCACCGGCAGCAGCAGCCACGTCCATCGCGGCCGCACGCCGTAGGCGACCATGAAGATCACGACGACCGTCAGGTTGAACGCGAGGTTGATCGCCTGGGTGACGACGGTGGCCAGCGGGATGACCATCCGCGGGAAGTGCATCTTGCGGACCAGGTTCTCGCGCTGGACGACGGACATGATCGACGCGCCGGTCGCTGTCTGGAAGAACCCGAAGAGCACGATGTTCATCAGCAGCAGCACCGGGAAGTCGGCGACGCCCTTGTTGAACTTGACGATGACCGCGAACACCAGGTAGAGCACGCCGAAGAACAGCAGGGGCTGCATCAGCGACCACACGTAGCCGAGCACGGACCCGAAGTAGGTGAGCTTGTAGTCCTTGCGGGCGATCACCCAGGTGAGGCGCACGAAGCGCCGCCAGTCGCCGCTGAACGCCGACGGCCCGTGGACCTCTGTCAGCTTGATGTCGACGGCGCTCACCGGGCGACCGCCTCGACCGCTCCGTGACGCGTCACCCAGCCGCGGTAGGGGATCCCGACGATCCCGATCGCGTCACCCCCGAAGGTGATCATGTCGGCGGCGCGATCGCGATGCATCAGGATCTCGAGGCCCGCCGTTCCGCGGACCACGCGTGCACCCGATGTGGTAGCGCCCGGCCGACAGGAGGTTGTCGGCCTCGATCGAGAACTCGAGCCGCTCGCCGGCCGCCAGATCGCCCAGGGCGCCCTCGTTCTCGCGGGCGCCGACGGAGAACACCCGGGCGCCGTCCTCCGTGGAGACCCACATGGCGATGCCCGGCTCGGCGACATCGTCGAGGGCCTCGATCTCGAGATGGATGGCGAACGGCTGCCGTGCTCGACAGCATCCACGTGGGCGCCCTCGGCGTTCTCCACCCACACGCGCGACAGGCGGATCCGCTCGCCGGGCTGTGCGCCCTCGTCGATGAAGTCTGACTGTAGTGGTGGCGAAGTTCTCCGTCAGATAGGCCCGGCCCACCTCATGGGGCTCCCCGATCAGCTTGATGTCGCCCCGGTTGAGCATCATCGCGCGATCGCAGAACTGCTCGACGAGGCCCATCGCGTGGGTGACGAGCACGATCGTCTTGCCCTCGGACTTCAGCCGGTAGAAGACGTCGAGGCACTTCTGCTGGAAGGCCGCGTCGCCCACGGCGAGCACCTCGTCGATCAGCATCACGTCGGGATCGGAGTGGACCATCACGGAGAAGGCGAGACGGACCTGCATCCCCGACGAGTAGTTCTTGAGCTTCTGGTCGACGAAGCCCTCGAGGCCGCCGAAGTGGATGATCTCGTCGAAGCGGTCGCGGACCATCTTGGCGTTGAGACCCATCATCACGGCGTTGATCTCGACGTTGTCGCGCGCCGGGAGGTCGGGGTTGAAGCCGACCCCCAGCTCGATGAACGGGCGCCAGCTGGCCGGCCACCCGCATCGAGCCGCCGTCAATGGCGTAGATCCCGGCCAGGCACTTGAGCAACGTGCTCTTGCCCGAACCGTTGCGGCCGACGATCCCGAAGAACTCCCCCTGCTGGACGTCGAAGGAGACACCCTTGAGGACGTGCAGCTCGTTGAAGCGCTGGCGCCGCAGGGGATGCAGCGCCCGCTCCTTGAGAGTGTGCGTGCGCTCCTGGGGGATGCGGAAGGTCTTGCTGAGGTCCTTCACGCTGATGGCCACGGGGGCGGGGGACATGGGCAGCAGGATAGGGGGAGGGCCCGGGCGGACGCCGGCCTATGGGGATAACGGATGGCACGGCGAATGGTTTCGCTTCACAGCAACGGCCAGTTTGGCCGGATGGGCCGCTAGCCTCGCCCATCGCGTGACCGCCATCGTCGCCTCACCGCGCCTCCGAGCGCCGCTGCTCCCGAAGCCCACGTGGGCCCGCGTCGCGCTCCTGGCTCTCGTCGTGTTCGCACTGGCTGCGCAGCCTGCTGTGGGGCCTCAGTCCAGCCGGCCTATTTCGCCCCGGACGAGGACTACCACTGGTCCTACGTCAACTACCTCGTGTGGTAACGGCACCGTTCCGGACCTCAGCAAGCCGTTCACGCCGTTGGAGATGTACCGCACGCAGGTGCTGACCCACGAGGGCGGCTACTTCGGCGGGCCCCGGACCAACTTCAAGGGGCCGCCGCACGCCGTCCTGGCCGCGTTGGGCCCCGAGGTCGCCTACCGCAAGCCGTCGCCTCCCAAGCCGCGGCCGGTGCTGCACCCGCCTGGCTACTACCTGCCGGATGTCCTGATCGACAACCTCCTGTGGAACAAGGTGTCGGTCACCCGCCTGACCGCGATGCGTTATTACAGCGCGGCGCTGGGGGCGCTCACCGTGTACCTCGCGTGGCTGCTGGCGGCCGCGGTGCTGGTCGCGCGAGTGGCAACGACTGGCGGCGGCCGCGCTGGTCGTCCGTGCAGACCATCCTGGGCTTCTCGGCCTCGACGATGACCAACGACGTGGGCGTCGCCGCATCGCTGACCGCAACCCTGGCGTGGTGCGCGTGGATGATGCGCGGACCGCCCCGCGCCCGCCACGGGATCGGGTTGGGCGTCCTGTTCTCGATCGCGATCATGGTGAAGGCGACGATGCTCTCGCTGGCGCTCATCATCCTGGTGACGCTGGCGATGCTGTGGAAGACCTATCCGCAGTCACGGCGCGAGATCCGCGGCATGCTCAAGTGGCTGATCGGGATCCCGGCCGTGCTGACGGGATGGTGGTACGTGCGCCTCATCATCGTCACCCACTCGATCCTGGGGGCGAAGGGCAGCCTGACCTCATCGCACGTCCAGGGGCCCGGCCTGGGCCACGCTCCGGCCGACCGCCTGGCTGTGGATCAGTCACGTCTACCGCGGCTACTGGTTTGACTACAACGACTACGAGGTGCGAGCGCAGGACTTCTGGTTCTGGCTGCCGGTCGATCGTGATGGGGATCGTGGCCATCGGGATCGTCCTCCTCATCGCCCGGCGATGGCGGACGTTGCTGTCAACCGAGGACTCCGAGATGCGCGCGCTGTTCCTCTTCGTGCTCACCGCTCTGCTGCTCGTCGCTCCGCCGCTCGCGCTCGACACGCTGCGCGCCACGCGCGGTCTGCCGTTCGTCACCCAGCAGGCGCGCTTCCTCACCCCCGCCTACCCAGGCCTCGCCGTGATGGCCGTCGTCGCCCTGCGTGAGCTGACCAGATCCGCGCGGCGGGCGTACCCGGCCGCCGTCGCCGCCCTCGTCGCTCTGGCGTTCGTGTTCTTCTGCCATACCTGGGTCGTATGGACGCTCGAGCGCTTCTACGGCGCAATCCACGGACACTGGCTGCGGGCGCTGCACCACGCCTCCTACGACAAGCCCTACTTCGTCACCCAGGGATTCCTGGCGACGCTCATCGTCGTGGGCGTGCTGCTGTTCGTCTGCGCCTACGGGGTGACGGTGGTCGGCACCCGGCGCGACGCGCGCCGGGACGGCAACGGCGTGCCTGCGACGGGCGGCGCGCCCGCTTCATCGGCCATCGCCGCCGCCCCGAGCTGATCGCCTCGGCGGCTACACTGGCGCGTCGGTGACGACCTTGAGAGACATTTCCGGACGGCTGGTGACCCGGCTGGTCCCGCAGTCGCTCCGCTTCCGGCTCACCGACGCCGCGCTCCTGCAGCGTGTCGCCGGGCGGACGGCCGTCGATCCCAGCGACTTCTCCCCGGAGGCCCAGGCCCGCGCGCTGTCGCGCTGGCGCCAGGCGCATCCCGAGACTGACCTGACCTGGAACGAGTCGCTGAGCGGCAAGCCGTTCATCGCCAAGGTGGCGGAGCACGCCGACCTCACTGACCGGACGCGGCTGCTCGAGATCGGCCCGGGCTACGGACGCCTGCTCAACGCCTACCTCGAGCAGGGCCTCCCGTTCGCCAGCTACACCGGCCTTGACATATCGGCCAACAACGTCGCCTATCTGAATGAACGCTTCGCCGCCGATGAGCGCATCACCTTCATCCAGGGCGAGGTCTCAAGCGCTGAGGTTCCGCCGTTCGACGTCTGCTTCTCCTCCCTGGTGTTCAAGCACTTCTATCCCACCTTCGAGCCGGCGCTCACCAACCTGGCCCGCTCAGTGAGCGAGGGCGGCCGCTTCGTGTTCGACCTGCTGGAGGGCAAGCGCACCTACTTCGAGCACGACGACGCCACCTACGTGCACTGCTACCAGCCCAGCGACGTCGAGCCGCTGGTGTCCGGGGCCGGGCTGCGCGTCCTTGAGTTTGACCACGTCGAGCACGGACCCGGACAGATCCGGCTGCTCGTCGTCGCCGGCCGCTGAACGCCGGGACACCCGGCGTCCCCGCTGCTCCCGGTTTGGCCATGGGAAGGCCGTGATAGAACGAATGCGATGGCGCCAGCTGGACAGGCCGTGAGCCCGCCGGGCAGGAGGTTCCTGGCGGTCGTTCCCGCATATAACGAGTCGGCCACCGTGGCGAGGGTCGTCACCTCGCTGCACGAGTCCGCGCGCGAGTTCGACGTCGTCGTGATCGACGACGGCTCCACGGACGACACCGCCACCCAGGCGGCCGCCGCCGGCGCTGCTGTGGTGCGGCTGCCGTTCAACCTCGGGATCGGCGGAGCCGTCCAGACCGGCTTCGTCTATGCCGCTCAATACGGGTACGACTACGTCGCCCAGGTCGACGGCGACGGTCAGCACGAGGCCGCCGAGCTGGACAAGCTGGTGGCGGCAGCCCGCGCCGACCCCAGTACGGACATGGTCTGCGGATCGCGCTTCCTCAGCTCGGAGCATCAGTACCCCGCCCCCATCAGCCGCCGCACCGGGATCCACATCTTCGCCTTCTTCCTGCGCCTCATCCTGCATCAGCCGGTCAGCGATCCGACCTCGGGCTTTCGGCTCTACAACCGGCGAGCAATCGCGCTGTTCGCCGGCGACTACCCTCACGACTACCCCGAGGTGGAGGCGATCCTCATGCTCCACGCGAACCGGCTGCGCATGGTGGAGGTCCCGGTCCGCATGCAGCCCCGCGGCGGCGGCCGCTCGTCGATCACCAAGCCTCGCTCGCCTGTACTACATGATCAAGGTCTCCCTGGCCCTCGTCGTCGGACTGTTGCGCCGCAGACCGGTGCTCGAGCCCGGCGATCCGTCACCCGTGGCCTCCGAGCGCACCCTCTGACATGCACGCCCGCGTCCAGATCGTTTCCGTGGTGTTCGCCGTCCTGGTTCTGTCGGCGGTCTTCGAGCTGGTCCGCCGTCGTCACCTGCGCGAGCGCTACGCGCTGGTGTGGATGGCGGCGGCGATCGTTCTGCTCATCCTCGCCGTCTGGCAGGGGCTGCTGACCACGATCTCCCGCGCGGTGGGCATCTACTACCCCCCCAACGCGCTGTTCGTCGTGGCGTTCGGGTTCCTGCTGCTGCTCCTGCTGCATTTCTCGGCCGCCGTGTCGCGGCTGGGCGATCAGACCCGCGTCCTGGCCCAGCGGGTGGCGCTGCTCGAGCAGCGTCAGGCCCTGATGGAGGAGAAGCCGCCGTCCGCAGCGTCCGTGCCGCCGCCGAGCGACGCGCTGCCTGAGGCATTGGCCGAGGCGCGGCTCGCCGACCGGCGATTTGAGCGCGGCGCCGCACCGCGATCGTCGCAGCCCGGTTGAGCGAGGACCCGCCCGCCCCGGTGAGCGGCTGGGGGCGGATCCGCCGCGTGCTGGCCGGACTCGCCGGCCCTGTCACCTTCGCCATCCTCATCGCCTATGTGATCTCTCAGCACGGGCACGACATCGATCGAGCGGTGAGCCGCACCCCGGTGGCCACCCTCGTCGATCGTGACGCTGCTCGGCGTGGTGACGCTGGTGGCCTCCCGCGCCGAGACCGCCGTCGCCTGCCTGACCGCCATGGGCGACCGGCCCAGCCGCCTGGACATCCACCCGGCCAGCGCTGCCGCCTTCGTGGTGGGCACGGTCAACCACTACGTGGCGAGCCCGGCACGGGCGGCCGTGCTCAAGCGCCTGGACCGCGGAGCGGGCGCCGACCATTCCCCAGATGCTCCTCGTGGACGCCTCTACCTACCTCGTCGAGGGTCTGCTGGCTGCCGTGCTGCTCGTCATCAGCGCGAGCGCGCTCAAGCTCCAGTGGTGGATGCCGGTGCTGGCGGTGCTCGGGGCGATGGCGGTCATCGGGCTCGCGCTGGGCCTGCGGCGACGGCTCGCGCGCCATCCCGCCATCCGGGGACTGGACATGCTCGCCCACTCGCGCCAGCGGCTCGTGGTCCTCGGGCTGTCCGTGGTCATCTTCGCCTCGCAGATCGTCCGCACGCTGCTCGTGCTGCGGGCCACCGGACTGCACCCCTCGCTGCTGCAGGCCGCCGCCACCTTCGTGGCCGCCGGCGTGCTGTCGAGCCTCATCACCGGACCGGCCGCCGGCACGGCGGGCGCTCCGCTGATCATCTTCGGCCACCGCAGCCTGGGCGCGGCGGCCGCGGCCGGCCTGATCCTGTCGATCACCGCGCTGTTTTCAGCCCTGCTGTACGCGGCCATCTGCGCCCCGGTGTATGCGCACCGGATCCGCCGACCGGTCCGGAGGCCGGCCTGCGGCCGACCTGAGCGCCCCGCCGCCGGTCATCTCGGCTGGAGCCACGACGGTGAGCATCGAAGCCCGGCCGAGGACGTTCTCGAGCACGCAGAGCGGGACCGTGAGCACGTGAGCCCCGCCCAGAGGAGCTGCATCATCCGCTTGTAGCCCGGGCCGTGGGCGCGATCAGCCCAGATCCGCTGCACGTCGACCTCTCGGGAACAGGGACGGCACGATCGTCACCGGGTGCAGCGGGGCGTTGCGCTGATGACGGCCCGACGACGTTGTAGCCCTGGTCGCTGCAGCAGCCGGATCGCCGCTCGTTGAAATGCCAGAGATGACGGGGCGCGTCGAGGCCGAACCAGCGGCCGCCGAACCAGCGCCGCTCCAGCGATCCGTAGTTGGGCACCTGGATGATCGACGTGCCCGCCCGGCTCCAGCACCCGCTCGCGGATGTGAGCGAGGACTCGCCTCGGCTCCTCGAGATGCTCCAGCACGTGAAACAGCGAGACGACCTGGAAGCGTTCGCCGGGCGCGAAGTCGAGGATCTCGGCGTTGACGAGCTCGACCTGCGCTCGGGCGGCGCTCTTGGCGAAGTCGAACTTGTCGACGCCCACCGCCCTGGCGCACCCGCGCTCGGCGGCGTAGGTCACCCGCTCTCCGCTGCCGCAGCCGAGATCGAGGTAGGAGCCGACTGCGCCGATGCCGCGACCCGTGCGCCCGCGCCAGCAGCCCGAAGTCGTAGCGGTACTGGTCGTAGCGGTACCACCGCTCGAGATCGAACCGGCGGCCGCCGCCATCGGCCGCCCGCCGTCCTCGGCCGAGAGGTAGTTGGGCGGATAGAGCGCCGACACGTCACCGGACGGGGCCGGGTTGAGCACGCCGGCGCCGCAGCCCGCTGCACTCGTGCACGGCGAAGGTCGCCGCTGGTCGTGTCGAGGCGGTCGCGGAGCCCGCGTACGCGGCCGATGCGCGCCACCCGCAGAACGGGCACACCGCAGGATGGCCCGCGGCGCGCTCGAGACGCCGGCGGTCACGACCACTAGAGCAGGCCCCGCGCCTCGTACCAGTCGAGCGTCTCGTCGACCCCGCGCCAGGTCGTAGCGCGGCCGTAGCCGATCGCGCACGCTCTTGCTGACGTCATAGCAATAGTTGGCCTTGATGTTCCGCAGGCGGAAGGGGTAGAGCGGGACATTCGACCCCGGCGCGCTTGGGGAGCGCGAGCGCGTAGGCCAGCGCGGTGACGAGCGCTCCCGGGAGCGGTGGGGACGACGATCCCGTAGTAGCCGGCCACCGCGTCGACGATCTCCCGCATCGTGTACGGATGAAAGTCGTTGCCGAAGTACGTCTCGTCCTCGGCCGCGGGGCTGAGCGAGCCAGCATCGTCAGGTCGACCAGGTTCTTCACGTAGACCCAGCTGACGAGGTTGTCCGCCGCGCCCGACGTGGAAGTAGCGGCGGCGCTTGATCGCCCGGAAGAACTCCCGGTACGGGGTCCTCGCCCCACGGGCCGTACACCGACGTCGGCCGGATGATCGTGTACGGGATCCCGGCCTCGCGCAGCCGCGCGCCACCGCTGCTCGCCCTCGATCTTGGACTCCCCGTACGCCGTCTTGGTCCGGTAGGGCTCGGTCTCGTCGATGAACCGGGTCTCGTTGAACAGCCCGACCACGAGCTGGGTCGAGTAGAACACGAACCGCTCGACGCTGCCGGCTCCGGCGCACTCCTCGATCAGGTTTCCGTCCCGGTGTAATTCAGCGCGTAGTCCTCGACAGCGTGTCGCTGTCGATGTCGGTGCGGGCCGCCAGGTGGTAGACGATCTGCGCCCCGTCACACGCGCCGGTCAGCGATGCCGGCGTCGAGCAGGTCGGCCTTGACCTGCGTGACCCCGGGCGGCAGTTGCGCCAGTTCGGCTGCCGGCAGATCGAGCACGGTCACCTGCGCGCCCGCGGCCAGCAGCTCCTCCACGAGATTGTGGCCGATGAACCCGCAGCCGCCGGTGACGAGCACCGTTCTTGCCGCGTGCAGGCTCGTGCGATGATCGAGCCGCCTCCGCCTGGCCATCGCCATCAGCCGGTAGGTCCCCACGATCTTGTAGTAGTTGAAGCCGTGCAGCAGATCGGCAGCCGATCGCCATCGCTGAATGCCTTGGCCACACGCAGCTCGTCTGTGAACTGCGGGTTCTGCAGGCTGCCGCTCTTGCTGGCGTCGTACATCCGGAAGTTGGCCAGGTAGCCGGCGATGACCCCGGCGGGATATCGCCGGCCCAGGCGCAGCCAGAACTCGTAGTCCATGACGTAGTGCTCGTCCTCGTTGAGATAGCCGAGCTCGTCGTGCAGGCCGCCGGCGCCAGAAGGTCGCGGGCTGAGAGATGAAGTTCTCGGCCAGCAGCTTGCGGTAGCTGTAGCGGCGCAGCAGCAGGTTCTTGTACCAGGTGATCGGCCTGCGGATCTCTCGATCGTGCTCGTCGATGATCCGGCACTTGCCGTAAGCCCACTGCATCTCCGGGTTGCGCCTCGAAGAGCCGGCCGACGCGCTGCAGCGCTCCGGGATCGTAGGTGTCATCGGAGTTCAGGAAGGCCACGACGTCGCCGGTCGCCATGCCGCAGCCCCTTGTTGATCGCGTCCGATTGGCCGCGGTCGGGCTCCGAGCGCCAGATCAGTCGGTCGGCGTAGCGTCGCAGGATCTCGATGGTGCCGTCGGTCGAGCCGCCGTCCATCACGATGTACTCGAGGTCGGGGTAGCCCTGATCGAGGACGCTGTCGATCGTGCGCTCGATGAAGTGGGCATGGTTGTAGGACGGCGTGATGACGCTGAGCTTCATACCGGACCTTCCGGGATGCTCAGGCTTTCAGACCGGCCAGGATCGTCCGCAGCCCGTCGCGCAGCTGCACGGTGGGCTCCCAGGCTAGCTCGCGGCGGGCGCGGGTGATGTCCAGGCAGCTGCGCCGCACCTCGCCGGGCCGCTCGGGCTTGAACTCGGGCTCGGGCAGCGGTCGTGCGCGGCGACCTCGCGCAGCGCGGTGACGAGGTCGAGCACGGAGGTCTCCTGGCCGTGGCCGATGTTGAACGGGCCGGTGAGCTCGGAGTCGGCGGCCAGCAGATTGGCCGCCACGACGTCTGAGACCTCGACCCAGTCGCGCGTCTGGCGCCCGTCGCCGTAGATCGTCGGCGTGCGCCCATCGGCCACGTGGCCACAGAAGATCGCCACCACCCCGGCCTCGCCGTGGACGTCCTGGCGCGGCCCGTAGACGTTGCCGTAGCGCAGCGAGACGGTCGACAGGCCATGCAGGCGGGTGTAGAGGCCGCAGTAGCCCTCGGCGCTGAGCTTGCCCTGGCCGTAGGGCGCCAGCGGCGCGATCGACGACGTCCTCGGGCGTCGGCAGGACCTCCGCGTCGCCGTACAGGCCGCCGCCGGTGGAGGTGTTGACCAGCCGCCGGGTCCCCGCGCGGCGGGCCGCCTCCAGCACCGCGATCGTGCCCATCACGTTGGTCTGGGCGTCCAGGCGCGGGGTCGGCGACGGACACGCGCACGTCGATCTGGGCGGCCAGGTGGAAGACGACCTCGGGGCGGGTGGCGGCGAACACCGCCTGCACCCGCCGGGCGTCGCGGACGTCGACGACCTCAGGGTGGCCCCCGCTCCACGGCGCCGGCCAGGTTCTCGCGCTTGCCGGTGCTCAGGTCGTCGAGCACGGTCACGCGATCGCCGCGCGCCAGCAGCGCGTCGACGAGGTTGGAGCCGATGAATCCGGCGCCGCCGGTGACCAGGCAGTCCATGGCGGCGGAGCTTACGGGGGTCGCGCGGCGGCCTGCGCCGGGCGGGGCTGACCGGTGCCGGCACGGCGAGCCCGCGCCGAGCGGTACGCGCGGCGCGGGCTCAGCCACAGGACGACCCTGGGTAGGGCTAGGGGCCGTCCGGGCTCGCGGAGCAGGGGGCGTTTGCCCGCGAGCCGATGCGACATCCCTGTCGCCCTTCGAGGATATCCGGAGCATCGGCGGTGGCCCGTGCAATTTCCGGGCCTTGTTTGGTCCGGCGAGGGAGCAACTCCGTAACTTGGGGGTGATTTTTCCGTTGTCTGTGGGCAAGACCCCTTGATATGGCCTCACTCGAGGAGATCCCCAGACCATGAAAACCCACATCCAGGACTCGCTCGCGCCCGATTCGCCGCCGGCCCGCCGGCCGCAGACGGCCGAGGTGCTGGGCGTGCCGCTGGGCCTGACTGACTACGAGCGGGCGCTGGACTGGATCGACGCCACGGTGGCCGGTCACGGCCGCGGATTCATCTGCGTCTGCAACGTCCACACGGTGATGGCCTCGGCCGAGGATCCCGAGCTGCGCAGCGCGCTCATGCGCTCGTCGATCAACGTGCCCGACGGTCAGCCGCTCGTGTGGGCGCTCAACCTGCTGGGCCATCCGCTCAGCGATCGGGTCTACGGGCCGGAGCTGATGGCGCGGTCGTGCGAGCGGGCGGCCCGCACGGGCCAGCGGCTCTATCTGTACGGCGGGCGCAACCAGGGAGCGCTCGTACAGCTGGCCCTCAACCTCCGTCAGCGCTACCCCGGGATCAGGATCGTCGGCGGGTACTCGCCTCCGCACCGGCCGCTCACCGAGGAGGAGCGCCGCGCGGTCATCACGGAGATCAACGGCTCGCGCGCCGACGTGGCCTGGATCGGGATCGGCGTCCCCAAGCAGGAGAAGTGGATGGCCGAGATGCGCGCCGAGCTGACGACGCCGGTGCTCGTCGGCGTCGGGGCGGCGTTCGACTTCCACGCCGGACTGGTGCCCCAGGCGCCGGCCCGCATCCAGGACGTCGGCCTCGAGTGGGCCTACCGGCTCGCCCACGAGCCTCGCCGGCTCGCCCGCCGCTACATGCGCTACAACCCGCGCTTCGTCTACGCGTTCGCGCGCCAGCTGGTCGCCCATCGCCGGGCCGCCGCCCGCGACCTAGACCGCCCTCGCCCGCGCCGCGCGGGCACACTGTTCGACGTGCCCGGCCCGCCCGCAGCCTCGATCGTGATCCCCACCCGCGAGTCGCCCCGAGTACCTCGAGGTCACCCTGGCCTCGATCGTCCCCCAGGCGACCGCCGCGGGCGCCGAGGTGCTCGTCATCAACGACGGCGGCTCCCCGAGACCGCGCGGGTTGCCGCGCCGCCACGGCGTCCGTGTGCGTGGCCCTCCCGCCGCCGGGGGGTGCCAACGCGGCGCGCAACGCCGGCATCGAGGCGGCCGCCGAGCGACCTCATCG
This sequence comes from uncultured Solirubrobacteraceae bacterium, assembly GCA_963800545.1. Taxonomy (GTDB): domain Bacteria; phylum Actinomycetota; class Thermoleophilia; order Solirubrobacterales; family Solirubrobacteraceae; genus Palsa-465. The sequence goes on from CAWDBJ010000020.1 coordinate 197,087, forward strand.
TGCTCGTCGACGACGACGTCGACGCGCCGCCGGATGGCTGGCGGCATGCTCGACGGCGCCGCGGACGCGCCCTGACCACGACCTGTTCGGGGGGCCCGATCCGCGCCCGCCTGGAGGGCGGGCGGCCCTCGCTCCTGCGGCCGCGAGGCGCCGCCGATCACCACCCTGGACCTCGGTCCCGTCGATCGCGACGCCGAACTGGTGTGGAGCGCCAACATGGCGATCCGCCGGCGTGCGCTTCAGCGCGTGGGCCGCTTCGACGAGGCGATCCGCGTACGCGGCGACGAGGAGGACTGGGAGCGGCGCTACATCGCCGCCGGGGGCCGGGTGCGCTACCTGGCCGCGGCGGGCCTCGTGCACCGGCGCACCGCTGCCGACTCCCGTCTGCGGCGGCTGTCGCGGGCGGCCTTCGTCCAGGGCCGCGCCGCCCGCCGCTACGACGCGATCAAGGGCTCGGCGCCGCCCGCTGGCCGCCGAGCTGCGCGTCCTCGCCGGCTGTCTGTGGCACATCGGGCGCCGCCGCTGCCTCAACGGGGTCGTGCTCACCGCGCACTCGGCCGGGCGGCTGCGCGAGGCGCTGGGCGCGAGGCGGCGATGAGCACGACGGTCGACGTCGACGACTTCATGTCGGGCACCAGCGGGCAGGTGCACGGGATCCGCGCCACCACCCGGGCGCTGCTCGCCGACGGCGTGTGCGACGCGGTCGCGCTCGCGCGCCTGACGGCCCCCGGCTGCGCCGAGCGGCCGCCCGCTGGCCGCGGCGGCGCGATCCTCGCGCTGGGGATCGAGCGCGCCGACGTCCCCAACGTGCTCGCCGACGCCCACCGCGAGCTGGCGCGATCGCGCCACGAGGTGCGCTTCGCCAGCCGGGTCGCCGGCGAGCAGGGCAAGTTCGAGAACCTCAACGCCCTGCTGGCCGACAACCCGCCTCAGGGCTTTGACTGGTTGCTGATCGTCGACGACGACGTGACGCTGCCGCGCGGCTTTCTCGACAGCTTCGTCTTCCTGGCCGAGCGCTTTGAGCTGGCGCTCGCCCAGCCCGCCCATCGCTGGCGCTCGCACGCCGCCTATGCGATCACCCGGCGGCGCCCGGGCGCGGTGCTGCGCGAGACGCGGTTCGTGGAGATCGGGCCGCTGTGCGCCCTGCGCTCGGTGACGCTTCGACGAGCTGCTGCCGTTCCCGCCGCTGCGCGCCGGGTGGGGTCTGGATGCCCACTGGTCGGCGCTCGCCCGCGACCGCGGATGGCGGCTGGGCGTCGTCGACGCGACGCCCGATGCGCCACGGGCTGCGGCGCATCGCCAGCTCCTACAGCCGCGATGCCGCCGTCGCGGAGGCGCGGACGTTCCTCGCCGACCGCCCGTTCGTCGCCGCCCGGGACGCCGTCGCGCCCGCTGGCCGTCCACCGTGACTGGCGATGAGGGTCCTGGTGATCGCCGAGTACTACCCCCGCGCCGTCGGACCCGACCCTGGGGGTGTGGGCCCATCGCCAGACGCTCGCCACCGTGGCCGCGGGCGTGCAGGCCCGGGTGCTCGTCCTGCACCGGCCGCTGCCGCCGCTGTCGGCCGTGCGCCGGCTCGACCTCGGCGCTGCCCGCCAGGCGCTGCGCCAGCCGCCCGACCGCCCGGTTGGACGGCGTCGCCGTCGACTACCTGCGCTATCTGTCGCCGCCCCGGCCCTGGAGCTATGCCAGCTGGGGCGCCTGGGCCGCCCCGTGGCTGGCGCGGGCGCTGCGCCGGATCCGCGCCTCGTTTGCCTTCGACCTCATCCATGCCCACTACGCCGTCCCCGCCGGGGACGCGGTGCGCCGGGCCGCCGCCGGCGTCCCGCTGGTCGTCTCGGTCCACGGCGGCGACGTCCTCGGGTCCCCACGCGGGGGCGGCCGAGCGTGCGCGACACGCTCGCCCACGCGCGGCTCGTCCTGGCCAACAGCGCCGGGACCGCCCGCCGCTGCGTGGCGCGCGGCGCGACCCGCACCCGGGTCGTCCATCTCGGCACCGATCTGCCGACCGCTCCGTCCGTGCCGCCGCGCGCGCCGACGCTCGTCTCGGTCGGCAACCTGATCGAGCGAAAGCGCCATGCCGACGTGATCGAGGCGCTGGCGCTGCTGGCCCGCGCGTGGCCCGACCTGCGCTACGTCATCGTCGGCGACGGGTCCCGAGCGCGAGGCCCTGCGCGCGCTCGCCAGCGCCCGCGGGGTCGCCGAGGCGGTGTCGTTCTGCGCGGCCGCCTGCGCCTGCCGAGGCGCGTCGGCGCAGGCGCGCGCGGCGAGCATGTTCGTGATGCCGAGCGTGGCCGAGGCGTTCGGCGTGGCCTACATCGAGGCGATGGCCGCCGGCGTGCCGGCGATCGGTTGCGCCGGCGAGGACGGGCCGGAGGAGATCGCGGCCGCCGGCGGCGGGATCGAGCTCGTGGCACCCCGTGACCCGCGCGCGCTGGCCGATCGGCGATCGACGGGCTGCTGCGCGATCCTGGGCGGCGGGCGCGGCTGGCGGCCCAGGCCCGCGAGACGGTGGCCGCCGCGCTTCACCTGGGAGGGCTGCGGCGTCGAGACGGTCGCCGCCTACGCGGAGGTCCTGCATGGCTGAGACCGTCGCCTCGGAGCCCTATGACCCCGACAACCTGCTCGATCGCCATACCCGGCGCGCGACGCTCGAGCACCACTACCGCCACGTGGAGGCCCGCGAGCGGTTGATCGTCGACCGCCGCCTGGGCCTGCCCGGCGGCGACGTCCTGTCGGTGGGGGCCGGCTGGCATCCCGGCCGTCACCTCTTCCCCGCCCCCGCCTTCCGGATGGTCGCCGTCGACACGGAGCCCGATCGAGTGGCCGGGGTGCTCGAGACCGGGCGAGCCGACGAGGCGTTCACCGGCCGCGCCGGGCGAGCTGGACCTGGCGCCCGCTCGTTCGACGTCGTCCTCTACCGGCTGGTGCTGCACCACATCGCCTACCAGGGCCCGCTCGCACGGCTGCTTCACCGAGGCCGCGCGCCTGCTGCGGCCCGGCGGCGCGCTGATCGCCATCGAGCCGGGCGCCTGGCACCCGGTGGGGGCGGCGCTCGCGTTGGCCAACGCACGGCGGGGTGGCGACCTTCGTGCACGGAACGCCCGACGATGTTCCGCTGTCGCCCCGCCGGCTGCGCGACGAGGCGCGCGCCGCCGGGCTGCGCGCCGGAGCTGCACGCCGTCACCTATGGCTGGCGGCGGCTTACCCCGGCTGCTCAGCGGGCGGTCAGCCGCCTCGACGCCCTCGGTTCGCGCCCGCGCGCCGCGGCCCTCGGGCACACCGTTGATGCTGATCGCGAGGGCCGGTTAAGGGTTGGTTTGCGGCGCCTTTCACCGGGTGCGGCCGTTGCTAGCCTCGGGCAGCGTGTCGATTGTCGCCACGGCGCCGCGAGGGCGCCGGGGCCGACAACGCCGCGCCGTCACCGTCGTCCGTCACCGCCGCGGGTCCAGCCCAGGCCTGACGAACCCGATCCTCGCGCCTCGGTCTGGCGGCTGGGCTGCTGGTCATCGCCTTCGTCAGCTCCGGCGGGGTCGATCAGACGAGCGCCAGCGCCGGCAACACCTGGACGGAGATCGCGCTCACCGCTCTCGGGGCGGGCGCCCTGGCCACCGCTGCCTGGGGGACCGGCCGCCGGCGCGCGCCGGCCTGGGGGCGGGCACGGTCGGACTGATGGCCGCTGCTGGCCGCGCTGACCGGGCTGTCGATCATCTGGTCGGTGGTGCCCGACACCTCGTGGTCGGCGGCCAACCAGATGCTCAGCTATCTCGGCGCGTTCGCCGGGAGCGGCCGCGCTGGCGCGCCTCGCCCCCGCGCGCTGGCCGGCGCTGCTGGGAGCGATCGTCCTCGTGGTGACCGCCCTCAGCGGGTGGGCGCTGCTGGCCAAGGTGTTTCCGGCGACGCTGGCCGCCGGACAACCAGGTCGGCCGCCTGCAGGCGCCGTTCGGCTACTGGAACGCGGTCGGGGTCGACCGCCGCCCTCGGGCTGCCGGTCTGCCTGTGGGCCGGGGCGCGCCGCGACCGCGGCCGCCGCTTGGCGGCCCTGACCGTGCCGGCGATCACCCTGCTGCTCAGCGCGGTCGTGCTCTCGGCCTCGCGCTCGGCCGACGCCGTGGCGATCATCGGGATCGCGCTGTGGCTGGCCTTCGTCCCGCTGCGGTTGCGCTCGGTGGCCGTGCTCGGCGCTGGGGCCGTCGGCGCCGCGATCGTCTCCGGGTGGGGGCTGGCGCATGCGCAGCTGACCAGGGATGGGCGCTGACCCCGGCGATGGACGCGGCCGGGCACACCTTCGGCATCGTCCTGGTGGCGGTCGTCGTCGCTCAGCGCGACGGCGGCGTGGCGACGGCGGCGGCGATGGACCGCACGGCGATCGCACCGGCCACCCGCCGGCGCTCGGCATCGCGACTGATCGCCCTGGCCGGCCTGTTGCCGGTCGCGGCGCGATGGCCGGGCTGGCCGCGTCCTCGCGCGGGTTGACCGGTCAGATCTCCCACGCGTGGACGACGCTGACCAGCACCCGCGCGAAGCGTAACGAACAACCCCGGCCGCGGTCTTCCAGTTCGGCTCGAGCCGCCCGCTGTACTGGCATCAGGGGCTCGACGTCGGCCGCCACGCCCTTCAAGGGCGTCGGCGCCTCTCGGCTACGGCACCGCCCGACTGCGCTACACCACGCTGCCCTACAAGTCAGACCAGGCCCACAGCTACATCATCGAGACGTTCGCCGACCTCGGTCTGATCGGCATCGCGCTCACGCTGGCCCTGCTGGTCGCCTGGTGCATGGCCGCCGCTCGCCCGCTGGCCGCGCGGGACGCCATGGGATCGCTGCCTGACGGCGAGGCCGCCGAGCGCGAGGGCATGGCGGCCGCTGGCGATGATCGTCGTCGGCTTCGGGATCCAGTCGGCGCTGGACTGGACGTGGTACTTCCCGGGCGTCACCGTGCCCGTGCTCTCTGCGCGGGCTGGCTGGCCGGCCGAGGCCCGCTCGCAACAGCCCGTCGGCTGCGCCCGGGTGCGCCGTTCGCTGCTGGACCGGCCCGGCGCGGTGGCCGTCGCGTCGCGGTGACCGTCGTGATCGCGCTCGCCGGGGCGTGGGTGCAGTGGCAGCCCCAACGCTCGGCCGATCAGATCGCCGCCTCGCTGAGGGGCCGCACGCCGACGCGGTGGCCTTCGCGCAGGCCCGCGCGGCGGCCTCGAGCGATCCGCTCGCCTATGAGCCCCAGTTCGCTGCTCGCCTCGCTGTATCAGTCGGTCAACGGAACGCGGGGGCGCAGCGAGCTGCAGCTCGAACGGCCATGCGATACCCAGCCCGAGAACCCGACGCATGGGCGCAGCTGGGCGGCATCGAACCTCGACGGGACATCCCGCCCGGGCGATCCCGCCCTGCAGCGGGTCCTCGCCCTTGACCACACCCCGACCCGGCCACCAGGATGCCGCGGCGGCCACGATCCAGGCCCGGACGGCGGTCGCGGCCCATGCGCCGCACAGGGCGCGCCAGCGCCGGAGTGCCGCGACACTAGCCGTCAGGCGGCGACGCGCTCGAGCGGCAGGTCGGAAGGTCGAGGTCGATCATCGAGGACGGGCAGCGAGCCGGGACGCTGGCGCGCGCACACCTCGGTGAGCAGCTGCTCGTAGCGATCGGTGACGGCCTCCCAGGAGTAGCGCTCGGCGCGCTGCAGCGCCCGTCGCCGATGGTCGGCGACGAGCCGCTCGTCGTCGAGCAGGCGGCCGAGCTGCACGTGTCAGGTCGTCGACCCCGCCCCGTCCGGAGAAGTAGATCCCGGCGTCGCCGACCGTCTCGGCGTTGGGCGGGTGGTCGTTGACGAGCACGCAGTTGCCGGCGGCCATCGCCTCGAGGATGACCGGGTGCGTCCCTCCGACCTCGGTGGGCGCGCAGAACAGATAGGCGTTGCGCTGCAGCTCCCAGTACCCGGGACCGAACACGTAGCCGGGGAACACGACGCGCGGATCGGCGCGCGCGGCGCACCTGGCGGATGTAGTCGTCGGCGTACGGCGCGCCCACCGACGATCGCCAGCTTCATGCCGCGCGCCCGGCGGCGGTCGATCCGCGAGAACGCCTCGACCAGCAGGTGCGGGTTGTTCTCGGGCTCGAGCCGCCCGACGAACAGGATGTAGCGGCGCGGCTCGAGGCCGAGCTCGTCGGCAGCATCGCGTCACGGGCGCCGGAGCGACGTCCGGGCCCGGGTCGCTTACGCCGTAGGGGACCACCCCGATCCGCGTGCCGTAGCGGCGCTCGAACACGTCGGCGACGGCCTCTGAGTCAGTGATCGCCTGATCGGCCCAGCGCGGTGAGTTGCGCTCGGCGAAGCGCAGGTAGGCCTTGGCCAGCGGGGGCCATTTCTGGCGGTCGGAGTCCAGGCCGTCGATGTTGATCAGCGTCGGGAATCCCGGCGCGCCGCGTCAGCAGGCACAGCGGCGAGTTGCCGGCGATGAAGAACAGGGCGACATCGGGGCGGGTCACCCGGCCGGCGTGCAGCGCCGACAGGAAGGTGTGGACGAGCGTGTCGAGGTACTTGTTGCGGATCGTCGGCAGGTGGACGAGGCGCGCGCCCAGGTAGATTGAGAGCTTGCGATCGACGACGTGCGGCCGGCAGTAGACCGTCACCTCGTGGCCGCGGGCCGACAGCCGGCAGGCCAGCTGCTCGGCCGCTGTCTCAAAGCCGCTGTAGGAGGCGGGGATGCCCCTCGTGCCGAGGATCGCGATCTTCATCAGGCGAGCGCCAAAGAGTAGGCGTCGCGATGGGCTCCTGCTGCCAGATTCCAGGAGAACGTGGCCGCCCGGGCCTGTCCGCGCTTCCCGAGCCGCGCCCGGAGGCCGGCGTCGGCGGCGATCTGCGCCAGAGCGGCGGTGAGCTGCGGCGGCGTCTCCGGGGGTCACATAGCGGGCCGCTTCGCCGCACGTCTCAGTCGTCCCGGGGGCGGCCGCGGCGATCACCGGCGTCCCCGCCGCCATCGCCTCGCCAGCGACAGGCCGAACCCCTCATGAAGCGCCGGATGGACGAGCGCCGCCGCCTCGGCCAGCAGCTGCGCCAGGCGGCCGGCCAGCGGTCGCGTCTCGATCCGCACCCCGGTCTGCTCGGCATGCGCGGAGCCGGCGAGGATCAGCGGCAGCGGCTCCGCGCTTGCCTCGGCATAGGCGCGGTGAGCGGTCAACAGGGTCGAAAGGTCCTTGCGGGGCTCGGCGTCACCGACGTAGAGGAAGTGACGGGGCGGCTGCGCTCGGGGCAGCGGAGGGCCGCTCGCCTGGCCGGGACCATGGGGAGCGACGACGATCCGCGCTGGGTCGATCCCCCACAGCGTGCGCGCGTCGGCGGCCGTCGTCTCACTCGGGCAGATGACCGCCGCGGCCCGCCGCGCCGCGTGGCGGTGAGTGAGGTGGGCCCACCGCCGGTACCCCGGCGCGAAGCGGTCGGGCAGGCGCTCGAAGGCGAGGTCATGGACGGTCACCACCTGGGCTGCCCGCGTGGCGTGGGCGAGCGCCGGCAGCGGGTGGTGGATGACCTGTGCGCCGGCCGCGCGGGCCAGCCGCGGGAGCTCGCGCTCGCTCCAGCGCAGGTCGATGAGGGCATTGACCAGGCTGGCGGGCCCACCGCCGCCGGGGGGACGGCGGGCCGGGTTGGCCGCGGTCACCACCTCGACGTCCGCTCGGTCGCCGAGGGCGGCGACGATCCGCTCCAGGTAGACGGCGGTCCCCGAGTACGGAGCGCGCTGCGCGTACGTGGTGTCGATGAGCACGCGCACGGCAGCTCAGCGCGTCGCCCGGGCGAGGAGCAGCCGGCGCAGCAGCGGAGGCCCGGCGCGCCGCCGGATGTCGATGCCGGTGAAGTGAAAGTCGCTGAGAACCCGCTGGAGCGAGCGTGTCGTGTAGAGGTGCAGGTGGTCACCGAGCGGCTCGGAGTAGCGCTCGAGGCCGTGCAGGGCGAGCGCCAGCCGACCGTGGTTGGGCGTGGTGACGAGCAGCCGGCCGCCGGGGCGCAGCACGCGCCGGACCTCCGACAGCCAGGTCGCCGTGTCGGCCACATGCTCGATCACCTCACTGGCCCACACGACGTCGAAGGCGGTGTCGTCGAGCGGCAGCGGGCCGGCGAAGGGGGTGACGGTGAACGCCAGCTGCGGGTGGCGCCGCCGGGCCCGCGCAATGGCCGCCTCGGCGACATCGACGCCGAGCACCTCGACCCCGAGCCCGGCGATCACCGCCGTCAGATCGCCCTGGCCGCAGCCGAGATCGAGCACCTGCTGGCCGGCAGCGAGGTTGGCCGCCGCGAACTCCCGCCGCAGGGGCGAGGTCGGGCGCCACCAGCTCGTCGGGCAGGCGCTCCCACAGCTCCTCGTAGTAGTCGCGCACCGCCGGGAACGTATCGTCTGCGGTCCCACGCATGGCCAGCGCGACCGCTCACCGCCCCGCCGCCGATCGGCCCGGTCTCCCCTCACCCCGGCGGCTGCTGGCGGTGTGCGCCGTCGATCATCCGGGCGGAGCCGAGACCGGGCTGCTGCGGCTGCTGGCCGTTCTCAGCCAGCAGGGTGGCTGGCGGGCGACGCTGACCACGCCCGGCTCTGGCGTCCTGCGCGAGGCGGCGCTGCGGCGCTGGCCACCAGCTGGCGCCCGCTGGCGGTCGGCGGTCTGGCCGGCGCCGGGGCGCGCGCGCGCTTGCCTCCTGGCCGCGGATCCGGCGGCTGGCCCGCGGCGCCGACGTGGTGTACCTCAACGGCGGCGTGTGCGGCCGGCTGCTGCCGGCGCTGGCCCGATCTCCGGCGCGGAGGGTGCTCCACGTCCACGATCTGGTGCAGCGGGTGCCGCCCTTCTGGCGGCTGGCCGACGTCGTGCTGGTCGACTCGGAGGCCGTCGCCTTTCGCCTCGCCGGCCTGCATCCTCACGTCGTCCACTGCCCCGTCGATCTCGATCCCCCGCCGGTGGCCGCGCCCTGGCCGGACGGGCCGGGGCCGGTCGTCGGCTTCGTCGGGCGCATCGAGCCGCGCAAGGGCGTCGCCGATCTCGTGGCCGCCGCGCCGGCGATCCGCGCGGGGGCGCCCGGGGTCGCGGGTGGTGGTGATCGGCGGCGACCCGTACCGCTCAGACCCCGCCTACACGGCGGCCGTGATCGGCTCGCCCGCGGTGGAGCACTACCCCTGGGTCGACAACGCCGCCGGCCTCATGCGCCGGCTCGACGTGCTCGTCCTGCCCTCCCACGAGGAGCCCTTCGGCACCGTGCTGGCCGAGGCGATGGCCGCCGGCACGCCCGGTGGTGGCCACCCGCGTCGGCGGCCTGGCCGAGGTCGTGCGCGACGGGGTGACCGGCCGGCTGGTCGCCCCGGGCGATCCGGCGGCGCTTGGCGCGGCGGTGCTCGAGGTGCTCAGCGAACCGGGAGGCCATGGGCGACCGCCGCGCGGGAGCACGCCCGGCGCTTTGACGCGCGCGCCTACGCGCGCGCGCGTGCAGGAGCTGATCACCGCGTGAGGGTCGCGTTCGACAGCCGCCCGGCCGGCGACACCCGGGGGATCGGGCGCTACACCCGCTGCGCTGCTGGCGGCGCTGCGGGCCGCTCCCCGGGGCGTCGCTCGTCGAGAGCGCGGATCCGCGGGACTGCGACCTCTTCCACGCGCCCTGGATCGAGGGAGCGCTGCTGCGCTCCCCGGTACCGATGGTCGTCACGCTCCACGACCTCGTGCCGCTCAAGCGCCCCGGCGAGTACCTGCGCTCGGGGCTGCGCTTCAAGCTGCGCTACCTGGCCGTCCAGCGGGCCACCCGGGTGATCGTCCCCACCCAGGCTGTCGGCCGGCGACGCGATCGGACGCTCTCCACGTGGCCGCCGAACGGCTGGTGGTCATCCCCGAGGCCGCCGACGCGGTCTTCACCCCGCGCTGCGCCGACGAGGTCGAGACGGTGCGGATCCGCTACGGCCTGCCGGAGGACTACCTGCTGTGGGTGGGCGGGATGCGCGTGCCGGATCCGCGCAAGCGGGTGGCCGCGCTGGCGAGGACGAGCCGCACGCTGCCGCTGGTGCTCGCCGGACCGGCCGGCCAGTGGGCCCACGAGCTGCCCGACGTCCACCTCACCGGCGCCGTCTCCGACGACGAGCTCGCGGCGCTCTACACCGGGGCCCACGCGCTCGTCTTCCCCTCCGACGACGAGGGCTTCGGCCTGCCGCCGCTGGAGGCGCTGGCGTGCGGCACGCCGGTGGCCGCCTGCGACGTGCCGGCCCTGCGCGAGGTGCTCGGCGACCGCATCCCGTTCGTCGACGTCGGCGACCTCGAGCAGCTCGTGCGCGTCGCCGAGGGCCTGACCCGGCCGGCCCCGCGCCGCCGGCCTGGACGTGGGCCGACGCCGCGTCGGCCACCTGGGGCGTCTACGAGGAGGCGATCGTGGCGGCCGCTCATTCCGGCGCCCGCAGGCCGAAGGGCGGCAGCGCCCGCCGCGCCGGGGTGGCCAGCCGCGCCGCCGCGCCTGAATCCTCGGCTCGCCGCCGCCACGCCCCGCCACGCAGCCGCCACGCGTCGCGATAGCCGCCCAGCAGATGGCGCTCGCGCAGCAGCACATGGCCGAGGGCGAGCAGCCTCGTAGCCGGCGATCCAGCGGCAGGTCGCGGAGCAGCCCGGCGCCGGTCTCGTTCTTGAGCATCATCAGGTAGCGATTGCGGAACTGCAGCCGGCGCGCCGCCTCGCTCATCTGGCGCCGGGTCGACGGGCTGTAGGTGCGCACGTGCTCGGCGACCGCGCCCGGTTCGTAGACGCTGCGCCAGCCCAGCAGCTGGGCGCGCCAGGCGAGATCGGCGTCGGAGGCCCACAGCTCCATGTCCTCGTCGAGGACCTCGCCGCCCGGCAGGCGCACAGTGCTCGAGCACCTCTCGCCGGTACAGCGCGGCCGCGCCGTCGGCGCCGAACACCGCCGCCGGACGGGCGTAGGCGGTCGGCGGCCGGCCATGCCCGACGAGGTTGTTCTTGCGCCGGCGGTCGATGACCATCGCGGCGGTGTCGATCTCGCCGGCTCGCTGGTCGCCCGAGGCCGGCGCGCAGGAGCTTGGGCGCGACCGAACCGACGCCCGGCTCGGCCAGCCGCGGCAGCGCCGCCGCCAGGAAGCCGGGGCGCAGGCGGCAGTCGGCGTTGAGCAGCAGCACCGCCTCGCCGTGGGTGCGCGCGATCGCCTGGTTGATGGCGGCGGCGTAGGTCAGCCGGCGCTCGAGCGCGCAGGTGCGGGCGCCGTGTCGAGCCGCCACCGCGGCCGTGTCGTCGGCGCAGCCGTTGTCGACGACCACCACCTCGGCGGCCGGCTCCTGGCCGGCCGCCGCCGGCAGCGACCAGTCGAGCATCGGCGCCTCGTCGACGCTCAGCACGAGCACGCAGACGCGTCACCCGCCGGGCCCCGCTGTGGTCGGCACGCGCACGTTCACCCGCCGGGGCCCGCTCTGCTCGGGGTGGGCCGGATCGATCCGTGACTCGCCGACGCCCAGCGCATCGGCGGAGAGCCGGGCCGGCAGGTCCCACAGGTAGAGGCCGACGACGTCGGCCAGCGCCTCGTGGAGCTCGCTCAGCGTTCCACCGGTGGCGAAGCATCCCGGGAGCTCGTGGACCTCAGACCAGAAGCTTCCATCTCTCCTCGTGGACGATGAGCGTGATCTCCATGCCTCCTCCTCTCTCGGGTGTCACTCGCGATCTGGGCGCGCAGCGCCTGCGACAGGCCGCGTCTGGTACTTCCCGCGGTGGTGCGGGAGCACGAGCGGGCGGGCCTGATCCCGGGCTGGATCAGCTTCGTCCCGTGGGGACTTGACCGGCGCGCTTCCACCCTTCGATCGAGCGCGAGCCGGAGCGCCGCCGGTAGGTGAGGGGCGGCGAGCCGGGCCATGGTCCGACGGTAGGTCAACGGACCGCGTCCGGCACAGCAAACTCCTGCAAATGAGCCACTTCTGTGACATTCCGGCGCAGCCTGCGACAGTCACATCAGCTCCCGGTAGACAGCGGCCGTCGCGCGCGCGGTGCGCTCCCAGGAGAACGCGCGGCCGCGCGCTCCGGCCCGCCGGCCAGCCGGGACCGCCGCTGCGGGTCGGCTAGCAGCGCGGCGAGCTGGCGGCCCAGGTCGCCCGGGTCGGCCGGGGTCGAAGTAGGCGGCGGCGTCGCCGCCCGGCTTCCGGCAGGGCGGTGGCGCGAGCGGCCAGGACCGGGGTGCCGCGGGCCATCGCCTCGAGCACGACCAGCCCGAAGCCCTCGTAGAGGCTGGGATGCACGACCAGGTCGGCCTCGCGGATCAGGCCGTCCAGCCGCGCGTCCTCGACGTAGCCGGTCAGCTGCACCGGCGCCGCCGCCGCCGAGCGCGACGCAGCTCCGGCCCGCTCCCGGCGTCGACGCCGGCCAGCACGAGGCGGTGCGGGATGCCCTCCGCGCGGTGAAGCTCGGCGAAGGCGCTGACGAGCGCGCCGAGGTTCTTCTTGGCGCGCAGATCGCCGACGGCGAGCACGAACGGGCTCGACCGTCGATGCCGGCGGCCTCGCGGATGCCGCGGCCCGCGCGCCAGCGCCGCGGCCTGCGGGATGATCCGCACCTTGCCCGCGATCGACCCGGTAGCGCTCGGCAGACGTCGTCGGCGGTGAAGCGCGACGGGCAGATGATGCGCTGCGCCGAGCGGGCCGCCAGCCGGGTGATGCGTCCGGAACTTCAGCCCCGGTGCGGCGGCCGAAGTCGTCCGGCCAGGCCTCGAAGGCGAGGTCATGGATGGTGACCACTCCCGGGCAGGGCCTCACCAGCGGCAGAAAGCAGTTGGGGGCATGCACCACCGCGACCCGGTGGCGGCGGGCCAGGACGGGCAGCCACAACTGCTCGACGCAGACCTCGGGGACGATCCCCGCGCCGGCGGAGGCGATGATCTCGAGGTCCTCGCTCCCGTCGTGGACGCGAGCGCCTGACCAGCTCCCGGGTGTAGCGGCCCCAGCCGCGCATCTGCGCGGCGGCGGCATCGCGCGCGTCGATGAGGACCGGCGGCATGGCGCCGGCACATTCTGCTCGCTCGAGGGCATAGGATGGCTCGTCGTCGTGTCGATCCACGCCTTTCGCGAGCAAGCTGGAAGCGAGCCGCCGGCGCTGGCACCGCCGCTTCGGCCGTCGTCGTCGATCTTCGACATCCCGATCGATCTCGGCCAGCCCGACGAGCTGCTGAGCACCGTGTCGCGCTGGGCCGAGCGAGGGCCGGACACGACGCGTGATGTACGTCAACGCTCACGTCGTCAACCAGTCGCGGGACACCCCGGGGCTGCGCTCGGCGCTGGCGCGGGCCGACCTCGTCTACTGCGACGGCTACGGCGTCCGCCTGGCCGCCCGGGCGCTGCACACCCAGGTGCCCTACCGGATGACCGGCGCCGACTGGATCTGGACGCTGGCCGCCCTGTGCGCCGTCGTCCGGCCACTCGCTCTACCTGCTCGGCTCCGAGCCGCCGATCGCCCGCGAGGCGGCCGCCCGCCTGCGCCGCTGGTACCCCGACCTGGCGGTGGCCGGCGCCCACCACGGCTTCTTCGGTGTCGATTCGCCGCACAACGAGCGCGTGCTGGAGGACATCCGCGAGCACGCGCCGCGACATCGTGCTCGTCGGCATGGGCTCACCGAAGCAGGAGCTGTGGGTCGACCGATACGCTGACCAGCTGGGCGGCGCCGTCGTGTGGACGGTCGGCGCGCTGTTCGACTACGTCTCCGGACACATCCCGCGCGCCCCTCGCTGGCTCGCCGACAACGGACTCGAATGGATATTCAGACTGGCGATCGAGCCCCGGAGGATGTGGCGCCGGTATCTGATCGGCAACCCGGTGTTCCTCTCCCGGGTGCTGGCGGAGTCCCGCCAGCAGACGCCCTGCCGGCGGCCGCGGCCGCGCTGGCCCTGGGCGCCGCGGCCGACGGCGGTCGGCGCGGGCGCGGACGCGGGCCGGGCGCCGGTGGCCGCCCGCCGCTGACGAGCGCCGGCGGCCGCTGGTCGCGCCTGCTGGCGGCGGCGATCATCGTCGCGCTGCTGGTCCTCGCCTGGCAGTTCAACGCCAAGCCCCGCCACGAGGCGTTCTCGGCCGTGCCCGATGCGCTGCGGGCGCTGGCCGCGACCGTGGTGGTGTTCGCCGTGGGCGGCTTCGGCCTGGTGCGGCTGCTGCTCCCCGAGGCGCTGCGCGACTACGAGCTGCTGTGGGTGCTCCCCACCGGCGGCTGTGCCGTCGGCCTGGCGCTCACGCTGCTGGGCTTCGCTCACGTTCCCTACGCGGTGTCGCTGCCGGTCGTCGTCCGGCCGGCCTGGCGGCCGGCGCGCGTGGCGATCCGCCGCCGCGGGCTGCCGCCCGTGCCCGGCGCCGGCGGCTGGCTCTGGCCCGTGGCGGTGGCGGCCGTCGTCACCTTCGTCGCGCTCGTGCCGATGCTGCTGCACCAGCACTACGCCGCGCCCGGTCGGCACCGGCTCCGACGCCCATGTCGCCGCCGGGCACCGCCAACTTCCTCACCCACGCGGCGCCCACCGGCACGGACATCACCCAGCCGATCCAGCGGATGCCGCCGACGTGGCAGTCCAAGTACCCGATCTACTACGCGTTCGCCGCCGTCTCGACGGTCAGCGGGCTGCAGAGCTGGCAGGTCCTGGCGACCCTCGCGGCCGCGCTGCTCGGGATGGCGGCCGCCGGCTTCTTCGTCGTCGCGCGCCACGTGTTCCGGATCCCGGCCGCCTGGGCGGTGGCGGCGATGGCGCTCGCCGGCCTGGACCGCGAGGCGCTGCACACCATCCTCAACCCGTACTTCAACCAGACGTGGGGGTTCTTCGCGCTGCCCTTCACGCTGGCGCTCGGCTGGTGGCTCGTGCAGCCCGGCATGGGCCGCCGGGCCCGCGGGGCCTGCGCGGTGCTGCTGGCGATCTTCGGCCTCGTGCTCGTCTTCGCCTATCCGCTGGCGGCTCCCATCCCGGCGGTGCCGATCGCGATCTTCGTCGTCCTCGAGTGGCGGCGAAAGCTTCGCGCCGGCGAGCCCACGGTGCGCCCGCGCGACCTCTACCGCGGCCGGCTCAGCCTGCTGTGGCTGATCCCGCTGGTGGCGCTGCTCGCCGTGCCGGCGATCGGGGTCGGCCAGAAGGTCTACACGGCCGCCGAGGTGCTGGCGCCCGGCCACTCGCTGCAGTCCTGGGGCGGCGACCTGCCGGGGTTCATCCCCTTCAACTACTTCGTCTCCCTGCCCAGCCCGGTGTGGCTCGTCCCGGTGGTCGTCGTCGTGTTCGCGCTGGCGGCCCTCGGGCTGGCGCGCTCGCCGCGGTCGCTCGCCTGGGGTCTCGGCGGCCTGGTGGCGATCGGCGTGCTGCTCGCCGTCTACCTGCGCCACCGCCAGTACGGCTACTACTTCCACTTCAAGCTGCTGGCCTTCATCGGGCCGCTGGTGATGGCCGTCGCCGCCGTCGGGGCGTATCGGTTGCGACGCTGGGGGCTCCCGTTGCTGGCGATGCTGGGCGTGGCCACGGCGGGGAGCGCGATCGCCGAGCTCGACGCCACCGGCTACCAGCTGCCCCCGGCGACCATCGCGCTCTCGGGCTGGGCGGCCTCGGTTCCCCGCGGCGCCTCGATCCGCCTGGACATGTGGCCGCCGCTGCAGCTGTGGGCCGCCTACTTCCTGCATGACCGGCCACTGTGCTCGCAGCTGCCGCTGCTCAACACGGACTATCCCCACGTCCCGGTCTCGCGCAAGGCCGACTACATCGTCGCCACCCGCGACGCCGGGCGGCCGGCCGACGCGATCGGTCCCGCGCTGCGCGAGAACGCCGGCTATCGCCTGTATCGCGAGAAGCCCGGCGTCTCCGGCCCGAGCGCCTGCTCCGCGACGGCGCCTGGACCGCATCTACAGCGGGATCGGCTTCAGCCCGCAATGACCTCTGTGACGCTCGGCGACACGCGCGTCCCGCGCTGCCTGCGCGTCGGGCACAGCATCGTCAAGGCCGGCTCGCCGGCTGGACGAGCTCCCGGCGCTCCTGGCGCAGACGCGCTGGGACATGGTCGAGCTCGACGTCCTGGCCCACGAGGGCGGGCTGGTGGTCGCCCACGACTCACGCGATCTGACCCAGCCCGCGCCGATCGACTTCGCCGACGCCCTGGCCGCACTGCGCGGCGCGCTGCCCGCAGCAGACCCGCTTCGACGTCGACATCAAGGCCGTCGGCTACGAGCGGCCGGTGGTCGAGGCGATCGACGCCGCGGGCCTGACCGCACCGGACCCTCGTCTCGACCATGGAGCTCTCCAGCCTCATCGCGATCCGCGCGATCGCGCCGGAGCTCGCCCTGGGTCTGTCCGTGCCCAAGGCCCGCCGTGACTACCTGGCCTCGCGGCTGACCCGGCCGGCCGCCTACGCGATGCTCGCCTACCTGCGGCGCGTCCTGCCCCGCCAGACCGCGCGGATCCTCCGGGCCGGCCAGGCGGACGCGATCATGGCCCACTGGGGCGTCATCACCCCGCGGCTGGTCCGCGCCGTACGCGGGCCAGGGCGGCGAGCTGTATGCGTGGACGGTGGACGATCCCCGGCGGTGCCGCGCGCTGCAGCGCCTGGGCGTCACCGGCGTCATCACCAACGATCGCGAGCTGTTCGACCGCGCCGACCTCGGATGAGCTGACCGTCGCGGCGGCCGCGGTCAGTCGCCGGGGTCGAGCGCCGGGAGGGCGAGCGCGTGCGCCGAGGCGCCCGCCTCCCCCACCGGGATCGTGCCCTCGAGGTTGATCAGCCGGTAGCCGAACTCCCCCATGAAGGCCACGAACGGCTCGTGGGTGTCGTGCAGCTCGCAGATGATCGCCGGCCGGTGGCGGGCCAGCGTCTCGCGCATCCCGGCGAGCACCGCCAGCTCGGCGCCCTCGACGTCGATCTTGACCAGGTCGGGGGGCGGCACCCGCCCGCTGGCGACGAGGTCGTCGATGGCCACCAGCTCCACATCGACGATCCTCTCGGTGAAGGGGTGCTCGCCGTAGTCGGCGAGCTTTGACCAGCTCTGGTCGTCGACCACCTGCAGGCGGCCGCGGCCGGCCCGGTCGGCGACCGCCACCGCCAGCACCTCGACGTTGGGGATGGCGTTGAGGGCGGCGTTGACCCGGATCGCCTCCGCGTTGTCGGGAGCCGCCTCGAAGGCGTAGACCCGGCCGGCGTCGAGGCCCGACAGGTGAGCGGCCAGCAGCGAGAAGAAGCCGAGGTTGGCGCCGACGTCGAAGAACACCCCGCCGCGGGGAAGGTGGCGGACCATCGCCTCCTGGACGGCGCTCTCCAGGTTGCCGCCGGCGATCGAGCCGAGGTGCGCGTGGGCGATCGGCAGATAGCGCATGTCGAAGGCCAGGCCGCCGGCGTAGCCCTGGGGCACGCGCAGCACCCCGGACTCGAGCCAGCGCACGGCGGCGCGCAGGATCAGCCGCCCGCGGGGTGCGGCCGGTCATCGCCTCGGCGCGCAGCTCGCGCAGCCGCGGATGACCGAGTCGCACCAGCCGCCGCACCACCATCGAGCGGTTCAGCCCCATCCGGCCGAGGACGTGTCGCAGGCTCATGTCGACGCCGATGGTGGCGAGTTGCGCGCGCAGCCGCTGCGGCGACCGAGTCATGGGCGTAGTGCGCCAGCCGGCGCTCGCCCCGCGCCGCCAGCTCGGCGCGCAGCTCGGCGTCGCCGAGGACGATGCCGATCAGCTCGGCCACGGTGGCCACGCCGTCATCGCCGTCGAGCAGCACCCCGGCATCGCCGACGACCTCGCCGACGGCCCCGGCATCGCGGGCGATCACCGGCAGCCCGAAATGAAAGGCCTCGAGCAGCGGGATGCAGAAGCCCTCGTGCTCGGAGAGGCAGAGGAAGACGTCGGCCGCGCGGTAGCGCTCCCAGAGCTCGGCGGCGCTGAGGGCGCTGGCGAACGTCACCGCGCCGGGGGCCAGCTCGTCGGCGAGGCGGCGCAGCGCCGCCAGGAAGTCCGCCGACAGCGGCGTGCCCACCAGGTGCAGCCGCGCGTCCGGCTGGCTCGGCGCGCTCGCGCCAGCGCGCGAACGCGCGGATGACCAGGTCCTGGCGCTTGTGCGGGGTCAGGCGGCCGACGAACAGGATCGTCGGCGGCCGCGCCGCGGGGATGGCGGCGAGCATCGGCGGGCGCTCGAACAGCACCGGGATGACGGCGGCCTCGCGCCCGGACAGCTACTGCAGCTCGCGCGCGTTGAACTCCGACACGCCCGCCAGCGCGGTGGCGATCCGGCCAGCTCTGCCAGCTGGGCGACGGGCCAGCTGGCAGCGCACCGCCTCCACCGGGTCGCTGGCCCAGAAGTAGTGCGCGGGGGTGACGTTGTGGGAGACGAGCAGGCTGCGCGGCGCGCGCGCTCGAGCAGCCGCTCCAGGCCGGCCGCATAGCCCGAGTAGTGCAGGACGACCGCGTCGGCCCGCGTTCGGGGCGCAGCTGCGTGCAGCGGCCGGATCGCGCCGGCCGGCATGCCGGGAGCCTGCACCGGGGCGTAGTCCTCGCCCGAGCCAGCCCCAGCCGCGCAGCAGGCGGCGGTAGGCGAGCGCCTGCCCGGTCACGCCGTCCACCGGACCGGCGGCGCAGAGGATCTGGTCGACCCTCATGCCGGCGGGCGATCGCGGTCGGCGACCGCCTCCTCGAGCTCGGCGACGCGCTGCTCCAGGCGCAGGACGTGGGCCGCCATCTGCGGCGTTGAAGCGGCTCTGCTGGGCGGTCATCTGCCCGATGTACTGGCGCAGCATCCGCACCAGCAGCAGCTTGACCGCGGTGATCGGCCGCCCGAAGCGCCGGGTCGAGTAGACGTGGCTGGGCTCGGGGGCGATGATCGCCCACTCGGCCAGCCGGCGGCTCGAGGCGCGTGCCCGCCTCGAGGATCCAGGGCGGGTCCGGCGCCCGGTCGTCGTCGCCGGCCGCCGCGCGGGCGGCCGCGAGCGCCTCGCGCGGATCCTTCACGATGTCGCCTCAGCGGGTCATCGTCTCCCAGCGTCCGCCGAGATCGACCACGCCCCTGCGTCCCGGGCGCCGAGACGACGGAGAAGCGGACGGTGCGGTCAGCCGGACCGCCGTCGCCGAGCACCACGTCGTAGTCGCCGCCCAGCAGCGCCAGCGCCGGCACGTCGAAGGTCAGCGCCGCCAGAGCCGTCCGCATCCGGCGTGAGCTCCGTCTCGGTGGCGAACAGGCAGGTGCCGTCGGCGGCGCGGACCTGCAGGGTGAGGGTCGCCGGGCCGGGCGGCGCGCACGGTGGCGGCGATGCGCAGCGGCTCCCCGGTGGCGAACACCGTCGCCGTCCGGCCCTCGCCGTCGTGCAGCGCGACGTCGGCCACCTCCAGCGCGCGGTCGTGGTGCGGGCGGACGGAGCGCCCGTCGCGTCGAGTCGAGCCCATCAGCCGGTGATAGAAGAGCAGCCCCTCGGCCGTCGGGCCGTCGAACACCACCCGGCCGGCGTCGAGCACGACCACCCGCTCGCAGACCCGCTCGATGGCCGCCGCGTCGTGGGAGACGAGCACCACCGTCGCCCCGCCGGCGATCTGCTCGGAGATGCGGCGCAGGCACTTGCGCTGGAAGGCCTCGTCGCCGACGGCGAGCACCTCGTCGATGAGGAGCACGTCGGCGTCGAGATGGGCGGCGATCGAGAACCCCAGCCGCACGAACATGCCCGACGAGTAGGTCTTGACCGGGATGTCGATGAACTCGCCGAGCTCGGAGAAGGCGATCATCCGCTCCAGCCGCGCCTCGATGTCGGCCTTGGTCAGCCCGTAGAGCGCGCCCTGCAGGTAGATGTTCTCGCGGCCCGGAGAAGTCGCGGCTGAAGCCGGCCGCCAGCTCGAGCAGGGACACCACCCGCCCGCCGCAGCCCGCCTCGCCGGAGTGCAGCGGCACGATGCCGGCCAGCACCCGCAGCGTGGAGGTCTTGCCGGCGCCGTTACGGCCGACCATGCCGACCGTCTCGCCGGGGGCGATCGAGAGGGTCACGCCCTGCAGCGCCGGGACGGCGGTCAGACCCGGCTGACGTCGGCGGGAGAAGGCCCCGCGCAGCGTGCGCGCCGGGTCGGCCCGGACATCGAAGGAGCGGGTGGCGTCGCGCAGCACGACCTCGCCGGGCGCCAGGCCCCTCACACCACCACCGCCAGCTCGCCCTCCATCCGCCGGAACACCGCCAGCCCGCCGAGCAGCCCCACCGCCGCGGCCACCAGCACGTAGACGATCCGGCCCAGGCTGGGGGCGGTGCCGTAGTAGAGGATCGACCGGAAGCTGTCGATGAACGGCGCCACCGGGTTGAACCAGTCCAGCAGCGTGCCCACGAAGGGGTGGCGGTGCACGAAGCCGACGTGCAGGGTGTCCGGGGTGAAGAAGATCGGGGTGAGGAAGAACCACGGCAGCAGGGCCGCGGACGAGGATCGGCGCGACGTCGCGGAAGTAGGCGTGCAGGACGGCGACGACGAGCGCCAGCCCGAGCGCGAAGGCGAACAGCGCCGCGACCAGCACCGGCAGCAGCAGCAGGGAGGCCGGGGCCCGGCTGCCCCGCAGCGCGAGGCTGAGCGGGGTCAGGATGACGAGGATCGCCGCGAAGGTGACGAGCTGGACGGTGACCGCCGCGGCGGGGATCGTCTCGCGGGGGAAGCGCGCGCGGCGCACGATGCTCCCCTGGTCGATCAGCGACTCGGCGGCCGCCAGCAGCGACTGGGAGAAGAACGTCCACGCCATCAGCCCGATCATCAGGAACACCGGGAAGTCGGCGAAGTGCTGCAGGCGGAAGAGGTGGCCGAACATCAGCGTGTAGGCGCCCATGAGCACCAGCGGGTTGACGAGGTACCAGAGCACGCCCAGCGACGACCCCTTGTACTTGCGCCGCAGCTCGCGGCGCACGAGCTGGCTGAACAGGTACCGGTAACGGCCCACGAGGGCCATTATCGGCTTTCCAGCAGCAGCGTCACCGGGCCGTCGTTGACCAGTTCCACCTGCATGTGCGCGCCGAACCGTCCCGCGGCGGGCGCCCAGCAGCTCGCACACGTGCTCATACAGCGGCTCGGCGAGCTCCGGCGGGGCGGCGGCCACGTAGCTCGGGCGGTTGCCCTTGCGGGCGTCGCCGTAGAGGGTGAACTGGCTGACGCACAGCACCTCGCGCTCGCCCAGCGGCTCGTTCATCCGGCCCTCGGCGTCGGGGAAGATCGCGCAGCGCGCGGATCTTGTCGGCCAGCCAGCGCGCCTGCGCCTCGGTGTCGTCGTGGGTGACGCCCAGCAGCACGAGCAGGCCCGGCGCCGATGGCGGCGATCCGCTCGCCCTCGACGTCGACCGAGGCGCGGCTGACGCGCTGGACGAGCGCTCGCATCGGCTGGCCGAGGCGTCCCGCAGCTGGGCGGCGGCGTCCTCGGGGGCGACGACGCACAGCCCGAGGCCGGTGCCGAGCTCGAGCCCCGCGAGGTTGGCCAGGTGGGGCAGGATGTCGATCCGCCAGCAGAAGTGCTCGGCTCCGCGCGGCGCGGTGCGCACCCACAGGTTGAGCGGCGGGGTGGCGCCCAGCAGTTCTCGTCAGGCGGGTGAGCGCCGAGTGGAGCATCGCCGCGCCGGTGGGGCCGTCGTCCTCGAAGCGCATCCGCGGGGTGCGGGGGGCGATCATCAGCTGGTAGGCGACGCGCGAGCCATAGGGCGCCATCAGCACCGCCTCGTCGTCGATGGCGACGACCCGTTCGCGGCGCCGGACCTCCTGCTGGACGAGGTCGGCCAGCAGGTTGCCGCCCATCGTCCGGGTGGCGTAGGCGCCGAAGCGCTCGCGCTCGCGGGCGATCGCCGCCGGGGTGAAGTCCAGCGCGTAGAGCTGGGCGTGGGTGTGGGCGACTGAGGCGCCGGCCTCGTGGCGCTCGTTGACGCTGACGTGGACGTAGGCGGCCTCGCCGTGGGCGCGCATCCGCTCCCGCCAGACGCCGACGGCGGCGATGACCTGGCCGGGGTCGAGCTGCGCCAGCGAGCTCACCGGGTCCGGGGCGTTGACGATCACCTCATGGGCGCCGCGGGCGGGGCCGGCCCAGTACAGGTCTCGGTCGGCCTGCGGCGCGGGCTCGGGCGAGTCCGGGGTGAGGGCGGGATAGCGGTTGGGGATGACCCGCACCCGCCAGCCCGTACCGTCGCTCCCGCCGTCTGCGGGGAGGACGAAGAGCTCGGGCGGGGTCTGATCCTCGTGGCCGGCCGCGAACGGATCGGAGGCCGGATCGATGGGCGCCGCCGGGGTGACCTGCACGCCGTTGCCCGGCCGGGTCGCTCGCTCGCCGGCGATGATCGTCCGCTGGCCGGTCAGCGGGTCGATGCGAACCTCGGGCATGGGCGCTGACGCTACCGCAGTGCGCTCCGAGCGCCGGTGTCGGCGCACACTTGGAGCGGGTTTTCCGCCGCCACGACGGACAACCCGCTCCAAGACGGCGGATCAGCGCAGGACCTTCTCCATGGCGATGTGCTCGATGCCCGCCTCCATGAACACCCGGCCGCGCGGCTCGTAGCCGGCCGCGTCGTAGAGCGCCCGGGCGTAGGTCTGGGCGTGGAGGACGAGCCGGCGGGCGCCGCCGGCGCGGGTCTCGTCGTCGGCGAGCTTGAGCAGGGCGGCTGGCGATGCCGTGGCGGCGGGCGCTCTCGCGGACGGCCAGGCGGCTGAACTGGACGGTCGGACCTACGAACAGCAGCCGGCAGGTGGCCAGCACCTCGCCCTCGGCGACGGCGACCAGGTGCAGGCCCTCGCCGTCGCGGCCGTCGAGCTCCTCGCGCCGGGGCACCCCCTGCTCGACGCAGAAGACGTCGTGGCGCAGCTTCGAGCGCGGCCTCCATCTCGGACTCGCCGCGCAGCCGGCGGACCTCGTACATGAGATCTGTGCTCACGCTGCCAGCCTGCCCTGTCCGGGCCCGTGCCACGCTCTGCCGTGGATCTCCGTCATCCGGCCTTGAGAAGGTAGAAGCGGATGTCGCGCTCGAGGGCCGCGGCGGACAGGTAGGGCCCGGCGTGATCGTATTGCTGCTTGCCGTCAGCGGCGATGTAGACCGTCTGGGGGATCCCGCCGACCGCCTGCAGAGCGCCGCCGATGCGCTGGTGAGGGTCGACGTAGCTGGGATAGGTGAGCGGGAAGCGGCGCAGGAACCGGGCGGCCGCCGGATCCGAGTCCCGGCTGTCGACCCCGATGAAGGCGACGCGCCTGCCGTAGCGGACCGCCACCCGCTGGAAGACCGGGAACTCGCTCTGGCACGGCTCACACCACGAGGCCCACTCGTTGACGACCACCGGATGTCCGCGCAGCCGCGCGCCAGCCGGGTCCGGAACGCCGTCGACCCCGCCGGAGAGCAGCTTCCCGCCCTGGTCATGCAGTGAGGTCAGCGGCGACGGCGAGCCCTGGAAGGCGGCCCGGACCGCCGATGGCGGAGGGCGCGGCGCTGTGCGGCTGGCCGCCGCCGCAGGCGGCCAGAAGCAGGCAGGCGAACATCACGATCGCCGTCAACCACCTGAGATCGCGCACGTTGGACAGCTTGACAGAAGCTCACGCATGCACATCTGCTTAAATGCACGTTATCCTTCTGGTCAGGAGGCCAGGGGACGCTTCTGAGGATTCTCGCGGGGCTCGGTGCCTGGGTGTGCCGAGAACCAGCTGAGCCGCTTTGCCGTTCCACGCGGCCCGTCCACGCTGACGCAAACCTTCCAACACTGATGGGTGTGATCACCCCCTTTCCAAGTCCTGACGCGATCGCGCGCGCCGAACTGCTGACGCGCGAACGCTTTGTCTATGAAGGCGAGTCGCTCGAGGAGGCCCTCGCCCCCGGCTCGCCGCGACGCCGGGCGCTCGACGCTGCCGTGGCCGAGGTCGACGCCGGCCTCAAGACGCCCTCGATGCAGTGGCGCCGGGAGTTCTCGCTGCTGCTCGGGCTCGAGCGGCTGCTCTCCGAGGAGGAGCCCAAGCTCGTCGACGGGACGGTCCTCTCCGCCCACCAGGTCGACGCCCTGTCGGGCACGCTGACCGCCCTGCTGGCCGAGGCGCAGCGCAGCGCCAACGGGCGCCGGCGGCAACGGAGCCGCAGCGCCGCGCCAGCAGCGGCAACGGCGCCACCGCCACCGCCAGCTCGACGTCCGACCCGGGCCCGGCCGACCGAGCCGAGCCCCCCGATGCCGAAGCCGAGGACGAGTCAGACCGGCGACGAACTCTGACGACGACTCGACGAAGACGACGACCGAGGACGACGACGCCGACGACGACGACGAGGACGACGACGAGGACGACGAGGACGACGAAGACGACGATGAGGACGGCGACGACGAGCCGGAGCCCGAGGAGGACGAGCCCGAGGACGAGGAGCCGCAGGACTGGCAGGACGAGGGCGCCGAGGAGGAGCCCCAGCTCGAGGAGCAGCCGGAGGACCCCAACGCCGCCAAGCGCTTCTGGTTCGAGCACGCCACCGGCGCCGGCAAGACGGTGGCCGCCCTGGGCTTCGTCGAGGCCTCGCGGACCGGCGGCGTCCTCATCCTCACCCACCGGCGCAACCTCGTCGACCAGTTCCACGGCGAGCTGCGCGATCGCGGCTATCGCGACCGCATCAGCCCAGCCCTGCTCGACGGCCACGATTCCGCCAACGGCCCGGTGACCGTCGAGACCTACCAGTGGTTCGTGCGCAACGCCGGGCGGGTCTCGGACGCCTACACGATCGTCATCTGCGACGAGGCCCACACGGCCCTGGGCGAGAAGACCTCGGCGGCCATCCGGGCGTGGGCGGGACCGATCTTCGTCGGCATGACGGCCACCGGCGCGCTCATCGCCCGCCACGTCACGGACCTCTTCCCCACCCAGACGAGCCGCTTCGACCTCGCCCAGGCCGCCCGGCGCGGGGTCATCTCGCCGCTGCGCTGCATCCGCATCCCGCCGGGTCCGGGGGTGCGCACGATCGCCAAGGTGCCGCTGCGCCGCGGCGAGGTGGACACCGAGTTCGACCAGGAGATGCTGGCCCAGCTGCTGGACCAGACGCCGTTCAACGTCGCCATCGCCGACCTCTACAAGACCCGCTTCAACGGCGTGCCGGGCGTCGTCTACGCCGCCGGCGTCAAGCACGCCTACAACGTGGCGCAGTCGTTCCGCGACATCGGCATCAAGGCGATGGCGGTGTCCGGGCGAGACTCCCAAGCGCGAGCTGGCCCGGGTGCTGGCCGACTACGAGTCGGGCAAGGTCGACGTGCTCGTCAACGCCCAGCTGCTGGCCGAGGGCTGGAACAGCCCACGGGCCACGATCTGCATGCACCTCGCCCCCACCGCCTCCAAGCGCATCTACCAGCAGCGGGTCGGGCGCGTCACCCGCCGTCATCCGGGCAAGGAGGCGGGCATCGTCATCGACTTCGTCCACCCGGCGACCAAGCACGACGATCCGGTGGTCACGCTGCACTCGCTGCTGGACCGCGACGTCTACCGCGGCGGGGCGATCGTCGTCGGCCCGGTGCGCCGCGGCCGGGGACGGCGGGTGCGCGTCGAGCGCCGGGTGCTGCCGGTGACCCCTGATGAGGAGCGGCGGGCCGAGGTCTTCGAGCGCGAGCTGTGGCGGATCGCCGTCGAGCACCTCGACTACGGCGAGCAGCACGTGTGGGCGGCGCTGGCGGGCGCCCGGGTGGCCCCCAACGGCTGGCGCCGGGCCAAGGCGATGCTGCACTTCGACCGTCAGGGCGAGCTCAAGCGCCGGTTCTTGATCACCGCCGTGCAGCGCAACCGCACCGCCCAGCTGCGTCTGCGGGCGCTGCAGGAGATCGCCGCCAGCCGCGACGCCGAGGCCTTCGACACCGCCATCGACATCATGGGCGGCTGGCCCCGCGACGAGCGCCGCGAGGGCGTGAAGATCATGCTCCAGGCGCTCGCCGAACGGCGCATCGGCCGCCGCGACCAGGCCAACGCCTGGATCTGGCGGATGGCCGAGTACACCCGTGAGGTCCACGAGGAGTACGCGGTCCAGCGCTGGCCCGAGACCAAGCGCCTGCTCGGCCTGCTCGTCAACTCGTCAGGGTCCGCGCACGCCCGCAACGCCCGCCGCCTCGTGCACGCGTCACGCAAGGAGGACCGGCGCCTGTCGGCCGCCCTGCTGGCCGCCGCGCTGGCCCATACGCCCGAGGCCGAGGAGGCCCTGCGCGGCGCCCGCACCCGGATGGCCCGCAAGCCGGCCGCTCTGGCCCGCGAGCTGTTGCGCAACTTCCCCAAGGGGCGGCGCGGCAACAAGCGCCGGCGGCGCAAGTCGGGCTCCGGCGGCGATGCCGACGGCACGACCGAGGCTCCGGAGACGAACACCGCCCTCGACGGGCGGGCGACGAACACCGGCACCCCGGACGAGCGCGAGCAGAGGGGCGCCGCTTCGCCGTCGGCGACGGCGACACCGAGGGCGCCGACGCGCCGCAGGACACGTCCAAGCCCAAGCCGTCCCCCCGCAAGCGAACCCGCACCCGCACCCGGACTCGCAAGACGACCGCCGCGCCCGAGCCGGCGGCCGACAGCGACGAGGCGGCGCTCACCCTCGCCGAGACCAAGACCCAGACGGAGAACACCGATCCCGCCGAGGAGGCGGCCTAAGGACGACGCCATGAGACGATACGCAGCCATCCTCGCCACCCTGGGCGCCAGCGCCGCCCTGGCGCCCGCCGCCGCGGCCGCGCCGATCAGCAAGGCGATCCGCTTCACCAGCTACGGAACAACGTGACCTGCGGGATCGAGATCCATGCGCCCGGCAAGCCCGCCACCAAGGTCCTGTGCGCGGCCCGAGGCATCCCTGCGCCGACGCACCCGGGCACGGGCGATCCCGGCTTCGTCCAGATGGGTGTGCTCGGCAAGCCGCAGGTGCTGCGCCTCAGCCAGGACTCGTTCGTCGCCGGACGCAGCGCGAAGCTGGGACGTGGGCGGCTGTGGAACCAGCTCGGCGTCACCTGCCACGTGGCGCTGAGCACGGTCCTGTGCTTCAACGGGGCCGACCATGGCTTCGTGATCGGCGACGGGAGCTACCTGGCGTTCTAGCGCCGCCGGCCGCCGCCGTTCAGGCCGAGGTGGCCGCCGAGGCTGAAGCCGCCGCGGGCCGGCCACCACCCCATCACGCGGCCGCTCCGGCCGCTCCGGCGGCGCACCGACGATCTCCAGCAGCGCCCGGACGATGAGCTGATCGAACTGGGTGCCCGAGTTGGCGCGCATCTCGGCAACGGCCACCTCGTGGCTGAGCGCGCGGCGATAGGGGCGATCCGTGCGCATGGCGCTCCAGGAGTCGCAGGCGGTGATGATGCGGGCCTCGAGCGGGATCTCCGCGCCGGCGACGCGATCGGGGTAGCCCTCGCCGTCCCAGCGCTCGTGGTGGGCGCGCACGATCGAGCCGACGTCGCACATGAAGCCGCCGACGCGGCTGAGCATCTGCTCGCCGGAGACGGTGTGGGTCTTGATGACCTCCCATTCCTCGGGGTCCAGCGCGCCGGGCTTGTTGATGATCTCCTTGGGGATGGCGATCTTGCCGAGGTCGTGCAGCCGGGCGGCGAACTCGAGGTTGCGCCGGCGTTCGGCGTCGAGGCCGAGCGCCTCGCCGACCGCCATCGCCAGACCGACGACGCCCTGGGAGTGCGCGCCCGTGTAGGCGTCGTCGGCCGAGATGACGTCGCCCAGCAGGCGGGCCGTCCCCTGATAGGTCTCGTTGAGCTCGATGAGGTTGCCGAGGCGGCCCTGACGCTCGCGGGCGAACATCGCGAACACGCCGAGCAGGGGCACGACCGCCAGCACCGCGAGCGGCTGGCGGTGGATGTCCTGCGCCATCACCAGACCCACGCCCGTGAGGGCGGCGTCGACGGCGTAGATCCAGGTCTCGCGCAGCTGGATGCGGATCCCCGCCCCACGCTCGGCCCAGAAGTAGAGCGCCGAGGCGGCGAAGTCGCCGGCGAACTGCGCGGCCAGGGCGGCGAGCAGCAGGGCCGCGCCGGCGTGGGCGGCGGAGACCCCGGCGATGGCGAACACCATCGACGGTCCCACCGCGAACCACGCGCTGCCCACCACCTGCACCAGGCGACCCGCCGGGACACGACCGGAGGCGATCTCGGGCAGTCGTGCGAGGGCCAGGGTCAGCACGGCGGCCACCGGCACCAGCGACGGCGCCAGCGCGAACACCAGCGGCACGAAGGCCAGCTGCGTGGCCGGCGCCCAGCCGAAGGGAGTGGCGAAGCGCACGCGAGTCGCCAGCACCATGACCGCCATGCAGAGCACCGCGCTGGGCCCCGGCCAGCCGTGCGGCGGATCGATCGACCACAGCAGGGCCTCCGCCGCCAGGAAGGCGAGGACGACGACGACCTCGGCCATCCGCTCGCGCGCGGTCATCCGTGACCCGGTCTGGCGGATCGTCTCGGCGAGCAGCTCCTGCTCCTCAAGATTGGGCTCGAGCGTCACCGTCCCCGTGATCGGCGGGACCGGCCGCCCCTTGATGGCGACCGCGCCTGCGGCCGTCGGACATCCGTCCAATCCGTCGTCCGGGGGGTTCAGCAACGGCGGCGACGGCCGACCTCTGTGCGAGAACCCCAGCTGTCAAAGGCAAACCCGGCGCGAGCCGGGGACGCAAAGTCAGAGGTCTCGCCCCTGTCACGGCGCGAGATAGCTCGACCGCCAGTGCGACACCGCGGAAGGTGCGTACCCCATGAAGCTCGTCAATCTCAGCCGCCGGATCCAGGTCCTGGTGGCGGCCCTTGCCACGGTCGGCGCGAGCGCGCTGGCCACCGCCCCGGCTCACGCCTCAGTGATCAACGCCGCGGGATGCACCTCCGGCCCGATCAGCCAGCCGTTCGCTCCCTGGGGCGACACCAACGACTACGTCCTGGCCCCCGGCGGCGGATTCGCCGGGGACAGCACCAGTTGGTCGCTGAGCGGCGGCGCGCACGTCAGCCCGGGGGGCGACCCCTACAACGCGGCGGGCGTCGGCTCGCCCTCTTCGCTCTCCCTCCCGGCGGGTGCCTCGGCCCAGTCGCCGTTTGCCTGCGTCGACCTCTCCCGGCCGACAGTCCGGTTCTTCGGGCGAAACACGGGAGCCCTGTCGGCGGTGCTCGTCCAGATGGTCATCAAGGTGCCGCTCGCCGGTCAGGTGGCGCTGCCGGTGGGGACGCTGGCGCTCGACGGCAGTTGGCAGCCGTCGGCGGCGATGCTGACCAACTCGGGTGTCGTCTCCGGCGAGATGGCGCTGCGCTTCACGGCGCTGACCGGCAGCTCGCAGATCGACGACGTGTTCGTCGATCCGCGGATGCGGCGGCTGATCGTCCGCTACGAGTCGCCGGCCCGGTCCACCGCGAGGTGGACCTCGCCGGCCTCGAGGGCCACGCGGCGCCCATCCTCCGTCGTCACCAGCAAGCGACCGTCGGTGTCCAGGCCGGCGGCCATCCCCTGGCCGGCTCCCCAGCGGATCGACCGGCCGGCGAGCGCGTCACGCCCACGAAAGGCCTCGAGCACGGCCGGCGACGGCTGACCGAGCCAGTGGGCGACCCGCTCGAGCAGGGTGGCGAGCGTCGTCTCGACCGCCGCCGGCGCCAGCCCGAGGGTGTCCGCCGTGTCGCGCAGCTCGAGCGGGAAGTCCTCCATGGCCAGCGCCACGTTGACCCCGATCCCCAGGACGGCCCAGGCCTCCTGCGGCCGTCCCTCGACGAGGATGCCGGCGACCTTGCGACCGCCCGCCAGGACGTCGTTGGGCCACTTCACCCGCGCCGGCCCGATGTGCAGGCGCGGCGCGCTCGACGGTCTCGGCGACGGCCACGCCGGCCAGCAGGGGCAGCAACCGCGGCGGATCGCGGAGGATCGGTCGAGCACAGGAGCGCTCGGCCGGGAGGAGCGCTCCAGGTCCGCCCCTGACGTCCCCGTCCCGCGGACTGCTCGCCGGCGGTGACCACCGTCCCGTGAGGCGCGCCGGCGGCGGCCAGCTGACGGGCACGGGTGTTCGTCGAATCAGTGATCCGGAGGTGCAGGCGGGGCGTCCCCAGCAGGGCGGTCATGCGCGCGCGCAGCTCGAGTTCGTCATCGACCGAGAGGCCCAGCCGCTGTGCCGCGTCACCGTGGGCGACGGCCACCGCCAGACGGCGAGCCGCATCCTCGTAGACGATCAGCTCACTCGGGGCCGCGTCGGCGAACGTCCGGACGTACTGGGCGGCATGGGTGCGCCCGGCGCGGTCGCGGATGGCGACGGAGTGCCCGAGCCGCAGACCGGTGTCCTCCAGATCCTGGTGGCCGGCGTTGAGCTGCACGTTGCCGAAGCGGTCGACGTAGCGGACGGTGGCGACCAGCGCGTCGCCCTCGCGGCGCGGCGGCTCGAGGGTGACGGCGACCAGCTCGGTGGGATCCATCGGTGGCCCGGTCTCGGCCAGCGGCACCCCGGCGGCCAGGTGGGCGGCCACCGCAGCGAAGATGTCACGTCCGTGGAAGGTGGCCGACACCGGCGCCAGGCGATAGCGCGAGTGGGCGATGTCGGCCGCCTGCACCACCCCGCCGGCTGCCTGTCCGGCCAGCCACAGCAGACCGTTGTCGGGCCCGACGAGCATCCGCCCGTCGGCGCATTCGAGCGCCACCGCGCGCCGCCGGGCACCGACGTCGGGGTCGACGACCGCCAGGTGCACGCCACGGGGCACATAGGGCAGCGCCTCGGCGAGCAGGACCGCGCCGGCGCGCACGTCGTGGCGGGGAACGCCGTGGGTGAGGTCGATGATCCGCGCCTGCGGGCAGATGCGGGCGATCACGCCGTGGCAGATCCCGACGAAATCGTCGGTCAGGCCGTAGTCGGTGAGGAAGGTGACGACGGGTGGGTCGCCGGTCACGGCGTGCGCGTGGCGGCGTCGGCGACGAGCGCGTCGATCAGCCCGTCGATGTCATGGCGGGCCGCCTCGACGTCGGGGGCGCGGCCGTGCTCGCGCAGGGTGTCGCTGGTCACCGGGCCGATGCTCGCCAGCCGCGTGTGCTCGCTCAGCTGCGCCTCCCCGAGGGCCGCGAAGAAGAAGGTGACGGTCGAGGAGGAGGTGAAGGTCACATAGTCAGCCCGCGCCACCGCCGCCCGCTGCTCGTCTGAGAACGGCTCAGCCACCGTCTCGTAGAGGGCGAGGACGTCGACGTCGACGCCGCGCTCGCGCAGCGCGTCGGGGAGCACGTCCCGGGCCTCGGCGGCGCGGGCGACGAGCGCCCGGCTGACGGGCACGTCGGCCAGCGCCTCCACCAGCCCTTCGGCGACGAACCGCTCGGGGACCACGTCGGCGATGACGCCGTGCTCGCGCAGGGCCGCGGCGGTGCCGGGGCCGATGGCCGCCACCCGCGCTCCCGCCAGCGCGCGCGCATCCTGGCCGGCGGCCGCCAGGCGATCGAACAGCAGCCGGGCACCGTTGGGGCTGGTCAGGCACACCAGGTCGTAGGCGCTCATGTCGGGGGCGGCCCCGTCGAGGGGGGCGATCCGGATGGCCGGCGCCTCGACGGTCTCGGCACCGAGCGCCCGCAACCGCGCCGCGAGGCCACTGGCCTG
Organism: uncultured Solirubrobacteraceae bacterium; assembly: GCA_963800545.1. Lineage (GTDB taxonomy): Bacteria > Actinomycetota > Thermoleophilia > Solirubrobacterales > Solirubrobacteraceae > Palsa-465. Next base: position 228,557 of record CAWDBJ010000020.1, read on the forward strand.
CGCGCGAGCGCGCGTGACCGCCACCGTGCGCCCGCTCAGCGGACGGTTCTCAAACCAGGCCAGCTGCGAACGCAGCCGCGCGACCTCACCGAACAGGGCGATCGCGGGCGCCCGCACCTTCTCGGCGACCGCTACCGCCGCGATCGTCTGCAACGTGCCCGTGACCACACGCTGGTCGGGGAGCGTCCCGCGCTGGATGACGGCGGCCGGCTCCTGCGGGGCGCGCCCTCCCTCGAGCAGGCGGCGGGTGATCGCCTCCAGCTGGCGGACCCCCATGTACACGCAGAGGGTCCCGGGGAAGCGGGCCAGCGCCTCCCACTCGAGCGCCGACTCGGGCTTGTCCGGATCCTCGTGGCCGGTGACGAAGGCGACGGCGCTGGCGGCGTCGCGATGGGTGACGGGGATCCCCGCGTAGGCCGAGGCGGCCACCGCGGCGGTGATCCCCGGGACGACCTCGAAGGGCACCCCGGCCGCGTGCAGCTCCTCGGCCTCCTCCCCACCGCGGCCGAAGACGAAGGGGTCGCCGCCCTTGAGGCGGACCACCGCCCGCCCGGCGGCGCCGTGCTCGAGCAGGAGCCGGCCGATCTCCTCCTGGGGCACCGACGGCCCCCCGCCCTCCTTGCCGGCGTACAGCCGCAGGGCGTCGGGCCGCGCGCCGTCGAGCGCGGTGGCCGGGATCAGCCGGTCATAGACGATCACGTCGGCGGCGGCGATCAGCTCCAGCGCCCGCGCGGTCAACAGGCCGGGGTCGCCGGGGCCCGCCCCCACCAGGTACACGGTCACAGCGCGGCCACCTCGCGCTCGGCCTGGGCGAGCAGCTCGCCGGCCCCCGCCGTCAGCATCCGCTGCGCGCACTGCGCGCCCACCGTCGCCGGGTCGCCGCTGACCTCGTCACGCAGCCACGCCGACCCGTCGGGCAGCCCCACCCAGCCGGCGATCGCCAGCGCGCCGCCGTCCGCCACCCACTGGGCATGGGCCCCGACGGGGGTGTTGCAGGACGCGCCCAGCGCGTGGACCAGCTGGCGCTCGGCGAAAACGGCGGCCCGCGAGAGCCGGTCGTCGACCGCGGCCAGACGGGCCTGATCGACCGTCCCGTCACAGACCTCCAGCGCCAGCGCGCCCTGCCCGGCGGCGGGCACGAACGCGTCGATGGCCCCGCCCGCCTCGCCGGCGCGGCCCAGCCGCTCGAGCCCGGCCAGGGCGAGGACCAGCGCGTCGGCCTGCCCCTCGGCGAGCTTGCGCAGCCGGGTGTCGACGTTCCCGCGCAGGGCGACGATTTCGAGGTCCTCGCGCAGCGCCCGGATCTGGGCGGCGCGGCGCAGGCTGGAGGTCCCGATGCGCCCGCCCGGCCGGACCGCGGCCAGCGAGGCGGCCCCGCAGATGACGTCGCGGGCGTCGGCGCGCGGGGGCACGGCGATCAGCTCCAGCCCGGGCTCGAGCTCCGTGGGTACGTCCTTGGCCGAGTGCACGGCCACGTCGATGCGGCCGTCGAGCAGCGCGCGCTCGAGCTCTGAGACCCAGCGTGACTTGTCCTGGACGGCCGCACCGCGGTCCCCCAGCGTGGTGATCTCGACGATCTCGACGGGGGTGCCGGCGCGCCTGAGGCGCTCGGCCACCCAGCGGGTCTGGGCGAGCGCCAGCGCGCTGGCGCGGGTGCCGAGCCGCATCAGTCCCGCGGCGGCTGTGCCCCGGCCGACAGGGCGGATACGGCGGCGTCGAAGCTGCCCTCGTCCAGGGCGTCCTCGCCGAGCCCGAAGAGGTCGCGGACGAGGGCCATGCGGGCGTGCAGGCGGTCGTCGCGCATCGCCTTGATGCGGAGGGTCGGCTCGTGCAGGAGCCGGTTGACCACCGTCCGCGCGATGGCGTCGATCCGCTCACGGTCGCGGGGGGAGGTGGACTCCCACTTGCCCTCGTTCTCGGCCACCACCGTCTCGGCGATCTGGGTGGCGTGCGCGCGCAGGGCGGCCAGCGTGGGCAGGACCTCGAGCGAACCGAGCCACACCGCGAAGCGCTGGATCTCCTCCTCGATGATCCCCTCGGCGCGCGCGCGCCTCCGTCTGGCGGACCCGGCGGTTGCGGTTGGCCACCGCCTGCAGATCGTCGATGTCGTGCAGCGACACGCCGCGCAGGCGGGCCGCCGCGGCGTCGATGTCCCGCGGGACGGCGAGGTCGATGAGCAGCAGGGGCCGGCCCTGGCGCTGCTCCATCACCTCGGCCAGCTCGGCCACCTCGAGCAGGAGATGGGGAGAGGCGGTGGCGGCGACGACGATGTCGGCGGCCAGCAGGGCCTCGGGCAGCTCGTCGAAGGGGACGCTCGAGCCGTTGTAGCGCGTCGCCAGGCTGATCGCCCGGTCGCGGCGCCGGGTGGCGACGAACACCGGCTGGGCGCCGGAGTCGGCCAGCGCGCGGGCCGCCAGCTCGCTCGTCTCGCCGGTGCCGATGATGACCACCTCGCGCCCGGCGACGACGCCCAGCTCCTCCTTGGCAAGGGCCACGGCGACCCCGGGGAGGCTGAGCTGGCGCTCACCGATGGCGGTCTCCGTGCGCACCCGCTTGCCGGTCTGCAGGGCGGCGGTGAACAGGTGGTTGGTCAGCAAGCCCACGGTCTCCAGGGCCAGCGCCTCCTCGTAGGCCCGTTTCGTCTGGCCCTGGATCTCGGCCTCGCCGACGATCATCGACTCCAGGCCGGAGACGACGCGGTACAGATGGCGGGCGGCCTCGCAGTTGCGATGCGAGTAGATCGCGGTGGCCAGCTCCGTGGGGCGGATCCCCGCCTGGCGGGCGAGCATCGCCAGCACGGTGCTCTCGGCCTCCACCGGATCACCGACCACGAGGTAGAGCTCCGTGCGGTTGCAGGTGTTGATGGCCACCGCCTCGTGAACGTCGGCGGCGCCCCGCAGCTCGCGCATGAAGTCCGCGCGGCCGGCCTCGGGGAGCGCCAGGCGCTCGCGGACCTCGACCGGAGCGGTCTTGTGGGAGACGCCGATGGCCAGCAGCTCGCTCACAGGACGGACCCCTCGGGCTCGCGCTCGGCGCCCGGCCCGTCGGCGGCGTCGCGCCGGGCGGCCTCGACATCGCGGCGCAGCTCCGTCAGCTCGCCCTCCAGGCGCTGGGCGCGGGTGGCCATGATCGCCACGTAGATGAGGATGACGAGCACGAAGACCACGTAGGCGGCCGCCACGTACTTGCCGGCCGTGCCCAGGGGCAGCGCCGGAGCGTCGGCGAGCAGCCACATCACGACGGGGCCGCGCTTCGTCCGGCGGGCCGCAGGGTGTCCTCACCGAGAAGCGTGCGCCGCAGCCGGCGCACCTGCGAGCGAGCGTTCTTGGAGGCCATCTCGTACTTCCACAGCGTCGTGTAGAGCAGCCCGACGCCCACCAGGGAGACGAGGAAGGTCAGCGCCATCGAGCCGGGGAGATGGCCGCCGGTGAGGGTCAGCACCCGCGGGTGGACGTACTGCTGGGCGAGGCGGACGGCGATGAAGTTCAGCGGCACGAACGCCCCGGCGACGACGGAGAAGACGCTCGCGTAGCGCGACTGGCGCTCGGGATCCTCGATCGAGAAGCGCAGCGGCTGATAGGTGCAGAACAGCAGCAGAACGATCAGGTAGGAGACGAGCGTCGGCTCGTTCCACACCCACCAGTGACCCCACGAGGCCTTGGCCCAGATCGACCCGGTGAGCAGGCCGGCGATGCCGAAGATGAGCGCCATGTGAATGGCCACGTAGGAGCGCATGTCCCACTTGCGATCGCCGGTGCGCAGGTAGCCGACGGCCATCAGCGCCCCGAAGATGAACCCGCAGAGGGTGATGATCGCGAGCGGCACGTGGATGTAGAAGATCTTCTGCACGAAGCCCTGGTCGGCGTCCAGCGGCGCGTAGAAGAAGGCCAGCGCCAGGGCGGCGCCGATCGTGACGATCGTGGCGAGCGAGAGGCCGCGGAGCCCCCTGCCATAGGTACTGCTTTTCACTAGTCCTCCAGGAGGAAGTCGAACACCGCGTAGGCCAGCAGTGCGAACACCAGATCATAGAGAGCCAGGATCGCCAGCCATTTGCCCGGCGGCGCCCCGGAGGCGTGGCCGGCGGCGAGCAGCGGGCCGGCCGCCCGCGCGGTCGCGATCAGGGCGGGAATGAGCAGCGGCAGACCTATCACCGGCCCGATCAGGTCCCGCGCGCGGGTGTGGACGGCGATCGCCGAGACGAGCGTGCCGATCACGGAGAGCCCGGCGTTGGCGAGCACGAGGACGAGGACGAGACCCGGCAGCACCGGCCCCAGCGAGGGGCCGAGGAGCAGCACCTGGAAGGCCGGCACGGCGATCACCTCGAGCGCGGTGAGGAAGATGAACAGCCCGGTCGCCTTGGCGACGAGCATCGCCGTGCGATCGACGGGGGCGAGCAGGAAGGCGTCGAAGCCACCCTGCTCGCGCTCGGCCACGAACAGCCGGTTGATCCCCAGCATCGCCGCGAACAGCAGGGTGGCGGTGAGCACCCCGGCGGCCTCCTGGCCGGAGATGGTGTCCCGGTTCAGTCCGAAGTGGAAGATGACGAAGGTCACCACGCGCGAACAGCACCATCGCCGGGACGGTCTCCCAGGTGCGCATCTCCAGGCGCAGGTCCTTGCGCAGGACGACCAGAGCCGTTCTCACGCGTAGAGCTCCCGCAGCGCGCGCTCGTCAAAGCCCGCCGGCTCGCCGGCGTAGGCGGTGCGGCCGTCCTTGAGCGCGAGCACGAGATCGGCCTCGGCCAGCGCCGCGCGCGGGTCGTGGCTGGTGATGACGCGGGTCCGGCCGGCGGGGCGGCCGATGAGCGGCTCGACGAGCGCGGCGGCGGCCGGATCGAGGTTGGCGCGCGGCTCGTCGAGGAGCAGCAGCGCCGGATCGTGGAGCACCGCCCGGCAGACGGCCAGGCGCTGGACCATCCCGCGCGACAGCAGGCGGACCGGCTCGTCGGCGCGCCGCTCCATCGCCACGGCGCTCAGCACCTCCTGCACCCGGCGCTCGGGCACCCCGTGCAGCGCCGCGTGGTAGAGGAGGTTCTCGCGCCCGGTCAGCTCGCGATAGAGCAGCGGCTCGTGGGCCAGCAGGCCGAGGCGGCCGCGGACGGCGAAAGCCCGGCGGGGCAGGGCCTCCCCGAACACCAGCACGTCGCCGGCATGGGGGCGCAGCAGGGCGGCCAGGATCCGCAGCAGCGTCGATTTGCCCGCGCCGTTGCGCCCGAGCACGGCGAGGGTGGCGCCCGCGGGGACGGTCAGGGAGACGTCGCGCAGCGCGGTGCGCTCGCCGAAGTAGCGCGCGAGCCCGCGCAGCTCGACCGCCGGGGGTGCCATGGGCGCTGCAGGATAGGCCGCGGAGCCGCGGTCAATGCCCGGGGGTGCGCTCGCCGGGCTCGCGCTGCAGCGTGGCCACGACGTGGCCCAGGGTGGGCGCGATCACCGGGAAGAGCTCGCCGATCGCCTTGGGGTTGCCCGGGAAGTTGATGATCAGCGTCCGCCCCACGATGCCCGAGACCCCGCGGGTGAGGATCCCCATCGGGGTGTGGCGCAGCGCCTCGGCGCGCAGCGCCTCGGCAAAGCCGGGAGCGTCGCGCTCGATGACCGCCCGGGTCGCCTCGGGGGTGACGTCGTCGTCGGTCAGCCCCGTTCCGCCGGTGGTGAAGATGAGCGCCGCGCCCTGCGCGGCCTGGCGGCGCAGCCAGTCCTCGATCGGCCCCCGCCGGTCGGCGAGCACGTCCTGGGCGATGATCTCGGCCCCGGCGTCGCGGGCGTGCTGGGCCAGGGCGTCGCCCGAGCGATCCTGAGTCTCACCGGCGGCCACGGAGGTCGACACGGTCAGGATGGCGGTTCTCACGACGGGCGGTTCCAGTCGCCGGAGCGCCCGCCCGACTTGTGCTCGAGGGCGACCGAGGCGATCTCGGCCCCCTTCTGGACGCCCTTGACCATGTCGTAGACGGTCAGCGCCGCCACCGAGGCGGCCGTCAGCGCCTCCATCTCGACGCCGGTGGGGCCGGTCGTGCGCGCCTCGGCGACGCAGCTCGATGGCGCCGGCCTCGACGTCGATCGAGCCCTCGACGCCGACGAAGGACAGCGCCAGCGGGTGACAGAGCGGGATCAGCTCGGAGGTCCGCTTGGCCGCCTGGATGCCGGCGATCCGGGCGACCCCGAGGACGTCGCCCTTGGGGGCGTCCCCCGCCGCCACCAGCGCGGCCGTCTCGGGGCTGACCCGCACGATCGCCCGGGCGATCGCCCGGCGCTCCGTGGCGGGCTTGGCGCCGACGTCGACCATCCGCGCGTTGCCCGCGGCGTCGAGATGGGTCAGGCCCTCGCTCACGCCGAGGCGGCCGACGGCGGCGCGGCCGGCGCATGAGCCAGCTGCGCGTCCTCGATGAGCGCGCGGACGGCGTCGGCCTGACCGGCGCGCAGCAGCTCGATCGGGTCGGGGTCGCCGTTGACGATCCCCTCGAAGAACTGCTTGCGGTCCTGATAGGTCGGCAGCGTGCCCTTGGCCCAGCCGCGCGCGTCGTTGAGCAGCACGGCGAGCGTCGCGTAGGGCTCGCCGAAGAGCTCGGCGATCTCGCGCTTCATCCGCTTGGCCAGCGCCGGCGAGGCGCCCGCGGTGGAGATGGCGACGGCCAGCGGGCCGGTGCGGACGATCGCCGGCAGGATGAAGTTGCACAGCGGCGGCACGTCGACGACGTTGACGAGCATCGCCCGCTTCTCGGCGTCGTCGTAGACGCGGATGTTGACCTCTGTGTCGTCGGTGGCGGCGATGGCGATCAGGCAGCCCTCGAGGTCGGCGGCGGTGTACTCCCGCCGCGCCCAGCTGATCGAACCCTCGACGGCCAGCTCGATGAGCGCCGGGTGGGCGTCGGGCGCCACGAGCGTCACCTCGGCGCCGCAGGCCAGCAGGCCCTCCACCTTCTCCAGGCCGATGTCGCCGCCGCCGACGACCAGGCAGCGCCGTCCCGACAGCCGCAGACAGGCGATGTAGAAGGGCGTCTCGAGCATCCCGCGCACGCACGACTGATCGCAGATGCCGCGGCGCAGCTGGCAGACGCATTCCTTTCCGGCATAGGCCTGGGCGGGCATGCAGTAAGCGTAGCCGTCGGCCGATCCGCTCCCGGCGCCTCGGACGGGGGCGGCGGCCGGGTCAGGCGGCGCGCGAGCGCACGAGTGCCTCGGTGCGGCCGAGCAGCGCGTCGGCCAGCAGCGGGCCCAGTCCCTCGGCGCGGTCGTCGATGACCAGCAGTGAGGGATCGGCGTCCGGGGTCACGTCGATCGCGCCCACGCCGAGCACCGTCTCCGTGGAGCCGATGAGCGCCGTGGCCACCAGCACGAGCCGCTCCCGCGGAGCGTAGGCGAGCAGCCGCGCGAGCTCGAGCTGGTTGGGGTCCAGCCCGTGGCGCCGGCACAGCTGGATGACGCCGTCGCGGTCGCGCGTGCGGGCCAGCCGCAGGCACACCCGCAGGTCGTTCTCGAGCGTGTAGTGGCGGGCCATGAGGGCTCCGGGATCGAAGGCGTCGGCCATTCCTACAGGGTAGTAGCTTCGCCGGCCGGTCCTGTGAACGGACGGTTACGAGCGATCTGTCGACGTGCGCCCGCGGGCGCGCCGGATCTCCGCCAGCCGCTCGCGCAGGGCAGCCTCGGCGTCGTCGGGCTCGTAGAAGCGCGCCCCCACCGCCCCGTCGGGCAGCAGCTCCTGGGGTGAGACGTGGCCGGGGTGCCGGTGCGGGTTGTCGTAGTCGCCGTCGGAGCGCACCGAGGAGCGCAGGTAGGGCGGCGGCACCTGCGCCCCGTGCTCGCGGACGTAGTCGCGCGCGGCGAACACCGCCCGCTTGGCCCGGTCTGACTTGGGCGCCAGCGACAGGTAGATGGCCGCCTGGGCGAGCGCGAACTGGGCCTCGGGGAGCCCCACGTGCTCGACGGCGGCGGCCGCCCCGACCGCCACCGTCAGCGCCTGCGGGTCGGCGTTGCCGATGTCCTCGGAGGCCAGGATGACCATCCGGCGCACGATGAAGCGCGGGTCCTCGCCGCCCTCGAGCATCACCGCCAGGTAGTAGAGCGAGGCGTCGGGGTCCGACCCCCGCGTGGCCTTGATCCAGGCCGAGATCGTGTCGTAGTGGTTGTCGGCCTGGCGGTCGTAGAGGATCGCCCGCCGCTGCATGGCGTCCTCGGCGTGCTGGAGGGTCACGTGGCCGCCCGAGGCCGCCTCGCCGGCCTCGCAGGCCAGCTCGAGCGCGTTCAGCGCCGACCGGGCGTCGCCCCCCGAGCGCTGGGCCAGGAAGTCCAGCGCGGCCTCATCCACAGCCCCGGGGGGTCCGCAGTAGCCGCGCTCCACCGCCCGCTCGAGCAGCACCCGCACGTCCTCGGGCCCCAGCGCCTGAAGCTCGTAGAGGTGGCTGCGCGAGATGAGCGCCGAGTTGACCGAGAAGTAGGGGTTCTCCGTGGTCGCCCCGATGAGCGTGATCAGCCCCTCCTCGACCGCCGGCAGCAGCGCGTCCTGCTGGGCCTTGTTGAAGCGATGGATCTCGTCGAGGAAGAAGACGGTCCGCCGCGGGGGATGGCTTTTCAGCCGCTGCTGGGCGCGCTCGATCACCGCCCGCACCTCGGCCCGGCCGGCGGCCACCGCGCTCTCCTCCTCAAAGGCGGCGTCCGAGGCCTGGGCGACCAATCGCGCGAGCGTCGTCTTGCCGCTGCCCGGCGGCCCGTGGAGGATCATCGAGTGCGGGCGGCCCTCCTCGATCGCCCGGCGCAGCGCCGAGCCGGAGGCCAGCAGCTGCATCTGGCCGACCAGCTCGTCGAGCGTGCGCGGGCGCATCCGGGTGGCCAGGGGCGCGTCCTGCGGCAGATCGGCGCCGGCGCCGCCGTCGGCGTCGGGATCGGGTTCAGGGGGATCGAACAGCCGCTCCACCTCGCTCACCCCTCCAGGATCGCGCGGGCCGCGTCGTGCAGCAGCCCGTTGGAGGCCAGGCCGCTCACCCATCCCTCGAGGGCCACCCCGCGCAGGCCCGGTGAAGCGTGCCGCCGGCCTCGCGCACGATGACGCCGGGGGCGGCCACGTCCCACTCGCCGACGCGAGGGGTCGACGGCCAGCTCGGCGGACCCCTCGGCGACGAGCATGTACTGCCAGAAGTCGCCGTAGCCGCGGGTGCGCCAGCAGCGCGAGCGCGAGATCGAGCAGCGCCTCCAGGCGGCCGACCTCGCGCCACTCCTCCGGACCGCCGAAGCACAGCTGAGCGTCGGCCAGCTCGCGGACCGCCGAGACCCGCAGGCGCCGCTCCCGCGCGCCCGTCACGGACGTAGCGCCCCTGAGCCGGCCGCCGCCCACCAGCGGCGATCCCGATGCGCCGGCGCCGAGACGACGCCGACGGTGATCTCCCCGTCCTCCTCGCAGCGCCAGCAGCGTCGCCCACACCGGCATGCCCCGCACGTAGCCCTTGGTGCCGTCGATCGGGTCGACGATCCAGCGCCGCCCGGATCCGCCTCGCCGGCCCCGCCGTACTCCTCGCCGAAGATGCGCATCGCCCGGGCGCAGCGGCCGCCAGCCGCTCGCGCATCGCCTCCTCGACCGCGCGGTCGGCCTCGGAGACCGGGGTCAGGTCGGGCTTGGTCTCGACGACCAGATCCTCGGCGCGAAATCGCGCGAGGGTGATCTCGTCGGCCACGTCGACCAGCCGGAGGGCCAGCGCGAGATCCTCGGCCCGAGCGGTCACGCGCGGTGATGCTACGCCGATACCCTGCAGCCGATGAGCGCCACGGACCTGCAGGGGGAGTGCGCGGAGCTTCTGCGGGAGCTGATCCGCTTCGACACCGTCAACCCGCCGGGCAACGAGCGGCCGGCGATCGAGCACCTCGATCGCTACCTGCGCGCGGCGGGCCTCGAGACCGAGATCCTGGCCGCCGATCCCCAGCGCCCCAACCTGGTCGCGACCCTCGACGGCGAGGGGGACGGTCCCGTCCTGTGCCTGCTCGGCCACGTCGACACCGTCCTGGCCGACGCCTCGGAATGGCAGCACGACCCGTGGAGCGGCGAGATCGCCGACGGCTATCTGTGGGGCCGCGGCGCGATCGACATGAAGTCCCAGGTGGCCGCCGAGGCGGTCGCCGGCGCGGCCCTGGCCCGCAGGGCTGGCGCCCGGCGCGAGGGCGCGCTGAAGCTCGTGTTCGTCTCCGACGAGGAGACCGGCGGCGATGTCGGCGCGCACTGGCTGTGCACCGAGCACCCCGAGAAGGTGCGCTGCGACATGCTGCTCAACGAGGGCGGCGGCGAGGTCTTTTCAGCTACGGCGGGCGGCGCCACTACGGCGTCTGCTGCGCCGAGAAGGGGATCTTCCGCTTCAACGTGACCGCCACCGGGCGTCGCCGGCCACGCGTCGCTGCCCCGTACCGGCGACAACGCGCTGCTCAAGCTCGGTCCGGTGCTGGCCGCGCTCGCCGACCCGCCGGAGGGCTGGGCGGTCACCGAGGCCCCGGCCGCCCTGCTGGCGCGGCCTCGGCTTCGACGCCGCCGACCCCGGCGCGGCGCTGCGGGCGATCGCCGACGAGGAGCCCGGCCTGCGGACGCTGTTTGAGCCGATGTTCGGGGTCACGCTGACACCGACGATGGCCTCGGCGTCGACCAAGATCAACGTCATCCCGTCGCGCGCTCAGCTGCGGATCGACTGCCGGGTGCCGCCCGGGCTCGGCGAGGAGGCGGCCCGCGAGCGGATCGCCGAGGTGCTCGGCGAGCTCTCCGGCGACCTGCGGATCGACTTCACCGAGCGCACGACCGGCAACCAGTCGCCGATCGCCAGCCCGCTGATGTCGGCGATCACGCGCTGGATCGAGGACGCGGACCCGGGCGCCAGCACCGTGCCGCTGATCCTCCAGGGCTTCTCGGACTCCAAGTGGTTTCGCGATGCGTTTCCCGGAGTGCGTCGCCTACGGCTTCTTCCCGATGCGCCATCAGTCGCTGCTGGAGGCCACCCCGCTGATGCACAACGCCGACGAGCGCATCGACGTGCGCGATCTCGGGTTCGCCACCGCCTGCTACTTCGACCTCGTCTCCGAGCTGCTCGGCTAGTCGCCACGGCGATCTGGACCAGCTCCCTGGAAAGGACCCGCCATGACCGATGCCCGGCGGCGCCTCGACGCGATCCGTTCCCAGCAGACAGAGATCGCCAGCCATCACATCGACGAGCTGCTGGCCGGCCGTGTCAGCCGCCGCGAGTTCGTCCGCCGCGGCAGCGTCATCGGCCTGTCGGCACCGCTGGTGGGCGTGATCCTCAGCGCCTGCGGCAACGCCAACTCGACCGCCGGCTCCACCAGCAACACCTCGACCGCCCCGGCCAAGCAGGGGGGCACGCTCCGCGTCGCCTCGGTCACACCGGCGGCCGCGATCAACCCGATGACGATCGCCGACGAGGGCGGCTTGGTGATGCTCCAGCAGACCGGCGAGTTCCTCATCTACTCCAACAACCGCGCGCTGCGGCTGGACCCGATGCTCGCGACCAGCTGGAAGCCCAACCACGATGCCTCGGTCTGGACGTTCGAGCTGCGCAAGGGCGTGACCTTCCACGACGGCCGGGCGATGACCGCCGACGACGTCGTCTACACCTTCAAGGCCAATTGCGACCCCAAGAGCGCCGCCAACGCGCTGTCGGCCTTCGGAGGCGTGCTGACGCCCGACGGCGTCCAGAAGGCGGGCCCCGACGACCGTGCGCTTCCACCTCAAGGCGCCCAACGGGAACTTCCCCTACCTCGTCTCCTCCGACAACTACAACGTCATCATCGTCCCCAAGGGGACGGACTTCGGGTCCTGGCAGAAGACGTTCATCGGGACGGGAGCCTTCAAGCTCGGGCGGCTACGTCCAGCAGTCGCACGCCAACTTCGTGGCCAACCCGAAGTGGTGGGGCGGGAAGGCCAAGCTCGACAGCACCTCCTTCTCCTTCTACGCCAACCAGCAGGCCGAGACGCTGGCGCTGCAGGGCTCCTCGGTCGATGTCATCACCCAGCTGGTGCCGGCCGGCGCCCAGGCGCTGCTCTCCAGCCCGACCTACAAGATCATCAAGCTCCAGGCCTCCCAGCACCGCGAGCTGTCGATGCGCACCGACCAAGCGCCGTTCAACGACCCCCGAGTCCGCCAGGCGCTGGCGCTGTCGCTCGATCGCCCGGCGATGGTCTCTGCGCTGCTCGTCGGCGACGGCCAGGTCGGCAACGACTCGCCGTTCGCGCCGGTGTTCCGCTCGACGGACACCTCGGTCCCCCAGCGCAAGCAGGATCTCGCCAAGGCCAAGCAGCTGCTCAGCGCCGCCGGCCATCCCAACGGCTTCTCGGCGACCCTGTTCACCGAGGACTACCAGGAGATCCCCCAGCTCGCCCAGGTGATCCAGGCGGCCGCTCACAAGATCGGGATCACGATCAAGCTCAACGTCAAGAACCAGGGCAACTACTACGGCAAGGCGACCTTCGGCAACTCGGACTGGCTCGACGGCGAGCTGAGCCTCGTCGACTACGGCCACCGCGGGCGTGCCCAACGTGTTCCTGGAGGCGCCGCTGGAGTCCAAGGGATCCTGGAACGCCGCGCACTTCAAGAACCCCGCCTACGACACGCTCGTCAAGCAGTACGTGGCGGCCGTCGAGCTGCCGGCCCAGCGCCGGCTCGCCGGCCAGATCGAGCGGCTGCTGCTCGAGCAGACGCCGCTGATCGTGCCCTACTTCATCGAGGGCCTGACGGCGACCACGCCGAAGGTCACCGGCGTCAACCCCACCTCCACGGGCCAGATGTTCCTGTCGCAGGCCTCGTTTACGGCGTAACCCCGCGGAAGAGCTCGCGGGTGACCGCGCTGAGGACGTGTCAGGCAACGCGCGGGTCGAGCGCGGCACGAGCGCGAGCGCGAGCATCACCAGGGCGGCGGCCGCCCCCACGCCGAGCACCGTCCGGGCCCCCAGGGCAGAGGCCAGCGGACCGGCGAGGGCGAAGCCGAGGGGCAGCAGCGCCAGCGAGCCCATCCAGTCATAGGCGCTCACCCGCGACAGCGCCTCCGGCGGGATGTGGCGCACGAGCGCCGTCTCCCACCAGATCTCGAACAGCGAGAACCCCAGGCCCGCCATGAAGCCAGGGCGATGACGATCGCCAGCGGGCTGACGAGCGCGAAGGCGATCGACTGAAGCGGCCAGAACAGGGTGAGCAGCAGGCCGGCGACCATCGGCCGCCGCGGCCGCCAGCGGATCCCCACCAGCGCATCCGAGCACGGCGCCCCCGCCGGCGACGCTCTCGAGCACGCCGAAGATCCCGGTCGCGCCGTAGGCGTCGCGGGCGACCAGCGGGGCCAGCGCGTACCACTGCGCGTAGGCGGTGAGCACCGCGCCGGTGAAGGCGGCGATCGTGACCCACACCCAGGGCCGCGACGCGACCTCGCGCCAGCCGACGCGCAGCTCCTGGAGCATCGACGGGCGCCCGCTGCGGACTGCGCCCTGCTGCCCCGGGGGCGCGGATGGACCCGCGCCAGGAGCAGCGCGCTGACCACGAAGGTGGCGGCATCGAAGACGAACGCCTCGCCGGCGCCCAGCCAGAACACCAGGCCGTCCCCAGCGCCGGCCCGAGGAGGATCGCCAGGTTGGCGGTCAGCGACGACAGCGCCCGCGCCTCCTGCGCCTGCTCGGGAAGATCGTCTGGGGCAGCAGGCCGGTGTAGGCAGGGTTGAAGAACGCCCGGGCCGCGCCGAACAGCGCCTCGATGACGATCATCACGGGGACGCTCGCCCCGCCGGTGAGGATCAGCACGGCCAGCACCGCGTGCAGGAGCGCCCGCGCCCCGTCGGTGACGATCATGATGCGCTGGCGCTCGAGCCGATCGGCCCACACGCCGCCGAACAGGATCAGCGCGATCAGCGGGAGCGCCTGCGCCGCCAGGACGAGGCCGAGGTCGGCCGGCGAGCCGGTGCGCTGGGTCACGTAGAGCGCCAGCGCGACGATCACGACCTGGTCGCCGAGGCGCTGGCCGACTGGCCCAGGAACAGATATCGAAAATCGGGGTTGCGCAGGACGCGCAGGTACGAACTCAAAGCTCATCCTCATCTGAGACGGCGGGTACAGGGAGAGCCCGCGAGGGGGCGGGCTCAGGCGGGGGGACTCAGATGAACCGGATGGCGAGCATCGCCGGCCGAGCGTAACACCGCGGCCGGGCGATGCCAGTGGCTCGGACCCCGCGGACGGAGGCCGCCTGCCCTGAATAGACTCACGCCATGTCAACCGCGGTCCGACCTCGGCTGGACCCGGCGATCTTCCGCCTTCCGGTGGACCGTATCCGCGACGGCTACTACTCCGACGCCTACTTCGTGCTCACCAAGGAGCTGCTCGAGGCCGAGGGCGAGCACCCCCACGTGACGATGCAGGTGTTCCAGAAGCAGGACTCGGTGCTCGGCGGGATCGACGAGGCGATCGCGATCCTCAAGACGTGCGCCGGGCACCGGGCCGACGGCGAGTGGGTCAACGGCTGGGACCAGCTGGTCGTCCACGCCCTGCACGAGGGCGACCGCATCGCCCCGCGCGAGACGGTGATGACGATCGAGGGCGACTACTCGCTGTTCGCCCACCTGGAGACGGTCTACCTCGGCTCGCTGGCCCGCCGCTCGCTGATCATGCGCAACGTCTCCGAGGTCGTGCAGGCCGCCCGCGGCAAGCAGATCTTCTACTTCCCCGCCCGCCACGACCACTGGCTGGTGCAGACCGGCGATGGCTGGAGCGCGCACGTGGCGGGGGCGATCGGCGTCTCCACCGACGCCCAGGCGTCGTGGTGGGGCGGACGCGGGATCGGCACCGTGCCGCACGGGCTGATCGCCGCCTACGGCGGCGACACGGTCAAGGCGGCAGTCAAGTTCGCCGAGCGCTTCCACGCCGACATGAACATCACGGTGCTCGTCGACTTCGACAACGACTCGGTGAGGACCGCCCTGGAGGTCGCCGAGGCGCTCGGCCCGAAGCTGTGGGGCGTGCGCCTGGACACCTCCGAGCAGCTCGTCGACCGCTCGCTGTTCGACGACATGGGCGGCTTCTCGCCGACCGGAGTCAACCCGCGGCTGGTCGAGAAGGTGCGGGGCGCGCTTGACGGGGCCGGCTACGGCGAGGTCAAGATCGTCGCCTCCGGTGGCTTCACCGCCGAGCGCATCCGCGAGTTCGAGGCCAAGGGCGTGGCCGTCGACGCCTACGGGGTGGGCTCCTCGCTGATCCGCGGCGACAACGACTTCACCGCCGACGTCGTGCTGCTCGACGGCCGGCCCTGCGCCAAGGTCGGCCGGGCCTACGCGCCCAACCCGCGTCTAGCTCGAGTTCAGTAATCGGCGGCGGCAGCCGATTAACGGATCGGCCCCATGATTCTCGCCTTGTTCCTCGGTTATCCGGATTTCATCTCGTGGCTTCAGGCGTGGCTGCCGATCATCTTCATGGGGCTGCTGGTCGTCGGCCTGTTCAGCGTCAAGCGGACGATGCCGCGCACCCGGCCCAAGGAGATCAAGCCCGACGCCGCTCCGCCGATCGCCTGGGCGGACATCGCCGGCGCCGACGAGGCCAAGGACGAGCTGCGCGAGGTCGTCGACTACCTGCGTGATCCCAAGCGCTTTCGCCGCATCGGCGCCCGCGTGCCGCGAGGCGTCCTGCTCTACGGCCCGCCGGGTACCGGCAAGACGCTGCTGGCCAAGGCGGTCGCCCACGAGTCCGGCGCGGTCTTCTTCTCCCAGTCGGCCGCCTCGTTCGTCGAGATGTTCGTCGGCGTCGGCTCGGCCCGCATCCGCCGGCTGTTTCGCTCCGCGCGCAAGCGCGCCCCGGCGATCGTGTTCATCGACGAGCTCGATGCCGTCGGCGGACACCGCGGCACCGACGTCGGCACCAGCGAGCGCGACCAGACCCTCAACCAGCTGCTGGTGGAGATGGACGGCTTCGACTCGACCCACGACGTCGTCGTCATCGCCGCCTCCAACCTGCTGGAGAAGCTCGACACCGCGCTGCTGCGGCCCGGCCGCTTCGACCGCCAGATCTTCGTCTCGCCGCCCGACGTCGGCGGCCGCGAGCGCATCCTCGAGGTCCACTCGCGCAACAAGCCGATCGCCGACGGCGTGGACTTCGGGCTGCTCGCCCGCCAGACGGCGGGGCTGACCGGCGCCGACCTGGCCAACATCTGCAACGAGGCGGCCATCTTCGCCGCCCGCCGCGACGCCGAACACCGTCGAGATGGCCGACTTCGATCTGGCGCTGGAGCGCGTCGTGGCCGGCATGCAGTCACGGCGCACCCTCTCCGACCACGAGCGCACGGTCGTCGCCTACCACGAGGCCGGCCACGCCCTGTGCGGGGAGCTGCTGCCGTCGGTCGACCGCGTGCACCGCATCTCGATCGTCCCCCGCGGCAAGGCGCTGGGCTACACGCTCAACCTTCCCGAGGAGGACCGCTACCTCAAGACGCGCGAGGAGCTGCTCGACCTGATGACGATGCTGCTCGGTGGCCGGATCGCGGAGGAGCTCGTCTTCGGCTCGATCACCACCGGCGCCGGCGACGATCTCAAGCGGGTCGCCGCGATCGCCCACGCGATGGTCCACGACTACGCGATGGGCACGGAGATCACCTCGCTGCAGGTGGCCGCCGACGGTTGGCGGAGTCGACCCGGCGCGTGCGCGACGAGGAGGTCCGCGAGCTCGCCGACCGGGCGGCGCGCGCCGCCCGGGCGATCATCATCGCCCACCGCCCGCAGCTCGACGAGCTGGCGGCCACCCTGCTGGCCAACGAGGTGATCGAGCGCGGCGACATCGACCGGATCATGCGCGGCGTGCCCCAGGCGGCTCCCGAGCGCCGGGCGGCCGGCCACCTGCAGGTCGCCGCCGCCTCGGCCACCGAGCCGCCCGACCGCCCCCGCGACAAGTCGCGTTAGCCGCGCTCGTCGCCGCCGCCGGCACGGCCCCGATATCCTCGGCGCGGCATGCTGTCCGCGATCGATCATGTCGGCATCGCCGTCGAGAACATCGACGCCGCGCTGGCGCTCTACCGCGACCAGCTCGGGATGACGCTCGTCCACCGCGAGACGGTGACCGAGCAGGGCGTGGACGCGGTCGCTGCTCGACGTCGGCGACTCCCACGTCGAGCTGCTCCAGCCGCTGGGGCCGGACACCGCCGTGGGCAAGTTCCTGGCCCGCCGGGGAGAGGGACTGCACCACGTCGCCTACCGGGTCGAGTCGGTCCAGGAGACGCTCGACGCCTGCGCCGGCGCGGGCCTGCGACTGATCGACTCCGAGCCCCGGACCGGGATCCGCGGCTCGCAGGTGGCATTCCTGCATCCCGCCTCGACCGGCGGCGTGCTCACTGAAATCGTGCAGCCCAAAGGACACTGACATGGCAGATGACTCAAAGCCCCAGAAGGTCAGCATCGGCTTCGCAGGCGGACCCGTGCTGAGCGCCCGCGTCGTCCCCGGCGAGCTGGCGGCGCTGCGCCAGGCCATGGAGGCCGGCGGCTGGCATGACCTCAAGGCCGAGGATTCGACGATCGCGCTGGATCTCTCCAAGATCGTCTACGTGCTCGTCGAGACCGAGGCTCACCGGGTCGGCTTCGGCGGCTGACCGCGCTGCATCAGCGCTGAAAGAGGGTCGAGAGCACGACCTGGGTGACGGTGCGGGTGACGCCGTCGGCGGAGCGGATGTGCTCCAGGGCGGCTTCCAGGTCCTTGGTGTCGCGCGCCATGACGTGCAGCAGGGCGCTGGCCTCGCCGGCCACCGTGTGGGCGGAGACCACGCCCGGCTCGCCCTCCACCGCCCGCCGGATGGCGGCCCCGGGCATGTCGCCGTCGCAGTAGAGCTCGACGAACGCCTCGGCGTGCCAGCCGAAGGCCTCGGGCTCGACGACCGCGGTGTAGCCGAGCAGCACCCCGTCGCGCTCCAGCCGGTCGACCCGGCGCTTGACCGCCGGGGCCGACAGGTGGACGTGGCGGCCCATGTCCTGGTAGGAGCGGCGGGCGTCTGCACGTAGCAGCGCAACGATTGTCCTGTCCGTGTCGTCCATAAGCGGGTGATCAGCCGGTGGTACGCAACGTACCGGCCTTGAGAAGGCCACCGGACACCCGGATCATTGCAGCAGCGATCAGGGACCCCAGTTTGCCGGAGGCAGGGGAACCTTCTTCGCCGGTGGTGGCGACCCGCCCGTGCGCCCGTCTGGGGATGGCCGCGGGCATGTCCGCCGGCGCGAGAAGGAGGAGGGACGTCGTGGTGGTCGCGCGTCGCGGGAGACGCGCGACCACCTGAGGCCCTTCTACAGTCCTCAGGCCGTGTCCGCCTTGACGCTCGATCACCGCCTGCTGCTGCTCGCCCGTACCACGGCCCACGGCCCACGGCGCGATCGCCTGGTGGCGGCCTTCTCGCGCAGCGGGGAGCATGCCGCCTCGTGGCTGGTCCTGGGTGGCGCGGGCGCGGCGGTGGCCGGCCCCGGCGAGCGCCGGCGCCGGTGGCTGCGCGGCGCAGGCGCGGTGGCCGCCGCCTACGCGCTCAACACCGCCGCCAAGCTGGTCGTGCGCCGCCCGCGGCCGCGGCTGCCCGGCCTCCCGCCGCTGACGGCGACCGTCTCCTCGCTGTCGTTCCCCTCCGCCCACGCCACGACCGCCTTCACCGCGGCCCGCGTCTATCGCGGCCTCATGCCCGCGGAGGCGCTGTACGGGCTCGCCGCCGCCTACGGGGTCAGCCGCCCCTACCTGGGCGTGCACTATCCCTCAGACGTCGTCGCCGGCGCGCTGCTGGGCACCGCCCTGGGAGCCGCCGCATGCCGATGAAGGTGGGGATCGTCGGCATGCCCAACGCGGGCAAGTCGTCCCTGTTCACGGCGCTGACGGGCGTGGCCGCCGAGGCCGCGAACTACCCCTTCACGACGATCGAGCCCAACGTGGCGATCGTCCCGGTGATCGACGAGCGCCTGGCCGTCGTCGCCGAGACGGTCCGGGCCTCCAAGCTCGTTCACGACACGATCGCCTTCCACGACATCGCCGGGCTGGTCGCCGGGGCCCACCGCGGCGAGGGTCTGGGCAACCAGTTCCTGGCCAACATCCGCGAGACCGATGCCATCGTCCACGTCGTCCGCGCCCACGCGGACGAGGGCGTCGTGCACCCCGAGGGCCGCGTCGACCCGCTGCACGACATCGAGACGATCGAGACCGAGCTCGTCTACGCCGACCTCGAGCAGGCCGAGCGCCGGGTGGAGCGCGTGGCCAAGACGGCCAAGTCGGGCGACCGCCACGCCATCGCCGAGGAGCGCTGGCTGCGCGAGGTCATCGAGGCTCTCTCGGCGGGGCGTCCTGCGCGCTCGGTCCCGCCGCCCAACGAGGCGCAAGACGCCATGAGCCTGCTCTCGCCGCTGACCGCCAAGCCCGTCCTGTTCGTCGCCAACGTCGAGGAGGGATCCGACGAGGTCCCGGCGGCCATCGCCGAGCACGCGGCGGCGATGGGGGCCCAGGCGGTCGCCGTCTCGGCCCGGCTGGAGGCCGAGCTGTCCGAGCTCTCCGACGAGGATGCCGGCGCCATGCGCGACGACCTCGGTCTCGCCGAGTCGTCCCTGCAGACGGTCGTGCGCGGCGCGTTTGCGCTGCTGGAGCTGGTCGCCTTCTTCACCGCCGGCGAGGACAAGCCGGCGCAGTCCTGGCATCTGCGCCGCGGCCTCTCCGTCTGGCACGCCGCCGGGCAGATCCACTCCGACATCCAGCGGGGCTTCGTCCGCGCCGAGATCGTCAGCTGGGAGGCCCTGCGCGACGCCGGCGGTTACGCGGGCGCCCGCGAACGGGGCACGCTGCGCCTCGAGGGCCGCGACTACGTCGTCGCCGACGGCGACGTGATCACCGTGAAGTTCACGCCGTAAGCGGTACCTTCGTCACCAGCACTGACGACAAGGAGAATCCGCCATGGCCACCACTGCCGGCCCGACGCTCGACCGCATCTCCGACCTGCTCGGAGACGACGCCACAGACCTTCTCGAACACCGCTGCGAGACGATCGCCGGCGAGCGCCTGCACCTGCCGGGACCGGACTTCATCGACCGGGTGATGCTCGACACGGACCGCAGCACGGCCACCCTGCGCAACCTGCGCCAGGTGTTCGATCACGGGCGCCTGGCGGGCACCGGCTATCTCAGCATCCTGCCGGTCGACCAGGGCATCGAGCACTCCGCCGGGGCGAGCTTCGCGCCCAACCCGGACTACTTCGACCCCGCCAACATCGTCGAGCTGGCCGTCGAGGGCGGCTGCAACGCGGTCGCCTCCACCCTCGGCGTGCTGGGCGCCGTATCGCGCCGGTACGCCCACCGGATCCCCTTCATCGTCAAGCTCAACCACAACGAGCTGCTCACCTACCCCAACAAGTTCGACCAGGTGATGTTCGCAAGCGTCCAGCGGGCGTGGGACATGGGCGCCGCCGGCGTCGGCGCGACCATCTACTTCGGCTCCGACGAGGCCACGCGCCAGCTGCAGGAGGTCTCGGCGGCCTTCGAGGAGGCGCACCGACTCGGCCTGTTCACCGTGCTGTGGTGCTATCTGCGCAACCCGGACTTCAAGCGCGACGGCACTGACTATCACCTGTCGGCCGACCTCACCGGCCAGGCCAACCATCTGGGGGTGACGATCGAAGCCGACATCATCAAGCAGAAGCTGCCGGAGAACAACAACGGCTACGGGGCGCTCAACCAGAACGGCTCGAGCTACGGCAAGACGAACAAGCTCGTCTACTCCGAGCTGTCCTCAGATCATCCGATCGATCTCTGCCGCTATCAGGTCGCCAACTGCTACATGGGCCGGGCCGGGCTGATCAACAGCGGCGGCGCGTCCTCGGGGGAGTCCGACCTCGCCGAGGCGGTGCGCACCGCCGTCATCAACAAGCGCGCCGGCGGCACCGGGCTGATCAGCGGCCGCAAGGCGTTCCAGCGACCGGTGAGCGAGGGCATCGACCTGCTCAACGCCATCCAGGACGTCTACCTCTCGCAGGACGTCACGATCGCCTGAGTCAGAGGTCGGCGAGCGACTCGGCGGCCTCGAGGCGCTTGGCCAGCTGGTTCATCCCGTAGCCGCGAGCCGCCTCGGCGCCGCCGGCGAGGTTGGTCTCGCGGTCCTCTGGCCGGTCGACCTCCTCCGTGCGCAGCGTCGCGATCTCCTTGAACGCCTTGAGGTTCTCGGCGTGGTCGCGCAGCGCCGCCGCCGTCCGCGGACGCTCCTGGTCGGCGTTGGCGATGGCCGCCTCCAGGGTGCCGTGGCGCTCGAGCAGCGCCGCCGCCGTCTTGGCCCCGATCCCCGGAGCGCCGGGAAGGCCGTCGGAGGGATCGCCGCGCAGCGCGATGAAGTCGGGGACCAGCGCGGGATCGATCCCGTAGCGGTTTCGGACCTCGGCCGGGTCGACCTCCTCAAAGCCGCTGGCGCCCTGCTTGAGATAGACGACGCTGACGGCCTCGGAGGCGCACTGGTACATGTCACGGTCGCCGGTCATGATGAGAGCCCGTCCGCCGGCATCGGCCTCGGCGTCGGCCAGCGAACCGAGCAGGTCGTCGGCCTCGAGGGTCTCGGAGGTCATGCTCATCCAGCCGAGCGCTTCGTAGAGCGCGGGAGCGCGCTCGAACTGCCACTGCAGGGCGTCGGGCACCGGCGGCCGGGCGGCGTGGTAGTCGGGATAGAGCTCCGTGCGGTAGTGCGCCGCCTCGGCGCCGAAGCACACCACGATCGCCCGCGGCCGCGCGTCGGCGGCGATCCGCAGGATGAGGTTGACGGAGCCGAGCAGGGCGTTGACCGGGTGGCCGTCGCCGTCCGTGATCGAGTCCGGGAGGGCGAAGAACGAGCGATAGAGGACGAACGGTCCGTCGATGGCGAGCAGCGGCCCGGGCACGGTGGCCAGCCTATCGCCGCGGGATGACCGGCCCGTGTGAGGAGGCCGGCGCTCGCGGTTAGATAGGGTGGCGGCGTGGCTGAGCGCAAGGCATCGGATGTGTTCGTGGAGTGCCTGGAGGCCGAGGGCGTCGAGTACGTGTTCGGGATTCCGGGCGAGGAGACGCTGGACCTCAACGAGTCGCTGGCCGACTCGGCCGTGCAGTTCGTCCCCGTCCGCCATGAGCAGGGCGGGGCCTACATGGCCGACGCCTACGGGCGGCTGACGGGACGCGCGGGGGTGTGCCTGGGCACACTGGGCCCGGGCGCCACCAACCTGGTGACGGCCGTCGCCGACGCGTTCCTGGACCGCTCGCCGTTGGTGGCATTGACCGGCCAGTCCGACCTCGAGCGGATGCACAAGGAGTCGCACCAGTACATCGACCTGATCGGGATCCTGCGGCCCGTCGTGAAGTGGAACGCCCGCGTCTCCAGCCCCGAGATCATCCCCGAGGTCGTGCGCAAGGCGTTCAAGGTGGCCGAATCCGAGAAGCCCGGGTCCACCCACCTGGAGCTCCCCGAGGACGTCATGGCCCGCCCGCTGGACGCCTGCCCGTTGCCGCGTCACGCGCCGGTTCAGCCCGAGCCGGGGATGAAGGAGCTCCAGCGCGCCACGGACATCATCATGGCCGCCGAGAACCCGATCATCCTCGCCGGCAACGGCGCCATCCGCACCCATGCCAGCCGGGCGCTGCGGGCCTTCGTCCACACCAGCGGGATCCCGGTGGCCGAGACCTTCATGGCCAAGGGCCTGCTCGACTACGAGGATCCCCACGCCCTGGGCACCGTGGGCCTGCAGTCGCGCGACTACGCGATGGCGGGCTTCGACGACGCCGACGTGGTCATCGCCGTCGGCTACGACCTCGTCGAGCACGCCCCTGAGCACTGGAACCCCAACGCCGACAAGCAGATCGTGATGATCGACACCGTCGCCGCCGAGATCGACGAGTTCTTCATGCCCGCCGTCGAGCTGATCGGCGACATCGCCCACGTGCTCGCCCGCCTGGCCGCGGGGGTGTCGCGCAAGCAGTCCGACCCGCCCGAGTCTGACCGTCTGCGCAGCCTCGTCCTCGGCGCCCTCGACGACGCCCGCGCCGACTCGCACTTCCCGATGCGCCCGCCTCGGGTGCTCGCCGACATCCGCGACGCCCTCGGCCGCAGTGACCTGCTCGTCTCCGATGTCGGGCTGCACAAGCTGTGGATCGGGCGGATCTTCCCCGCCCACGAGCCGGGGACGGTGCTGATCGCCAACGGCCTGGCCGGGATGGGCTTCGCGCTGCCCACCGCGATCGCCGCCAAGCTCGTGAACCCGGGCCGCAAGGTGGTCACCGTGTCGGGCGACGGCGGCTTTCTCATGAACTGCCAGGAGCTCGAGACGGCGGTTCGCCTGCGGACGCCGATCGTCAACGTCATCTGGGAGAACCAGCAGTTCGGCTCGATCGTGTGGAAGCAGGACAAGAAGTTCGGCCGCCACTTCGGCGTCGACTTCGGTCCCACGGACTTCGTCAAGCTCGCCGAGGCCTTCGGGGCCCCGGCCTGGCGCTGCAGCTCGGCCGACGAGTTCTCCCAGCGGCTGACCCACGCCCTCACCCTCGACCTGCCGTCGGTGATCGTGGTGCCGATCGACTACTCAGTGGACGTCGCCATCTCCCGCGAGCTGGGCGCGGAGACGGTCGCCACCTAGCGGGCGACCGCCTGCCGCGCCGCCGGCGGCTCAGCCGTGCGGCCGGGCCATGGCGTGCAGGTCCATCGCCTTGTTGTAGGTCTCCTCGTCGACGCCCTTCTCGTAGGCGACCTCGCGGAGCATCCGCCCCGAGTTGGCCGCCTCCTTGACGATCTCCGTCGCCTTGTCGTAGCCGATGTAGGGGTTCAGCGCCGTGGCGGCGGCCAGGGTGGCCTCCGCGGAGTGATGGCAGCCGTCCTCGTTGGCGCGGATGCCCTCGACGCACTTCTCGCTGAACGCGGTCGCGGTGGTGGTCAGCAGGCGGATCGACTCGAGCAGGTTGCGGGCGATCAGCGGCACGCGGACGTTGAGCTCGAAGTTGCCCTCCAGGCCGCCGATGGTGACCGCGGCGTCGTTGCCGATCACCTGGGCCGAGACCTGGAGCACGACCTCGGGGAGGACCGGGTTGACCTTGCCGGGCATGATCGAGGAGCCCTTCTGCAGCTCGGGCAGGAGCAGCTCGCCGATGCCGGCGCGCGGGCCGGAGCCCATCATCGCCAGGTCGTTGGCGATCTTGGTCAGGGAGACGGCGATCACCTTGAGCGCGCCGGAGAGCTCGACGAGCGCGTCGCGGTTGCCCTGGGCCTCGAAGGGGTCCTCGGGCGCGCGGATCTCCAGGCCCGGTGGTCTCCGTCAGCCGGGCGCGCACCCGCTCGGCGAAGTGCTCGTGGGTGTTCAGGCCCGTGCCGGTGGCGGTGCCGCCGAGCGGGATCTGGGCGACCTGCGGCAGCGCGTTGCGCACCCGTCGGGCCCCCAGGCGCATCTGCGCCGCATAGCCCGAGAACTCCTGACCGAGGGTCACCGGGACCGCATCCATGAGGTGGGTGCGCCCGGCCTTGACGATGTCGGCGAACTCCGTCGCCTTGGCGGTGAAGGCGGCCTCGAGGCGCTCGAGCGCCGGCAGCAGGCCGTTGGTCGCGGTGTCCAGCGCCGCCAGGTGCACCGCCGAGGGGAACACGTCGTTGGAGGACTGGCCCATGTTGACGTGGTCGTTGGGATGCGCGCCGTCCCCGGCCAGGTTGGCGATGACCTCGTTGGCGTTCATGTTCGTCGAGGTGCCCGAGCCGGTCTGGAAGACGTCGATCGGGAACTGATCATCGAACTCGCCGGCGGCGACCCGGTCGGCCGCGGCGGCGATGCGCTCGGCCAGGTCGCGGTCCAGAAGCTCGAGCTCGCCGTTGACGCGCGCCGCGGCGCCCTTGATCTGGGCCAGCCAGCGGACGACCGGCACCGGAACGGTCTCGCCCGAGATCGGGAAGTTGCCGATCGCCTTGGTCGTTTCCCCGCCCCACAGCTGCTCTTTCTCCTGCAGGCTCATGACTTCCTTTCGCGTTCTTGAGGTCTGCGCTGAACGCTAGCGCCCGCCGCTTTGTTGCGGAGTTGGCACACGGCTCGGCCGGCGGCGCGCCACCCTCAAGGGGTGACGCAATCCAGGTGCGCTCAGGGGTCCTCAGATGACATACCCCTGCGACGGCTCGCCGAACGCCAGCACGGGGTCGTCTCGTGGGGCCAGCTGCTCGCACTGGGGTACACGAAGCGCTCGATCGCCACGCTCGTTGCGCGGGGATGGCTGATCCGCGTCCACCGCGCCGTCTACGCCGTCGGCCACGCCCGGCTGACCCTGCGCGGGCGTTGGATGGCCGCCGTGCTGGCCTGCGGCGAAGGCACGGTGCTCAGTCACGGCGACGCCGCCGCCCTGCACAACCTCGCCCGCGCGCCTGCCGGCGACAGCCACGTCACCTCCCCTGGGCGCCACACCATTCCGGGGATCTGCTGCCACAGCGGTCAGACCGCCGGCGCCGTCGTCATCGACGCCATCCCCGTCACCTCGCTGGCCCGCACCCTCCTCGATCGCGCCGCGAGCCTGAGCCGCCAGCGCATTCGGACGCTGCTGGAGACAGCCCTGCACCAGCAGTCGCTCGACGTCGAGGAGCTGCGCGCGCTGATCGCCGCCAGCGCCGGCCGGCGCACGGCGCTCTGCGAGGTGCTCGACGTCCTCAGCGACCACGCGCCGTGGCCCGTCCGAGCTCGAGCGCATGATGCTCGAGCCACCGGGAGGCCGGTCTCCGAGCCCAGGGTCAACGTGATGGTCGACGGCGACCTCGTCGACTTCTTCTGGCCCGACCACGACCTGATCGTCGAGCGTCGACGGCACGGACGTCACCGCGGGTTCGCTGACGGTCATCGCGCAGCTGCGCTCGCTGCTGACGACGGACCGCCGCAGAACGCGATGAGCTCGCGGGCCACGGCGACCGGATCGTCGTAGGCGATGAGAAAGCCCGTGCGCGGGAGGATGCGCAGCTGCGCGTCGGGCAGGAGATCGAGCGCCTCGCGCGCGGCGTCGAGGGGGTGGGCGAGGTCCTCGTCGGCCCACAGCAGCAGGACCGGCATGCGCCATCCGGGGGTAGGCGTCCAGCAGCTGGCGCTGGGGCTCGACCGGCCAGCGGCGCACGAACTTCGCCCACGAGCGCGCCCGGTTGCCGTTGCCCCCGACGTCGGCGAAGGCATGGCGCAAGAGGTCGCGGGCCGCTCGGGTGTCCTGCGAGAGACGCTCGCCGACCGAGGGCCGGAAGACGACGGTCGCCCCGTAGGAGAGGGCGCGGTCCAGGCCCGGCAGGGCGGCCAGCCGGCAGACGGCGCGCCAGGCGGCGCGCTTGGCGGCGAACTCGTCGCGCCGGTGCAGGCGGTTGGGCATGAGCACCAGCCGCGCCGGCTCGAGCAGGCCCCGGCACGACGGCCAGCAGGGCCAGCTCGGCGCCGAGGTCATGGCCGGCGATCTGGCACCGCGGCCCGCCGGCCTCGGCGCAGAAGCCCGCGATCACCTCGGCCAGCCACTCGGGCGAGTAGGCGTGCCGGGGCCGGTCCTCGGAATCGCCGTGCAACGGCAGGTCGGGGAGCACGACGCGGAAGCGCGATCGACAGCGGCGCGACGATCGGCTCCCACTCGCGATGGGTGAGGCCGAGCGAGTGCAGCAGCACCAGCGGGGGGCCCGGTCCCCGTCTCCCGATAGGCCACGCGCGCGCCGTCATGATGGTGGTAGAGGCGCAGGCGCACGGCTGGATCGTGTCACCGGCGGGACGAGCTTGCGTGCGGACCCGCAATCTGCAAGCGTATGGACAGAAGACTGAGTTTCGGGGCATCGAGGCGCGGGTCGGGGTGACCTTCCCTCAAGGAATTTGTGCAATACCTGCACTTGCCTCTTCAACCCTTCATATTTGCGGCAGAAACCTCACTCATGAGGAAAATCAACGGCAGTCCGCTCGGCTTGTCCACGTCGCAGGCAGCTCAGACTCTGGGCGTCTCGCTCGGGACAATTCGGCGCTGGTCGGATATGGGTTACCTGCAGTCCTACCGGACCCCGGGGGGACAGCGTCGGTTCAGCCAGGACCAGATCGACGCCTTCCTGGGTTCGCTGGAGCAGCAGGGAGCCGACCCGGTCCTCGAGCGCAAGGTCAGCTGAGCACCGTCGCCGCCGCCGACGCGGCGGGTCATGCTCATGCGTCCCGGAGACGGGACGCATCAGCGCTGGCAGGTTCGGGCATGGACGCCCTTGGATGTGAACGATCACAGGTGCGCGATCCGCCTTGCCGGGCGGACCATCCAGCCCCGCGGCTCATTACGCCTCGACGCCTCCCGGATGCGCCGCTCCATGTTGAGCTCCGTGTCGAAGTCGGCCGTGTCGGCATGCCGGTAGTCGACCCCCTCGCCGGTCAGCAGGCCGGCCAGCACCTCGACGTAGCGCTCGTCGAGCTGGGAGCCGGCCACCCGCCGCAGCTCGCGCAGCGCCTCGAAGGAGCTCATCTGCGTCCGGTACGTGTCTGAGGCGGTGAGCGTGTCGTAGACCTCGGCGATCGAGATGATCTTGGCGATCTCGGGGATCTCCTCGCCGTACAGGCCGCTCGGGATACCCGCGCCCGTCGATTCGCTCATGATGGGTGAGCACGATCTCCGCCACCGGGCCGTACATGCCAAGGTCGCGCAGCATGTCCGCGCCGAGCTCGGGATGGCGCTGGATGGCCACCCAGTCATCCTCGGTGAGCGTCCGCCCGCGCTCGGCGACCCGGTCTGAGAGCGCGAAGCGCCCGATGTCGTGCAGCAGCCCCGCCGTATGGGCCAGCTCCTGCTCCTCGGGCGACATCCCCACCTCGGCCGCGATGTCGCGCGCGAAGCGCGCCACCGCCGCCGAGTGGCGCGCCGCCCGCTGGTCGCGGATGTCCAGGGAGCGCATCAGGCCGGCGAGCACACCCCAGGAGAGGGAGCGTACTGCTGGGCGCGGTGGCGCGACTGCTCGAGCAGGTGGGCCATGTACGAGAAGGCGAACACGGCCGCCAGGGCAAAGGCGATGCCGGCGTTGCCGACCTTGAACGTCGATCCCGACGCCGGCGAGGGCGAGCAGGATGCTCAGCCCGCCGCTCGGCAGGAACTCGACCAGGGTGCGCGGGCCCCACTGCTCCGCCTCCGGAGAGCAGACGGCGCAAGACCGGCGACGCGAGAAAAGCTGAGCAGGAGCGCAACGGCCCCCGCCAGCGCGACCGCTAGATAGAAGGCGACGGTGTTGGTGGGATGGCATGGCAAGAGCCTCGGATGATCACCGCCGGCGCGACGGCCGGGAGAACCGAAGGCGGCAGGTTCTACGAACACGGACCGGTGCGGAGCGCGGTCGTCAACCGGACGGTGGCGGCGGCTTCGGCGAGGACGGCGACGTCAAGGCGGCTGACGACGGTCCCAGAAAGGCCGCCGCCAGCACCCAGACGATGAACGAGCCGGAGACGCCGACGCCGCCGCTCTCGCCGACGACGAGGTACCCCGCGACGAGCGCAGCAAGACCCAGGATCA
This sequence comes from uncultured Solirubrobacteraceae bacterium, assembly GCA_963800545.1. Taxonomy (GTDB): domain Bacteria; phylum Actinomycetota; class Thermoleophilia; order Solirubrobacterales; family Solirubrobacteraceae; genus Palsa-465. The sequence goes on from CAWDBJ010000020.1 coordinate 257,011, forward strand.
GGCTCAGTGAATTTACGCGGTCGGGGGAGTCCAGCGATGGACCCCGCAGCGCAAACGCGCCAGCGCCGAACGCAGACGGAAGCAGGTCGCGCCACGGGATACCCGCGTGTCACCGGCGCGACGGCCGATCATGTGTGGGACGGTAGCGCCAATAGATGACCGCTACCAGTCACAGGGAGAGATCAGTTGCCGCGGAAGCCCATGAACCCTCCTCCCGTTTCCCTGACCGGAATCGGAAGGCCGAGTTTCCCCAGTCGACACTTCCGGGGGCTGGTACGCCGAATCCTCACGGGCCAAGCGGTCCTTCCGGTCGTCCAACTGCGCTACAACTTGAGGAACCGATGACGTGAGGGCAAAGGGCTCACATTCCTCATGCTTTGCACAGTATTTTGGTCAATATCCCGTGCAATTTTAAGGCCAACCGGCGCATTCCGCAACGCAGGACTTCACCTTTCTGACTAAATGCGCTATCTGAAAACGAGCGAAGCGGCGGCGTTGCTCAACGTCAGCCCGAATACGCTGCGCGCGTGGGAGCGTCGATTCGACTTCCCCAAGCCCCAGCGGTCGCCCGGAAAGCACCGGCTGTTCACGCATGGCGAGATCGCCGCTCTGCGCGATGCGCTGCAGGAGGGACTCTCGATCTCCTCCGCAGTTTCACGCGCGCGTGAAGGGTTGGCGGCCGATGCGAACTCGCTGATCGGTGCCCTCGTCTCCTACGAGCGCGAACGGGCCGACATGGCGATCGAGGCGGCGCTCGCCCTGCGCTCGGTGGAGCGCTCCATCGAAGAGGTCCTGCTCCCCACGCTCGATGAGATCGCCCGCCGCTACGGCGCTCGACTCGGCCGGCTGGGCGTTCGCCGCTCACTGGGGCGGGGACTGGCTGCGCCGCGCGCTCCATCTCGCCCCCCGCCGGTCCGCCCGCTGTCGATCCTCATCGGCGACGCCGCCCGCGACGAACTGGACCGCGACAGCCCCTACATCCGCTCGCTCGAGCTCTTCTGCGCCCGGGCCGGGATCAACGTGCTCAGCCTCTCGGCCCGCGGGGTGGCCGGCATCGGCGACGCGGTGGCCATCCACCGCCCCGATCTCGTGGTGCTCGCCGGCTGCCATCTCGATGACGACACGGTGGCCCGCTGGGCCTACGCCGTCCGCCTGGCCGCCGGCGCGATGCCGATGGCCGTCTACCGCCGGGGGCGGATCGGATCCGCGTGCGGACCACCGGCGCGCGCAACCTGCCCGCCGGGCCCCGGGCCGCCCAGCGCCAGATCATCGAGCTGCTCGAGGGCGAGCAGCCGTCGCCGCGGCCAGCCCCCACGCGGCAATGATGCCGCGTCGGGCCAGCTTGTGACCCGCTGGGCTCATTGACGAGCTAAAGCTCGCAAAGCCTCGTCAACCCGCCGGCGATCATGCCCAGCGGGCCCGGAGCGGGTCTACGATGGAACAGGAAGCACCCCTTTGCGGTGCAAGCCGTCCACCAAAGTGCACGAGCGGTTGCGATCCTTGCCAAGACCTGCCGATAAAGCAATAACTCCCCTCATGAACGGCATCCGAACAAACGCCGCTGCGGTGATGCTGGGCATCAGCCCGAACACCCTGCGCAGCTGGGAGCGCCGCTACGGCTTCCCCAAGCCTCATCGCTCGGCCGGTGGCCACCGTCAGTACTCGCTGACCGAGATCGAGGCGCTGCGGCTGACGCTCGCCGAGACGCACAACGTCTCCTCGGCGATCTCGCTGGCGCGCGAGCGCGGCGAGGGGCCGTCCACCCCGCTGCGGCTCTCGGGCGCCTTCTCCGCCTTCGACGAGGAGGCCGCCAACCGCCTGCTCGAGGAGAGCCTCGGCCTGCGCTCGGTGGAGCGCACGATCGAGGAGGTCCTGCTGGAGGCCGTGGCCTCGGTGTCGGAGCCCGGCGCCACGACGGCCGAGTACGAGTTCGCCTGGCGCTACGCCGTCGGCTGGCTGTCGGCCCAGCGCCGGCTGGCCCCGCCCGCCGCCCGCCGCGAGGGCGTGATGATCTTCGACGCCTCGGCCCCCGGCGATCTCGACGCGATCTACGCCCAGGCCCTGGAGGTCGTCCTGCGTCGCGGCGGGCTGCGCACGCTGTCGTTCACCCCGGCGATCGAGCTCCCCCGTCTCGGCCGCGCGCTGCGCGCCCTGGAGCCCCGCGCGGTGGTGCTCACCGGCCACCGGGTGACGCTGGACTCGATCGGCCGGCTCGTCTACGCCGTGCGATCGCTCGTCCGCGATGTCGTCGTCTTCGACTACCGCGGCGCCGTGCCGGACACCGGCGCGAGCACCGTCTTCCGCCTCGGGCTGTCTCCGCTGGCCGCGCGCGACGCGCTGCTGGCCAAGCTCGACGCTCCGCTCGGTCCGCCCCGCCGCCCCCGCGCTGGGCGAGGTCGGACCCAGCTCCTCGGCGCGCGCCGGCGCCTAGCCCGCCCCGCGGCCGCGGGCGCTCGTTCCTAGAATCGAGCGCCCATGGCCGCCCCGCACCGACCCGTCGATCCGCGCGCCTCCTTCCCCGAGCTGGAGGAGCGGGTGCTGGAGCGCTGGCGCGAGCGCGACGTGTTCGCCGAGTCGCTGCGCCGGCGCGCGGACGCGCCGCCGTGGGGCTTCTACGAGGGGCCGCCGACGGCTAACGGCAACCCGGGCACCCACCACGTGCTCAGCCGCGTGTTCAAGGACATCTTCCCGCGCTTTCGGACGATGACCGGCCACTACGTCGAGCGCAAGGCCGGCTGGGACTGCCACGGCCTGCCGGTGGAGCTGGCCGTCGAAGCCGAGCTGGGCTTTCAGTCAAAGGCCGACATCGAGGAATACGGCATCGCGGAGTTCAACGCCCGCTGCCGCGAGAAGGTGCTCTCCCACGTCGAGGAGTGGAACCGGCTGACGGAGCGCATCGGCTTCTGGGTCGATCTCGACCACCCCTACCGGACGCTCGACACCAGCTACGTCGAGTCCGTGTGGTGGGCGCTGAAGACGATCCACGAGAAGGGCCTGCTCTACGAGAAGCTCAAGGTCGTCCCCTACTGCCCGCGCGACGAGACGACGCTCTCCAGCCACGAGCTGGGGCAGCCGGACGCCTACCAGCGACGTCGTCGACCCCTCGGTCTACGTGCGCCTGCCGGTCACCGCGGCCCACGGTCCGCTCCAGGCCGGCGACGAGCTGCTGGTGTGGACGACGACGCCCTGGACGCTCGTCTCCAACGCCGCCGTGGCGGTCCACCCGGAGCTCACCTACGTGCGCGCCCTGTTCGAGGGTCGCGTCGAGGTGCTGGCCGAGGGGCTCGTCGAGAAGGTGCTCGGCGAGGAGCGCGGCGGTCCTCGACGCGGTTCCCGGGCTCGGCGCTCGTCGGCGCCGCCTACGAGCCGCCCTTTCCCTACATCCCCGCCGACGCCTACGGGCCCAAGGGCCACACGGTCCTGCCGGCGGAGTTCGTGACCGCGCGAGGACGGCACCGGCCTCGTCCACACCGCGATCGCCTTCGGCGAGGACGACTTCCGCCTCGGTGAGGCGCGAGGGCCTCAACGTCGTCAACCCCGTGCGCCTGGACGGCACCTACGACGAGCGCATCGGCCCCTACGCCGGCCGCAACGTCAAGGCCGCCGATCCCGACCTGGTCGAGGACCTGCGCGCCCGCGACCGGCTGCTGCGCGCCGAGGACTACGAGCACTCCTATCCGCACTGCTGGCGCTGCGGGACCCCGCTGCTCTACTACGCCAAGCCCTCCTGGTACATCGCCACCAGCCAGATCAAGGACAAGCTGCTGGCCGCCAACGAGACCGTCACCTGGTATCCGCCCCACGTCAAGCACGGGCGCTTCGGCAACTGGCTGGAGGGCAACGTCGACTGGGCGCTGTCGCGCGAGCGCTACTGGGGCACGCCGCTGCCGGTGTGGCGCTGCGAGCACGGGTGCGTCAAGGTGATGGGCTCGCTGGACGAGCTCGAGGCCGAGTCAGGCGTCCGGCTGGACGATCCCCACCGCCCGTTCGTCGACGATGTCGTGCTGACCTGCGACAACTGCGGCGGGGACATGCATCGCGTGCCGGAGGTCATCGACGTCTGGTTTGACTCGGGCTCGATGCCGTTCGCCCAGTTCCACGCCCCCCACGAGAACCTCGAGCACTTCGAGGAGCGCTTCCCCGCCGACTTCGTGTGCGAGGCGCTGGACCAGACCCGCGGCTGGTTCTACTCGCTGCTGGCCGTCAGCACCCTGCTCTACGACCAGTCCTCCTTCCGCAACGTCGTCTGCCTCGGCCTGATCCTCGACGAGCAGGGCCGCAAGATGTCCAAGTCGCTCGGCAACACGGTCGAGCCGTGGGAGGTCATCGACCGCTACGGCGCCGATGCCATGCGCTGGTACTTCTTCACCTCGAAGTACCCGTGGGACGGCTACCGCTTCTCGCTGGAGACGATCGGCGAGGCCGTCCGCCAGTTCCTGCTGCAGCTGTGGAACACCTACAGCTTCTACGTCCTCTACGCCAACGCCAACCAGCTCGAGTTGACGGACGCCGACCCGAGCCCCGGTGACGAGCTCGACGCTGGATCCTGTCGCGGCTGCAGGAGACCGTCGGGGTCGTGCGCGAGCGCCTGGAGGACTTCGACGCCACCGGCGGCGGGCGCGCGATCCAGGGGTTCGTCGACGAGCTGTCCAACTGGTACGTGCGGCGGTCGCGCCCGCGCTTCTGGAACGGCGACCAGCACGCCTTCTGGACCCTGAAGACGTGTCTGGTGACGGTCGCCCAGCTGCTGGCGCCCTTCTGCCCGTTCATCGCCGACGAGATCTTCGACAACCTCGACGGCTCCGAGCGCAGCGTCCACCTGTGCGACTTCCCGGTGGCCGGACCGCGCGATCCCGAGCTCGAGGCGGCGATGGCCGTCGCCCGCGAGACGGTCCGCCTGGGACTGGCCGCCCGCGGGCAGGCCAAGCTCAAGGTCCGCCAGCCGCTGCGGGCCGCCGTCGTCGTCGCCACCGGCCGCGAGCGCGAGGCGATCGAGCGTCTCGCTGCCATCGTGCGCGAGGAGCTCAACGTCCGCGAGCTGCGCTTCGTCTCCGAGGCCGACGAGCTCGGCCAGGTCGAGCTCAAGCCCAACTACCGCACGCTCGGCCCCCGGTTCGGCAAGGAGATGCCGATGGTGGCGGCGGCCGTCGCCGGACTCGATCCGGCCCACGCGGCGGCCACCCTGCGCGAGGGCGGGGCGGTGGCGATCAACGTCGGCGGCACCGAGCACCCCCTCGGCACCGACGACCTGCTCGTCACCATGAAGCCGCTCGAGGGCTATCAGGTGGAACGCGAGGGCTCGCACGCGGTGGCGCTCGAGCTCGAGATCGACGAGTCCCTGCGCATCGAGGGGTGGGCCCGCGACATCGTCCGGGCCGTCCAGAACGCTCGCCAGGAGGCCGGCCTCGAGGTCTCAGACCGCATCCTGCTGACCCTTGACGGCGATCCGGCGCTGCTGGGCGCCGCCCGTGAGCACGAGACCTACCTGGCCGGAGAGACGCTGGCGACCGCGGTCGGTTACGAGGACCTCGACGGCGCCGAGCCCGTCATCATCGACGGGCGTCCGCTGAAGATCGGCGTGGCGCTCGCCGGCGCCTGATCCCGGCCGCAGCGGGACCGCAGGGGCCGCGGAGGTCTATGAGGCGGCCAGCTCGGCGGCGGAGCGGCCGCCGCGCTTGCGCAGCCACTCGGCCAGCCGGTTGGCGCCGCTGCGCTCGCGCGGCGTCGACGGCCGTCAGCTCGTCGTAGCCGACCCAGTTGAGCTCGGCGCCCCGCGCGAGCAGCTCCGAGGCGGTGGACTGACGACCGCCATGGCAGGCGCCCCAGAAGGCCTCGGTGATGTCCTCGGATGAGGGAGAGTCCGCCAGCGCGGCGCGGACGCGGTCGTTGAGCCCCATGACCGCGGACTCGAAGAGGTTGGTGGCGGCCCCCCGCGCGAGCAGATCGGTCAGCGGCCTGCCACTGGCCGAACGCGGTGGCGTCGGCGATCGGGGTACCGCCGCCGATGATCGCCCCGCGCGCTTCGAGATCGGCGCCGGCGTCGAGCAGGGCATCGATGAGCGCAACGTCATCGTTGGAGGCCGCCCAGTGCAATGGCGTCTCCTCGTGGGCTCAGCCGGCCAGGCGGCCATTGACGTCGGCGCCCGCCTCCACGAGCATCTCCACCATCTCGCGGGCGCGCGGGCGGCCCCCGGGGTAGTCGGCGAACACATGCAGCAGGGTGCGCCCGCCAGCCGCCTCGCCGGTGGCGACGATACGCGCGGCGGCGAGCCCCGGCTGTTCGTCGATGAGCCGCTTGACGCCCTCGACGTCACCGGCGGTCAGCGCCTCGGCAAGCTGCTGGGCGAGGGGGTCGTCTGCGTCGAGTCTGACCTCGTCGGCGCCCATCGGTGAGGGAAGGCTACCCGCGACCTGCCCGCGACACGCTCCGTCACGGCGGAGCGTGCGCGGCCCTTCGGGAGCTACGCGAGCGCGGGCTCGAGCTCCTCTTCGATCTTGCGCTTGGGGTAGGCGCCGATCACGGTCTTGGCGACCTCGCCGTTCTTGAACAGCATCAGCGTCGGGATCGACATGACGTTGAACTTGACGGCGGTCTGCTGGTTCTCGTCGATGTTGAGCTTGACCACCTTCAGGGCCTCGCCCTTCTCGGTGGCGATCTCCTCGACGACGGGCGAGACGCGGCGGCACGGACCGCACCACGGTGCCCAGAAGTCCACGAGCACTGGAACGTCTGACTCGATGACCTCCGCTTGGAAGCTGTTATCGGTTACGTCTGAAACCGGGCCTGACATGTTGTTCTCCTTCTCGCGGTACTTCAAAAAGTATAGCGACTTCGCGGAGCTAGATTACACCTGCGATGGCCGATCCGACGAATACGGAGATCGCCGCCGCCCTCGACGAGCTGGGCGATCTCTACGAGCTCGACGGCGCGGTCATCCATCGCATCGTCGCCTATCGCAACGCCGCCAAGGCCGTCCGGGAGGCGTCGGTCTCCGTCACCGGCCTGGCCCGCGAGGGCCGCGCCACAGAACTGCCGGGCGTCGGCGCGATCATCCAGGAGAAGGTGCTCGCCCTCGCCGATGACGGCGACATCCCGGCGGCGCTGAAGCTGCGCGCCAAGTTCCCCCCGGGCCTGCTGGAGATCACGCGGCTGCCCGGCCTGGGCCCCAAGCGGGCGCGCCGGCTCTACGAAGAGCTGTCGATCGACTCCCTCGATGCGCTCGAGGCGGCGGCCGCCGCTCACCGGATCCGCGAGCTCAAGGGCTTCGGCCCCAAGGCCGAGGACAGCATCCTCGCTGCCGTGGCAGTGGCGCGGGCCGACGCCGCCGCGGGTGAGAACGGCGGCGGGCGCCGGACGGTGCTCAACCGCGCGCTGGCCGCCGGCGAGCAGCTGGTGGCCGCGCTGCGCGAGCATCCCGCCTCAGAGCGGGTGCAGCTGGCCGGCTCGGCGCGCCGGATGACCGACAGCGTGAAGGACCTCGACGTCATCGCCACCGCCCACGATCCGCTGGCGCTGGCCCAGGCGGCGGCGGCGCTCGAGCTGGTGGAGTCTGCCCAGACGCCGGGCGAAGCAGGCGTGCGGCTGCGGACCCACACCGGCCTGAAGGTCGACCTGCGGATCGTCGCCCCCGACCAGTTCGGCAACCTGCTGCAGCACTTCACCGGCTCCAAGCAGCACAACATGGCGCTGCGCGAGGCGGCCGTCCGCAAGGGCCTGCACGTCTCCGAGTACGGAGTGTCGGACGACGCGACCGGCGAGACCTACCGCTGCGAGCCCGAGGAGGAGGTCTACGCCCTGCTCGGCCTGCAGTACATCGAGCCCGAGCTGCGCGAGAACCGCGGCGAGCTCGAAGCGGCGGCCGCCGGGACGCTGCCGGCGCTGATCACCGCCGATGATCTGCGCGGGGACCTGCACTCCCACACGACCGCCTCCGACGGCACGGCCTCGATCGCCGAGATGGGCCGCGCGGCGAGCGAGGCGGGCTATGAGTACCTGGCGGTGACTGACCACTCCTCGTCGGTGGGCGTGCGCATCGAGTCAGACGGTCTGCGCCGGCACATCGAGGCGATCCGCGCGCTCTCGGGCACCGACGAGGTCAGCGGCATCACGCTGCTGGCCGGCTCGGAGGTCAACATCCTGCCCGACGGGTCGCTGGACTACGACGACGAGGTGCTGGCCGAGCTGGACTGGGTGGTCGCCTCCGTGCATTCCTCATTTCAGATGTCGGCGGCGGACATGACCAGCCGGATCGTGCGGGCGATCTCCAATCCGCTGGTCGATGTCATCGGCCACCTGTCGGGCCGCAAGATCGAGCGCCGCGCGCCCTACACCTTCGACTTCCCCGAGATCGTCGAGGCGGCTGTGGCCGACGGCACGATGCTCGAGATCAACTCCAGCCCTGATCGGCGCGACCTCAACGACGTCCACGCCCGCGCGGCCGCCCGCGCAGGCGTCGGGATCGTGATCGACTCGATGCGCATCGAACCGGCGGCTTCGAGGTCGCCCGCTACGGGGTGGCCACCGCCCGCCGCGCCTGGCTGGGGCCCGAGGCGGTCGTCAACACCCGCTCGTGGGACGAGGTGCCGGCGATGCGCCCCCGGGCTCGCGCCTGAGCCAAGTCCTCGCCCGAGGTCGGGCGGCTGAAGGTCAGCGCGCGCGCTTGGCGCGCGGCGGCCGGG